>CAZAPS010000001.1:0-94265 GCA_964487355.1 uncultured Oscillospiraceae bacterium
GTATGGAAGAAGTGTTTCGACAAATCACAATGATTGTCCTGTTGACGTTGGTTGGTTTCGCCGCGTTCAAGCTAAAGATATTAAATTCTGCGATCAAAGCCAGCCTGACAAAGGTCGTTTTGCAGATCGCGATTCCGTCCGCCATCATCGCGAGTGGCTCGCTTTCGGTTAGTGGGTCAGAATGGATGCGTGTGCTGTATATTTTCGCGTCATCGGTCGTTTTCCATCTCACTTTATTTTTATTCATGAAACACATCGGCTCTAAATGGTATCCGAGCGTGTCCAAAGGCAAAGCCGGCGCGTTGAGCGTCACATTTGGGAATGTGATGTTCGTGGGCTATCCTATCGTGACGGGGATGTTTGGCGCCGAAGGATTGTTTTTAGCTTCGATTTTCACCGCGGTTTTCAATTTTCTTATCTTTACGGTTGGCCGCCAACTATTGACTGAGACGGACCGAAACTCATTTAAATCGATGCTGCTGACTCCATTCAACCTATCGTTCGTGATTATGTTGGCACTGCTGATTTTTCAAATCAAATTGCCGGCAGTTTTGCAAGAAACTTTACAGACGTTGGGTGGACTATCCACCCCATTGAGTCTGTTGACGATCGGCTGCATGATCGCGCAGGCAGATTTTTCACAAATTTTCAACGACAAGTACCTTGCGCTGACTACTCTGTTGCGCTGCCTGGTCGTTCCACTTGTGACTTTGACCGTCATGCGTTTCCTGCCTTTTGATATCGTGTTGCGTAAAACGGTGATCGCGCTTTCGGCAATGCCCGTCGCGGCCACCACGGTGATGTTGTGTGAACAGCACGATTGTGAAGCTGAGTTTTCTTCTTTTTCGGTTGCTCAGTCCACCATTGTGTTCACCGGAACCTTCCCGCTGATCATGTATTTGACTGATCGTTTTATTCGCTAAAGCCAGTTTGCGATTTCATTAACAGACAACTCTTTCTAGATGGTGTCGATCACCTCGCATACGACATGAGAAAGCCGCCTGACCGCTTCTTCCCTATTCTCCTCGCTGATGCCCGTGTAGTTGATCAAGATGAAAAAACCCGATCCGTTATTTCGTTCTTTGGAGAGACTTTGCGCTGGCAATCGATAATCCGGCAAGCATGATATTTTTACAGCTTGCTTCAAAGCCTCCTGCTTCAGTCGACTCATTACATTTTCATTGTTTATCGCGTTTTTTGGCGGACGGATTTCCAGCATGAAATGCAGACCGGCCTCTTGTTCAATGATCTCAACGTGGCGAGCCATTGAAGACTGGCGGATCAAACTTTGCACTTTCAATTTCCCGGCACGGTAAATTGTTCTCATGCGATTGATATGTCGGCCAAATGAGCCGTTTTCAATGAAGTCAGCCAACGCGATTTGCTCAAGATTGGGAACAGGGCTGCGGTAAAATGAGAGCTTGTTTTGCCAGCGGGTCAGCAGCTCGGGTGGCAAAACCATGTAAGCGATGCGGAAAGAGGGAGAAAGTGTCCGTGAGAAAGTATTCATGTAAATGACACGGTTGTTTTTATCCATGCTGAACATGGTGCGAAAGGGTCGCCCGCGCAAGCGCAATTCACAGTCGTAATCATCTTCAATCACCCAACGACCGGCAGTCGAATTTGCCCAGGATAAGATTTCCTCTCGGCGCCCGGCAGGCATGACAATGCCGGTAGGAAATTGGTGGGAGGGTGATAAATGCACGATCCGCGTGTCACTTTGCTTTAGCGCGGTAGCGCTTAATCCATCGTGGTCAAGCGGTATGCCGACACATCTGACATCGGAGGCCTCCATGATATGTCTAAACTTTTGATAGCCCGGATCCTCGGTGGCGTAGCCATGGCCTCGCCCCAATAGTTGGAGCAACCGATCATATAGATTCTCCGCGCCCGCTCCCACGATGATAAACTCAGGTGATGTTTCGATCCCCCTGTATTCCATCAAATGTGAGGCGATGGCTTGGCGCAGTTCATAAAGCCCGGCGGACGGCACCGGCGCGAGCAGTCGTTCCGGTTCGCTGCGCAATGATTTGCGCAGCGATTTTGCCCAAGTATCAATCGGGAAATGCTCCTTTGGAATTTCACCACCGGTGAAATCCGCAAACCATTTTTGCGTCTGAACTTTTGGCTTTAATGAAGTCGTCCTCAATGATTGGATCACCGGGATCTTTTGTTCGGGCTGATTTACATAAACACCCTTTTTTTCGATGGAGTAGACATAACCTTCACTTTGGAGTTGTTCGTAAGCATGCTCAACTGTGATGACGCTGACCGCGAGGTTTTGCGCCAACGAGCGTTTCGATGGCAGCTTGTCATCGGGTTGGAGGACGCCCGAAACAATATCGGCACGTAGACAGCGATAAAGAAATTCGTATAAGCTCAGTTCGCCACGTTCGGCCATCGGATAAGTCAGCATACAAGCTCCCAAAGCACTTAATTTTTACAATTTGTTGATTATATAAAATGGTAGCATATCCTTCCTTTTGAGCAATTTGAATGTTTGACATAGCAGTGCCCCGAAATGGCTATATTGTGATTGGAAAAACTACACAGTGTCGCTCAAAACTTGCGATATATCTGGAAATCTTGCAAAGTAATAAGAAAAATTACAGGTATATGAGAAAATACGATCACAAACGATCATTTTATGCATAAATTAGATCGATAAAGCGACAAAACGACAATTAAAACACACAATTTGTCGTAATTGTTAATTTTAGAGCAAAAATGTTGTTTGATTGATCAATTGCCCGAACTGTTTTGATTGGTTAAAGTTTATATACAACAAACATTGAAAGTATAAATTATATGAAAGTCACCACATCAAAAATCGCCGAAGTAGCCGGAGTTCATCGCTCGACAGTGGACAAGGTCATACATAACAGACCGGGTGTCAGCGAATTGACACGTCGCAGAATTCTTAAAGTGATCGAAGATCTTTCATACAACACAAATGCGTTTCGTAAGAACGAACCGGGCGTGCGACGCTCGATCCGCCTGCTGGCATTGGTTCTTGATGTGGATTCCAGTCTGGAAGTCAGCAAGGGGATGTGGTCGGCGATTGAAGAGTATGAAGCGTTTGATTGCAAACTCTATGTGCGCACAATCTCACAATTTGACGTGGCGCAGCAGGTGGAGGCGATTGAGGCGGCGGTTCACGACGAAGTGGACGCCATCCTGATTCAGACGATGATTTCACCGCGCATCGCGGAGGCGATGCGGCTGGCCAAGGCCGCTGGAATTTTAATTATCACCGTCAACAGCGATTTGGACTCTGACGGCCGCGTCACTTTTGTGGGACAGGATATGATGAAAGCCGGGCGAACCGCGGCGAAA
The DNA here is from genome assembly GCA_964487355.1 of uncultured Oscillospiraceae bacterium. GTDB lineage: Bacteria > Bacillota > Clostridia > Saccharofermentanales > Fastidiosipilaceae > JAXGYX01. The sequence continues at coordinate 3,337 of CAZAPS010000001.1, forward strand.
CTGATGGGAGAATTTGTTGGCGGTGTTGGCAAGGTCGGCGTGCTGTCAACCAACAACGCGGTGTTCTCTGTGGAAGAAAGAGAGATTGGCTTTAAAGACATTATGCGTGACAGTTTTCCCGATGTGCAGCTCTTGCCTGTGATCGAGACACATGAAAACAGCAAAATAACGTTTAACGCCACAATCGATCTATTAGTAGATCATCCGGATCTTAGAGGACTGTTCATAACCTGCGGCAAGGTCTCCTCGATGGGCAAAGCGATTACCGAACTGGAACGCCAGGGGACACTGAAAGTCGTCACCTTCGAAACATATCCTGATATCTTGGATTTGATTCGCACAAATGTCATCACCTGCACGATTGGCAGCAATCCTGAGCGACAAGGCTACGTGGCGATCAAACAAGTGTTGGCTCATCTACTATTCAATAAAGGTATCATTGAAGGGCATGTGCATGTCCCATTTGAAATCATTGTCAAAGAGAACATACCATCATAAACAGGCTGAGTACCAAAGCAAGGATTCATTTTTAATTGAAGGAGGCAGATTTTATGGGGGACAACATTCTGAAAATTGGTTTGATCGGAACGGGTGCCATTGGTCGCACGCATTTCGAGCGCATCAACCAAAAGTTGCAAGGTGGCAAAGTGATTGCCGTTTCCGATGTGAACAAGGAATTTGGACGTACGATCGCCGAACAACTCGGTTGCGCGTTTTACGAGACCGGTGAAGAATTGATCAACGCTCCGGAAATTGACGCCATCGTGGTGACCACCGCAGACCAATATCATGAACAGTTCGTCATGGCTTCCATAAAAGCCGGCAAACCTGTCTTTTGTGAAAAACCCCTCGCGCCCCAAGCGGATGGCGCCAAGCGGATTGTGGACGCCGAAGTCGCGGGTGGAAAACATCTGGTTCAGGTTGGATTCATGCGCCGCTACGACGCCGGTTATAGACAATTGAAAGAAGCGCTTGACAAGCGTGTGTTGGGCGAACCCTTGATGCTTCATTGCGCGCACCGCAACGAAACAGTCGATGAGAGTTATGACACCCCAATGGCGGTCGAAAACTCGATGATTCATGAAATCGATGTGTTGCGCTGGTTGCTGAATGAAGACTATAAAACGGCAAGTGTCGTCTTCCCGAAAAAAACCCGCAACGCGCACGAGAACCTGCAAGATCCACAGATCATGTTCTTGACCACAGAGTCAGGCGTGCATATCGACGTTGAGGCATTTGTCTGCTGTGGCTATGGCTATGAGATCAAATGCGAGGTTGTCTGTGAAGATGGTGTGATGAATCTACCCGAGGCGCCCTATCTGCAGGTGCGCGCCGACGGCAAGCGGTATTCAAACATCACCACCGACTGGAGCCAACGATTTGGTGAGGCCTATGACACCGAGTTCCAAGAGTGGATCAACGCGACAAAAGAAGGTCGTGTCGACGGTCCGACGGCTTGGGATGGTTACGTGGGCCAGGTGACCGCGAGCGCCGCGTCCAAAGCGCGGGACACGCAGACCACTGTCACGATTGAACTGGAAGAACGTTCGGATTTTTATAAATAAGAGTAGACCAAATATAATTGCTCAACCTTTCGAAAAAATTCAAGGAGGGAAAAATGGAATTAGCGATTTGTACTGACGTGTATGCGGAATTGAGCTTCACCGAGATGCTCGACAAAGTGAAATCCTTGGGTGTGAACGCGGTGGAGATGAGTGCCGGCGGCTGGGGCCCTTGTCCACACACCAAGACACAGGAACTGTTGGCCGATGACGACAAAGTCAAAGCATTTAAAGAGGAGCTGGAGAAACGCGACATGGAAATCAGCGCGTTGAACTGCTCAGGCAATCCGCTCGCTCCCGGTGAGATGGGTGAGAACCATACGAAAACGACCTATGACACAGTTTTGCTGGCTGAGAAACTCGGCGTCAAAAAAATTGTCATGATGTCCGGACTGCCGGCGGGAGCGCCCGGCGACCAAACACCCAACTGGATCACCTCGACTGTGTCCTGGCCGGACTATATGGTCGAGACCGTACGGTATCAATGGGAAGACGTGGCGTTCCCCTGGTGGAAAAAATTCGCGTCTTTCGCCAAAGATCATGGTCTGGAGCAGATCGCGATCGAGGAATTCCCCTGTCAATTGGTCTACAACCCTGAGACTCTTTGGAAACTCAGAGACGGAGTCGATCCGATTGTCGGCATCAACCTGGATCCCTCTCATTTGATCGTGATGGGTGCGGACCCGATTGCCAGTGCCAGAGCGCTTGAAGGAGCGATCTACCATATTCATGGCAAAGATGCCCGCATCGAGCGTGGCATGGCGGATGTGAACGGATTGCCCGAGAGCAAACCGGTAACAGACACTGCCAACCGCACCTGGAACTACGTGGCTGTTGGCTGCGGACAGGACCTGGGCTGGTGGAAAGAATTCTTTTCGGTATGTCGCATGATGGGATACAACGGACATGTCTCACTGGAGATGGAAGATCTGACAATGAGTACCGAAGCCGGTGTGTTAACCTCGATTGACGCCTTGAAACAGACAATCAGTAAATAAATCTCAACCTGTCCGCCACGCGGACAAATATAAATATTACATACTATCTTAATGTCAGGATCGGACAAATTTGTTCTCAATCAGGAAGGAGAAAAAAGAATGAAAAAACGTATTTTCGCTCTTGCGATTGCCGCTGTCATGGCTATGTCTTTAGTTGCCTGTGGTGGAGGTTCCGAAAAGGAGACCACTGTAGCCGATGAGACGACCGCGGCCACTACGGCTGAAGCCGAAGAGACCACTGCGGCTGAAGCGGAAGAAACCACCGCGGCCGCCGCTGATGATGAGCTTGACAGCTCAGAGCAGCTGGCCAAGCTGGAGACAGTCAAACCAAATAAAGAAGGATTTAAATTGGGTCTGGCCTTGGGCTGGCGCGACGAGTTCGGCAGCAAACTGGAAGCCGCGATCATGGCTGAGGCGGAAGCCTTGGGCCTGTCGGTGACATCTGTTGACGCGAACAGCAACGCCAACACTCAAATCGGTCAAATTCAACAATTTTCCGGTCAGGGTATGGATGCCATCGTTACCAAACTGGTTTCCACAGATATGGGTCCGGAAATTTTGAATGCCGCTGGCGATGTGCCTGTCGCATTTGTCAACATCAATCCGGATGAGGATCTGACCGGCACCGGTTCGACCAAAGTCGGCTCCAACAACTTGGAAGCCGGTAGTCTGCAAGGCGAGTTCCTGGCTGACTATTTCACCGAAAAAGGTGTCGACAACGTCCGCTTCGTCATGATGCAGGGCACACAGGGCCTTTCCTATACAACCGAGCGTACAAATGGCGCGCAAAATGCGCTGAAAGCAGTCTTCCCGAACGCCGAGCTAATCTATGATGGCGTTGGTGAGTATGACCGCGCTGAAGCTCAGAATATGATGCAGACATTCCTCGGCACCAGCAAAGAGTTTGACGCCGTGATCTGCAACAATGATGAAATGGCCATCGGCTGCATCTCGGCGATGGAATCTGCCGGACTTGATCCGAAAGAAATACCGGTAGTCGGTATTGACGGAACAGTCACCGGACTGGATTCAATGGCGAGCGGTGGAATCGCGATGACCGTGTATCAGGATGCTGTCGGACAGGGCGCGACTGCTGTCAAAGCCGCTGTTGCACTGGCTAACGGTGACGATGTCGACGCGAACATCTATGTTCCGTTCCTTCCGATCACCCCGGACAACATGGCTGATTTCCAATAAGATTTTCAAAACAAAATACATCTGAGACTGTTGATGAATCAACATTAAATTGAGCTGTACCTGCGTCTTCCGATCCGGCGCAGGTACAATCCATATGGAGGAGAAAATATGAAACTGAAACGAAGTGCCTGTATCGAACCGATGTATTCTGAGATTCCGTTCCTCGACCGTTTCGCTGCGGCGAAGAATGATGGTTTTGAGTATGTGGAGTTTTGGAGCTGGACTGACAAAGACTTGAACGCAGTGCGTAAAGCGGCCGAAGACGCCGGCATTGGTATTTGTGGATTCAACGGAGACGCCGAGCTTTCTTTGATTGGTCCTGCGCACAATGCCGACTACCTCGCGTTTTTGGAGACTTCACTGGAAGCGGCGAAAAAAGTTGGCTCGCTGAGTGTCACCATTCACTCAAATGGTTTAGGTGATGGCGGTCTGGTCATCCACGATTACGCTGAGCTCAGTCACACAGTTAAACTTTGTAACATGTATGAAATGTTGAAGCGTTCGGCCGACCTGGCGGAGCAATATGATATCAACCTGAACCTCGAAGGCCTGAACATCATTTCAGATCATGTGGGCAACTTCCTGGTCAACACACAGATGGCCGCGGAGGTCTGCCGTATGGTCGACTCTCCTAAACTGAAAATCCTGTTTGACGCCTACCACATGCAATTGAATGAAGGCAATCTATGCAACAACATCGAGAGCTATGTCGACATCATTGGGCATGTCCATGTCGCTGACTGTCCGGGTCGCCATGAGCCGGGGACCGGTGAGATTCATTATCCGCGCGTATACCAAGCGCTGGAAGAACATGGCTACAAAGGAATAGTCGGGTATGAGCTCTTCCCCGAGACAACGACCGCCGAAGCTGTTAAAGCGATCATGTCCGTCGTCTGAAGCGACAATATTTTTATGCATATTGAGCAAGTTCAATATCACGCACTTTGAAATAATTGCGTACAATTCTTAGCATAAGGAAGAACGCGATGAGTAAATGAACCGATTATTTTTCACGAATCTACCTTTACTGTTTCAGATCCTCTACGGATCAGCAAATAGTTAATTATCATTTGCGCGGTGGCGACCCCCGCCGAATGCTTGTTTATTATGATTGACGCGCGAACATCAATTTTTAGTAAATGTATGAATGAAACGGAAACAAAGAGACTATTGGTAGATTGTTCTATTACAACAAGGAGCGTGAAAAATGAAAAAACGGATCATCGCAATCGCTATCGCGGCTGTCATGTCACTTTCTCTTGCCGCCTGCGCGGGAGAATCAGCAGAGACAGATTCCGCCGCGGAAGAAACAACAAGCGCGGCCGGAATTGAGGAAACGACCACAGCGGAAACCGCTGAAGAGTCAGAAACAGCGGAGACTTCCGCGGAGCAGGCTGACAGCTCAGCCATGCTGGATTATCTAAAGGACGTGAAGCCGGAAGGCGATCTGCTGATTGGCCTAAGTCTGGGACATCGCGACGAGTTTGGCAGCAAACTGGAAGCGGCGATCGTGGCGGAGGCTGATCGAATGGGCGTGAAGATCGTCACTGTCGACGCGAACAACAGCTCGAACACTCAAATATCGCATGTTCAGCAGTTCTCGGGTCAGGGAGTGGATGCCATTGTCGCCAAATTGGTCACCACAGATATGGGGCCGGAGGTAATCAAAGCGGCGGAAGGCATTCCGGTGGCGTTTGTAAATATCACTCCAATAGAAGATTTGACCGGTACCGGATCAACCAAGGTTGGCTCGAAGGAAACAGAAGCCGGTAAATTCCAGGGTGATTTTGTCGGTAACCATTTTAAGGAAAAAGGCGCGGAGAATGTTCGCTATGTCATGATGCGCGGCACACTTGGCCTGTCGTTCACAACCGATCGAAGTGATTCGGCCGAAGCGGCACTGAAAGCCATTTTCCCAAATGCAGAAATGGTTCATGACGATACCGGAGAGTATGACCGCGCGAAAGCCCAAAACAAGATGCAGACTTTCCTGGGCACAAACAGAGAATTTGACTGCGTGTTCGCTAACAATGATGAGATGGCGATCGGATGTGTGCTGGCCATGCGGCAATCCGGACTGGACACCGGTGAAATCCTGGTGGTTGGCATCGACGGCACACCTAACGGGCTGGACTCAATGGCTGAAGGCGGCCTTGCGATGACAGTTTATCAGGATGCGAACAAGCAAGGGCAAACCGCCATCCAGGCGGCGGTCGCGATGGCCAACGGCGATGAGGTCGATGCGGAAATCATCGTTCCGTTCCTGCCGATCACTCCCGACAACATGGAAGATTTTAGATGATCTATCAATTTGCCCATTGAACATGAATGATTTGAATCATTCACAAACCACATTGAAAAGGCTGTCCCCAAAACAAGGACAGCCTTTTTTGTTGTGCTTGAAACAGATGAAACGCCGACCGGCGATTGCTCTGCCGCTATGATTCTTGGGGGAAATTGATCGGCAAAGGAGCGGGTAATTCAAAACGACTTTGTGGTTCGTAATAGCGGTTCTCTTTGGCTGATTTCAAAATACACTCCATGACCTCCAGAGAATGATAGGCCATCGCGCCACTTGCCCGTGCCGGGCGGCCATCGCGGATGGCGAGCGCCATGTCCACCAAACCGATGCCGCGGCTGTTGATGTCGTGTCCTGTCTCGTTGAACGGATGATTGTGCTCAACGATGGTCCAGTCCGACAATGTCGCCGGTCGAGGGTTTGTTACCCAGCGATAGTTCTCCTTTGTGCGCAGCCAAATCTCGCCGCCAAATAAATTGGGACCGGATATGGGGTCGACATCGCGGATGCAAATGGTTCCTTTGGTTCCATAGATTTCTATACGGGGCAATTCCGAATCCCAGACGTCAAAACTGGCCAACAGGTTGACGAGCGCGCCATTTTCAAACTCCATATTAGCCATGATGTGCGTGTCCACGTCGACGGGGATCTCCTCACCGCGGCGAGGCAGTGTCTCAATCGTGCGTTTGTCAAATGCGCGTGAAGACATGGCCGAACAACGTTTGACCGGCCCCAGCAACGCAAGCAAAGCTGTCATATAATATGGACCAATATCGAGCAGTGGACCGGCCCCGGGCTGATAAAAGAAATCCGGATTTGGATGATGCCACTCATGACCGTGGCTGACCACGTACGCACCCGCTCCAATGACTCTACCGATGCTGTCATTGTCAATCAATTCGCGACAAGCCTGCAGCCGACCTCCCAGGAAGGTGTCCGGCGCGCAGCCGACATATAGTCCCCGTCGCTCCGCCTCATCCATAATCTCGGTGGCCTCGGCGAGAGTCGCGGCCAGAGGTTTCTCAGAGTACACATGCTTGCCGGCCCGCAAGGCGGCGAGGTTGATCGCTCCATGGACTTCCGGCACGGTGAGATTCAAGATGATATCGATATCCGGATCCGCGATGAGCGCGTCAACGTCCTTATACGCGCACGGAATTTCGTGAGCGTCCGCGATGGTTTGCGCTTTGTCTAAACCGCGAGAGGCACAGGCGAGCAGCGCCACATTGTCATATTTTTTTAAATTGTCCAGATAAACCGCGCTGATGTCGCCCAGTCCGACGACTCCGATCTGAAATATCTTACTCATAGATAACCTCATCTAATCTTTCTCTTGGCGATCGAACCCATAAAAATGTCACTCACTGTTACTATTTTACCGCATTTTCGACGTGACGGACGATCAACCGGTCAACAATGCCTACCGAAAGACGACAATAATCACGCGGAGTAATAATTGGTCATTATACTGATTCAGACATGTAATATACTGTTGAAATATGCTATGATTTTAATGATTGTCAGAGCATCATATTAAATAATCAGATTATATTATAGGAGGCAAATATTTATGAGGTTTGAAGGAAAAACGGTTGTGGTCACCGGAGCGAGCGCGGGTATGGGATATCGTATCGCGTTGGATTTCGCGAAAGAGGGAGCCACCGTTATCGCGGTTGCCAGACGCAAAGAGAGACTCGAAGAGCTGGTCAAAGAGGCAGAAGGCCTGGCCGGCAAGATTTTAGCCTATGTCGGTGATGTTTCCACCAAAGATAAGGCTGAGGGTATGATCGATTACGCTGTCGAACAAGGTGGCAAACTGGACGTCCTTGTCAACAACGCCGGTATTATGGATGAATTTAAACCGATAACCGAAATGACTGATGAGCTGTGGGATAGAGTCATGTCGGTCAACCTCGATGGACCGGTGAAGGCCATGCGCAAAGCTGTGGAGGTCATGCTGGAACAAGAGACCGGTGGCAACATCGTCAACATCGCCTCCATCGGCGGTATCTGTGGCGCCCGTGCCGGAGCGGCCTATACCGCGTCAAAGCACGCGATGGTCGGTATCAGCAAAAACGTGGCTTTCATGTATGCGAAAAAAGGCATCCGCTGCAATGTGGTCTGCCCGGGTGGGGTTGAGACTGAGATTATGAGCACGCAAAGCAACCTCAGCCAGTTTGGTTTGGAACGCGCCATGGCCGGCTTGGACAGTTCGATTCCGCCGGGCAAATCTGAAGACATTTCAGCTCTCGTTCTTCTGGCCGCCAGCGACGAAGGTAAATTTATCAATGGATCCACGCTTGTGGTTGACGGCGGAGTTTCGTGCAATTAAATAAAGCTCTACTCTACTTAACCATTAGACTATGGAAGGCAGGACGACTCTGCCTTCCATTTTCATTGTTTGGGTGGGATTGATTCCCCAAAATTGTTACTGGAGGCGCTGGTTGATGACAAAAGGATGATCAGTACTTCTGGTCATGTTATAATTAATCATTCTGACTATTCAAATAGAGTCAGAATATAGATATTCTGAAACCTATATATGTAATATACGTACAAACGTGTATCGATATTTTAATGTGCAAAGTCAATGGAGGTTGTAAAGTGAGCATTTATGAACAGCTCTTAGGTGGAGTGATAATGGACGTGACCAATGTCGAGCAGGCGAAGATCGCCGAGGATGCCGGAGCGGTCGCGGTTATGGCGTTGGAGCGTGTGCCGGCGGATATTCGAGCGGCGGGCGGGATTTCGCGGATGAGCGACCCGCAAATGATCGAAAACATCATGAAGGCGGTAAAGGTCCCGGTCATGGCGAAGGTGCGCATCGGTCATTTTGTCGAAGCGCAAATTCTGGAATCCATTGGCGTTGACTTTATAGATGAATCTGAAGTGCTCTCACCGGCGGACGAGGTTTTTCATATTGATAAAAACGTGTTTAACACACCTTTTGTTTGTGGCGCGCATGATTTGGGCGAGGCGCTGCGTCGTGTGTCCGAAGGCGCGAAGATGATCCGTACCAAAGGTGAGGCAGGCACAGGAGATGTGATTCAGGCGGTCAAGCATCTGCGCCGGATTACCGGTGAGATCGCCCATGTTCGAGGTCTATCCAAAGCTGAACTATATCATGCTGCCAAAGAATATGGTGTAAGCGTCGATCTGTTGACGTTCGTGCACGAAAACGGCAAGCTGCCGGTGTTGAATTTCTCCGCGGGTGGCGTTGCGACTCCGGCCGACGCGGCGCTGATGAGGCAGCTGGGTGCCGAAGGTGTGTTTGTGGGCAGTGGTATTTTCAAATCGGGCGATCCGTCCAAACGTGCGCGGGCGATTGTCAGAGCGGTCGAGAATTACGACAAACCGGATATCCTGCTGGAGGTGTCCAGATCACTTGGAGAAGCGATGGTCGGCATCAATGAAGACGAAATTGAGATCATCATGAGTCAGCGTTAATTGCATATGAATTCGATTATTTAAAAAGGAAGAACCCTTGATAACACTACGTTTCAAGGGTTCAGCATTTCCTGTAAAAGGTATTGGCGGAGAGAGAGGGATTTGAACCCTCGGAGGGCGTGAACCCTCGCCGGTTTTCAAGACCGGTGCCATCAGCCAGCTCGACCATCTCTCCAAATTTGATTGGTTGGCCAGTTTACGAAACAGGCAATCTCAAATTAGCGTTTTAATTCTACCACAGAGATGTTTTGTGTCAAACGAATTTATTTTCTCTCCGTATCATATGAGACGAGATTATAAACTAACTAGTGATATCATTTGTATATTGATCAGCTATCGAATTCACAGCAACCGATTTCAAATCCCTTGCCGAGACTTGACGAAGTTTCAAAAAACGAGGTGAATCTTATGACACACAGAACAATAGCAAAGACAGTTCAAGGAAACAATGCGATCGATGGAGCGGGCGTTCACCTGGTGCGTGTGCTGGGGCTACGGACAGTCAAAAGTTTTGATCCGTTCCTCATGCTCGATATTTTTGATTCGGATAATCCGGATGACTATATCAAAGGCTTTCCCTGGCATCCACATCGCGGTATTGAAACATTGACCTACCTTATAGAGGGCGAGGTCGAACATGGCGACTCACTTGGGAATGCCGGTAAGATTGGACCCGGTGATTGCCAGTGGATGCGGGCGGGTTCGGGCATCATCCATCAAGAAATGCCACTTGCCGCTCCAAAAATGAAAGGCTTTCAGCTTTGGTTGAACATGCCGGCGGCAAACAAAATGGATGATCCGAAGTATCACGACCTGCTTGCGGAACAAATCGGACGATACGAGGACGACGAGAAGACCGTGCGTGTGATTGGTGGGCGATGGAACGATGTTTCCGGCGCGATGGAAGGCGATTACTATCCGGTCAATGTCTTGGACGTTGAACTGCGAACGAATGCCGAGTTTCGGGCGGACATCGATGCGGACTACAACGTGTTCCTTTATATTTTTGACGGGGGACTGGAATTCCCCGATGGTCAGAAAGCGACCGCGCGCCAGGCAGTCTTGACGACAAACGCGGCGCAACTGTCGGTCAAAGCGGTTGAAGAGAACACCCGCTTTATCTTATACTCCGGTCCGCGCCTGAATGAGCCGGTTCATTGGGGAGGGCCGATTGTCATGAGCACCAAAGAGGACCTCGATTTGGCTTTTCGTGAACTGGACGAAGGAACGTTTATCAAACACAGCGGCAAGTGATTATCATCACCGTGCGGGCAGATCATGATCATAGAATAGAGTGATCACGACCATCTTTGACATGATTCAAAATTGGATAACATGGGATGAATTCCAAGGTGGGTTGTTATTTTGACGCGATTCAAGTTCGCTCGACTTCGTCGGGCCGCTGTCGCGAAGAGATGACACCCACCTATTCTTTTGCCTGTTCCAATTCATCCATGACAAGCAACAGCGCGTCAATATATTCCTCATCGATCTCATACACTCGCTGGAGCAATCTCGCCCGGGCATCGCAGGGCATGGTGGATTGCGCTTGGTCATCGGCGGCGAGATCACTCTTGGTCAATCGATCCAAATCCACATTATACAAATCAGCCAGCTTGGACAACACGCTGATGGACGGCTCAGCCACGCCTGTTTCCCATTTTTGCACAGTGGTGTATGATTTATAACCCAAAAAATCAGAGATATGATCCTGAGAAAAATTGTTTTTCAAACGCAGATACCGTAGATTTTTAGATAAAAACATGATGCGTTCTCCCGCGAAGATTGGATGATTTCACGTTACAACAAATAAGAATAATATTCAAGTAAACACTATATTTATTATAGTAAAGAACAGTATAGTTGAGAAGTTTCGTTGACACATGAATAATTTTCATGTAGTATGCATTTATCGGAGGATCAGGCATAGGGGTCGACTAAGATGAAATATTCTATAAGAGAACTTCGTGCGAGAAAACATGTCACGCAAAAGCAGGCCGCCAGAGACTTGGGGATCAGTGTTTCGACATATAATGCCTGGGAGCGTGATGTTTCGGGGGTCGCCATCAGCAAGGTCTCCGCTTTGGCGAATTATTTCGGAGTGCGTTTGGAAGAGATTGATTTCTCCCCTCCGCCGGATTAGTGCACGGGCCCATTTAACGCTTTGATATCTTTCCAACACGGACCTTTTTATATCGTGTCCATTAGCGCCATTTTTGCTGTATAATTAACCTGTTTGCTATTATGCCATGAGCGATTTATGGCTGACCAACTCAAGGAGGTTATATTATGCGGAAGACTCAGACAAAAGGATCGAATCCGTTAAGATCAAACTATCAAATGATCGTATCTTTTGTTATTGTCGCGCTTTTTTGGTTTTCCACCTACGTATATTTGCCTTATCAGACAGCTTTTCTAACTGATCTGGGGACCGGCAGCTTCATGATCGGCCTGATCACCGGCGCATATGGCTTCGCGCAAATCCTGCTGCGTCCGCCTCTGGGTGTGATGATCGATCTGCAGGGAAAACAGAAACCATATATTTTAATCGGTGTCTTCATGCCGGCCGTCGCCTCGATCGTCAGGCTGTTGGCGCTGAACGCCACGGGATTTTTAATTGGCAATATTTTGTCCGGAGTCGGCGCGGCGATGTGGATCGTTTTCCTGGTCTATTTCACTCGCTTCTTCAATGAGAGCAATATGCAAAAATCCAGTACGATCATGATGGCGGCGAACCAAATGGGGCAGTTGATCGGTTTCGTTTTAAGCGCGCTTGTGTATAGCAAAGTAGGTATGGCGACACTTTGTTGGTTTAGTGTCGGAGCCGCGCTGATCGCGACCGTGCTGTCGTTCACTCTGGAAGAAAATGGTGAAGAACAAAGTAATCATGCCGCGCATAACGTACAAAGTGAGACCGTGCCGCAGAAGATTCAGCTTTCTGATTTATGGGTTGTATTTAAAAATAAGCGACTGCTGTTTTATTCCATTTTCGCGGTCGGTCAGACCGGTATCGTGTTGGCCACCGCGACCTCTTTTAACACCAAAATCATTCTCGATAAGGGCGGCGGCGATCTGGAAGTTGGAATCAGCATGCTGGTGTTCATGTTTTTCGCGGTCCTTTGCGCATTTCTTGCCGCTGTTAAATTTGTCAGAAATTTTGGCCCGAAAATCATGATCCCATTTTCTTTGTTCTGTGTGGCGATCTTTTGCTTTCTGACGCCGTACGCGACCACGATCAAACAGCTTTATCTCTTGCAAATCCTGGCGGGCATATACGCCGGATTCATTGTCTCGTTCGCGATCGGTGAGGCGACCGTCGAGATACCAACCAGCAAACGCACGACCGCGATGGGTGTGTTTCAATTCTTTGTGGCGATCGGCATCAGTGGAATTCCGTTGATTACGGGAAAGCTGGTTGAGGCGTACAGCTTGACGCTGGCGTACACCGTCTTGGGTTTTTTCTCCACAGCGCTGTTTTTGCTGAGTGTTTGGTGCACGCGCACAAAAAAACTGGACGCCAATTCGCGACAGATCGAAGAGTTGAACCGGATCTCCGGTTGAATTTAAATTTTATTTTTGAAAGGAATACACATGGCTGTCCACACTTCCAAGAAAACCTATCACACAAAAAAGCATATGGGCATGATTGACATCACCGAAGATTTTCAGCAAGCGGTCTCGGAAGCCTGTCGCGAACACGATATCGCGTCGGGCATCATCACGGGTTTCACAACAGGCGGTGTCGCCGGTCTGACAACGTTGGAGTTTGAACCCGGCATAGTGCGCCATGACTTAAAAGCCGCGATGGACGTGTTTTCACCGTATCAGGACGAGACAGGCAAAGTGATTCATTATAGACATCATGAAACGTGGCACGATGACAACGGCTCCAGTCACATCAAAGCGGCTTTGCTCTCGCCGTTCATCACGATTCCATTTGTCGATCGGCAGATCACGATTGGGCCGTGGCAAAACCTGACATTGATTGAATGTGACACAAGAGATCGGACTCGGGAAGTGATTTTTCAGGTGATTGGAGAGTGACCGCCTTTCCGTCAGATTGGATTCAGGCATCGCATGATTCGGCGCGCATAACAGGAGCCGGGATCATAGAGGTGCTTGAAATCACATGAGCGGCGCGAACATCCGCAGGAATGTCTGCCAGGAACGTTTCCAAAAACCACGGCGTTTCAGATCCTCGGAAGAGATTATTTGGCAGACCGCGATGGTTTGATCGAAATCGCGCTTGATATCGGCGATACAATTTACCCGATACATCCAGACAGCGCACTCCATGTGCAGATAAAAAGATCGATAGTCGAAGTTTATGGTGCCGACCACAACCAGTTGATCATCGACCAGGACAACTTTTGAGTGAATGAATCCCGGTGTGAACTCATAAATCTTGACACCCTGTTCGATCAATTTGCTGTAGTACGAGCGAGTCACTTCAAGGACGTATGGTTTGTCGGGAATATGTGGCGTGATGATTTCGACATTCACTCCGCTTGCGGCGGCGGTCGTCAACGCCTCTATCATTCCATCGTCGAGCACCAGGTACGGCGTCATGATTCGCACCGAATGGTTCGCCCGCTGAATCATCGCGCGATAGGTGTCCAGACCAATCGCGTGAAGATCATCCGGAATGTCGTCAAAGGGCATCACATAGCCTGAATCACAGTCGAATTTTTTCACTGGAGCTTCGTCTCCGTCGAAATCGAGAGGGCACGCTGGTTTTTCGGTTTCGGGAAGATAGGCCTCAAAGTCATTGATATCTTTTTTTAGCTGGCGATTCATGTGATTCCAAAGAGAGAGAAACATAATGGTGAAGCTGCGGACCGCCGGACCTTCCAGCCGAATCGCCGCATCCTTCCAATAACCAAACCGTTCGATCGCGTTCACATACTCATCAGCCAGATTGGTGCCGCCGGTGTATGCGATTTTTCCATCAATGACCACTATTTTACGATGATCCCGATTGTTGAAGATAAAAGAGGGTAGGGTGGATAGAGGATTGAACACCTTGGCCTGAATGCCGGACTCATCCAGTTTTTTTATAAAACGAGGTGGAAGATTCCAAATCGATCCGATGTCGTCATAGATCACTCGAATGTCCACGCCGGCTTTGGCTCGTTCCGCGAGAATGGCAAATAATTCATCCCATAGCTCGCCTTTGGAAATGATAAAATACTCAAGAAAAATGGATTCTTTGGCCGCTTTTAGATCCTCGATCATCTTTTTAAATTGTGCCTCGCCGCTCGAGAAATAATCAATTTTTGTGTTGGTGTAGCAAGGATAGCCGGACGAATGGTTTAACAATGTGGACTGACGTTTGATTTCCGGCGGAATGTCATCCGGCATATCACAGTCCATGTCTTTAAACAGTCGACTTTTAATCTTGCGGCTATTTTTTGAATATTTACGCAATCCCCAGCGATTCGTTTTTGGCACACCGGATATCAAGTAGTATAGACCGCCGCCCAAAGGGAACATGATGATCAACAAGATCCAGGGGAATTTGTAGGAGGCGTTGACCTCGCTGTTCCATATTTTGATGGATACAAGAATACTTAGCAACAGCAAAGCGGTGCTGATAAAAGGAGAGAGCTGGGAGGCGCTCTTGACCCCCCAGGCAATTAAAAATATTTGTGACAGCATGGCCGCGACCACGAAAATAATCCGTCCCCAGGGAAGAAAATTCTTCCTGATGATTCGTTTGCGATCGTTTAATGCTTGTTTCCGGCTCATCTGCGATTGTTCTGATTCATTTCTTCGGCGTTGTTGTTTAATTCAACCAGGCGTTCATACAGTTTTTGCAGCCCCTTGATGATGATCTCGTTATCTTCCTCATTTCTTTCACTCATTGAGGTGACTTCGGAAATTGAACGCTCGATTTTATTGATCAGATCCAACGCGTGAGGTGTGATTTCCACATGGACGACTCGCTGATCTTCGGTGGAACGGGTGCGTGTAACCAAACCGGCGTTTTCCAGACGTTTGCAAAGCGGTGTGATGTTGCTGGAGCCAATCTCCAATTCCTTGCCCAGCTGTGAGACGGTCATGACTCCATAGCGACGCAGCGCCATCAGGACCGGTATTTGGACAAACGTCAAACCGTACGGAGCATAAAACTCGTGAAACAACTTCTGGAATGTGACATTGATGTCGTTGACCAAATGTATGACTTCATCGGTGAAGTATGGTTGAGGAAACTGAGTGGATTCATCTCTGGTACTCATTTTTTGCCTCCTGATTCCTTATATTTTTGTGAATGATTGTTCGCATATTTTCTATTTAACATGACGATTACTATATATTATCACATATTGATTAACATCGGAGTATATTTGATTGTGAGTTTGCAAAAACTTTATCTAATTTTTGCAATTAATCACATCTATGGTTATAAAATACGAGAAACATTTGGCCGATGGGATTGAGGTGGATCCTGATGACATCGACGAGATTATAAAATAAATTATCTGAAAAGTGCTCCGTCAATTATTTCAGACGCTGAAGATGAAAACATCGAGGTGCCGGAACAAACGGACTTGATCAGAAATCATACGAATACCGGAAAAGTTTTCGCGGCCATCCATTTCGATTTTGTTGGTACGATTTGCGTGAGATTGACGAATGGAACACTGACATATGTGTCCGGACACCATGTTTGAAAACTGAAGAGAATACTTAGTATATTGAGATCTGGATGATGAAAAAGAAGATTATGTCGCGAAGTCTATTGAGCTTTCTGATTGAACTACCCATTGGAACCCGGTAAAACAGACCGGAATATATTTCTCTGTTATATCTGTATTCATGCTGCCGACAACAAGGCCACATATGCCGGTAAAAAATGAAGGAACAGTTAAAGCAAATGGTTGGCGACAGAAATGGTTAAAAATGAGACTCATTGATCATGGGACCAATCAACTGATCTCATTTCAACCCTAAATTTCCTGACGGCCCTCCAAGGCGCGGGTCAATGTGACTTCGTCAGCATATTCCAAATTTGATCCCATTGGAATTCCATGGGCGATTCGTGTTGTTCGGATCCCCGCGGGTTTGATCAGGCGGGCGATATAGGTCGCGGTCGCCTCACCTTCGACGGTGGCGTTGGTCGCCAGGATGATCTCGGTAATTTCGCTATGCTCCCTCAGCCTGGACAACAATTCTCTCAGATGCAGCTGTTCCGGACCAATGTCCTTCATCGGCGAGATCGCGCCATGCAGCACATGATATCTTCCATTGTACTCGCGGGTGCGCTCCATCGCGGTCACGTCCATAGGACTTTCAACAACGCAGACCACACTGTCATCACGGGTCCGGTCAGCGCAAATTTCGCAAATCTCCCGATCGGTGAGATCACAACAAATCGGGCATAGATGGGTGCGCTCTTTTGCCTGTAAAATCGCGTTCGCGAGTTTGGTGGCGTCCTCTTTGGAAATTCCAAGGATATGAAATGCCAGGCGTTGGGCGGTTTTTCGCCCGACACCCGGTAGCTGACCCAGTTGTGTGATCAGTTCATGAATCGCCGGACTATCGTAACTGCTCATTAAAACGGCATCCCGGTATTTTTACCGAGCCCGCCTAAGCCGCCCATGCCGCCGGTGACCGAACCCATGTGTTTGGCGGATTCCTCATCCATCTTGCGCATGGCGTCATTGACACCGGCCATGATTAGATCCTGCAACATCTCAATGTCATCCGGATCCACAGCTTCGGGCTTGATCTCGATCTCGGTCACCTGATGCTCTCCGTTGACCTTGACTCTGACCATGCCGCCGCCGGCGGTCGATTCAACTTCCATTGTGTCGATCGCCTCTTGGGCTTTTTGCATTTCCTCTTGCATTTTTTGAGCTTGTTTCAATAGCTGATTCATGTTCGGTCCGCCTTTGCCACCGCCTTGAAATCCGCCTCGTCTACCTTTGGCCATTCGTTCCTCCTAAAACTCCGCGAAAGACATCGCGGTTGATTTCGCATAACCATACGAAATTCATTTATATCACAAATTAATCGTCACTCCGTTGAATCGTCTGTAGGCGATGTGTCCACGCGCACTTTGATTCCCAAAGTCTGCGCGCTGTCAATCACACGGGTAGCCCACTCCTGACCGGGTGCCATGGTTCCCGCGGTCGCTGTCCGATCCGTTTGCCTAAAGGCATCCTCCGCGGTGTCAAACTCTCCGCATGAGAGCCTCAGTTTAATATCCTTGCCATTGTTGGCCTCGCGCAGCGCCTCTTGTAATGGCCTTTCGCCACGTTGCCCGTTCAGGATGTTATAGTTTTCTTTTTGCTGTGGCGCGAATGACAAGATGATCTCGTCCGCGGTTCCGGAGACATATGCGGTTTTAGCGAACATGTAGATCAGCGCGTCTTGATCCATCAAGATCTCCAAGGCGCGGATCCATAATGGCGATTCGCCATTCAATTGGCGGGATGCGGGTTCTTCGCTTTCGGCGACAGGTGTTGAGCGCCCAATAGGCGGCTCTTTCGGAGATTGGTCCACTCGCTCTATGGATGGAAGAACCGCGGTCTGTGGATCCGCCTTGTCTGTGGATACCTTGTCATCTGCGTCATCTGCCGCCACATCGGGTATGGATGTGGTTGGAGCGTTCAGCGCGTCATTAGGGACCGCCGTTATTCTTGTTTGCGCGGGGGGCGCGCCCGGCTTATGTTCGACGATGTTCATCTGTGCCGTCTCGGTTGGTTGATTTCTGGTGCCGGTCAGGCTTAGTAGATTGACTTCGAGCAAAGTTCGGGGATTGGTTATCCAGCGCAAATCAGAAAGTAATTTGGACAAACTTTTTATAATGGTCACGATTTCCGGTTGCGCGTATCGTGCCGCGAGATCTTGCAATTGCCCCAGTTCCTCAGCTGTGACTGTCAAAAGAGAGGCGGGGTCCATACAAGCTTTGCAAATCATCAGGTTGCGATAGTACTGAGCGAGGTCGGTGGTAAAGCGAATAATGTCCTTGCCTTCCATGACCAATGTGTCCACGGCGGATAAAATGCCTGTGGGGTCCGACTCGATCAGCGCTAAAACCAGATCGCCAATAAAGCTGATATCGACGACACCGATTAAATTGCGCACCGCCGCGCGGGTGATCACACCTTCGATGGCCATCTGTGACTGATCCAACAGACTCAACGCATCGCGCAGGGCGCCATCGGCCTGGATCGCGATTTCCGACAGGCCGCCATCGTCAACGCTGATGTTTTCCTGAGTCGCGATCAGCCGCAGCTGCTCCACGATGGATTGAATCGAAATCCGGCGAAAATCAAAGCGTTGACAGCGCGAGGTGATTGTCGCCGGTATGCGATGAACCTCGGTTGTCGCGAGAATAAATACCGCGTGTGCCGGAGGTTCCTCCAATGTTTTAAGCAACGCGTTGAACGCGCCGATGGAGAGCATATGGACTTCGTCCACAATATAGACCTTATATTTAGCGACCGCCGGTAAAAACACCACTTCATCAATGATCCTGCGGATGTTGTCCACGCTGTTGTTCGACGCCGCGTCGATTTCCACCACGTCGAGTAAATTGCCATCCCTAACCGCTTCGCAAATCTCGCAGACCTCGCAGGGGTCGCCATTGTTTTGATTTGGACAATTGATCGCCTTGGCGAAAACCTTCGCCAAGCTTGTCTTGCCTGTGCCTCTTGTCCCGCAAAACAAATAAGCGTGCGCGATACTGCCTATCGCCACGCTGTGCCTCAATGTACGCACAATGTGATCTTGACCGACGATGTCGTCGAAACTAGAAGGGCGCCACTTGCGATACAGCGCGATATGCGACATAGATCCTCCCAAACTAAAAAGATGCCACTCCTTAACTGAAGCCGAATGCAGGCTTGACCGCAGCACATGTGATGAACTGCTTACTGCTGCTTCCTTCCGGATCTGACAGGGTTCACAGGCCACATCGCACGGGACCCACAGTCGGCTCCAGATAAGGGATGACATCTAGTCCAACGGAAAACATTATATCACAAAAGAAAATTATCTCGCAACGCCGACTGCCCCGAGCTCTCCGGAAATCATTTTGGATTTTCAACCGATATGAAGCTGCGCGGTCGCCAAAGCGAAAAACACCGGGCGGATAGATGAATCGATAAAAATCTTTCGTATTTCAAAATAATGCAGAAAAAACTTTTTGTACTATAATATCTGAGTGGACACTGATGAGACAGTCTGTGCCACACGGATAAACTACATAAATGTTCTCAGTAAAGGGGGATCGTCAATGTTTCCGGAAATTAATTTTATTCGAAATATCATGCCCAAACAAAAACCGGTCGATGAAAGTGATTTGGGGTTCGGGACGATATTCACCGACCATATGTTTGTGATGGATTATGTGGATGGACAGGGCTGGATCAATCCAACAATCAAGCCATACGAACCGTTCATGATGGATCCGTCCACCATGGTTTTTCACTATGGTCAGGCGATTTTTGAAGGAATGAAAGCATATCGACGGGCCGACGGAGGCATCAATCTGTTTCGCCCCCAACTGAACTTTGAACGGATGAATCACTCCAACAAGAGGATGGGCATTCCACAGGTGGACGAGGCGTTCTTGCTACACTGCATGGCCGAGCTGATCAAAGTTGAACAGGATTGGGTCCCGCATACGGATGGCGCGTCTCTTTATATCCGCCCCTTTATTATCTCGACCGACGCGTATCTTGGTGTTCGTGTCTCGAAAACATATAAATATATCGTGATTTTGTCGCCATCGGGAGCGTATTACCCGCAGGGAATCAACCCGGTCAATATTTATATAGAGGACCGTTATGTACGCGCGGTGCGCGGTGGAACCGGTGAGGCCAAATGCCCGGGGAACTACGCGGCCGGAATGTTGGCGCAAGAGGAAGCGCATGAAAAAGGCTTTGTCCAGGTATTGTGGCTGGATGGTGTGGAGCTTAAATATATTGAAGAGGTCGGCTCAATGAATGTCTTTTTCGTGGCCGGTGATGAACTGATCACACCGGAGTTGAATGGCAGCATCTTGAACGGCATCACCAGACGATCGGTCATAGAGTTGGCCAGGCACTGGGGATTGACCGTCACCGAAAAACGCATTCCGGTCGATGAGCTGATCCAAATGGCGGATCGCGGCGAGATTACCGAAGCGTTTGGTTCGGGTACCGCGGCGGTCATCTCACCGATCGGTGAATTGATGTATGAGGGTCGCGAATTTGTTTTCAATGAAGGAAAGATCGGGCCGATCAGCCAAAAACTATATGATCAGTTGACCGGCATGCAGTATGGACGGCTTGAGGATCAGTTGGATTGGATATATAAAGTGAATTGATGGTTGACAATGGACAGCCGGCATCGCTTAGTTTGTTTGCGAAGTCAGCGACATCGCGCTGAATTCAGCCAGGGTGGAGACCGTTGTGAATAGAATTTCACAGCGGTCTTTCGCTGTGGCGGGAGCTTCCGCGACAGCGTAGATGTAAAACTTCAATTTGGGTTCGGTGCCGGAGGGGCGTAGAGCGTACCAACTGCCGTTGTCGAATTGAAAGACCAGCAGGTTGTCGGTGGACCCTCCAAGATCACTTTCTTTGAATGGAGACGGTTTAAAGTTTCGTGATGTGGAATCGGTGTCCGAATGTCTGACATATTTTGTTCGTCGGGAATAATCACTATAATGAATCAATCGGCCATCACCCGCGGTCAGTGGGAAGTCGCGTCGAAAGGTGTCGGTGATCCGTTGAATAACCTGGCGACCGGCCGCCCCTGAGTATGATAAGCTGAACGGTCGCGCGCTGAAATATCCGTGGGTTTTCCGCAATTTCTCAAGCTCATCGCCCAAGGTCAGCCCCAGTCTTTTCAGCCGGGCAGCTTCTCCGGTCAGAATTCGAATTGCCGCCAGCCCGTCCTTGTCACGCAACTGATCGCCAAACGCATAACCAATACTTTCTTCATAGCCCATTAGGAAGACCTTGCCTTGCCGGACAAGATCGGGGATCGCTCCACAAATGTTTTTAAAGCCGGTCAGCTCTTCACGCACTTCGAAACCGGCGGCACGTGCGACCGCCGCTCCAAAATTATCGGTCACCACAGATTTGACCAGCACCGCCGGCGCGGGACTCAGATCTTGGGTCGAATGTTTTTCACGGTATTGGTGGGCGACGATATGAACCAACAGGGCTCCGATCTCATTGCCATCGAGTTGGGTATACAATCCATTTTTATCCGGCAACATGATTGTCGCGCGATCCGCGTCCGGGTCGGTCGCGAGCACCAGGTCGGCCTGATGCTTAAGGGCGAGCGCGGCGGCCGCCGATAAAACCTCAGGGTTTTCCGGATTTGGCGCGGGCGCGGTGGTGAAGTCAGGATCGGGATTGAACTGCTCGGGGACGACGATCAGGTTTTTCACTCCAATGGAGCGCATGATCGCCGTGGTCGGCGGACCGCCGGTGCCGTGAACCGGCGTGTAAACGACCGTCAACTCATTTTCATTCCCTTGAATGGGAAAGAGATCACGGACGTACTGATGATAAGAGTCGATTAAATCCCTAGGTGCGAGCCGGACATTGGGCAAGGTTTCCGGAGCGGCCAGATCGTGCTTTAATAACGCGCGCAATAAGTCCCTCGGATCGGACTGTTCGATTTCCCGGGTAATGTCGGCGGCGTCCGAGTTCCCGATTTGCGTTCCATCACGGTTGTAGACTTTGTAACCATTATATGCCGCGGGATTGTGAGAGGCAGTGATCATGATACCCGCCACCGCGCTCAGCGACCGCACACTGTGAACGAGCTGAGGCGTTGGTTGACATTCGTCAAACAAGACTATGTCAAAGTCATAATCGCTCAGCACGCCGGCGGTCAGCGCCGCGAACTCGGCGGAGTGATGTCTGTTGTCAAAAGCGACGACCACAGTCTCTCGAGCGCCATCTTCAAACGTGTCCAGACGGGATTTTCTCAGCCAGCCGGCCACACCCATGCCCGCGTGCGCGACTGTCCGAAGATTCATACGGTTCATACCGGGCCCCATTATCGCTCTAAGTCCCGCCGTTCCGAATTTTAGCGGGGTGACAAACTGATCATACAGGCTATCCAGTTCCTCGGAAGTGATTGGCTCCGCGTTGACCGCATCGCCCTTTGTGATGTTTTTCAATCGCCTCAACCACTCTGCGGGCGCAGAGAGCAGCTCGTCCGGAAGATTGTCCTGAACGCACCACTCAGTCAACTTTTCAATGACCGCCAAGAGTCGATCGTCCGCCCGCGCGGCGGCGCTGTCCGTCTGTTTCATTTTGTTTTATCGCTATGGTCCTGCGCGGTAAGCAGGGCCACACCGCTGCTGGAACCCAGGCGATCACAGCCCGCTTTGAGAAACGCCACCATTTGTTCACGCGTGCGAATGCCACCCGCCGCCTTGATTTTAATTTGAGGCGACAGATGTTGGCGAAACAGTTCGATATCGCGCAAGTCAGCTCCGGACCGACTGAAACCCGTGGAAGTCTTGATATAGTCGGCTCCGACTTCGGACACAATCTCGCACATGGTGATTTTTTCCTCGTCAGTCAATAGACAGGTCTCGATAATGACTTTCAAGACTTTTCCTTTGGTGGCGGTGCGAATGGCGTACAGTTCCTGGCGAATCTCTTCCAGACGTCCTTCTTTTAGCCAGCCGATATTGATGACGACATCGATCTCGTCCGCGCCGTCATTGACCAGGCCGGAGGATTCAATCACCTTCATGGTTGTGGTTTGGTAACCAAGAGGAAAGGCGACGACCGTGCAAATCGGCAGGGACAGGTCGTTCTCCGCCAGCCATTCCGCCGCGAACCGAACATGAGAGGGCGGGACGCAAATCGCCGCGCAACCGTAAGTCGTGGCTTCCGACAGACAGGCGCGGATGTCTTCTTTGGTCGCGTTGGCGGACAACACGGTATGATCGATATGAGATAAAATTTCACTATTATTCATGACTACGCTCCTCGATTATCAGTGGTGGTTATTGAATTATAATATTAAATCAGCTGAATTTGCGATTTGTGATGGCGCTGCTAATAAAGATGACGAAAGAATCTATTTCATCATCTCTTTTTCCCGACGAATAAATCATTGTACATTTAATATTATAAACGTAAACATGAAGTCGCCAAAAAATAAATGAGCACACTTAAATTTTGCCACCTGATTGTGTATAATTACAGACAATGCATTCGTTATGCATATGCATTGAGAATCTTCGAAAGAATTATTGGGAGGTATTTGAAATGATTAAAGTTGGTGTTGCCGGTTACGGCACAATCGGACAACGTCTCGCTGACGGCGTCGCAATGCAAGAAGACATGGAGTTGGTGGGTGTAACTGACCTGGCTCCCACTTTAGCGATCCGCGCTCTTAAAGAAAAAGGCATGCCGTATGACCTCTACCTGGTCGATGGTGCGGATAAATCCAAATTTGATGAACTCAATATCCCGGTCAGTGGTTCTTTTGAAGACCTGGTCAGCAAAGTAGATATCATGCTTGACTCCTCACCTGCCGGAATCGGCGCGAAAAACAAAGAGATCTATCAGCGTCTGGGCGTCAAGGCGGTTTTCCAGGGCGGCGAGAAAAACACGGTCGCCAACGTCTTCTTCCACGGCTACGCGAACTACGAAAAAGGTTTGGATCAAGACTATCTGAAACTGACCTCCTGCAACACCACCGGATTGATCCGCGCGGTCGATTGCCTGGATCGTAAGTTCGGTGTGGAGCGCATAGCGATCACCATCGTCCGCCGTGTAGCGGACCCGGGTGACTACAACCGCGGTTTGACCAACGCTCTACAGGTGGAGCAGGCTCCGAGTCACCAGGCGGTGGATCTGATGACGATCATGCCACATGTGGAAGCGACAGGTATTCTGGTGCACACACCGGTGACACATGGACACTTCATCACCGTCATAGCCCACGGCAAACAAAAAATCACGAAAGAGATGGCGCTTGAGGCGTTCAACGAGCACGATCGGATCCGCATGGTCCGCCTCGAAGACGGTTTCCTCGGAAATGCGTCCCTGTTCAAATACGGCCGTGATCTGGGCCATTCCCGTGGCGACCTGTTTGAAATCGCCATTTGGGAAAACACCATAGTTGAATATGGTGACGACATCATGTTTGGTATCCATATCCCACAAGAATCCATCACCATTCCGGAGACGATGGACGCGATCCGCGCATCACTGCGTATGCAGGAAACCGGCGCGGAGGCAACCGCCGCCACGAACAAATATCTGGATCTGGGATCATGGAAAAAGTAAAAATGAAATCCATGCGTGACGTGGACTATAAAGGCAAATCGGTTCTGTTGCGTCTCGACATCAATTCTCCAATTGACCCCGTGTCGAAAAAAATTGTCAATGAGAACCGTTTGGAAAAAAGTGTTCCGACCATTCAGTATCTTTTGGACAGCGGCGCCAAAGTCGCGATCATCGCGCACCAAGGTGACACACTGGACTATCAGAATCTGATTTCGATGGAAGAGCACGCGGAGATTTTTGGACGTCTGGCCGGCAGGGCGATCGCGTACATCGATGATGTCTGCGGTCCCGCCGCCATTGATGCCGTGCGGAATATAAAAGAGGGAGAAGCGATTTTGCTTGGCAATCTTCGCTATCTGACGGAGGAAATCTCTCATTTTGAGAAAGTTGTCAGCTTGACCCCCAAGCAGATGACGGATTGTTGGCTGGTGCGTAAACTGGCCCCTCTATTTGATTACTATGTGAATGACGCGTTTTCCGCCGCTCACAGAGCCTGCCCCTCCATGGTCGCGTTCCAGGAACTGCTGCCGACCGCGGCCGGCGACCTGCTCTTCACAGAGTACTCCACGCTAAGCAAAGTTCAGCGAAATCCGGCCCACCCTTCCATTTTTGTGTTGGGAGGAGCGAAGATCTCTGACGCGTTTGGCATGATGGAACAGGTATTGGCCAATGGAACCGCGGATCGCATTTTGACGACCGGGGTCACCGGCGCGGTTTTTCTATTGGCTTCCGGTGTGAAAATCGGCAAGCAATACGAGGATTGGCTGGCGAGCAAAGACTTTTTGGGATTCGTCGAACCGGCAAAAGAATATCTGGCCAAATATGGTGACAAAATTGAAATGCCCCGCGACCTGGCTTACGCGGTCGATGGCGTGCGGTACGAAATTGATGTCGCCGATTTGCCAAAAGACGATTCCAGTTTCCTAGATATCGGGCAAAAGACGCAAGACGATTATCGCGAGATCATTCTTGAGGCCAAGACCTTGTTCGCCAATGGTCCCGCCGGTGTCTACGAAGAGGAGATCTTCACGAATGGCACCAACGCCTGCTGGACCGCTATTGGCGACTCCGAAGGCTTCTCGGTCATCGGTGGAGGTGACACTGTCTCTTCGGCGGCTCAATTTATTGACTTGGCCAAAATCAGTTATGTCTGCACGGCCGGTGGCGCGATGGTTCAGTTTATGACGGGTAAGACGCTCCCGCTGATAGCGGCGATGGAAACGGCATACTCTAAGGAGGAACAGAATTAATGGATCGTAAAGAAAAACTCGAGTTGCAAAAATTTGCGACACAAATTCGAATTGAAACAGTCAAACAAGTTGTAACCCGCGGCTTCGGTCACTTGGGTGGATCGTTGTCGATCGCGGACGCTTTGGCTGTTTTGTACGCCAAAGTAATGAGAGTGGATCCCAAAAACCCAACTTGGCCGGACCGTGACATCATGGTCTGCTCCAAAGGACACGCGGGTCCCGCGGTATATTCCACTTTGGCGTTGAAGGGTTATTTCCCGATGGACGAGCTGAAAACGCTCAATCAGCCGGGCACCAACCTGCCAAGCCACTGTGACCGTAATTTGACTGTCGGTGTCGACATGACCACCGGATCTCTCGGCCAGGGTGTCTCCACAGGTATCGGCATGGCGCTGGCGCAAAAAGTGGATGGCAAAGATTCCCGTACTTACATCTTTGTGGGTGACGGTGAGAGTCAGGAAGGCCAGGTTTGGGAAGGCATGACGTTCGCC
Organism: uncultured Oscillospiraceae bacterium; assembly: GCA_964487355.1. Classification (GTDB taxonomy): domain Bacteria; phylum Bacillota; class Clostridia; order Saccharofermentanales; family Fastidiosipilaceae; genus JAXGYX01. The sequence goes on from CAZAPS010000001.1 coordinate 29,844, forward strand.
GCGCAATATAAACTGGACAACCTTGTTTTGTTCTTTGACTATAACGGCAAACAGCTCGATGGTTACACGAAAGACGTCATGGATGTCAAAGATCTGCGAGCCAAAGCGGAAGCTTTCGGCTGGAACGCGGTCAGCGTGGACGGACATGATGTGGAAGCAATCGACAATGCCCTTCAGGAAGCTAAGACAGTAAAAGGTGTTCCGACCTGTATCGTGCTGAACACGGTCAAAGGTAAAGGCGCGCCTGAACTGGAAGCGATCTTGCTGAATCACCACAGCGCCATCAGTGAAGAGTTCGGTGCGAACGCGCTTGCTGGTTTGGAAAATGATCTCGCTGAAATTGAGAAGGAGCTGAAGGAATGATTAAAGTAATATACGACGGCACAACAGAAACTGCCCTACACAAAGATGTGTTCGGCGCGACGATTGCCGAACTTGTGGCGGAAGACAAAGACGTCATGTATCTTGACGCGGACGTTATGAACTCGTCCGGCACATACAAATTATGGCAGGAGAACCCCACCCGTGCGATCAACTGCGGAATCGCCGAGGCGAACATGATGGGCGTGGCGGGCGGTTTGGCCGCGATGGGAAAGAAACCCTATGCGACGACCTTTGCCCCCTTTGCCAGCAGAAGATGTTTTGACCAGGTCTTTCTGTCGATCGGCTACGCGAAAAATGATGTGCGCATCTATGGATCGGACGCCGGTGTCACAGCCGCGTTTAATGGCGGAACACACATGCCGTTTGAAGACATGGCCCTGATGCGCGCGGTCCCACATTCGACAGTTATTGATGTCGCGGACGCGGTCCAACTGAAATGGACGCTCAAAGCGGTTAAGGACAACAAGGGGTTGACCTATATTCGCAGCACTCGCAAAAGCAATATCAAAGTGTATGACGAGTCCTCTGAGTTTGAACTGGGCAAGGGCAATGTGGTTCGCGACGGTAAAGACGCGACGATTATCGCTGTCGGCATCATGGTCGGCGAAGCTCTGGGCGCGGCCGAGATACTCAAAGACAAAGGCATTGATGTCCGCGTAGTGGATATGTTCACGGTCAAACCGATCGATGTTGACTTGGTGGTCAAGTGCGCCAAGGAGACCGGTTGCATCGTGACTGCCGAAAACCATAACGTGATCGGTGGACTGGGTGACGCGGTCGCCGCGGCGGTGTTGGCGAACGCGCCGGTGCCGATGCTCAAACATGGTATCCAGGATGAGTTCGGTCAAGTCGGTCCGCAGCCTTATCTGCAAGAAGTGTATAAACTGACGGCGAAAGATCTGGCCGATACGGTTGAGAAAGCGATCCAAATGAAATAAAGCAGACACATCACGTGTTTACCCTGAATGAACGGTTGCGTCCCTGACAATCCGTGCATTACAATTAGAACGATCCGATTGGCATCAATCGGATCGTTTTTTAATAAATGATTAGGAGAAAGGAGAAGCGATCGAATGAGAATAACCAATCTTCATCACAGTGGTTTTACGGTGGAACTTGAACAGACCGTGCTGATTTTTGACTGTTATCAAGATCCGGCGCAGATGTTGCCGACGATCTTGCAAAAAGGCAAACAAGTCATTTATTTTGTCTCGCACTGGCATCCCGATCACTATTCTCCGTTAATTTTGGAAAATGCGGACAAGCCAAGTTTTTATTATGTGATCGATCGACAGACAGTCGAACGGCACCATTTGGATAAGAGAATTGACGCTTCCAGACTGTTAATTGCCAACGAAGGCGATCGCTATTGGCGCGGGACAAATGAGTTGATTCGGCTCCCGGACATTGAGAGTGTGGCGGTGTTTGGTTCGACGGATGAAGGTGTTTCTTATCTTCTGCGCACCCAATCGAACTCGGAAAAGGCCGCCGATCAACAGACTCGCATGATTTACCACGCGGGTGACCTGAATGATTGGGACTGGCAAGATGACCCGTCGCCAAATCCGGCTATGCGTAGAGCGTATCGTGAACAGTTGTTAAAGATCAAAGAGTATTTGGACGCTTCAAAATCCGTTGAATGTGTAAGTGGCGACCAGCCGACAAAAGATGCTCTGAGCCGGCCTGACAATCTGCCGACGATCGATCTCGCCTTTGTTCCGGTGGATCAGCGCTTGGGTGAGATGGCGTTCAATGGCGTGGAAATTTTGTTGGAATATTTCAGACCTAAGTTAATTGTGCCGATGCATTTGAACGGTGGAACCGATTTGCCAAAGAAACTCGCCAGTCGGCTAAACAAGCGGGCGGATCACGGGCAAACCAGGGTTGTTCAGTTGATTGAGTCCGGTTCTGTGTTTGAGACCGGACAATGTGGATACAAAGTCAGCCGGAAAACAAAAGGAAAGTAGGAGTGGAAAATGAAATTTACTTATCGTCACACGAACATCAATGTCCAAAACCTTGACAAGTCGGTCGAGTTTTATAAGAAGGCGCTGGGCCTCACTGTCAGCAGAGAGAAAACCGCCCAGGATGACAGCTTCAAATTAGTCTATTTAACTGATGAGAACCGGGCGACGGAGATCGAGCTGACCTGGCTCCGCGCTCACGCGGATCAGGCGTACAACCTGGGTGAGAACGAATGGCACATCTGCTTTGGCGTCGATGACTATGACGCGGCCCATAAACACCATGAGGAGATGGACTGTATCTGTTATGAAAATCCCGCGATGGGTCTTTATTTCATTTCGGATCCCGATGGGTACTGGATTGAGATCGTGCCAAATAAGAGACATTAAACTTACTGTCAACTCACCCAGTTGATTGTGTCTTAAGCTGAGACTTGCAAAGTATAGGCAATCGTGATATCCTCATTCGGTGACCGCTTAACTGGGGTTTTTGTAATATCTGTCCGACAGATAACCTAATCAGTTAGCGAGACTTTTAGGAGGTACACAGAATATGTATGCAGTGATTGCGACCGGCGGAAAGCAGTACAAAGTCGCCGTGGGAGACGAGATCTTTATCGAGAAGCTCGCGGGCGAAGTTGGAGATGAAATTTCTTTTGAAGAGGTTTTATTTGTTTCAGATGAGGGTTCAATGAAGGTTGGCGCCGAGGTCGCTGATGTCAAGGTGACCGGAGAAATCGTGAAACAGGGCCTGGGCAAGAAAATTATTGTCTTTAAATACAAACCCAAAAAGGGTTATCGCCGCAAACAAGGTCATAGACAGCCATACACCCGTGTGGCGATCCGGGCGATCGGATAACCTATTAGCTTATGATCGTCGTCAAAATATTCCGGGATAAACAGGGAACGCCATATGGGTTCAGTTGCAAGGGACATTCGGACCACGCTCCGATGGGATTTGATATCTTTTGTTCCGCGGTCACCGCGATGGCGGGAGCGACCATTACCGGATTGACAGACGTGTTGAGGCTAAAACCTCGCTATTCGCTTTCAGAAGGCGACATCGAGTGCGAAGTGGATTTGCGCTCGGACCTGACCAAAGAGCAAAGAGATGGCGCGGTCCTGCTGTTCAAGACATTTGAACTGGGCTGTAAACAGATCGTGGATAGCTACGAAGAACAGAACATATTATTGATAGGGCACAATATGGAGGTGCAGGACAATGTTGAAACTTAACTTACAACTGCTTGCCCATAAGATGGGTGTTGGCAGCACTAAAAATGGCCGTGACTCCGAATCAAAGCGTCTCGGTACCAAGAGAGCGGACGGTCAGTTTGTTTTGGCGGGCAATATTTTGGTCCGTCAGCGCGGCACCAAGATTCATCCCGGCACGAATGTCGGCTTGGGCAAGGACGACACACTCTACGCTTTGGTGGACGGTAAGGTCAGCTTTGAGCGTAAAGGAAAAGATAGGAAAAAAGTCAGCGTCTATCCTGTCGCGTAATCACGCGTGTGCAGAAAATGGATGTGTATGATTAAGAGTTTGGCCTTGTGTTAAACTCTTTTTTATTTAATTGATCACTCTTGGGGCGAATGGAGCGAAAGTGAGAGAGACCGGTGTTTATTGATCAAGCAAAAATATATATTTGCGCGGGACGCGGCGGAGATGGCCATGTATCATTTCACACCGCCAAATACCTGCCTAACGGTGGTCCCGACGGCGGCGATGGTGGTCGGGGTGGAGACATTTATTTTGTCGCGAATGAGAATCTGACGAGCTTGCAAGATTTTCGTTACAAACGAAAATATAAAGCTGAGGATGGTCAGTCGGGCGGCCGAAAAAAGATGTCCGGGCGGTCAGGTGAACACCTGACAGTTGAGGTGCCGGTCGGCACCTTGCTATGGGATGCTGAAATGGATCGCCTGCTGGCCGATCTGCGGGAACCGGGTGTGCCGGTGCTGATTGCCAAAGGTGGGGCGGGCGGAAGAGGAAACGCGAAATTTGCGAATGCTGTCCGTAGGGCGCCCAATTTCGCGAAGGCGGGCAGAATTGGACAAGAATATAATTTGCGGATTGAGCTGAAGTTGTTGGCGGATGTGGGGTTGTTGGGAATGCCGAACGTCGGCAAGTCAACATTGCTGTCTGTTCTATCGGCCGCCAAACCCAAAATAGCCGATTATCATTTCACCACGCTCTCACCAAACCTCGGTATTTGTCAGGTGGATGAACATAACTTTGTCATGGCGGACATTCCGGGCCTGATCCCCGGAGCCAGTCAAGGAGCGGGCTTGGGACTTGACTTTTTACGGCATGTCGAACGCAGTCGCTTGCTGGTGCATCTGGTCGATGTTTCGGGCAGTGAAGGGCGTGACCCAATTGAAGACTTCGACCAAATCAATTTAGAGTTGAGTTTACATGATGAGCGTCTGGCGTCACGTCCGCAGATGGTGGTGGCCAGCAAAACTGATCTCGCCACCTCGGAGCAATTGGAGCGATTCCATCAGATCATGGAGGGCAGAGGTTTTGATGTCTATGACATCTGCGCGCCAATCCACGAAGGAACCGACAAGTTACTAAAAGCGATCTCGGCAAAATTGAAAACACTGCCGATGACCATGTTGACTCAGGTACCCACGACGGAACATAAAATCTATGAGGCGCCGACCTCTCTTTTCAATATTCACAAAAATGACGAGGGGTACCATGTGCAGGGAGAATGGGCGGAGCACCTCGTTCAGTCCACCAACTTCAATGATTCGGAATCTTTGAACTATTTTCAGCGCATGCTGCGCCGCAAAGGTGTGATAGAGGCGCTTGAGCAAAAAGGAATTCAAGAAGGTGAAACGGTGATCATGGAAGAGTTGGAATTTGAATTCATACCCTGATATCCGACGTCGAGACACAGAAAAAGATAGATGAGGAGTGAGACAATGCTCACAAGCAAACAGCGCGCGTATTTAAGAAAAATGGCACATGACCTGACGCCGATCATGACAATCGGCAAAGAAGGATTGGGAGAGAACAGCTTGGATCAGGTCAAGACAATGTTTCCCCTGCATGAATTGATCAAGATCAATCTATTGAAAACTTGTGACGAAAATCCTAAAGTTGTGGCCCACCAAGTGGCCGCGGCCACGGGCTCCGAAGTTGTTCAGGTGGTGGGGCATCGGTTTGTGTTGTACCGCCACTCGCGCAAATTGGCGGAGAAGGGAAAGGCGATTTCTCTACCGTATTAAATCAACCGCTTAAACAGTCAATAAGAATCTATTTTTGACTGATAAATGTAACATTTATTCGTGCAGAAGGTGGGCGAATACCGTATAATATGCTCATATCAAAGATCCTAACGGAAGAAAGGGTATTTTTATGAAGAAATATGTATGCGATCTGTGTGGTTATGTTTACGATCCGGCTGAAGGCGATCCCGACAACGGTGTGGCCGCAGGCACAGCTTTTGAAGATGTTCCGGCCGATTGGCTCTGCCCATTATGTGGAGCGCCGAAAGAAGATTTCAGCGTTATGGATGACTGATTTCGCACATCGCTTCCAACGCGTTTGACGTGTGAGTACTCGTTACGCATTTCCCGTGACGAGTACTTTTTCATTATTTTAGATGGAGGTTTGAAACTCTATGCCGATACAACCTATTTGCACCAACGTTCTGGAAGTTGGCGCGAGCCATCCCGATCGCCAACTGTTTGACGCCCTGATGCCGACACCTTTTGGTACGACCTATAACTCATATTTGGTTATAGGCGAAGAAGCGACCGCGCTGATCGACCCTGTCGACCCCGAAAAAGCCAATGACCTGATTAACAACCTTAAGGAAGCTGAAGTTGAGAAACTGGACTACATTGTCATTCTTCACACCGAACAGGATCATTCCGGAACAACCCCGCTCTTACAGAAACTGTATCCTGAAGCGAAACTGGTTGGGACGAAGAAAGTTCAGGAATTGATGGAGTCACATCTGCATATCCCACCTTCCGAATTCATCACGGTAGCGGAGGGCGATCAGCTTAAACTAGGCGGCAAAACGCTGACCTTTTACCCTATTCCCTTCGCCCATTGGCCGGACAACACCGCCTGCATGCTCGAAGAAGACAATATTCTTTTTTCCAGTGATTTATTTGGCTCCCACTATGCGGATACCAAAGTCTTTTCGACTTCAGGATATGACCAACGGATCGCGGCTCGTAATTATTTCGCGGAGATCATGATGCCGTTTCGCACTCAGTGCGCGAAATATACCAAGAAATTCCGTGAAATGGCGCCGAACATGGTCGCGCCGGCACATGGTCCTGTCTGGTATGATCCCCGACACATTTTTGATTTGTACGAAAGCTGGACCAACAATCAGGTGCGTAGAAGCGTGGTGATCGGCTACGTCAGCATGCACGAAAGCACAGAGAAGATTGTGGAGGCCCTGACTTTGAACCTCAACCGACACGGGCTGTCTGTCGTCTGCCGCAACATCGCCGAAGAGCCGTCCAGTCTGATGGTTGTCACCGGCCATGTGGCGAGCGATCTGGTTGACGCCGCCGCATTTATCCTGGGCACGCCGACCGTGTTGGGTGGCCCCCATCCGGCGGCCGCGTACGCGGCGATACTGGTCAATGCGTTAAAACCCAAGAATCGCTATTTCGGCGTGGTTGGGTCGTTTGGCTGGGCAACAAAGGCCGCCGACACGATTGACGCCCTGACCGGTTCGTACAAGGCGGAGCGTCTGCCACCGCTGATGATTAAGGGACTGCCCACCGAAGAAGATTATCAGATAATCAAGGAGTACGCGGATGACTTAGCGGAAAAAATCCTCGCGATTGAAGACGTGATGAGTTGATTTCGACTCTGTTTCTCCTTCGCGGAAGGTTTGCGAATTTCGATAAAATCAGGATCCTTTATTGAAAAGGGTCACCGCGTATCAGTCAGCGATAAAAACAGGACAAGAAAAACGGTACGGCTTGGCAGTCGTACCGTTTTTGTCGCCGCGAAAATTTGAGATTGCCGGAGCGCCGCTGCTTATTTCTCTCCCGTCAAAAGACGCAACAATGTGGGATATATTTTTTCGGTGTCATTCAGCCAATTTTCACAAATCTGTTTGGCCAGCTCCTCTTTTGGAACGTTTACACTGATTTGCATTAGGATGGTGTCTCTGTCTCGATGAGTCAACTCGACCTGCCAACCTTGTGTGATTGAAGGGCTGTAATCGGCGGTGACCGATTCGTCCCGACGGGCGGTCTGCGCGATCTCCGTCACAGTTCGGCGCAGATTTTGTTGCACAGGAATTGGGATTGTGTGCTCCAACGCCGCCAGCACCTGCTCCCCGGACTCCGTTATGGAATAACGCATGATCGGCTGACCCGCGGTGTCAGTCTGTGTCTCGCCTTTTCGTTGCGCGAGATGTAGCAGACCATCCCGGATCAACTCCTGACTTAAGTCACTGAAAGTGAAATAGTCCATGTAAAAAGTATTCAACGATGCCGTCATCAATTGATGACTCGTCAAATCTGGTGAAAGATTCACCAAATAAAGTAAAATCACTTTTTTGTTGACAATGTTTTCATCCGGCATGGGATCGTCCTTTTATTGTGGTGGTCGTCGGTATTGCGCAAAAAAGCCATGCTCCGCACGGAACACGGCTTTTTTGGTTAAGCGAGGATGCTGGGGTCGAGTCCGCTGTCGATCATGATTCAATCAGACCTCGATATCGTCTGTCCAGCTCATCAAACCGCGCAGCCGCGCGCCGACCTGTTCAACCGGGTGGTTGGCTTCCAAACGGCGGCGGGTTTTAAGATTGATAAAGCCGGTGTTCGCGTCTTGCAGGAAGCGCTGAGCGAACGTGCCGTCTTGAATGTTTCGCAGAGCCTGACGCATAGCGTCTTTGGTGTCCTCGGTGATGATCTTGGGACCGACATCATAGCCACCGAATTCCGCAGTGTTGGAGACGGAGTAGTTCATCAAAGTCAGGCCGCCCTGATAGACCATATCCACAATGAGCTTCATCTCGTGCATGCACTCGTAAAAAGCGCTTTCCGCGTCGTAGCCCGCCTCAACCAGAATCTCAAATCCGGCTTTCATCAGTTCTTCGACACCGCCACACAAGACACATTGCTCACCAAATAAATCGGTCTCGGTCTCTTCGCGGAAAGTGGTCTCCAGCAGGCCGCCTCTGGCGCTGCCGATGCCTTGACCATAGGCGAAAGCAATGTCTTGAGCGTAACCTGTATAGTCTTGATAAATGGCGAACAGCGCGGGCACGCCCCGACCGAGTGTGTACTCGTGTCGCACGGTGTGTCCCGGCCCTTTGGGCGCGATCATAAAGACGTCCACATTCTCGGGAGGTTCGATAATTCCAAAATGGATGTTGAATCCGTGCGCGAAGGCGATCGCCTTGCCGTCCGACAGATTCGGGCGGATATCCGACTCGAACACCGCGCTCTGTTTCTCGTCCGGCATTAAGATCATGATGACATCGGCCGCTTTGACGGCGTCCGCGGTGGTCATCACCGTGAGACCGGCCTCCTCAGCCTTCGCCCAGGATTTACTGCCATCATAAAGGCCGACAACCACTTTGAAACCACTGTCCTGTAAGTTTCTTGAATGGGCGTGTCCCTGACTGCCATAACCAATGATTGCTATGGTTTTGTTGTCCAACGCGTGCGTTGTACATTCTGATTCTTTGTAAATTTTTTTCATACGTACGATCCTCCCGAATTTCTGAAATGATAATCAATATATTATAACAAATCTGCGTTCTCCGCTTTACGGGCAGCTGTTATCAATCGTCCACCGCCAATGTTTTCGCGCCCCGCTCGATCGCGATGGAACCGGTGCGAACCAACTCCATGATTTCGTAGCTTTCCAACATAGTCGAAAGAGCGGAAATCTTATTGTCCTCGCCCGTGATTTCAATGGTCAGTGATTCCGGAGATATGTCTACAACATGGCCTCGGAACACATCGGCGATTTGGCAGATGTCGGCACGTGAGGAGGCATCGGCGCGTACTTTGATGAAGACGAGTTGACGGCTGAAGTACTCGTTGGGCAACAGATGTCGAGCGCCGATCACATCCGGCAGTTTATAGAGCAACTGTAGAATTTGAGGGATTTTCTCTCGTTCGACCGAAATTGACAACGTGATGCGGGTAATCAAAGGGTTTTCGGTCTGGCCCGCCGCTATGCTCTCGATATTGTAACCGCGCCGCGAAAATAAATTGGAGACCCTCGTCAAGACGCCGGCTTTGTTTTCCACCAATACAGATAACGTGTGCTTCATACTCTCCTCCTGTCAAGGCTTTTGATATTATAGCACCCAATTTTGTGAATGTGCACGAGGAGTCAATAAACCGATCGAATCAGCTGACATTTGTGAATGAACCCTGCGTTATAATTTATTCATTCCAAAAAAATGTCCGCGACGGGGTTCCGGCCGCGGACATGTCTCAAGCGGATCTTTGATGGGGAGACGCTCTTGCGCATTTGCCTTATTTATTCTTTTGAGTCAGTGTCAATCGCCTTTCCCTTGGCGGCTTTCACCTCGTTCAACAGTTCTTGGAGCAACTCAACCTCTGTCGGGCCCGCCGGCTCTTCCTGCTCTTCTTCCGGACTCTTGGCGCGCAGCTTGTTGACACCTTTGATTAAAAGGAAGATGGCCAGGGCGACAATCAAAAAGGTGATTATGGCGTTAATGAACAACCCAATGTTGATCGTGACCGGCACTCCGTCGACGTCGGTCCCTCCTAAAGGAATGGCCAGTTGCTTGAAATCAATGCCCGCTGTCAGCTTTCCAACCACCGGCATAATGACATCGTCGACAAGGGAGTTGACGATGGCTGTGAAAGCGCCGCCGATGACCACACCGACCGCCATATCCAGCACACTGCCTCTCATGATAAACTCTTTGAATTCCTTAACAATCTTCATAGTTCACTCTCCATTAAAATATATATGTCGCCGGAGCGACTTCCCTATATATTGAACTGTCAAAACAACAACCGCTCACTATATGAGAGTCAGCGGTTTGTTGAGCGGTCAGATCGTCTCTGTGACATATTTGGCGACGCCCTCACTCAATTCGTGCATTTCAGCGCTTAACAGAATATGGATGGTGAAGGTTTGGTCCTTCGTGAACTCATTTAAATCGTTCAGAAACTTTTCCAACTCTCCGTAGTCCTCGCTGTTGGCGACTTTGAATATACTATCAATGTATATATGAGTGATGTCAAAATCCTTGGCACTTATGCCGGCGATAAAACTCAGTAATTGAGAAAAACTATCTACCGGGTATTCAGAAATATCAATTAAACGGATTTGGTACCTGACATAACGGTCCAGACGGCGGCCGCGTTCGATGCAAACCACATTCTGAGCGTTATCCATCGCATGGTCGTTCAGATCATCTACCATTTGACTGGTCTTTCCGCTTCCTTTTGTACCAATGATCAGATTAATCATAAGCAAATCTCCTTACTCTTGACTGTGTAATCTATGGATCATAATGAATTCACCATGACCCTGTTGTACGCTAATTCTACCGTAAATACATGACAATTGAAACAAGCGGGCGATCGTTGACCGGATATTTTTTGACAAGTCCACAAAAAGAAGCACGCCTCCCGAAAGCGACACTTGCTATTTTTTAAGTGTGTTGATATAATGGCAAATGATCTATTAAGGAAATCTCTAAAAGAGTGGGTTCGCCCGCTCTTTCGTTTTTTATTATAAACCAATTGGCAGGTGTTAGATGACGAAAAAAGCTTCCATCGCGGGTCGTGCGGATCAACTCTGCCGGTCCTTGATTGAAGATCGGGGCTACGATCTTCTGGAGACGGTATTTCTTAAAGAGGACGAGCAGTGGTTCTTGCGTTTTTTTATTGACAAAAGAGGCGGAATCAGTATGGATGATTGCGAAACAGTCAGCCGACTGATTGATCCTTTGATCGATGAGGAGCTGAACCTGACGCAATCCTACAACCTTGAAGTATCTTCGCCGGGGCTGGACCGCCCTCTCAAAACACGACGTGACTTACTTCGCTACCTGGACGAGGAAGTCGAAGTTTCTTTGTATAAGGCGCGTGACGGGAAGAAAAAAATAATCGGTCGCATTGTTGGTGTGTCGGAGGATGACGTGCTGGAGCTCGAAACCGACAGCGGTGAGACCGAAAGTTTCACCAAGGCTGAACGGGCGACGGTCAAACGAGTCATCCGATTTTAATAAACCTGTGAATGACGGCCGATCGTGTCATGTCTTTGATGAACCGGTGTGATCGGCGGATATCAGCTCGATTTTACGAGGAAAGGACAAATATGAATAAGGAATTAATAGAAGCGGTCAAACTGCTGGAAAAAGAACGGGGACTGGAAGCCGGAATCTTGTTTGACGCCATCGAGGAGGCGTTGGTTTCGGCGTACAAACGAGAGTTTGACGCCCGGTCGGTTGAAAACATCCGCGCTGAGATTGACCGTGAAACAGGACAGATGCATGTGTTCGCCACAAAAGAGGTGGTGGACGATGTGTTGGATCCGAATTCTGAACTTTCCTTGGAAGAGGCGAAGACCCTGTCCGAAGATTTTGAGCTGGGTGATCTGCTCGAATACGAGCTGTCGCCGCAAGACTTTGGTCGTCTGGCCGCGCAAACCGCTAAGAGTGTCATCACACAAAAATTAGCCGGCGCGGAGAGTGAGCGAATTCATAAGGAATTTAGCGACCGCACCGGTGAGATCTGCACCGGTATCGTGCAGCGCAAAGATCGCCGTGAAGTGATTGTGGACATCGGCAGGGCGGAGGCCGTGCTGACACCGCAAGAGCAGGTGCGAGGCGAGTATTACAACTTCAATCAGCGCATGAAGTTTTATATTTTGAAGGTTGAAGATCGTAGGTCACGCCCGGTGGTATTCGTGTCGCGCAGCCATCCAAACCTTGTTCGCAAGTTATTTGAGCAGGAAGTGCCGGAGATCGCGGACGGAACGGTGGAAATTGTGTCGCTGGCGCGTGACGCCGGGGCGCGTTCCAAGATGGCGGTGGCCAGCCGCGACGAGAACGTCGACGCCTTGGGAGCCTGTGTGGGACAGCGCGGCATGCGTGTGCAGGCGGTCATGAACGAATTGGGCAACGAGAAAATCGACATCATTGAATGGGATCCAATTTTAGAAAATTATATTAGCAACGCGCTCAGCCCGGCGAAAGTTGTCAATGTGCTTGTCAATGAAGAGGAGAACATGGCGGTGGTCGTGGTGCCGGATCATCAGTTGTCACTGGCGATTGGCAGCGAGGGCCAAAATGCCCGACTCGCGGCCCGTTTGACCGGCTGGCGAATCGACATTAAAAGCGAGTCGCAGTTCCGTGAGCTGCAAGAGGACGACCTTATTCGCAGGGTGACGGTCGCGGCGGACAATCTAAGTGATCAATTCCCCGAGCATTCCATAACGGAGGACGAGGCGTTTGACTCGTACTACGAAGAGGATGATTTCGCGGCTGAGCACGATGAGGTTGAAAACGGGGACGTGAGCGATCAGGATGGATTTGTCGCGGACAAGACTTGGGATGATTCCGATGAGCCCGTCGAGCAAGAGAACTTGATGGATGAGGCGGAAATCCCGGCGGATGTGGCGCAGGACAACGATTCACTTCTTTCCGAAGAGGATGCCGAAAGCGAGGACTGATCAATTTGGCAAAACATGTACCCAATCGCATGTGCGTCGCCTGCCGAGAGATGAAACCCAAATCGTCACTGGTCCGTGTGGTGAATCACGAAGGCGCGCTGTCCATCGATGAAAAGGGCAAGGCGCATGGACGAGGAGCCTATGTCTGCAAGGACAAAGATTGTGTTGACAAAGCTTTTAATGAGCACAGGTTTGAAAAGAACTTTAAGCGCGGAATTTCGCCTGAAGAGCGAGAGCGCCTGTGGCTCGAACTGTCCGAGATCATAAGATCTGAATCGTTAAGCCTCGCAAAATTGACTCCCGAAGTTAAAACGGTGATCACCGCGGACGGCAAGGAGCAGACCATCCGAGTGATTCGCAAAGGCGGGAAAAAATGAGCAAGGATATCGGCAAAGCGTTGCGATTGACCGGACTTTGTAACCGGGCGGGAGAAGTGACCGCCGGAATGGACGCCACTTTGCAAGTGATTGCCAATCGCGGCGCCAAGTTGGTGCTGCTGGCGGTTGATGTGTCTGATGGAAGCAGAAGAAAGGTTATGCGCGCCGCACTGGAGGCGAACGTGCCTTTTGTCACGCTGGGGGATCGTTGGGAACTTGGGCAGTACACCGGCGGAGGACAATGTGTGGTGGCGGTGATCCGCGATCGTGACTTCGCGACCGGCGTGCTGAAAGCATTGGGCCGGGATTGGGCAAGTATGGGTGACGGTGAGACAGCTGACTTGTGAATGAAAAAATAAAAAGAATGAGGTCCGCTTGACTCCCAAAAGAGACCGTGACTGTTAACAAAAAAATATTAAAACATAAGATAACCGGAGTTGTGATATATTGGTATGGTGATTTGCGTAAAATAGTATAAATAATGATTATTTCATGAATTTTTAATCTATTCTCGCCTACGAAAACATGTTTTTCTCATGTTTTTCTATAATAAGGTGAATTATACGTTTATCTGTGCAAATATCCATTAACTGTTTGGAGGAGTATTCTAAAACATGACAAAAAGCGTTGCTTCCGAGCCGAATGCAGAATTCAAAAAAAATGATGAAAACCAACGGGTGAATGAGGCGACCGCGCCTGAGACGAATGTCGCGTCGGACGTCGCATCCGATGGCGTGGCTGCAGATGGGCCCACGGTAACAATTAAAGGCGTGTCCGGTAAGAAAATCACCGGAGTTGTCAAGGTTGTCAAAGCTAAAGCTAAAAAGGAAGCTCCCGGCCAAGACGAACAACAGGACACCGACGCAACTGAATCTGATCCGCGGACAGCGGACAAAAGAGTGGCGCCTAAAAAAGTAAATGAATCGCGGGTCAAGACCGGGGAGGCCGCGACCGCGAGCGAAGAGGCCAAGCCCGCGGCCGTTGTTGAAGAGCCGGTGGCGAAACCTGAGAAAAAGCAGGGCGAGCCCGGCAAAGTCGGCAATATTTTTGAGATGCGCAAGGCCGCAGCGCAAAAAGAAAAGGTGGCGCAAGACTCCCAGACCAAGCCGACGGCAACAGCCGGCACGCGCAGGCCGACCGACATGGCCAGAGGCGAACGCCCTTCCGGCGCGCGCTCGGATCGCGCGGGGGCGGCGACATCCACGCAGCGGCGAGGGCCGGTCGCGGATGGACAAAAAGCACCGGCGAGAAAACAGGGCACACCCGGCAAGGTCGGCAATATTTTTGACAGCACCGGCGGAGCGGCGCAAAGTTCGTTGGCCGCCACAGTGGAGATGCATGCCCAACGTGTCGCCAATCGCAACAAGCGACAGGCTGACGGTGCCCGATCGGGCGATCAGCAGCAGCGCGATGGCAGAGGATATCAAGGTCAGCGGTCCGGGCCGGGCAGGACCGGTCGTTCCTATGGTGGTTCGGCCGGCGCGCAGACCGCGTCAGGGAATCGATACGACAGTCGACCGGCTCGAGCGGGATCAGCTTTTCCTGATAAGGACAAAGATGAGGATCAACCGAAATTCCAGAGCCGACCACGTAAGCAGACGAAAAGACCGATGGACTTGCCGCCGGCTGAAATGGTGGCCGGCGCCCGTGGGCGCGGATCCGCCAAGCGCGGTGCCCGCGGCGATTCGGGTCGTCGCGCGCCGGATAGAGAGACCGGTACTGGTTCTCGCCGCCGTGGCTCAGCGCCTCAAAGAGATTCGTATTTTGACAGCAGAAGGGGACGTCGCGGTCGCCAGAAGGTGAAGCCGTCCCAGCCGCAGACGCCACGTGCGGTACTGACCCACGTGTCATTGCCGGAACAGATCACCGTCAAAGAGTTCGCCGAGGCGCTAAAGAAAACAACTTCGGACATTATTAAAGCACTGATGAAGTATGGCGTGATGGCGACGATCAACCAAGTCATCGATTATGACACCGCGACCGTGATCGCCGGTGAATTCGACATCACAACTGAACAGGTAGTGGAGGTCACCGAAGAGGACATCCTGTTCGATGAGTCTGAAGATGATGAGGCCACACTTGAGAATCGTCCTCCGATCGTGGTTGTCATGGGACACGTCGATCATGGTAAAACCTCATTGTTGGACTACTACCGGAAATCTTCGGTTGTCACCGGTGAGGCCGGCGGCATAACGCAGCACATAGGCGCCTACATGGTGCGTGTCAATGACCGCAAAGTCACATTCCTGGACACGCCGGGGCATGAGGCCTTCACCACTATGCGCGCTCGTGGCGCGAAAGTGACCGATATCGCGATATTGGTGGTCGCCGCGGATGACGGTGTCATGCCGCAGACGATTGAAGCGATCAATCATGCCAAAGCCGCGGAGACCGAGGTGATCGTGGCGATCAATAAAATCGACAAGGCGGGCGCGAATGTCGATCGGATCAAACAGGAGCTGGCCACCCATGGATTGATTCCTGAAGACTGGGGTGGAACGACCGTTGTGGTTCCGGTATCCGCCAAAACCGGAGAAGGCATGGAAGAATTGCTGGAAATGGTTCTGCTGACCGCCGATGTGCTGGATCTTAAGGCGAACCCCGACCGGCAGGCGAAAGGCACGGTCATCGAGGCGAAACTCGATCGCACACGTGGTCCGGTCGCGACGCTGTTGGTGCAACGAGGCACGCTGCACGCGACTGAGACGATCGTCACGGGAACCATTGTCGGCAATGTCCGCGTGATGCTGGACGCGAACGGCAAACCCATTAAAAAGGCCGGGCCGTCGGTACCGGTGGAGATTACCGGTCTGCCGGATGTCCCCGAGGCCGGCGAGATCTTCTATGGTGTGGACGATGAGCGTCTGGCCAAACAACTGGCTGAACGCCGCCGTGTACAAATCCGCGAGAGCGGGATGAAGGCATCGTCGCGCATGTCGCTCGACACTCTTTACGCGCAGATGGCGGAAGGCGAAGTGAAAGACCTGAACATCATTGTGAAGGCGGACGTCCAAGGTTCGGTCGAAGCGGTGATTCAGTCTCTGGAGCGCTTGTCAAACGAAAATGTCAAAGTCACCGTCATCCACGGAGCTGTGGGAGCGGTTACCGAAAGTGATATCCGTCTAGCCGAGGTCAGCAACGCGATTGTGATCGGCTTTAACGTCCGACCCGGCGCCAATGTTGAAGACATGGCCAAAGAATCCGGTGTGGATATTCGCCTTTACCGTGTCATTTATAACGCGATCGAGGATATCGAGGCCGCGATGAAAGGCATGTTGGACCCCGAGTTCGAAGAAGTTCATTTGGGGACCGTCGAATTGCGCGATGTGTTCAAGATATCCTCTTCCGGCATAGTCGGTGGTGGGTATGTTCTGGACGGCAAGATCACGCGTTCGGCCCAAGTTCGGGTTGTCCGCGACGGTATTGTTGTCGCCGAAGACAAAGTGGCCTCGCTGCGACGATTCAAAGACGACGTGAGAGAGGTTTCAGAAGGCTACGAATGTGGTGTCATACTCGAGAAGTTCCGTGACTTGAAGGTGGATGACAAGATCGAAGCGTTTGAGATGCGGGAAATAGAACGAGAATAATATAGTTGTCAAGTGAGACGATGGAAGCCATCACGATTAAGTGTTGAAATAGACCAATATGACCGTGTCATATTGGTCTATTTGTAAAATCAAGTTTATAATATTCACTCAAATATCCATCCGATTTTAAGAGGAGGTGCTGTATGTCAGGACAAAGAGCGCGCAGAGTGGGAGACGAGATCAAACGCGTGCTTTCCGGCGCGATTCAAATGGGAATGAAAGATCCACGCATCCCGGCCTTCACCTCGGTAACCGCTGTGGAGATGTCGCGTGACTTATCGCACGCGACTTGTTATATAAGTGTGTTTGGCGAGGAGAAAGCACAGTTGGAATGCATCCGGGCGCTCGAAGGAGCGGCGGGATTTTTGCGGGCGGAGATAGCGAAAAAGATCCGCTTGCGTCTGACCCCCGAATTGCATTTTCGCCTGGACCGCACTGTCGAAGAGGGCATGTACATGGACGCCTTGATCGATCGGGCGATGGGCCGTTCCGGGGGTGACCTTGATGACGAAAACGAATGACGTCGCTTCAGATTCTGATTTGTATGTCCGGACGATGGACTTGATATGGGACGAGATTTCCCGGGCGCGGCGGTCAGGGGGGCAGGTGATATTGTACCCTCACGTCCGTGCGGACGGTGACGCGCTCGGTGGCTGTTTCGCTTTGGCGCGTTTGCTGCGTAAACTGGAAATCGACGCACTTGTCCTGCTCGAAGAGGAAGTGCCGGAGAAGTTTGTTTTTTTGCCGGGACTTGAATTGGCCGCGATATATGACAAGGCGGACCGAGCGGATTTGGCGGACCGCCAGCGTGTCGCCGTGGCGATCGACTCGCATGGCGCGGATCGGCTGAAGTCACGTGAGACGCTTTATGACGCCGCGCAGGTGAAAATCGTGATCGATCATCATGTTTCAGAATTGCCGGTGCATTCTCTTTATTACAAAGACACGACCGCCGCAGCTGTTTGTGAAATGATCGGGACGTTCGCCCTTCATCTGGAAAAAAGAGAAAACCGCGAACTGATGGATTTGGATATCGCGACCGCTTTGATGACGGGGATCATGACCGACACCGGGAGGTTTTCCTATTCAAACGTCACCGCGCGGACTTTTTCAATCGCCTCGAGATTAAAAGCGCATGGTGTGCGGATGAACGAGTTGAGTGAGCGGCTGTTTGACACCATGTCGCCCGCCAGGATGAAACTCATCGCGGTGATCGCCACAGGCGTTACCTATTATTATGGGGGTCGACTGGCGGTCGCGCAGATCAGTCTGCGTGATAGAGAAGAAGCCGGCGCGCGGGATGACAGCGACTTCGACGGACTCGCGGCGATGTTGCGCACCGTCGAGGGAGTGGACGTCGCGCTGCTGCTTACCGAGGCGGTAGGTGGCGAGGTAAGGGGCAATCTGCGCAGCAACGTGCATTTTGACTCCGCCGCGTTCGCTCGAACTCTGGGCGGTGGCGGACATGTGCCGGCGGCAGGATTTACCATGAAGAACACGACGTTGAAAGCGGCTTGGGCTCATTGTGTCAAGGCGATGAAGACAAGCCTCGGCATCAAAAACCCCAAAATGCCTTTTGATGTCATTCGCTTGGACTCGGATGACGAGTGATAGTTTGGAGCGATCAATGCATATCGACAAGCCCTGTGGCATCGTCAATGTCTATAAAGAAAAAGGGTGGACCTCATTTGATGTCGTGGCCGTGATGCGGCGGATCTTCGGACTGCGCCGGGTCGGACATTGTGGAACCTTGGATCCATTCGCGGAAGGCGTGTTGCCGATCTGTCTGGGGCGCGCCACCTCGATTGTGCGCTATACCGAACAGTACGACAAACGATACGCGGTCACCATAGCTTTCGGTCAGGCGACCGACACCCAGGATTTGACGGGGGCGGTAATCGGCGGCTGCGCTCCGAGCGCGGAAGAGCTTGACGCTCTGGCCGAGAATGACTGGCGACAGCTTAGAGACCTGGTCGCCACGTTGCCGGGCGAGCATGAACAGATTCCACCCATGTATTCCGCGGTTAAAGTGAAGGGACAACCGCTATATAAATACGCCAGGCGTGGGGAGACTGTGGAACGTCCCTCGCGCAGAATTAGAATTGATCACGCGGACATACTGGCGATCCACGTGACCGACGGTCCGACCCCGTTGCTTGTGGAGTTGGACATAGGCTGCTCAAAAGGCACATACATACGCACAATCGCGTCAGACCTTGGAGAGCGATTGGGATTTGGGGCGCACGCGGTTCGACTTGTGCGCACTGCCTGTGGACCATATGTGATTGAGGACTCGAGGACACTGGATGAAGTCAAACGGATCATGGACGAAGTTAAGGATGCCCGGTCTTTCGAGACTGACAAAGGGTCCGCTGAAGATCATTTGATCCTGCCGATTGACAGTGCACTGGATTCGTATCCTGTGATAGAATTGGATTCGAATTATTCGATCAAACTTTTGCAAGGTCAAACAGTGAAAGTGCCGAATGATCATTTTTCAGATTTGACGGACGTTCGCTTGCGTGCCAACGGCCCCTTGGGTTTTTTGGGCGTGGTGGTTTTGAAACGACAGGAATCCGGTGATTCCGTTATCATGGCTGAAAGGATGATGGCAGATATTGACGACTATACAACACGATTTTGACCACAGTGGAAACTATTCATTCGACGTGCTTCCCTGCGACGTCTTGCAGGACGATCCGCGAACCTTTGGACCCCGCGAAGGATTTGGCGGCGTGGCTCTGGGTTTTTTTGACGGAGTGCACCTCGGCCACCGTGAATTGATCCGCTCTTTGGTATATGAATGCACGCGGTCGGGCCTGGAACCCGCGGTTTTTTCCATGGATCGCTACCCCAAACAGAAAAATGATGAGAATGGGAAGCGACTGTTTCAGGGCTACATACATGATATGAATACCCGCATGAACACGTTGCGAGAACTCGGTGTGGAGCGCATGTACATTCAGAAGTTTGACGAGGCGTTCGCGAGCATGAGCGCGAAGTCATTTTTGGATGACGTGCTGTATACCAAGCTCAAAGCCAGGCTGGTCGTGGTTGGCGCGGATTTTCGCTTCGGACAGGGCGCCAAGGGCGACGTCACGTTGCTGCGCGACTGGGCTAAAGACAAAGACGTGCGAATCATCGTGGCGGAGGATATCCGCAGCGCCGGAGAAGTTGTGTCCAGCACCATCATTCGTGAGGCGATCGTAAAGGCTGACATGGAGACCGTCTCCCATTTGCTTGGCGCGGATTTCACGATCAGCGGAATCGTCGTTCCGGGTAACGCTTTGGGGCGCACCATCGGGATTCCGACCGCCAACATCAAGCTTCCGGAGGGACAGATCTGTCCACCTTTCGGCGTCTATGTGACCCGCACCAGAGTGGGCGAAAATGCGTACTTCTCGGTCACTAATTGTGGCCTGCGCCCAACTGTCAATTCCACTGACGACGAGCCGTTGATCGAGACAACCATTCTAAACGAGGAGATCAATCTATACGGCAAGGAAATTGAAGTCAGTTTCCTCCATTTTCAACGTCCGGAACGAAAGTTCTCCAGCTTTTTGTCGCTTGTGACTCAAATGCGTGAGGACATGGCCACCGCCGCCGAATGGCAGGAAGCGCACGAGGTGCTTTGGAAAATAACCGAAAAAAGAGGCGTGAATGTTTGGGCGCTGCCGTCCAGGCGATTCCACAGCTGTGTGCTGAACATCAGTTTCAGCACGCCGGCCGACTCGGAACAGTCCGCGCTGCACGCGCTGCTTTCCCGAGTGTTGACCGCGTGTTCGGCGGCGTACCCGACCAGGGCGTCGCTGGCGAGGAGACTGGATGAATTATACGGAGCCTCGTTTGACACCTATATTCAGCGTGAGGGTGATTGGCAGACTGTTGTGTTCAATGGCAACGCCGTGCACACCGGTGTGGATGGAAGCAAGCCGTTTCACGAGCTGCTTTCGATAGTCATAGACTGCATTCTAAAACCGCTGCTGGATGAGAACGGTGTCTTGGACGCGGCTATTGTCGAGCAGGAAAAGCGAAGTCTGTTGTTGGAGATTGAGGCGCGTAAAAATGATCGGGCGAAATACGCGTTCGACCGCATGATGCAAATTACTTGCGGTGATAACCCGCAAGGCATCCCTTCCAGTGGAGATCCACAATTTTTACGAGAGATCACCCCGTACCAACTCACCGCTGCCTGGCGCGATTGGTTGCGTGACGCCGAAATCAGCGTCAACCTGGCCGGTCGCCTGGACACCGAGTCGTTGGATTTATTGAAAGAAAAACTGAACGAAGTGCCGTTCAACGCGAATCGCGCGGACAAACAGGCCGGCAAGACACCGGCGCCGTTTTGTCCGGGTGAGGTCAACGAAGTTAGCGAGCGCGCGGCGCTGGAACAGGCGCGCGTCGCGATGGTCTACGCCGGCCTGCCACCTTATCCATCATATAAAGTCGAAGCTGTGAGCGTGTTGAACAGCATGCTGGGCGCTCACGCCCATTCATTGCTTTTTGATGTTGTGCGAGAAAAGCATGGACTGGCGTACAGCATTTCGTCCACTCCGTTGCGCTACCTGTCATCAATCTATGTCGGCGCGGGTGTGTATCCTGAATCAATTGAACAGGCGATCGCAGATATCGAAGCCCAGATCGAGTGCCTGGCCACCGGTGATGTCGACCGCAGAATCTTTGACAGTTCGAAGGAAATGGTCCGCAATCAACTGCTTTCAATTGCCGACAACATGGAACAACTGTTGCTTTTCAAACGCAACAACATCACTTCAGGTCGCAACATGGATGTGTCGGATTCATTGAAACTACTCGCCGAGGTCACACCCGGGGACGTCGCCCGAATCGCGGCGAATCTGCGGCGGATCACAACATACGTGTTGTTGCCGGAGGCGCTCGCAGAGTCAAATGAAACCAAAGAGGAGACGCGTTCATGACAACCCGATACGGATTCATCCGCAATGAAAAGAAAGACACGCTGTCCGGTTCTTTGATGCGGACTTACCAGCATATCAGCGGGATGAACATCACTTTTGTCCCCAAACCCGGATTTAGCAAAAAGTTCGCGGCCCTTTTAATTCCGTACGGCTCGATTCATACAAAATTTTACGAAAGCGGTGAAGAAGAGGAAGGGCGCGAGCCGGTTACCGTTCCCGCGGGCACCGCGCATTATTTAGAGCACTGCGTCTTCTCACGAAATGACGACGGTGACGGCGGATTGCTGGGTAAATTAGCCGCCTATGGCGCCCAGGCCAACGCGTACACAACCTACACCCACACATTGTATTATTTCAGCACGGTCGACCATTTTTCAGAGGCGCTTCAATTATATCTGCGGGCGATTTCAAACCCACAGTTGAGTGATGAGCGGGTGGAAGCCGAGCGCGATATAATCGCGGCGGAGCTGAACATGTATCGAGATGATCCGGACAATGTGGCCTTCAATCGTCTGATGAAAAATCTGTTTTTGGAGCATGGGGCGAGAGAGGATATTGGCGGAACGGTGGACAGCATCCGTTCGATCACAAGCGATCATCTCAAGACCGTCCACCGCAATTTTTACGCGCCTAACTTCCTGTCGCTTGTGCTGGCGGGAGACTTCGATGATGACTACATCCTGGATTTGCTGGAGACGTTGGATCGAGAGCTGCCTGACTCATCTATCGCCTGGCCGGCGGACCCCATTATGGAGGTTGAACAGCCGCGAACCGCTTGCTATTCGGAAACCATCCGGGCAGACGTCGCGGCAGAATCATTTTTGCTGGGCTACAAAGACAGCCATGTCAACGCTTTGACTAAAAGTGGCGGCTGTAACCTGATGATGCATCAACTGGCGGGTCAATTATATATCGATTCCATTATTGGAACGGCGACCCCGCTTTACGAAAGACTGTATGCCGAGGGTATCATCAATGATTCTTTCTCTGTATCCTACATGCGCGAATCGGATTTCGCGTTTGTGCTGGTCGGCGGGGAATCTGAAAACCCCGAAGCCACGGCGGACGCGGTGCATCAAGCTTTGACCGAAGCGGTCCGTGGAGGAACCATCGATGAAGATTTATTTGATCTACAGAAAAAGGTGGTCACCGGACAGTTCATCCGCTCGCTCGATTCGGTGGACGCCGCCGGCATGACCGCGGCGCATTGTCGCCTGAATAATATCGATTTGTTCGATTATTCCGGTGTGTTTTCACGAATCGACCTGGATGATACAATTGCAACTATGGATTTTTTGGCTGATCAGGATATTTTTTCCCGAATCATCGTAAAGAAATTGAAGGAGAGTTAAACCATGTCCAGCGATTATTTGGTCGCCTTTCCCGGGCTTGGCATCGATCCGTTCCCGGTAAATCGCGTCGCTTTTTCTGTTTTTGGTCTACCGGTCTATTGGTACGGGCTGATCATCGCGATTGCCGCGGTATTTTGCATGATCCTCGCGTTCCGTGATTCTCAAAAATTCAACTTGAGCTCGGATGACGTGGTGGATATCATGTTGCTGGTCGTGCCTCTGATGATTGTTTTCGCGCGATTGTATTACGTGGCCTTTCAATGGGATTATTATCGTGATAATTTAGCGCGTATCTTTGACACCCGAGACGGTGGTTTGGCCTTTTATGGCGGGGTGATCGGTGGAGTGATTGGACTATTTGTCTTTTCAAAATGGAAGAATAGAAGAGTTGGAGATATTCTTGATTTTTGCGCGGTCTATGTTCCACTTGGACAGGCGATCGGCCGTTGGGGGAATTTCTTCAACCAAGAGGCGTTCGGCACCAATACGAAGTTGCCTTGGGGCATGATCAGCAATGGCACCGCGGACTATTTTTTACAACATCCACAGCTGGGGCAGGACCCAACCTCGCCGGTTCATCCGACATTCTTATATGAATTCATCGCGAATATTGTTATTTTTTTCATTTTACTAAAAGTTCGCAAAGAATCGAAAATTCGTTTTGAAACGTTCTCGTGGTACGTCGTCCTGTATGGCGCCGTGAGATTCTTTGTCGAGAGCATCCGCACTGATTCACTTTATATTGGTCAGACAAACTTGCGTGTGTCCATGCTGATTTCCGCGTTGATGGTGCTCGGAGGGCTGGCTTTTCTGGGTGTGTTGTGGCTGAACGATCGCAGGATGATCAAACAGGGCCTGGTGACACCCGATGGAACTGTACTTGAGTCCGAGATTGATGAAGCCGGAACAGATGAAAAAGACATGGGAGAAGAAGCTGACGAGTCTGCTACCGAAGAATCCGGTGAGAAAACGGAAATGGTGGAATCGGCTGACGGATCGGACGAAGAGGCCACCTCGGTGTCCGATGACAAAGAGACAGCGGAGAGTTACGCCAAGATTGAGGTTCATGACGGTCCCCAAGAGGAATATATTGATCTGACCGAAATTTATCAAACAGAGAAAACCGACGATGAAAAATCATTTGAGACGATCCCTCCCGACGGCGTGTCGCTGGAAACGCTGGCGACCGAAGAGGAGTATCCGGACGCCGCTCAGGTGAGCCAACTTCTGGAAGATGAACAAAAAATGAAAACGGCGGTTGAGCGTGAATCCGATGAGGAATTCCTACAGGACGAATACGCGAAAACTGATGCCCGGCCGACCGATGAAGCCGAGTTTACCGATGTGGCGGAACTTTATGACGCGACCAAGCTTAAGGACTCGGGAGCCGATAAAATGATTGAGGAGATAACCGCCGAGCAAGCCGAGTCCAAAGAGTCTGATTCATTGACTGTCGACGCCTACCTGGAGCGGACGGATTCAGATTCTCAGGTCGATGATCCGGCTGAAAGCAAGACCGACCAGTGAGAAGTATGAGTATTGAACAGACCAGGCAGACTCCGTTTTATCGCACGCTGGATTATTGGCTGCTGATTCCCGTGCTTTGCATCTGTGGGATCAGCCTCTATGTCCTGAGCTTCGTTTTAGAACGACGCCTGCCGGGAGGATATCCGCGCAACTTTATTGTTCAGTGCGCGTCGGTTGTGATCGGCTTTGCGGTAATGCTGATAATCGCCAAGCTGGGGGTGGATAAACTGCGCCTCGTTGGTTGGATCACCTATGTGCTCGCGGTGGGGCTGCAGCTGATGCTTCCTTTGTTCGGTGATCAGGCAATCGCGGCGCGCACGGGTTCCAACAGCTGGTTGAAAGTGCCACTGGTTGGGTCGATGCAACCTTCAGAGTTTAGTAAAATCGCGCTGTTGATCCTGGTTTCCTTTGTGCTGGAAGGTATGCTGGATAAAAAATACAGCTACGCCAAGGGTGCCGGTTTGATCACGCTGTTGGTCGCGCCCCACTTTGTGCTGATTCTGGGCATGCAAAAAGATTTCGGCACAGCGATGGTGATCGTCTTCATGCTTTCGGTGATGATTTTTATCTGGGGCATCCGTCTGCGCTATGTTGTGCTGGCCGGTTCATTGATGGTCATCGCCATTCCGTTGATCTGGACGTTCTATTTGGTGGAATATCAGAAAAAACGTATCTTGGCCTTCTTGTATCCGGGGTATGACCCCGATGCCACCTACAACGTCGATCAGGCCAAACGCGCCATCGCGGCGGGTGGATTGACAGGACACCGATCCGGTGGACACATCGATGTGCCGGTACAAGAATCGGATTTTATCTTTTCCGCTGTCGGTGAGCTGCTGGGTTTTGTTGGCGCCGCCGCGCTGGTTGTCTTGATTTTTGTGTTCCTTTTGCGCGCGATCTATGTTTCATCAAAGGCGACAACGTCCGCCTTGCGTTTTATGGGAACAGGCGTCACGTCCGTGTTCGCCGTTCACTCCATCGAGAACATCGGAATGTCTCTTGGATTGCTGCCAGTTACCGGCATCCCCCTCCCTTTCGTGAGTCAGGGTGGTTCGGCGATGGTGGCGAACTTTCTTTCGTTGGGTGTGCTGATGGCGATTGTGCAGGAGAGAAATCAACGCCAATTCACATTTTGATTAAATGAGAGCGAAGAAAATAAATTCGGCTGACCTATTGTATTCTTATATTTGATGGCATATACTAATTTGTAATTCGATTTGATAATCGAAATATTAAAACCGTGGATTGAGTAATAGTAAGATCTCGCGATTGGCACAGAGAGCGCCCGTTGGTGGAAGTGGCGTCTGATGCAGATACTGAATGGACTCATGAGGGCGGCAGGAAAGTTCGCGAGAACGAGTAATGGCCGACGGGGACTTCACCCGTTATCCGGAAGAACACATGTTGGTGTGGAGAGAGGGCGTTTACGAACGCCAATTTAGGTGGTACCGCAGAAGTCTCGGCTTTTGTCCTATGCAGGACAAAAGCCGTTTTTTTGTTTTAAACAAAATCACGATCCGCGGTCGGGAGGGTAAAGATGACAATACCGGAGAGAGAACAATTTTTCACATATGCGCAGGACCATCCGCGCGTGCCACTCGCCAAAGAAGTTTTGGCGGATTTGGTTACGCCGATCGCGATTCTAAGACAACTGGCGCGACGCAGTACGCGTTACTTTTTGCTGGAAAGTGTCGAAGGCGGTGAACGCTGGGGGAGATATTCATTTTTGGGCTTTGATCCGATCGTAAGAGCCTACTGTGATTCGGGAGTGGTCACCATCCTTGATTACCAAACTACCGATTCAAAATCGGCTGCGGCAGATTCCGAACGGCAAGCCACAAGGACAAGGACTGTCCACACCGACAAGCCTTTCGAGGCGCTGCGGCATTTGCTAATGGACTATCGGGCACCGGTTGTCGAGGAATTGCCGATTTTCGCCGGTGGCCTGGTTGGCTATTCGGCGTACGCGATGTATGAGTACAGTGAGCCAAGCGTACATATTGGCAGAGGAGGCGCTCATGATTTTGACTGGATGCTGTTTGACAAAGTGATCGCCTATGACCATTTGAAACAAAAAATGGTGCTGATCGTAAATGCCGACACCGCGTCGCGAACGCCCGATCAAGCCTACATGGCCGCGAGACAACAACTGGGGGAACTGGAGTCTTTCGTCTTCGGATCATCGACCGGTATGGAACCGACTCCCATCGAGCCTGTCATCGACAAATCCTCGACCTCTTTTGTTTCCGCTCAGACCTTTTCGGAGTACGAGGAAATGATTGAGCGGGCGAAACGGCATATCTTGAATGGTGAGATTTTTCAAGTTGTGTTGTCGCGCCGCTTCACAAAAACAAGGCGGATCAACATGGTGGACGCGTATCGTGTTCTACGCAGCACCAACCCATCGCCCTACATGGTATATCTGCGGATCGAAGACGATACCATCATCAGCACCTCGCCCGAGACATTGGTCAAACTGCGGCACGGCAGACTAACCACCGTTCCGGTGGCGGGATCCAGGCCCAGAGGTGGTTCGCCCGCGGAAGATCGAGAGCTGGAAGCTGATTTATTGGCGGATGAGAAAGAATTGGCGGAACACAATATGCTGGTTGACTTGGGCAGAAATGACCTGGGCCGGATCGCACGTCCCGGCAGCGTGGAAGTGACGGCGTATAAAGAGATTCATCGTTATTCCAAAGTCATGCATATCTGTTCACAGGTGGAAGCTGAACTCGCCGAAGGTCGGGACGCGTTTGACGCGCTGGAGGCTGTCCAACCCGCGGGTACTTTGTCCGGAGCGCCCAAAATACGGGCGTGTCAAATTATCGAGGAACTGGAAAATCGACCGCGTGGAATCTATGGCGGCGCGTTGGGCTACATCTCCTTGTCCGGACAGTTGGACTGCTGCATCGCCATCCGGATGGCGCATCAGCGGGGCACCGAGATCAGTGTGCAGGCGGGAGCCGGAATTGTGTTGGACAGTCGCCCCGCGACGGAGTTTGCCGAAACAGAGCAAAAGGCCGCGGCGGTAATTGCCGCGATTGAGGCGGTGGAAGGAAAAGATGATGATTATATTGATTGATAACTACGGCGGTTTTACCTACAACCTCGCCCAGATCATCAGCGGATCCGGATACGAGGTAAACGTGTTGCGCAACGATGAGATTGATGTGGAAAAGATCCTGGATCTGCGTCCCGAAAAGATTGTTTTGTCGCCGGGACCGGGTCAGCCCGCGGACGCGGGTGTGTGTGAAAGACTCGTGAGGCATTGTCCCGCGGATATTCCTTTGCTGGGAATTGGTCTGGGCCATCAGTGCGTCTGCACAGAGTTTGGCGGTGAGGTTGTGCCCGCGAAGACGCTGATGCACGGTAAAACCGCGTTGGTCAGGCTTGGCGACCACCCACTGTTCGCCGGTTTGAGCCGGACGATCAAGGCCGGTTGCTATCATTCTCTGGTCGTGTCCGCCTCGTCTTTGTCCAAAGCGCTTCGAGTGATCGCCGTCGACGACGAGGGATATGTGATGGCGGTGGCTCATTCGGCAAAACCGCTGTTTGGGCTGCAGTTTCACCCGGAGTCGATCCTGACCGAATCAGGAGAAGATATTTTACGAAATTTTTGCGAACTCACTCCAACCGCCGAGGCGCTGTCGCCACGAACATTATAGTAAGGAAAGGAAAGATCATGACACAGTCAAGTGAAAAAAATATCATTCGACGGGCGATTCAAAACAGCATCGCCTGCGAAGATCTGGACTATGAGACCGCCAAATCAGTAATGACCGAAATCATGGAGGGCAGAGCGACACAGGCGCAGATCGCCGCTTTTTTGACCGCTATGCGTATGAAGGGAGAGACCGCTGAGGAGATTACCGCCTGCGCGACCGTCATGCGTGAATATGGTCTGAAAAGCACTGTGGTTGGAGATGTGCTGGATATTGTGGGCACCGGCGGAGACGAGGTAGGGACCTTTAATATCTCGACGACCGCCGCTTTTGTGATCGCTTCGGCGGGAATCAAGGTCGCCAAACACGGCAATCGCTCGGTTTCCAGCAAAAGCGGAGCCGCCGATGTGCTGGAACAGCTCGGCGTCAAGATCGACCTGACACCGGAGCAAAATGATCAGGTCCTGGAAGAATGTGGAATCGGCTTTTATTTCGCGCCGACGTACCATAGCTCGATGAGACACGCGGCTCCGGTGCGCAAGGAAATGGGCGCTCGCACGATTTTTAACATACTGGGTCCGCTCGCGAATCCGGCGGCCGCGAACTATCAGGTGTTGGGCGTGTATGATCCCAAATTAGTGGAGCTGCTGGCCAAAGTATTGCAAAACCTGGGCGTCAAACGAGGATTTGTTGTCTGTGGAGATGGGTTGGATGAATTCACGGTTACCGGAAATAATTATGTTTGCGAGATACGTGGTGAGGATATTCTTGTGCCGTATACATTGACACCTGAAGAGATGGGATTGCCTCGCTATGATCTGGCTGATATCTTAGGCGGATCGCCGGAGCGAAACGCGACGATCACCTTGGGCGTTTTGTCCGGCGAGATTCAGGGCGCCATGCGCGACACCGTTGTTCTGAACGCCGGCATGGCGCTGTATCTGGCGATCGACGGAATCGCGCCTCAAGAAGGAGTGCGCATGGCCGAACGACTGATCGACTCGGGAAAAGCGTTATCCTGTTTTGAAAAGATGAAACAGGCAACCCATTCGTTTGATACCTGAAGGAAGGAGAAAAAGTTGTGATATTGACACAGATCGTGAAGGCGAAACGCGCGCGGCTCGAGATCGCAAAAAGCAGGTGCTCGATCGATGAAATTCAAACTGCCGCTGAGACCGCCACAGTTCGCCTTTGTGGACAAAATTTCCCGTTTGAGCAGGCTCTGCGGCAAGAAGGGTTGCAATTGATTTGTGAGGTTAAAAAAGCCTCACCGTCCAAAGGGGTGATCAGCCCGGACTATCCATATGAGCGAATCGCCCTGGACTATGAGGCGGGTGGCGCGGCCGCCATCTCCTGCCTGACCGAGCAGGACTATTTTTTCGGTGATCCGGAGCATTTACTTGTGCTCTCGGACCTTGTGAAGCTCCCACTGTTGCGCAAAGACTTTGTGATTGACGAGTTCCAGATTTATGAGACGGTGGCGTTGGGAGCGGCGGCG
Organism: uncultured Oscillospiraceae bacterium; assembly: GCA_964487355.1. Classification (GTDB taxonomy): domain Bacteria; phylum Bacillota; class Clostridia; order Saccharofermentanales; family Fastidiosipilaceae; genus JAXGYX01. The sequence goes on from CAZAPS010000001.1 coordinate 59,795, forward strand.
ATCTTACTGATTGTCTCAATTTTAGATGAGCGGACGCTGCGCACATTTTTGTCGCTGGCCCATTCATTGGGCCTGTCCGCGCTGGTCGAGGCGCGTGATGCCGACGAAATTCGCACCGCGGTCGCCGCCGGAGCCAAAATCATTGGGGTCAACAACCGTGATCTTAGAGACTTCAGTGTGGACTTTGGCAACAGCCTGCGCTTGCGCGCGATGTTGCCGGCTGATTGTCTATTTGTCGCGGAGAGCGGCGTCAGCGGGCGAGCGGACATTGAATTGCTCGAAGCTCATGATGTCGACGCGGCTTTGGTCGGAGAGTTTTTGATGAAAAGCCCGGATATCCGTGCCGCCATTTCGTCGTTGAGAGGTCGGGTGCCGTTGAGCCCGGCGGAGGAGGAGTGATGACACGGATTAAGATTTGCGGTCTTCGATGGCCCGAAGACGCTGAATCACTCAATCGACTTGCCGTTGACTACGCCGGTTTTGTGCTGGCTCCGAGCAAACGTCAGGTGACGCCACGGCAGGCGCTGGAGATCAAAAAGGAACTGTCGCCATTGATCCGCACCGTTGGGGTATATGTGAACGCCCCTCTGAGCGATATAGTGGAAGCGGTGACGAGCGGGTTGATCGATCTTGTGCAATTACATGGGGATGAGGATGCCCATTATATTCGGCAGTTGCGAGACGAGTCAGATCTGCCAATCATCAAGGCTTGCGGGGTGCGTTCGACCGCGGATATTTACACGGCGAATTTATTGGATTGTGACTACCTTTTATTAGATACTTATACTAAAGAGCGTGGTGGCAGTGGAAAAGTCTTTGATTATCGACTGATTCCACCACTTTCCCGGCCATTTTTTCTGGCGGGTGGCTTGCGCGCGGAGAATGTGCGCGTGGCGTTGGAGCGAAACCCCTTCGCGGTGGACGCCAGTTCAGGATTGGAGACAGATGGCTATAAAGATGAGGCCAAGGTGACAGCGTTTGTGGAAGCAGTTCGACAATATGATGTGGAAGGGAAACGAAAATGAGCAAAGGAAGATTTGGCATACACGGAGGGCAATTTGTTCCGGAGACGTTGATGATGGAACTGGAGCGCCTGGAAAAAGCTTATGAGGCGAGTCGGTCCGACGAGGCGTTTCAGGCAACATTGAATGATCTATTGAATCATTACGCCGGCCGCCCCTCAGGGTTGTATTTTGCGGAAAAACTGACGGCGGAGCTGGGCGGAGCGAGAATCTATCTAAAACGAGAAGATCTGAATCACACCGGTTCACATAAAATCAACAATGTGCTGGGTCAGGCGTTGTTGGCGAAAAAAATGGGGAAGACCAGACTGATCGCCGAGACCGGAGCCGGTCAGCATGGCGTGGCCACCGCGACGGCCGCCGCGCTGATGGGGATGAAATGCGATATTTATATGGGATTGGATGACATTGAACGTCAGTCGTTGAATGTCTACCGCATGAGATTGCTGGGCGCCAATGTTCATCCGGTCACGAGCGGCACGCGTACATTGAAGGACGCCGTGAACGACACCATGCGTGAATGGGCGACCTCAGTGAGCGACACCCATTATCTGCTGGGGTCGGTCATGGGACCTCATCCGTTTCCGACGATTGTCAGAGATTTTCAGGCGGTGATCGGACGTGAGGCGAGGGCGCAAATTCTGGAACGTGAGGGCAAACTCCCCGCCGCGGTTCTCGCTTGCGTGGGAGGTGGCAGCAACGCGATCGGTATGTTCTATCATTTCATTCCGGATGAGACAGTCGAACTCATCGGTTGTGAGGCGGGTGGCAAGGGAGTGGACACCGAAGAGCACGCGGCGACGGTCAACAAAGGTTCGTTAGGCGTGTTTCACGGCATGAAATCGTATTTTTGCCAAGGAGACCACGGGCGGATCGCGCCGGTCTATTCACTTTCGCCGGGCTTGGACTATCCGGGTGTGGGACCTGAGCACGCGGATCTGCACGACACCGGCCGGGCGAGCTATGTGGCGATCACCGACGAGGAAGCGGTACGGGCGTTTGAGCGCTTGGCCGAGATCGAAGGCATCATCTGCGCCATCGAGTCGGCCCACGCGGTCGCCCACCTCTTCGAGATCGCGGGCCGCTACAATAAAGAAGACAGCATTATTCTCTGCCTTTCCGGCAGAGGTGACAAGGATGTCGCCGCGATCGCGCGATATAGAGGGGAGATTATCAATGAGTAAGATTGCCAACGCTTTCGCGAACGGAAAGGCTTTTATCGCGTTTTTGACCGCCGCGGATCCCAATCTTGAAAAAACAGAGGAATATATCGAAGCGTTGATCGAAGGAGGGGCGGATCTGATCGAGATCGGTGTCCCATTCTCCGACCCGGTTGCCGAAGGTCCGGTCATCCAGGCGGCCAATGTGCGGGCGCTCAAAAATCCGGGCGGCCTTGACGAACTGTTTGAGATGGTGGAGCGGCTGAGGAAAAGACACCGGACACCATTGGTTTTCCTGACTTACTTAAACCCGGTGCACCACTATGGATATGAGGCGTTTTTCGCCAGAGCCGAACAGGTTGGACTGGACGGGATCATTGTGCCGGACATGCCATATGAAGAACATGGTGAGGTGAAAGATTTCGCGGTCAGGCACAATGTCGACGTGATCAGCCTAATCGCCCCCACTTCGAAAGAACGAATTGACATGATCGCGGCCGAGGCGCGCGGGTTCTTGTATGTTGTGTCTTCCATGGGCGTGACGGGTATGCGCGATGAGCTAAGTGACGAGCTGGCTGAAATGATGGAACACATCAACCGGGTCAGTCCGATACCGACGGCGATCGGATTTGGGATTCACTCTCCGGAGCAGGCCGCGGAAATGGCCACCTTGGCGGAAGGTGTGATTGTTGGCAGCGCGATCGTGCGGATCATTGAGGACAAAGGTGCCGACGCGGCGGAGGCGCTGTGCTCATATGCGCGGGAAATGAAGGCCGCGATCTCCAAAAACTGATCAAAATGCCGGTTGAACTGGTGTTGCCGCTCAAGAGTCGGATGGAGAACGTGGCGCGTGAGAAGGTGGGAAGAGAATGCGAATAATTTTTGTCAGGCATGTGCCGGCGAAAATGCCGGATGACGGATCGGCTCCGGTTCCGGATGCGGATCGAACCGTAGCCGCGCGGGCCCGAGCGTTATTTAACAAAAACATTCGCAAATTAAACAATCAGCTTGATTTTGGTGGTGCTCGGATATGGAGCGGTCCGGACGCGGGAGCGAAGCTCACCGCCAAATTGCTCGCGGCTGCCTTGAATTTGCCTGAGCCCGAGTGTCACGCGTTCATTCTTGACGGAACTTATGAAGACCTTGTCGCGCAACTCGGGGAGATCAAGGAGCTCGATTCATTGTTTATCGTCGGCGCTGAACCGAACCTTTCGCGCTGGAGCGCAAAAATCTCCGGTGTTCGGCCGCTGATTGACGAAGGTGGGCTGTTCGCTTTGTGCCTGGACAGCCTCGATCCCCTTAAAGGCCGCCCAATTGGCAGGAGTGGAACTAGGATCGAGGGTGATCCGGAGACGGCCGAACAGCTTGACTTCACGGAATTTCGCGACGCTTTACTTGATCAAATCAATACAATACAGGAACGGTTGGCGATGTTTGAGGCCAATCCATCCGATCTCGTGACGACCCACCAATTTCGTGTGTCCATCCGTGTGGCGAGATCCTTGCTTTCTTTCGCGGGTCCTTTGTTTTCCGAAAGCGAGTACCACGTCTTTCGGGAGAGGTTAAAAGTGATTGGCGGTCAATTTGGCTATTTGCGTGAGTTGGATGTCTTGCTCGAGCAGTGGAGTGATTTTGTCGCTGACGTCGCCGGGCGGACCACCTTGTCATATTATTTAATGGGGCGTAGGAAGATTGAAGAGCGTAAAGTGATTCACCATGTCGATTCCATCTCGATTTCCAATGAGCTCGACATGTTTCAAACTTGGCTTGAGAATCAACCACAAGACTCAAAAGAAGATTTTGAGTCGTTTGCCGATCGTCGATTCACCGCCTGGAATCGACGCGCTCTAAAAGTGTTGAGGGCGTTAAACTACCGTGAGTGGTCCGAGGTTCACGCTCTGCGGATTCGTTACAAAAAAATTCGTTATGTGCAACGCGCTTTTCCCTGCTTTGATCGACAATCCATTCTGAGCGGTGAGCGATTGAAAGAAATGCAGGATGATTTGGGACGGATCTGTGACACTTATGTAAACACCCATATTTTGCGTACGATGTTCTCCGATCCCGATTTTCAGCAGTCAAAAAACGAGGCGAGTCGGTTCATCGACCATTTAAAAAAATTCAGAGAAGAGCTTGAGTTGAAAATGACTTTGTCGGAGTGGGAGACGGGCCGTTAAACTGATGAATCTTCCAATGGATAAACTGTGGACTGATTATTAAAAGTGGTCAGACAGAAAATATCATTGGTTCTTTACACAAATTAGCTCCGGCAAATTTCACCGCATCCAACAAATGTTACAATATTGTTTCAAAAACACCGGCGCCACTATTGAAAAAAAATTCCTCTACGGATAGAATGCAACCTAGATCAACTGTGGAGCGATTCATCACTGAAGTGGTGGATTGTGGAGGGAAAAGTGGCCCGATATACCCATTCAACCGATAAAAAAGGACGTTTTTTTATTCCGGCCAAACTGCGCGACAGTTTAGGTCCGGTTCTCTATGTGACAAAATCACTGGATGAGGGTTTTCTCGCGGTCTACACAAGCGAACAATTTGAACAAATACGAACACAATTGAATGGATTGTCCGGCACCGACAAAGTCGCGCGCAAACTACGCAGAGAAATAATCGGCGAGGCGTTGCGTTGCCCGTTGGACAGCCAAGGCCGTGTCAGCATTTCGGAAGAATTGTGGGAAACTGTGCAGGTTTGCGTCGGAGATGAGATCTGCCTGATCGACCTGGGAGGAAGCCTGGAGATTTGCGCACGCTCTCACTACGAACATCTGCTCGAGAGCGAACCGCCAATTACAGAATTAGACTTGGATGCATATGATATCAAGGGAATTATCTGACTTTACTCACGTTCCGGTCCTTTATGAACAGACCCTGGAGGCGTTGCGGGTATGCCCGACCGGTATCTATGTGGATTGCACCACGGGTGGCGCGGGTCACTCAGCCGGTGTGTTGAGCAAGCTGTCCAATAGTGGACTGTTGATATGCTTGGATAAGGATGACGAGGCATTGCGGGCCGCGGACGCACGTTTGTCGGCGATCCGTTCCGCTGGGGCGTATCGTCTGGTAAAAAGTGATTTTGGTGAACTGGCGCGGGTGTTGGCCGATCTGCGGATATCGATGGTTGATGGAATCATGGCCGATCTGGGTGTGTCCTCTCATCAGTTAGACACGGGAGAGAGAGGTTTTTCCTATAACCACGATGGTCCGTTGGACATGAGGATGGATCAAGGTCGGGATTTGACGGCCGCGAATCTAATCAACACCTGGCCGGAAGAAGAGATCGCCCGTGTGCTGAAGGATTTTGGCGAGGAGCGTCACAGCGCCAGGCTGGCGAGGGCGATTGTCACGCGCCGTGCGCGACAACCGTTTGAGACTACCCGAGAATTGTCAGACCTGCTATGCGCGGCGATGCCGGGCAAGTCAAAAAAAGAAAGACAACATCCGGCCAAGCGCTCCTTTCAAGCGCTCCGCATCGCGGTGAACGGCGAGTTGGACAGCTTGACCTCACTGCTTGATTGCGCGCCGGATTGCCTGGCGCCGGGCGGCCGGCTGGCGATTATCAGTTTTCATTCGCTGGAGGATCGCTTGGTGAAAACCGCGTATCGTGACTGGGAACACCCCTGTGTCTGTCCTCCGGGCCTACCTTGCGTCTGTGAACAAAAACCGCTCGGCAGGATCGTCGGCCCGCGCAAAGGTGTGGTCGCGGATGCACGTGAGATGGAGCGGAACACGCGGTCGCGATCGGCGCGATTGAGAGTTTTTGAACGAGGATCCGAATGGAGCGCGGATGATGACAGATCAAAACGATAAACAGATTAATGACACGCAATATAAAAGAGATCGGCAGATCTGGCGGGCCAACTCGGTCAAAAAAAACCGCAAGACGGCGTTTGCGGTTTTTATTATCCTCCTAGTGTCGCTATTTGCCGGCACGGTGCTGTTGAATCAATCCCGCACCATCGCCTTGAATTTTGAAAAGGCGCGTTTGGAAGAGAAGATCAAAAAACTGACGATCGCGAACACACAGGCAGAAAGTGAATTGGTCGAGAACATCAATCTGGAAATTGTCAGAAAGGCGGCGGTGGAAATGGGACTGATGGAACCGGCCGCGAAACAGATTAGGATTTTAGTTTTGCCTGAAGAGGACACTCTTGAGATTGACAAGGCGGATGATGATAAATGAAAAATCGCAATGAAGAGGACAAGCGCCTTGCTAATTTTAGAAAAGCAAGGGCGGATGAGGAGCTACCGCCATACAGGGCGACATCAAGAAATCAATCGCGCAAGACCATTTTTCTCGCGGCGATCGTGATGTTGCTGTTTTTAACTTCGCTTGTGCTGCGTCTGTTCGAGACGCAAATCATTAATTATAATTCAAACGCCCGGCGCGCCGCCGGTCTGCAATATAAAAATGATGTCAATTATCCGGAACGTGGAGAGATCATCGATCGAATGGGCAACAAGTTGGCGGTCACGACTTATGTGTACACCATCGGCATCACGCCCAAAAATTTCCGCGCCGCGAATAGTGAAAAGATGCCTCAGTCATTATTATGTGAAACAGTCGCCGAGTTGTTGGATATACCAATAGAAACCGTGAGCGAGGCGGTGGAACAGACGGACAAACAGTATGTCCAATTGAAGAAAAATGTAAGTCGTGCCGACTATGATCGGCTGCAGGAGTTTTTGAGAGGATACAATGTTGGCGGACTTGCGGCGGATATCGAGATGCTGAGGTATTACACGCAACCGGACCTTGCCCCCCAAGTAATCGGATTCACTTATAAAGAAGACCGGAACATCGCCGGCGCGAACGGTCTGGAAAATATGTATAATAAGGAGCTTTCGGGGACACCCGGTTTTTCTTATGGCCAGGTGGATCATTTCAGCAATTCACAGCTGTATTTTTCAGAAGGCGTTTCACAGTCGCAGTCCACGGGATACAACCTCGTGCTGCACCTTGACTCCTACGTTCAGTCGGTTCTGGAGACTGAATTGGAGAGTATGATCGAGCCATTGAATTTCCAAGGTGGCGGTGTCGGCATTGTGATGGACGTGAAGACCGGCGGTGTGCTGGCCATGGCGCAGACCGGTTCCTTTGACCCAAATGATCCCTACGGTTTGCCGCAAGGATTGTCCGCCGAGGAGGTTGAGGATTGGCACCCGCTGACCGATCAGGATCAGCAGGACCTGCTGACTTCCAAGGTATGGTTGAATCGCGCGATATCGGAACCATATGAGCCGGGCTCGACCTACAAGGCCTTCACCGTCGCGATGGCACTGGAGGAACAGGCGGTTTCGGAAACGGAGACGTTCAGCGATGAACCGATCCATGTCAAAGGCTGGGACGCCTATCCGATTAAATGTTCCGCCTACCCGGCCAACCATGGATATGAAACCATGAAAGAAGGGCTGTGGTATTCTTGCAATCCGGTCATGGTGCAGATCGCGCAACGCATAGGAAGAGGCGCGTTTTATGATTATGTTCAGGCGTTTGGACATTTGGAGCTAACCGGCATCGATCTGCCCGGAGAGCAACTGGGCCTGAATCATGAAAACCCCAGCGATGTGGACCTGGCGGTCTGGTCGTTTGGCGAGCAGGCGACCGTCACCCCCATTCAATTGCTCAACACATTTGCCGCCATCGGTAATGGGGGGCTGTTGATGGAACCGCAGGTCGCGGATTATTTCACCGACGAAAACGGCAATGTGGTACGTGACATCCAACCAAAAGTGTTGCGTAGAATTTTGTCAAAAGAGACGAGCGAAAAAACCATCGAATATATGCGCGGAGTGGTGACAGATGGAACCGCGCCGGTCGCGGAGGTTCCGGGATACAATCCCGCGGGCAAGACGAGCAGATCGACGCACGGAGAAAATGATGAGTTCTCGGTCGTTTCATTCGCGTCGGTCGCGCCGGCTGAAAATCCGCAGATCGCGGTGTTGATCGTCATGTATCTTCCGCAGCCAAGCACAACTTCCTGGCCGGCTCAATATGTCAACGGACGGGTAACCGAAAAGACATTGGAATACCTCAAAGTGCCACGAAAATACACTCAGGAAATGGCGATGGACGTTTTTAATGGCAAGTTGGTGCCAAAACTGGCCGGACAAAATCGGTATGCCGCGACGGTGAACGCAGGCTACGCGAACTTTGACCTGTTTTATAATTCGAATGTGGATTTTGATCCGGGTTCGAGCGCCACAATCCAGTACCAATACCCGGATAGTGGACAAAAAATCAACGGCAAGGGGTTGTTGTACATGTCCACCGACCCGCAACAGCAGCCGGATCAAGTCACGGTGCCCGATTTTTATGGCATGGATATGGACGAGGCGTTGAAACTGGCCGAGCAATCTTCTCTTAACGTGCGGTTCGTGGGTTCAGGCCCGTCGGGAACGGTTCAATCACAATCGGCGGATCCGGAGAGCGAGATCATGCGCTACAGCGTCATTGAACTTACTTTTGCTGACAATTAAGCAGTAATGATAATTAGGAAGGTATGACGAATGCAGATTCACACACTATTTGCCGGCTATCCGATAATCCGTTTTGAAGGACAGCGGACGGCGGAAGTGACCAATGTGACCTATGACTCGCGCAAGGTGAGGGCAGGCTCGCTTTTTGTATGCATTGAGGGATATGTGCAGGATGGACATGATTTTATCGCGGAGGCGCTCGAAAAAGGCGCCACCGCCATTGTTGTGCAAAAAGAGGTCGACCTGCCCAAAAAATGTCAGTGCGCGATGATCCGTGTGGCTGACTCCAGACAGGCACTGGCGTATATTTCGTCGCGCTATTTCAACATGCCGTCCCGCAAGCTGAAAATGATCGCGGCGACCGGCGCGGCCGGCAAACATACATTTTCCTATTTACTCTATTCATTGTTGCGCCGCCGCGGAGAATCCTGTGGCATGATCAACGGAATGGAGACTTGGATCAGCGACCGTGTGGTGTATCAAACCAGAAATCATCCGGGAGCGCTGGAAATACAGGAAGCGCTGGACATCATGCAGCAAAACGACCAGCGTTTCGCCGTCATGCCTGTCAGTCGACAAGATATCTTGCTGGAGCGGGCGCGCTATGTCTCATTTGAAATTGGAGTGTTGCTGAACAGCAAGAACGCGCTGTCAGACAAAGAGTTTGAATTTTATCGTTCCTGCCGTCATTTGGTGCTGAATATTGATGATATCACCGTCCCTGTATTGCAGAGTCGGCTGGGAAATCAACCGATGTTGACCTTCGGAATGGATGAGCGGGCGGATGTGCGCGCGGTCAATGTCCATATCGCGAATCAGGACGGTGTGGTCGGCACGCGCTTTGAACTTCATTACAGACAGTTTAAGCCATTTCCCATTTTTATCGACAAACCGGGTCGCTTCAATGTCCACAACATGCTTGCGGTGATCGCCACCGCGCTGACCCTGGAGTTAAAACTTGATGACATTCGAGAAAGCCTCGGTGAACTCGAATCACCGGGTCGCACTCAAAGAGTTCCAAATAAGCTGGGACTGCAGATCTATATAGACAATGCCTGGCGGCCCACTCAATTGGAACGCCTGTTGACGGCGGTGCGTCCTTATTGTGGTCGCCGTCTGATTCTTGTCTGCGGAGCCGGCGGCAATCGCAATCGTGACAACCGGTTCGCGCTGGGACGTTTGTGCGGCGAATTGGCCGATCACACAATTTTGACCGTGACCAGCTCGCGGGCGGAAGATGCCGCGACCATCGTGCAAGAGATGGAACACGGCCTGGTTCAGACCGGTTCTTCATATGAGTCGATTCCCGATCGGAAAATGGCGATTGAACGGGCGGTTCGGATGGCGAAACCGGGTGATTTAATATTGATTGTCGGCAAAGGAGAGACACGATACGAAATGAATTCTGATTTTACCGATCCGGTGTCGGATCTGGAAATCGCCGGCGACGTGTTGGCGGAAATGACATCGAGCTCGGCTGAGGTGGGAATGAGCGCAAGCGTCCACGCCCTGAATGAAGCTGTGGGTGGCCGCCTCGCGTCGCCGATCAACCGTGAGAAAGATTCAACAGATCCAACAGATCCAAGTGACCTCGACCGGTTCACTGATATCGTGGTCCATGGAGTCTCGACCGACACGCGCGGCGTGCGGCAGAGAAATTTATTTGTCGCGTTGCGAGGTGAGCGTTTCGATGGGCATGACTATCTAAAACAGGCGGAAAAAGCCGGTGCGGTCGCCGTGCTGGTCTCTGATGAGGACAAGTGGCTGGCCGCCGGTCTTGGTGTGCCGGCGATTGTGGTCGAAGATACCCTGACCGCTTACGAACAGCTCGCCGAGTGGTATCGTGGACGCTTGCGGGCCAAAGTGATTGGTGTTGTCGGCAGTGTGGGAAAGACAAGCACTCGTGACATGATTGTCGCGGCACTCGCTGAAGATTTCGACGTCGCTTCAACTACCGGTAATTTTAACAATGAGATCGGTCTTTCCGCTACCATTCTCGGTACCCCGCGCGACGCCGAGATTTTAGTGGCGGAAATGGGCATCAGTGAACCGGGAAAAATGGAGATACTCGCGCGGATGGCGCGCCCGGACATCGCGGTCATGACCATGATCGGTTATTCTCATATAGAACAATTGAAGTCGTTGGAAAACACACGTATGGAAAAAAGCCTGGTCGCGGATCACCTGCCACGCGATGGATGGCTGCTGGTGAACTTGGACGATGAACGGCTGGCGCGCACAGTACTGGAGCGTCAAAGCATGAATCTTCATATTGGAGGGATCCGCATAAACGACACGGACAGGCCGTCTACCCCAGCGAATGACATTTTGATCGAGGCGGACCATATTTCAGTGATTGGGGACGCGACCGAGTTCATCGCGGGTTATTATTATAAGAACAGTTCACGTCCGGCTCTTGAATTGAAGGTGCGGCTGGAGGTCAAAGGCAAACACCATGTTCGCAACGCGTTGTTTGGTTTACTCTGCGCCGAGCTGTTAGGTATGGACGCGCGGCGCGCGGTCGCCGGCCTACGTAATTATCAACGGACGGGAAATCGGCAGAAGATCGTCGAGACGAATGGCGTCACTGTGATCAACGATACATACAACGCCAGCGCGGAATCGATGTTTGCCGGATTTGAAGTGATGAACGACATTGCCTGCTTTTCCGAATCCGATACGGAGTCTAACGATCCGAACTTGGATAAGCCGACCTGCCGACGGATGGTCGTCGCCCTCGGCGGCATCAATGAACTTGGTGACTACGCGCAGGAGGTACATGCCGCGGTGGGTGCCGATCTGGTCAAGTATAGGCCGTCCATCGTATTTGTCTGTGGCCCGCACGCGCCGGCGTTGACCGACGCGTTGTTGACCGGCCAGCGCAGTGATGATGGAGAGGGCGCCGCCCGCGAGCTGTGTGATGTGCGCCCGTTCGCCGATCGTGAAGAGCTTTCCGAGGCGCTGTTGCCATTGATCAGGCAAGGCGATGTGGTGTTTGTAAAAGGCTCAAGAATGTATGAGATGGAAAAGGTTTGTCAGGCGATTGAGCAAAAAATGGAGGGTGATGGTTTATGAACAGCAACCTGTTGATGGCGTTTTTAGGTGTTTTTGTGGGGACCACCGCGTTGGGCGCTATTTTGTTGCCCCTTTTGCGTCGTTCCAAAATGAGCCAGCAGGAACGAGAGTTCGGTCCCAAAACGCATCTTGTAAAGAGCGGCACACCCACGTTTGGCGGGCTGATGTTCTTGATCCCTCTTGCGGCTCTCGGCGTCGGATCCGCGTTTTTTGCTCCGGAAGCGAATCTTTTGCCTTTGACAATCTATATGTTGGGCATTGGAGCGGTTGGATTCGTTGACGATTATACAAAAGTGAAAATAAAAAAAGAGGGCCTTTCGCCCCGCGCCAAATCTCTGCCATTGTTGTTGATCACCGCGTTTTTTGTAATGTATTATCTGGATGGTGGCCCGATCGAGCCATTCATCATCAATCCGTTCACAATGACCGCGGTTCAGGTATCAGGCTTGGGAAAAGCTGTCTACGGTTTTTTCCTGTTGATCTACTTATACGCGGTGTCAAATTCTGTGAATCTGACCGATGGAGTCGATGGTTTGCTATCAATGGTGACGATTCCGGTCAGCCTGGCTTTGTTGGCCACCTCCTTCGTGATTTCCGAGACACCGACCTCACGGGGGACTGGGCTGATGTCGATCGGTCTCACAGGAGCGCTGCTTGGTTTCTTGATTTATAATCGACACACGGCGAAAGTGTTTATGGGTGACACCGGCTCACTTTCAATCGGCGCGCTGGTCGGAGCGATGGCGATGATTCAGGGCATTCCCTGGATAATGCTGCTTTACGGGATTGTCTATGTCTGTGAATCGCTGTCGGTCATCATCCAAGTCGCGTATTTTAAACGAACCAAAGGGAAACGCATCTTTCGGATGTCGCCGATCCACCACCATTTTGAACTGGGTGGATGGAGTGAATGGAAGGTGTGCGTTGTTTTCACACTGGTGAGCCTGGCGGGCTGCCTGTTGGGTTTGCTGACTTTACGCGGATATTTTCTTCTGTAAACGCATTGAACCGCCGCGACTAAAACGATAAACGAGGATTTACGATTGGCTCGAAACAAAACAAAATCAAAACGAAGAATGAAAAGAAAGACAGATTCGACGCTTGACCGTGACGGAAATCTGATTTTTGTCCCGCCGCGCGGCATCGATTTCAAGATTCTTTTAATCACGATACTTATGCTTGGCTTTGGATTGGTCATGTTGTTCAGCGCCAGCATGACACGTGGCTTTTTCATGGAGGACAGCCCAAGTTTTTATGTTGGGCGCCAGGTGACTTTCACCGCCATCGGACTTGGCCTGGTTTATTTGTTGACTCGTGGAGACGTGCGCAAAGCCGCGAGTTTCAATACGATGCTGGTGGTCTATATCGCTGTCACGATCATGTTGGTGTTGGTACTGATTCCGGGCGTCGGAATCAAAGTAAATGATCAGCGCCGCTGGTTGCCATTTGTTTTTGGACAGACCTTTCAGCCATCCGAGTTGGCGAAGATGGCGGTGGTGTTTTGTAGCGCCTGTTATTATCCTTGGTTGCGAAAAAAGCGTGCCAACGGTAAATTTCGCGGAACAACTTTGTCCCGATCGATCTGGCTGGATTTTTTTATGGATTTTGGCGTGCCCGGTCTGGCGATATTTTTGTGGTGCGGGCTGATCATGATGCAGTCGCATTTTTCGGCAACCTTGATTATTTTGCTTGAGTTGCTTGTCGTTTTCCTTTCGGCGGCGATCAGCAAGTCTTCGTGGCGACGCCTTGCTCTGATTTTGTTGATCACCGTTTTGGTTGCCTTTTTTATCTTTGTGGTCGCCTGGCCGGCGATTCGTGAAGGGATGAGCGGCAATCCGCGGATGGATCATATCGTCGACCGACTTGACGCCTTTACCGGCAAATCCACCAACGACACCTCGTATCAGCCGGACCAGGCATTGATCGCGATTGGCTCCGGTGGCTTTAGAGGGCTTGGCTTGGGAATGGGTGTGCAAAAATACAACTATTTGCCGGAGGCGCACAACGATTATATTTATGCGATAATTTGTGAAGAACTGGGTTTTGTCGGTGGTACCGTGGTGATCGCGCTGTTCGCCGCGTATCTGATCTATGGATTGCGTGTCACTTTTCGCACTCGTACGCTGACCGCGCAGATCCTGGCGAGTGGCTTTTCATCGCTGATCGTGATTCAGGCGATGTTGAGTATCGCCGTCAACCTTCAGGTCATCCCCTCAACAGGAGTGTCACTCCCGTTTTTTAGTTATGGTGGAACGTCGAATATCTTCTTTTTGGTCGGAGTCGCGCTGTTGCTGAATGTGTCCAAGTTTGGTCTGGTCTCAGAAACGCGCGCCGATCGACCGGATGATTGACCGGGGTGAAAATCGATAGGACAAGGTTTTAAAAAGCGATGAATAAAAAAAGCGAACCAGTGGTCTTTTTCGCGGGTGGTGGAACCAGCGGACACATCAATCCGGCGATCGCGATCGCCGACACGTTGCGAGCCGGCTATCCTGACGCGAGAATTATCTTTTGCGGCACCGAGCATGGATTGGAGAATGATATCGTTCCTCGTACAGGCTATGCTTTTGAAACGATTCGAGCGAGTGGGTTTCCACGTAAGTTGAACCGCAAGCTGGTGGGCGCTGTTAGGGATTTTCGAGCAGGTAAGAAGCGCGCTTTGGAATTGATCGACGCCTATCGCCCGGACGCGGTGGTGGGAACCGGAGGGTATGTGTGTGGCCCGGTGTTAGCCGCCGCGAAGTCTGCCGGCGTGCCGATTTTGATTCATGAGCAAAATGCCTTTCCGGGACAAAGCAACCGCGTGATGTCCAAAGGCGCGGATGTGGTTTGTATCAGCTTTGAGCAGACCAGACCCTATTTTAGAAAGGCACACAAAGTGGTGTTGACCGGTAATCCGGTGCGCGAGGAGTTCTGGCGAATCGGACGGCGCGCCGCCCGCGGGCAACTGGGGATCGCGGATGATTGCAGGTTTTTGTTGGCGACAGGAGGCAGCAGGGGCGCGAGAGCCATCAATCAAGCTGTTTTGAGCTTCATGAAACTGAATCAGGACTTGGACGCCCGGGTCTTGCTCGTTTGTGGGCGAGACTTATATGAAGAGACTATCGCGGCGGCGAAAGATATGGAATCTGACCGGTTTGAAATCAGAGAATATCTTTACGACATGCCGCTTTACATGGCGGCGGCGGACATGCTGATCTGTCGAGCAGGCGCGATTACCTGCGCGGAGATCGCGGCGCTGAGCAAAGCGGCGATTTTTGTGCCCTACCCTTACGCCTCGGATGACCACCAGACACATAATGCCAAAGCGTACAGTGATATCGGCGCGGGTTTGCTGTGTCCCAACAACCAATTGACAGGGGAGTGGTTGACTGAGCAGGTTCCCCCTCTGCTGTTCGATGACCGACGTCGCGGCGAAATGGAAAGCAAAGCCGGCTCGCTGGCGATGCCGGACGCCGTGGACGAGATTTTCAAAGAATTGGAAAACCTGTTTTGATTGACTGATGACATTAAGATTTACACCATACTAAATTTATACGTAGACGAGAAAATAATATGAAAGTGATTCAAGGTGATCGTGTTGAGGGACATCAGACCGGATAAACAAAAAAATAATCAAACCGGTCAGCGATCCTCACCGTCGACGAGAGGTGGGATGCGGCACGCCGCGAACCCCACCCGTCCGGCGCGGATCAAGGGCGCACGCCGATCGACACGAGACGAGACAAATACGTCACTGCGCAAATATCGACAGATTCAAAGCGAAATCCGCCGTCGCCTGGTTTGGCGATTTGTCATCACATTCACATTGCTGGCCGTGATCGCGATTTGTGTCTGGTTGCTGCCTTGGTTTCGGATTCAGCGCTATGAGGTCGAAGGCAACACATTCCACTCCACGGCGGACATTGTCGAACGGGCGGGGGTGCCGATCGACACTCATCTTATAAGTGCTGTGAATGGGTCTTTAAAGGAAATCATTTCGGGGCGCTCGGTGGACGCCGAAGAACGGCTGTATGAATTGCTGCCCGAAGCTGAGTCCATTACCTGTGTTGTCAGTTTCCCATCTACTTTGCGGATTGAAATTGCGGAGCGGACTCCGCAGTATCGCTATTTGGGTGAATCCGGCTGGACAATGATTGACTCCGCCGGCAAGGTGATCATTACCGGCGTGGCCGACCCGCCTTTTGGGGTGCCTGAATATCGTGGTGAGATTGACGCGGTTTGGAGCAAAAAAGAAGGCGAGAGACTGCCGTCAGCGCGCGCCGAGCTGGCGCGGAAGACGGCGCTGCTGAGGAGTGATTTGCGCCGGCAGGATGAGGAAACCGAAGATGGCTGGACGCTGGCCGATGATCTTGCGACCGTCAGCTTGGAAAACGGACAGGTGATATTCAGTTTAGATCTAAGTGGTGAGCCACGCATGACCGACGCTGTGGTGGAAGAATACGGCAAGATCTTTTTTAGACTGGATCCGGAAGCTGAAGGCGCTGATGAGGCGTTGCTCTGGGTCCGCAATGTAGTGCGCGGCGGGGCGCTGTCCGGCTTGGGAGATGGCAGCATCGATTTGTCAGGCAAACAAAAGGTCTTTGTGCCGGATCCCTGATCGCTGAGGTGGAATGATTGTCACAGCCAAAGGATCGGTAGGTGTGGGACGACAGGAGACAGATTTTTTTGAAGTTGTTGACTATTTCATTTTTTTTGCGTAATCTTTACAATCATGTTGCATTTGTGGCGCGATGAAGGTGTATATTAGATAAAGTGACAGACTGTAATCTGTTGTTTCCAAAATGTGCTTGGTGTAAGATATATTTCGTATTTGCTTTTGTGGATAATTGAACTGTGAAGGAAAAAACGCATATTCTTCATGGTGAAAGGGGTTGAAGAATTGACAGACGATATATTCAAAAATCCAATTGGATTTGCGACGAATAACGACACGTTGGCTGTGATTAAAGTGATAGGTGTGGGTGGCGGCGGATGCAACGCGGTCGACCGCATGATCCTTAGCGGTGTCAAGGGGATCGATTTTATAACGATCAACACCGATCATCAGGCTCTGGATCGTTCTCACGCGACCAATCAGATTCAAATTGGCGAGAAGCTGACCAAAGGCCTTGGAGCCGGCGCGAATCCTGAAATCGGAACGCGCGCGGCCATGGAGTCCAAGGATGAGATCGCCGACATGATCAATGGTACCGATATGTTGTTCATCACCGCGGGAATGGGCGGTGGAACGGGCACCGGTGGAACTCCGGTGGTGGCGCAGATAGCCAAAGAGATGGGCATCCTCACGGTTGGTGTTGTGACCCGCCCATTTAGCTTTGAAGGCGCGCAGCGCAGAATCAATGCCGAATCCGGTATCCGGGAACTCGAGCAATATGTCGACTCACTGATTGTCGTGCCCAATGACAAGTTGCTTGAAATGGCCGACGAGGAGACCTCGCTGCAGGACTCGTTCGCCATGGCGGATACGGTCTTGAAGTACGGTGTGTCAGGCATTTCAGACCTCGTGGCGGTGCCGGGCTTGATTAACCTGGATCTTGCCGACGTGCGACGTGTCATGGTTGGGGCGGGCATCTGCCACATGGGCATCGGCCGCGCAACCGGTGAGGACCGCGCCGACATCGCGATTGACGACGCTTTGCACAGTCCGTTGCTCGACACCTCGATTGAGGGCGCCAACCGCATCATTGTCAACTTTACCGGTGGCAAGGACCTTCGGCTTAAAGAGGTCAGCAAAGCTTCCGCCATGGTGCGCGACAGCGCCTCTCCCAATGCGGATATCATCATCGGCGCGGTGATTGACGAGAATATGGGCGATGAGCTCATGATCACCGTCATCGCCTCCAGCTTTGGTGAGATAGAGGAACCGCTGGAAGAAGAAGAAAGCGCCGTGTTTTCGGGTGGTGGATTCACCCCTTTTGAACCAGCCCCGCCCGAGGAGGATGTTCCGGACTTTTTGAAAGCGGACAGTGTTCAAGCGACACCTTTGAGATCCGAATCCTCGGCACAGACCCCGTCCAAGCCGGCTGACCGGTCGACGGAGCCAAGTCCCACAGTTCCTTCTTTTACGGAACAGGATTACCGCAAAGGCGGGGCGAGACCGGTAGAGCGCGATATCAATACCTTGGATCGGCAGTCGTCACCCGAACGGGCCGGCCGCCCGCCGAGATCCCAATCCAATGTCCGACGTGAGACCCAACGACCGACGACACGCGGCGTGGATTTTTCCGGTGGAGCGCCGACCGAACGGACATCGTCCCCAACTCCGCCGGCGCGCAAAGAGCGCAAAGCCGAAAACAAACGTGGCGGCAAGGTGACAAAGATTTTGCCCTGGTTCTTCGATGACGACAACGATCATTATGAGGATTGAGAGGACTTAGGAATTAACAACAAGGGAGCCCGGAATGAAATGTCCATACTGCGCTCATGATCAAGATAAAGTGGTTGATTCCCGTCCCACTGATGAGGGGACGGCCGTACGACGCCGCAGGGAATGCCTTTCCTGCGGCTCGCGTTTTACCACTTATGAGAAGATTGAATCGTACCCATTGATCGTCATTAAACGACATGGAGAGCGCGAACCGTTTGATCTCGACAAAATTATTATGGGTATGACCAAAGCCTGTGAGAAACGTACAATTTCAGCGGCGACCATCGACCGCGCCGCCAAAGAGGTCGAAAACACAATTCGCAACTCTTTGAAGCGAGAGGTGTCTTCGGATGAGGTCGGCGAATTGGTGATGGAGCAGCTTAAGATGATTGACCAGGTCGCTTATGTTCGGTTTGCTTCTGTGTACAGGGAATTTAAAGACGTTGAATCCTTCCTGGCGGAGTTGCAGATCTTGCTTGGTAAAACTGACCACAGGGTGGACACTTTTGAGTCTTCCGATGAGATTTCATCACAATCTCAGATGGAGGGAAACGATGACACAGAATAAGAATAATCACAGCCGGCCGCCCTATCTTTTGCCCGAGATCAAGTCGCCACACAAAGTGTTGTTGGTCGACGATGACGAGAATATCATTGAGTTGTTGACGCTCTATTTGGAAAAAGAAGGCTATGAGGTCAGTAGTTGTCTGGACGGGGATTTGGCGATGGATGCGTTTCGCGCCGCCGATCCCGATGTCGTGTTGCTCGACCTGATGTTGCCGGGACGCGACGGCTACGATATTTGTCGTGACATCCGCAAAGAATCGGATGTGCCTGTCATCATGCTGACCGCCCGCGGAGACACGCTTGACAAGGTGGTCGGCCTGGAATTGGGCGCTGATGACTATGTCCAAAAACCGTTTGACAGCAAAGAGCTGCTGGCGCGTGTGCGCGCCGTGCTGCGTCGCGCGCGCAAAGGAATTGAGACCGGAGACGAGGACCAGGTCACAGAGGTCGTTTCTTTTCCGCTGCTCCAAATTGATAAAGCGCAGTACCGTGTGGAGATCAACGGAAAACAGGTGGAGATGCCGCCCAAAGAGTTGGAACTGCTCTATTTTTTTGCGACTCATCCGAATCGCGTATTCACCCGAGAACAGCTGCTGGCCAGCGTCTGGGGATATGATTTTTTTGGCGCCTCCCGCACGGTCGACGTGCATGTGAAGCGAATCCGCGAAAAGATTGAAGAGGTGGGTGTGACTTTGCCCTGGAGCATTAAAACCGTATGGGGAGTGGGCTACAAGTTTGAAACGGAAACCTGAACGATCGGTGGACGCGCTGAAAGAATCGTTCAGAGTCAGGACGGTTCTTAAATCGCCACGAGCCAAGACTGTCGCGATCTTGTCTTTCGCGGTTCTCTTTGTTTTTTTGACGCTGATGTATACCTATCGAATAGAAACAGATCGATTTCTGATCGACATGCAGGGCAGACAGCTTACCGAGTTATCCAATGAACTGCATGATCGGATTTTTGATGAGGTGAATTCGGAAAGGCCGAATGTCGTCTCTCTCGAAAAGGATATTCGCTTTATCGGACGCGGCTCAGGCGCTTTTGTGTGGCTTGTCACGCCGGATGGCGCAATTGAATACAGCACGGCGTTTCCCGCGGGAGTGCCCGAAAAACTCTCGCGGCGGCCGGACGGTCAGATGGCCCTGCCCGATATTTATATTGGCGCCGACCTGCCTGAGGACGGATTTTTGATTTCCGGTGGAAATTACATGGGGCTCTTTCAAGATGACGATAATATATGGTTGTCCTATGTGCGGCCGATCCATAATTTATCGAATCAGGTAATCTATATTTTGCAGCTGCACAAGCCATTTGATCAGTACAATGAACGGGGTTGGATGTTTTTCAACGGCATGGGATTCTCTTTGATTATCTCATTCGCGCTCACGTTCATATTCATAATGATCGCCTCCCATAATCTGAATAAACCCCTTAAGACACTGGCCGCCGCCGCGGCGCGCGTCGCGCGCGGCGATCTTTCCGCCCGTGTTCCTGAACCAAGCCACGCCGACACGGATGAGGGGATGCTCTGGGTGCGGGACGATATCTCGGTGCTGAACCACACCTTCAACGACATGGTGGAGCAACTTGAGCACATGAACACCGATCGCCGAGATTTGATGGCCTGTATTTCACACGATTTGCGCACTCCGCTTACTTCCATTGGCGGATTCATCGGTGGTATGCTGGACGGCACCATTCCGCCCGAAAAATTCCCCCGCTACCTGCGGGTCGTGCAAAATGAGACACGGCGGATGAGTGGGATGGTCGGACAAATTCACGAGATGGTCACCCTTGAATCGGACGGAATTCACTACGAAATCCGACCACTCAACATACACGAATTAATCAGCAGTGTGGTGACCGGACTTGAGACTCAGCTGCTGTCAAAGCATATCACGGTCCAAACGACATTTAGCGAAGACATACAGTCGGAGTTGATGGTGCTGGGTGACAAGGTGCAGCTTCAGCGCGTGCTGGTCAATTTGATCACCAACGCGATCAAGTTCACGCCTGACGGCGGTGTGATCGCCATTTCCACCTCTCATTCGAAACACTCCGAATATATAACCGTGACGGTCGAGGACTCCGGTGTCGGATTGGAAAAACAAGACATCGGCAATGTGTTCAACCGCTTCTTCAAAGAAGATCGCTCGCGGGGTGGCAACAAAGGCAGCGGGCTTGGGCTTTATATCGCCAAGAACATCCTTGGCGCGCACGGTCAGCGGATCTGGGCGGGCAACAGCAAGATGGGTGGAGCGAAATTCACATTTACCCTGCAGATTGCCTGATAAGATGGTTCGTGCTCATTTGCGGGTCGGATTCACCGGTGATGGTTTCAGATTCGTCCTCTATGATTGTAAACAAGGTTTCGGATATCATGCTTTGTGGCGTGATGTCGTCGACTTGATGAATTCCATATGGTTTTAGCAGGCGGTACGTTCCCGCGGGGAGATGTTCCGGCAATGTGAAGGTGATCCATTTTTCCTGACCACTCTCCAAGGTGATTGATTCCGCGTTCCATTTATAAATAGTGGCTGAGAGTGGGACATCGCGCCAGCCGTTCAGTATCTGACGTTCTAGATAGAACTCGTCGGTCATCAGGCTGATCATCTCGCTCGTGTTGTTGTTTCTCATGGAAAAGGTTAGTGATTCACCGGCAAGATAGGCCTGCCGGTCGCAAGAGAGCGTCAGATCGTATGGATTTTCGAGTAGCAGGGTGTCCGCGTTTTGCGCGCTGCTCGGCAAGGATACCGACAATTCATGTCGCTCGGGCGTTTCGTCACGTAAAACAATATATGATTTCACGATTCTCAATCGTGTGGTGTCGCCGGATGTCTCGATCTGATATTGATCCAGATTGAAAACCTGTTCCCAGCTTGAGCCGGCGGCCACCTCATAGGAATTATCACGAAATGACGGACCGCCTGACCTGCCGTCGGTGTGAAACAGCGACCGCCAACGACCATCCACCACACCTTGAAGATCGAAGTCTTCGCCGATGAAAACCGACCGGACCGGTTGACTGTTTTTGATCCGCACACGCAGAATTTTGTTGCCGTGCAAGTCATAGGGAATGCAGGACAGCCAAACATCTCCGTCAAAGTCGCTGAGCATTTCATTGTTGGAGTACTGTGCCAAAGGATAGGATCGGATCAGCTCGGCGTTCGCCCCGTCGATCCTTTCGGCTGCTGTCTCGTCAGCCGCCGTTAAACCAATGCCGGTTTTGCTTTCACTGTACATATTGTCCTGCCCGGAGGTGGGACTCACCGATGAAACTCCACTTCGCGAATCTGTCAGGTCACTTGACGCGCAGCCGATCGACGCCAAAAGCAAGGCGACAATCATTATGTAAATCATAAGCAGGCTTGACAGCTTCACGGCAACGGTTCCTTTCGTAGATCGTTCTATTTTAGAATAATACCTGGACCGGTTTATGGCAACGCAAAAATTGCTTTGACGCGAAGCTGACGCTCCCACGATGTGGAGCGCGATAATATCGTATAATGCCAATGGATCATATTCTCGGACAATGAGTCCCTGACTCAGTTTAAACAGAAAATCTTACGATCGGAAAGGAAACACAAATTGAAACAGGCGAATGGATACCATAGTGATGAATCGACGGATCAAAAACGTGATCGCTGCGAACGAATCATAGACGGGCTGATTCAACACTACGGCATGCAGGCATGTACACTGGATTATAGTGAGGATGCCTGGAAACTATTGGTTGGCGGGATCCTGGCCACCCAATGTACCGACGAACGTGTGAATCGAATCACGCCGGAATTATTTCAGGATTTCCCGGGCATCGAGGAGATCGCCGCTTCCTCTCCGCCACAAATTGAACCATACATTAAAAGTTGCGGACTGTTTCGTAACAAGGCGAAGAATATTCATAGTTCGGCGGTGAAGATTCTATCCGATTTTGCCGGCGATGTGCCGCGGACACGGGAAGATTTGATGACGTTGCCCGGTGTGGGGCGAAAAATCGCTAACCTGCTTTTAGGAGACGTGTTTGGCCAGCAGGCGATCGTGGTCGATACTCATTGCGGACGAATTTCCCGTCTTCTCGGACTGTCCGAACATAAAGATCCACTACGTGTGGAGCGCGACCTGATGGATTGTGTGCCACACAGGCACTGGACGGATTGGGGACATCTAATGGTCGCCCATGGCAGGGAGATCTGCGTCGCCCGCAGGCCACAGTGTGGACGCTGCCCTGTGCGAAAAGAGTGCGCGACCGGGGTTCTTTACACCGGTCCATTGGATGACTCAGACAATGCTCCGGCAGTCCTGCCCGTTGGAGAATAATGTTGCGGAGATGAGATGACGGAAAAAAATATTGATGAGACATACCAACTTTTGAAGCGCCCACTTGCTCGCCGGTCGGGCATGTCCAAAGCGCGCGTCGCGAGATTTCGCAAGTTGGGTGTCGAGACGGATGGTGGTTTATTGCGTTTGTTTCCGCGCGCCTACGAGGACTGGACAAACCTTCGCGCCATCGCTGAGCTACAAGATGGCGAAGATGAGGTTTTTATCGCGCGCGTGACCAGGGCGCCCGCGTTGCGACGTAAAGGCAAGCTGAGCATACTGCGCACCGCGCTGCGGGATGACAGCGGATTGATTCACGCGACTTGGTTCAATCAGCCATACTTGCAGGACAAGCTGATAATCGGTCAGGCATATATGTTTCGCGGCAAAATCAAAATCAGCGGACGTGGAGCGGAAGTGACCAATCCAACCTTTGAACGTCTGGATTTAGGCGAGACCGACACTCTCTCTCCTTCCGCGATGGTGGAAACATTTCTCAAACCGCTTTACCCATTGACCGCCGGCCTGACCCAAGGCGTCGTCCGCTCGATCATGGATCAATGCCTTAGAGAATATGAAGGCCGATTGCCGGAATCGTTGCCGGCCGCGGTGCGCCGCGACTGGCGCCTTTGCACATCCAACTACGCCTACGAGAATATTCATCAACCCAAAAATCGGGAAATGTTTGAAGTGGCGCGAAGAAGGCTCGTTTTCGAAGAGTTGTTTATGATGCAACTGGGATTGAGGCAGCTACGCGCGCGCGAGCGTGGCGATCGGCCGGCACCGGACCTGACCTTAAATCAGAAACAAAGCGAAACCTTTCAAAGAGTTAAGGATGGCCTGCCGTATGAGCTGACGGGCGCCCAAAAAAGAGTGTTGAACGAGGCGCTGAATGATTTATGCTCAACCATTCCAATGAGCCGTCTTGTACAAGGCGACGTTGGTTCAGGGAAAACGGTCGTGGCTTCCTTGGCGCTGCTGCAATGTTGCCTGAGTGGGCATCAAGGTGCATTGATGGCGCCGACCGGAGTGCTGGCTCTCCAGCATTTCAACAATGTAAACGCACAATTGTCTGAGGCGAAGCTGAACATTGTGTTGCTGACCGGGCAAACACCGGCCGCTGAGAAAAGAGCCATTCTCGCCGCCACCGAGGCGGGAGAGATCGACATCCTGATCGGCACCCACGCGCTGCTGGAGGACCATGTCGTGTTCTCGAGCCTGGGGCTGGCGGTGACCGATGAGCAGCATCGATTTGGTGTCCGCCAACGGATGCGCCTCGCGAAGGAGGAAGAGGTGGTGCCGCACGTCTGCGTCATGTCCGCCACTCCAATTCCCCGCACACTTGGGTTGATTTTGTACGGTGACCTGGATATCTCGGTGATTGACGAGCTGCCGGCGGGACGCGAGCCGATATTGACCTACACCGCGCGCGAACGGGACCGCGGGCGGGTCTGGAATCTGATGCGCAAAGAGATCGCCGCCGGGCATCAAGCCTATGTGATCTGCCCTCTTGTCAAGGAAGGTGAGAACATCCTCGGGCTGCGGTCGGCGGAAGCCGTATATGAATCACTCTCCACAGATGTTTTTAAAGATGATCGCGTCGGACTGATTTTTGGTCAAATGAAGGAAAAAGAAAAGCAAGCGGTGATGACGGCGTTTAACGATGGTGAGATCGATATTTTGGTGTCAACAACGGTTGTGGAAGTGGGCGTGGACAACCCGAACGCCACCTTCATGTTGATCGAGAACGCCGAACGATTCGGACTGTCACAGTTACATCAGTTAAGAGGAAGAATTGGGCGGGGAGGCGACCGCTCGATCTGTGTCCTGATGAGTGAGACGGATGAAGGTGTCGCGCGGGAGCGGTTGCGGACGCTGTGTCGTACCAATGATGGGTTTGAGATCGCGGAAGCCGATTTGAAATTGCGGGGGCCGGGCGACTTTTTTGGCACCAGGCAACATGGTCTGCCTCAGTTTAAAATCGCCAATCTGTATGAGGACCAGGCCGCGTTGCGTGAAAGCCAGCAAGCTGTCAACACGATGCTGGCCAAAGGTTACCACATGGACAGGGTGGAACAGTTGGGGCTTAGGCGGGCGCTGGAAGAACATTTGTCACTCGCCGATTTACAAGCCGGTTTATAGTTGCCGGATCGCTGTCGGTCAGTCACGGCCACTTGGCCATGTCTATGAACGGCGTCTGAATTTAAGCGGTGTTCATGATGTTGGCGCTTAAATGAAATAGGCGTGGAAGGAGAAAAAATGCCAAGAGTGATCGCGGGAAGCGCGGGTGGTCGGACGCTGCGCGCTCCCGTAGGTGAGGGCACCCGACCGACGGGGGATCGCGCAAAAGAAGCGATGTTTAGTGTGATCGGCGCGCGTATGAGTTTTGCCGATGCGCGGGTGCTGGACTTGTTCGCGGGAAGTGGGCAATTAGGTATAGAGGCGTTGAGCCGAGGCGCGAGACACTGTGTGTTTGTTGAGCGGTCCGCGGCGGCCGCCAAAATCATCAAGGATAATTTACAGGTTTGTGAACTCCTTGAACAGGGCGAAGTCCGCAAGGGCACGATCAAAGCCGCTTTGCGCGCTTTGTCGGAACGAAAGCATGACCGTGCGACCGTGTCCGAAACTAAGCGGTCGCCTGTGGATTCGGAAGCGTCTGGCGGTTTTGACCTGGTGTTCATGGATCCGCCGTATCGTGAGGCCGATCTGCAGTTCGCCTGGATCAGCCGACGACTCATTTCAGAAGGACTGTTGAATGACGGCGCGCTGCTCGTCCTGGAACACGATCCCGCGCAACATTCGGCAAATCAGGATCGGGACATGAAATCGGCCGGAAAAGGCAGGAAAAGAGATTCGGATCGGGGCGTTTTGGACCTGGATGTAACACATTTGAAACTTGTTAAACATTGTAAGTATGGTATGACGGTGGTATCATTTTTTATGTATAGTCAATTGTATGATGACCGGTTGTCTGACGATGTCGCGGTGGAACGGAGCCAAGTGAATGATGAGAACTTTGATCTATCCGGGCACGTTTGATCCGTTTACGGTGGGTCATGAAGACATTGCGATTCGGGCATCTGATTTGGCGGACCGCCTGTATGTTGTGGTGGTCCACAACGCGGCCAAACAAACCAGGTTCACACTCGAAGAACGTCGGGCGATGATTGAGTCTTGTCTTTGTCATCTGCCCAATGTGCGCGTGGACACCCATTTCGGCCTTTTGGTCGATTATGTGCGCGAGAAGCAAGCGGTGGCGGTGGTCCGTGGCATGCGCAGCGAGTCTGATTTTCGCTTTGAGACCGAAATTCACGCGGCGAACCGTCTGTTATATAGTGAATATGAGACGATTCTTTTGCCGTGCAGATCGGATTTGGCGTTTATGAGCTCCAGTATTGTAAGGGAAGTGGCCTCATTCGGTGGTGATATTTCAGAGATGGTGCCATCGCAAATACATGACACCGTGTTCGAACGGTTGCGTCGTCATGTAAACATGTTGGAGGAATAGTGAATGACGGGACCGAATATACCGGATGACGCGTATGGAGATTACATATACGGTGACCGGGACTACGACCGGGCGGTTGAAGAGCGCGCCTACGATGACGGTTATGAAGACGGACAAATATATGATGAATATCAATCGTCCGCCGCGGACCTGGATGCCCATGTCAGTGAGACCGACCTGCAGGAGTTGATCAATCAGCTGGAGGATGTTGTTTTGCAGGCCAAGGGCATGCCATTTTCCAACAACTGTCTGATTGACCGCGAGGAAGTCTTGGTCCTGATCGGTATGTTACGTGACAATCTGCCGACGGAGATCCATCAGGCCCGTTGGCTGTTGAATAAGAATCACCAGGTGTTGTCAGAATCGCGTAAGGAGGCCGAGACGATCATTCGCCAGGCCGAACGCAGAGTGGCGAATATGATCAACGAGCATGAGATCACTTTGCAGGCGAGACAGCGCGCGGCTCAGACGGTGGATTCAGCGAACGCCTCGGCGCGGCAAATTCGTGACGGCGCTTTGGATTATGCGGACAAGCGTCTTTCCGTGCTTGAGGAGCAACTCACCTCGATGCTCGTCATGATTCAAAAAAATAAAAAAGAATTGAAATAATTTTGTTTCACGTCCAATCGCTCTCTCGATGATCCGGGAGGGCTTTTTATGTGACGTGGCTTTGGGTGGAGGCGGAATTTGCAGACGGATCGACCGATAAAAGTGACCATTCATTCGACACAAACCGAATCCGTCGGCGCGGAGCGCCATGTCGGCCGATCAAATGCGACCGGCGTGTGGCGTCAGACCGGAGACGAGATCGTTTTGCTGTTTGAGGAAAGGGCGCCGGACAGCGCCTCCGAATCCACATGGGGACAAACCAGGATCCGGATCAATCCTTTTGGTGAGGTGCGCTTGGACCGCGAAACGTCGATCGTGACCGGTATGACGTTTGTTCCGGGTGGTCGCCAAATTTTGGATCTTGATTTGGAATATGGAAAAATGGAAGTCATGATCTTGACACTTGATGTCGCGCACGAGAGCGATGTCGCGGGTGGCAGGCTGAAACTTGCCTATATGATCGACTATCTCAACGGCCAACAAATCAAATTTGAAGTTTTAATTGACTATCGTTTTCAAACGACTCGTTAACAGAGTGATTTGTTAAGATATCGGGAAGGACGCCCGACAGACAAGCGACAGAACCAATCAAAAAGGATGGAGAGACAATGAATCGATTGAATATTGCCGTGTTGTTCGGTGGACACTCACCGGAATACAGCGTTTCCCTGCAGTCGGCGCACTCTGTGTTGAGCCATATGGACGCCGAGCGCTTCCGACCGTTTATGATCGGGATCACAAAAGATGGAAACTGGTATCACTTTGCCGGGGATCCGGACAAGATACCCGCTGACACATGGCACAATCCAACCGACTGTGTGCCAGCTGTTATTTCCCCAAGTCGAGACACCCACGGCATGTTGATCTTGCGTCCATCGGGTGTCGAAAGCGTGCGCGTCGATGCCGCCTTTCCTGTTCTGCATGGGAAGTTTGGAGAAGACGGGACCCTGCAAGGTCTGTTGGAGCTGGCCGGCATTCCGATCGTCGGTTGCAAGACTTTAAGCTCAGCTCTTTGCATGGACAAGGATCGCGCGAATCTGTTGACCGAGCTTGCCGGCGTGAGCGTTCCGCGCACGGTGGTGTTTGACGAAGGTGTGGATGATGAGACCGCGTTGAAGGAAGTGGAACGGATCGGCTTTCCGGTTTTTGTCAAACCTGTGAAAGCAGGGTCTTCTTATGGCGTGACGTCGGTCACCGACAAAAAAGATTTGACGGACGCGATTCACACGGCGTTTAAATATGACAACCGCGTAATGGTGCAGCAAACGATTGTCGGGATAGAAGTCGGTTGCGCGGTGTTGGGCAACGAGCATCTGATTGTCGGCGCTGTGGACGAAATAGAGTTGACCGATGGATTCTTTGACTTTACCGAAAAATATACCCACAAATCATCGGCTATTCATGTTCCGGCCCGAATTTCGGAGAGCAAAGCCGCTGAGGTTCAAGCGATCGCTAAAACCATCTATACTGCCCTGGACTGTTCCGGCATGGCGCGGGTGGATGTGTTCTTGACTCCTTCGGGTGAGATTGTGTTCAATGAAGTGAATACCATACCGGGATTCACCGCTATGAGCAGGTATCCGGCAATGATGGAAGCGGCCGGCATTCCATTCGCTGAGTTGGTTACCAGACTGATTGAACTGGCGCTTGAGAGTGAATGACTTCAACAATGGCCCGATCACCTTGGCTGATCGGGCCATTGTTAAGTTCCCCGGTAAATCATGATTTTTATTTGCAGATGATTTGTGGAATAATCACTTAAACAGATCGCTCAATTTCTGCCAAAAGCTACGCCTTTCCTCAACAGGCGCGACCGCTTCCTGCTTGGCCGGCTCGGGAATCTCGGCCGTCATGAACACAAACTGGACAGAGCGGATCTCAGTGTTCCTGGGTGAGGCGAAAGACCGGATTTCGAATTCACCGCCAATCAGTTTATCAATCTCCTCTTTGAGACGTTCCTCCAGCTTTTTGTCCATGTCTTTGGTCTCGTCGTCCAACGTCTGCGTGCCAACGGCCAATTCCTTCACACCCGAGGCGTACTGTTCCATTCCATCGCTGTACTCGGCCAGGCCATCGGCCAATCGGCGCACACCGCCGACATAGGTGCCTGTCCCTTCGGCGGCGCCACCGGCACCGCCCGCCAACGCTTCGGCAGCCGTTCGCAGCGAGCCACCACTGACCGCGAGACGATCCAGTCCGTCATCCAAACTCGACATCCCCTGACTTAATTCGGCCGCGCCCGCGGAGGTCTGACTTACGCCCAGTGTGTAGGCGCTCAGGCCGGCGTCAAATTCGCGGTACTGCGCGGCGAGCTGATTGACGCCATCGATCAGTTGAGGCAGATTGCCGGTGGACTGTGCCAGCGCGCCGATACCGGTGTTGATCTGCGCGTATTGTTCGGCCAAATTGACCAGCTGAGTGTGAATCATTTCCTGCTGTTGAACAATTTGCTCCAGCCCGTCACAGGTTTCGCTCAGCCCGGTGGACAGATCGCCGAGCGCGCCCGCGACGGTCTCGAAATTAGTATGCAACGCCTGATAATTGCCGTGAAGCTCACTTAGTCCGTTCGCCAATGCGGTGAGCTGCGCGTTCGTCGAATTTGCGCTGGTCTCAATGTAATACAGCAGTTTTTGTGAATCGGCCGAAGACGGATCGTCCAACCCGCCGAGTTGCGCGATCACCTGATCTGCGCTCAAAGCGGGCGGAATCTGCTGTAGATTGTCGGTCGTCCCCTTTAGTCCGTCGTTGGCCGCTTTCAGCCCGGCAGTCAGTTCTCCAAGTCCACCCGTGCTCGATGACAGTCCGTCGGAAATGGCGCGCAGACCCGTGGTCGCTTCTTTCATTGGTCCCACGGTCGCTCCCAGACCATCGCTTAATTGCTTCAAGCCGTCATAAAACGCCTGAGAGCCGTTTACCAGTTCGCCTAATTTCGCCAAATCATTTTCGTTCGGCGCGGACTGTTTTGTGCCGGAGAGCGCAGCCGAAAGGCTGTTAAGAGCGTCACCGATTTGTTTGGAGCCATCGGTCAACGAGCTGTTCTGTGAGCTCAGTTGTCGCAGACCGCCGGACAGCTCCCGCAGACCCCCGAGGACCTGTTCACTCCCACCGGACAATTGTTCCACTCCGGCGGCGTACGCGCCGACGCCGGCGCCATATTGGGACAACCCACTACGGATCTCACGCAGGCCGTCGGTCAGCAAAGCGCCGTTGTCGGCCAACTCGCCCGCCCCGGACGCCGAGGCGGCGGCCCCGTCAGACAAGGCGTCGATGCCCTCCTGCAGCTTCTGCGCGCCGCTGTTGAGCTCGGCGATGCCGTCGTTCAATTGGCTGAAATCATCAGTGTACTGATCCAGACTCGGTAATTCAAAATCCATGTTGAGGGGAACGCCGCCGATTTGCAGGCCGCTCATCGAGAAATTCCGGATGTCCGCCGTCAAGGTGTAGTCGGCGGAATCGCCGGGCAGAACCACCCAGGTGATCAGTTTGTTTCCTCCCGAGTTGGCGATGAGCGCTCCATCCGCGGTCAGGTCGCTCATTTTATTCATGTCGGCCGTGAGGCTGATCTGTAAAAGAAAATGCTCGGCGTAGACAGGATCAACTTGTTGATTCGGCTCGATTTTCAGCTTGATTTCGAGGGCGCCGTTTTCGCCGGACAGGTCCGCAGGATTCACGGGCCGGCCATTCAGCTTGTAGGTAAGTTTGATATTCCAAGGGCTCTCCTTGGAGACCAGGTCTCCTTGATAATAAAACAAGCCGGCGTCACATCGCGCCCTGACGGTTCCATCCTGATATTCAATAGGTTGGGTGCTGGTTAAATTTTGGACCTCTTCATACTTACCGTAATCGATGATCTCTCCGGGCTTATCCCGGTCGAACGCGTTGACGATATATAGTTGCTCGACAGTGCCATCCGCCGCGAGCTTGCCGTAGATGATCTCATCCTTTTCGCAGATCTCCGCGGGCTCATCTGTTGTCGTTGACGTGGTTTGACCGGCTGTGTCCGTGCCACCGTTTCGCTCGACTCCCGCCACACCGACCGGGGCTGTGAAAGATAACAGCAACGCCAAACTAAGCGCGACGCTCAATATGGCCCATGGCCGTGTGTTTTTGGAACGCATGATGAAATTCATTTCGCTTCCTCCCTTCCTGGCGACAGATATTGTCAGGACAAAGTCGCGGGCCGTTTGCTTGAACGGGGGCGGCTTATTGATAAAAGATCTTATTTTTTATGAAACTCCGGCTTCCATGTCGTGCGTTCGACAATCGGATCCAACAAGAGCAGTAGAGCAGGCAAAAATGTGGTGACGAGCAGCAAAGACAACAAAGCTCCACGGCCCAGCACGATGCCCAGCTCACTGACCACATCCAGACTGGACACGATGCCCAGGATGAATCCGACCATGGTCAAAATCAGCGCGGGTGGCAGCAACGCCGGAACGGACTCCGCGTAGGCTCGCTGGGCCGAAGTGATTTTGCCGAACAATTTTCGGTTGTCCATATAGTGTTGACTGAATAAAATTCCATAGTCGATCGTCGCGCCGAGCTGTACGGTGCTGATGACCAGAAAACCAATGAAACTAAGGTTGGTGCCCTGGAAATACGGAATTGAGAGATTGATCCAGATCGAAGCTTCAATTGTCAGTAGCAAGATCAACGCCAGCGCGACAGAGCGGAAGGTGATCAACAACACGAGTCCGACCGCCACGATGGCCAGTCCGTTCACTAACCGATTGTCCTTGCGGATGGTGTCCCGCATGTCCAGCGTGCTGAAGTTTTCACCGGCCAGATGCGCTCCTTGTGGATAGACCGCTTCGACCTGCGAGCGCAGCTCGCTTGCGAGTTCGAACGCGTGATCTCCCTCGGCCAGCGAGTCGGCGATGACGATGAACAGGCTATACTGATCTGACCTCAGCTGGCGCACCTGCTCCCGGGGTAAAATATCAATTGGGATCTCCGCGCCGGCCATGCCGGTCAGAGAGATCACGGATTTAACATCCGGCAGATTTTTTAACCGCTGATCCAGCTCTTTTTCTTTTGCGCGGCTATCATTGGGCACGAGAATCGCCATTTGCATATTGTTGCCGAATTTCTCCTCGATGGTCTGTCGGTCCAACAGTTCGCGCGAGTTTTCCTCGTATGCGCCCATGCCGTAGAAGAACGCGTTGTGGCTTTGCGCAAGGTAAGAGGGGATGACAACCAATATGACCAACGCCAGCAAGATCCAGCGAATTTTGACCACTGCTTTGCCCAGTTTCGTAAAATTCGGCAGAAATGGACGATGGGTGGTTTTATCGATCCACTTATAGATGGAGACTGTGACGATGGGCAATAGAAACATGACGGAGATCAGACTGAAAATGACTCCCTTGGCCAGCACCAGTCCCATGTCCGGTCCGAGTTGGAAACGCATGAAGACCAAGGCGAGGAAGCCAAAAATCGTGGTCATCGCGGAAGATGTGATCGAGGAAAACGCTTTGGTCATCGCCTTTTCCATCGCCTCGACCGTCCCGTAACCTTCCTGGCGATATTGATTGAAGCGGTGCAGCATGAAAATCGCGTAGTCCATTGAGACCGCGAGCTGCAATACCGCGGCGATGGACTGGGTGATATAGGACACTTCTCCGAAAATTATATTGGTTCCCATATTGAGCGCGACCGCCACGCCGATTGCCAACAGCAGGAGCAAGGGCTCCAACCAGGAATGGGTGCTAAGCGTTAAAATGATCAACGCCAAGGGAACGGCGATGATTATAATGGTGGCCATTTCGGAGTTGACCGCCGCGCGGGCATTGGCCTGGTCGACCACCTGACCAGAAATCGCGGCGTCCGGCCCGACTAAGTCGCGCAGGGACGCCAAAGACGCGGTGTAGTCATCCTCGTCCACTGTCACCTGAAACAGCGCGCCGCCATCCTGATAATATCCGTCCACGGTTTGCTGATCCTGCATCGCGAGTGGTTGACGAAGATCGATCACATCGTCCAACCAAATCACGTCTAGGACGTTGGCGTCATCTCTCATGTTATCCTTATATTCAAGGGCCTGAGGTATGGAAACATCCGGAATGTACACCTGCGCGTTGGGAATTGACTGATCGAACTCCCGTTCCATCTCATACATGGCCTTGGTGGAGGGGGCGTCGCTTGGCACATAATCAGCCAGATTATAGTTGACCTGCACAAAAGGCATGAGGAAAACAGACACGGCGGTGACGCTTAGAAAAAAAAACAGCACCAATTTACGGTGTTTTAAGACAAATTTCGCTATCCGCTCCAAATTGTCCCCCCCTTCTCGCACTTTCGCTGTCCAATGTCAACAAAATACTTAGCTTGTTAGTTAAGTATTATAGCGAAGTTGAATAAACGATTTGACATGAATTGGTAAACGAATTTGAAACAATTAATCAGTTGACTTTTTCGCGCCATTGCAACATAATATTTGTCGTGTCTGTGGAGGTATCCCTTAGTATGAAACTGGATATTAGCTCGGTTTTGAGAGAGGCGGGAGCGGTTGAGACCTTTCGCTTCGAAAAGGAGATGGTCGATCTGGCTGATCCGATCACCGAGACCGAATTTATTGGTCCGATTATTTTTCAGGGGATGATCCGCCACACCGGCAAGGAGGCCCGTCTACAGTTGCTCGGCACGGTCGAGACAAATGTGCGCACGTACTGCACTCGCTGCGCCACTTGCTTTGAGCGCGCGGCGCGGGCGGAGGTGGATGTGGTGTTCGCTCCGGACAAGGGCGAGACGCCAACCGATGATCAAGCTGTGGGTTTCGCCGAGGATCCGCCGGCGGATTATCCGCTGACCGGCCCGATTTTAGAGTTGGATGAAGTCGCCCGCGACGCGATCCTGCTCGCTTTGCCCATACAGGTTCTATGCTCGGAAGGGTGTGAAGGGATCTGTCCGGTTTGCGGCAAGAATCGCAATGAGGAAGCCTGTACTTGTGAAGAATCAGATAACGGTGCCGGATCGCCGTTTGATATTTTAAGAAAACTTCTTTAACTCTTCCCGGCGGGAGTGTTTTGGATGATGGAGGTGTAGAAAATGGCAGTACCAAAGAGAAAATGGTCGAAAATGCGATCAAATCGCGCCCGCTCCAATTGGAAAGCGATGTCGGCTCCCACTCTTGTTGAATGTCCGCGTTGTCACAATTTGATGGCCACACACAAGGTTTGCAAGACCTGTGGCACATATCGTGGCAGAGATGTTCTGAAGATCCAGGATGTGTGATGATTTTTGACGATGATTTGGAGAACAGCGGGATCGAATGTCTCGCTGTTTTTTTGTCGGACGCAGACTCACCTGAATGAGACGGAGACTTTAAACATACGCTATGTTAAA
>CAZAPS010000001.1:94365-126973 GCA_964487355.1 uncultured Oscillospiraceae bacterium
TTAAACATACGCTATGTTAAATGAATGAGGTGGCTTTCCCATGAGACAATCAAAGCCAAAGTCGAACAGGGGACAGCTGATCACAGCTGTCGAGCCCGGCAGCATCGCGGATGAGCTTGGCATACGGCCGGGTGCCCGCCTGTTGCGTCTGAACGACCAATCGGTGCGGGATGTGTTTGCCTACCGACTGCAGATTTTGGAAGAGGACTTGCTGCTTGAAATCGAGACCGAAGAAGGGGAGCGATTGATCTTCGAGATCGAAAAAGATGAAGATGAACTGTTGGGCATGGAGTTTGAAGATGGCCTGATGGACAAAAGTCGACATTGTCACAATAAATGCGTATTTTGTTTTATTGACCAGCTTCCACAAGGCATGCGGGACTCACTTTACTTCAAGGATGATGATTTGCGGCTGTCTTTTCTGACGGGAAATTATGTGACGCTGACCAACATAGATGATGAGGAACTGAATCGTCTGATTGACTACCGACTGTCACCCATGAATGTGTCGGTGCACACAACCAATCCCGAGCTGAGACTTAAAATGCTGGGCAACCCGCGCAGCGCCAAAATCATGGAACAGCTCGACCAAATCGGACGATCGGGGATCGAGTTGAATTGTCAGATTGTGCTCTGTCCGGACGTCAATGACGGTATGGAACTGGAGCGAACGCTGGAAGACCTTGAGACGTTGGGAGACAGCCTGCTCAGCGTCGCCGTGGTGCCGGTGGGGATCACAAAATATCGGACGGAAAATCGCTTATATCCGCTGAGCAGTTTTGACCAATCGAGCGCGGCGGCTGTTTTGGATCAGGTCGAACGTTGGCAACGGCGTTTTTTGAAGACCGCCGGCAGAAGGATTTTCTTTGCCGCTGATGAGTTTTATCTACGGGCGAGGCGTCCAATCCCCACATATAAAGATTATGAAGGATTCCCGCAACTGGAGAATGGTGTGGGCATGCTTGCGCTGTTGACTCAAGAGATTGAATCGGGTTTGCGCGACAGACAATCGACTTCATGGAACTCGGATGAGGCCGGGCTGTCGTCCGACAGCCGGCCACGCCTGCTTTGCGGCGACCTGCCGAAGGTGGTCGGTGGCGTCCACATCCTGACGGGGACCGACGCGGCCCCCTGGTTGGAGCGGCACGCGAAGCAAATGAGTGATCTGTACCCATTTCAGATACAGGTTCACGCGGTGAAGAACTGTTTTTTCGGTGAGACAATAACGGTCGCCGGCCTGCTGACGGGTGAGGATTTGTTTCAGGCGATCGAGCGACTGACCTGCCCAAAGAATCAAACTGTGGTGTTGATTCCGGATTGTATGCTCCGCGCGGACGAGGATGTCTTTCTGGATGGTGTGACTCCGGCTCAATTGTCCGAACGGACGGATTGCTGTGTGCTGGTCGGACGGGAGAGCGGGACCGGTTTGTTGCGGGCGCTGGATCTGGTCGCCGAGCGCGCCACCGCTTTCAAATAACGTTATAATGTTGAGACTTAATTATGTGAAACCTTAATTACGCGCAAGCTGAATTTCGAAAGCGAGTCAGTCAGACTTTGACGGTTGTCGCGGATCAAAAGATTGATACCCCCGCGTGCCTGTCAAAGTGTGAATGGGAAAGTGAGAACACATGTCAAAACCTCTGGTGGCCGTGGTCGGCAGACCCAATGTGGGCAAATCAACTTTTTTCAACTATGTCGCGGGGCGGCGTGTCAGCATTGTTGATGACACACCGGGTGTGACCCGTGACCGCGTGTACAGCGAGGCGGAGTGGTGTGGCCATGAGTTTGACATGGTGGATACAGGAGGCATCGAGCCGTCGACATCGGACGAGCTGTTGAAACAGATGCGTCGCCAGGCGGAGATCGCCATAGAGACGGCCGATGTGATTTTGCTGATCGTGGATTCGCGCAGCGGTATCCAGGCAGCGGACAGTGAGATCGCGGACATGTTGCGCAAGGCCGGAAAGCCGGTGTTGTTGGTCGTGAACAAATGCGACACGCCGGGACCATTTCCACCTGAGGCATATGAATTTTATAATCTGGGCTTGGGCGAAGTCTACCCCATTTCGTCCATTCACGGTCTGGGCATGGGTGACCTGCTGGACGCGATTGTCGAACAATTCCCGGCCGAGGCCGCGACGCAAGATGCGGTGGAACCGATCAAAGTAGCGATTGTTGGCAAACCGAATGTCGGCAAGTCATCGCTTGTCAATCGACTGACCGGTGAGGACCGCGCGATTGTGTCGGACATCGCCGGCACGACACGGGACGCGATTGACAGCGCGCTGAGCACCGACGGGGGCGATTTCCTGTTGATCGACACTGCCGGCATGCGCAGGAAAAGCCGCATCTCGGATGACGTGGAACATTACAGCATCATCCGGGCGGTCGGGGCGATAGAACGGTCGGATGTCTGTGTGATCATGCTGTCGGCTGAGCACGGCATCACCGAGCAGGACACAAAGATAGCCGGCCTGGCGCACAACGCGGGC
The DNA here is from genome assembly GCA_964487355.1 of uncultured Oscillospiraceae bacterium. Classification (GTDB taxonomy): domain Bacteria; phylum Bacillota; class Clostridia; order Saccharofermentanales; family Fastidiosipilaceae; genus JAXGYX01. The sequence goes on from CAZAPS010000001.1 coordinate 96,858, forward strand.
AAAGCCTCGGTTGTCGTGGTGAATAAATGGGATCTGATCGAAAAAGATCATAAGACGGCGGACATCTACAAGGCGCAAATCAAAGAGCGCCTGTCATTTATGGACTACGCGCCGATCCTTTTTGTCTCGGCAAAAACCGGTCAGCGAATCGAAAGAATCTTGCCGGCCGTCCGGGAAGCATACGAGATGTCAACCTACCGGGTGCCGACCGGTGTGCTAAACGATGTGATCGGAGAGGCGCAGGCGATCACTCCGGCGCCCACCTACAAAGGCCGTAGGTTGAAAATCAGATACGTGACCCAACCTTCGATTCAACCGCCGACATTTGTCTTGTTTGTGAACAGCATCGAGCTGATGCATTTTTCATACGAGCGCTATTTGGAAAATCAATTGCGCAGACAGTTCGGCTTTGCCGGAACCCCACTTGTCATCGAGATGAAGGGACCGCGCAAAGAAACAGATTGAAGGACCGCCAAAATTGAAAGATCGCCCCTAAACGGAAACAAGCCATCAAATAATACTGTGTCAGTAGCAACCCAAATAATAGAAACTAGGTAATATGATAATAAAAAACTTAAGAAACGTCGCCATCATCGCCCACGTCGATCATGGCAAAACGACACTGGTGGACGCCATGCTGCGCCAAGGCGGCACATTTCATGAGCATGAACAAGTCGACGACCGTGTGATGGACTCGGATGACATCGAGCGTGAAAGAGGCATCACGATTTTGGCGAAGAACACCGCCATACAATATGGTGAGTATCGGATCAATGTTGTGGACACCCCGGGTCACGCGGATTTTGGTGGCGAGGTTGAGCGTGTGCTAAAAATGGTGGACGGGGTGTTGCTGGTTGTGGACGCCTTTGACGGCCCGATGCCACAGACGCGGTTTGTCCTGAAAAAAGCACTGGAAATGGGATTGAAACCGATCGTGGTCATCAACAAAGTGGATCGCAAAGACGCCCGCCCCGAAGAAGTGCTGGACATGGTGCTGGACTTGTTCATTGAACTGGGAGCCGATGACGATCAATTGGAATTCCCTTCAATTTACGCGAACGCCCGGGACGGCGTCGCGGCAAATGAGGCATCGGACGTTGTGGGCGGTCAGGCAGAGGACATCCGCCCGCTGCTGGATTTGATCGTGGAGACAATCCCCTGCCCGGAAGGTGACATTGAGGGCACACTGCAGATTTTGGTTTCGAACATCGACGCGGATCCCTACCTCGGTCGGGTGGCGATCGGGCGAGTGGAACGAGGCACGGTCTATGACGGCGAACCTGTCACCCTTTGCACTTACGGAGTGGACGACTCGCGCAACGCGAAAATCACCAAGTTGCTTCGCTTTGAAGGTTTAAAGCGGGCCGAGACTGAGGCGGCCTCGGTCGGAGAGATTGTCTGCGCGGCCGGTGTGTCGGATGTCGAGATTGGAGACACGATCTGCGCGGCCGGACACCCGGATCCGCTACCTTTTGTGGAAATTGACGAGCCGACCATGGCGATGACGTTCAGCGTCAACGTCTCACCGTTCGCGGGCAAAGAAGGAAAATATGTGACCTCACGGCATTTGCGTGATCGATTGCTGCGCGAACGCGAGACCAATGTAAGCATGAGGGTGGAGGAGACCGACTCTCCGGACACCTTTGTGGTCAAAGGCAGAGGCGAGTTGCACCTGTCGATCCTGATTGAGAATATGCGCCGGGACGGCTATGAATTTCAGGTCTCCAAGCCCTCGGTGATTGTAAAAGATATTGACGGAGTCACCTGCGAGCCGGTCGAGGATCTGCTGATCGATGTGCCGGAAGAGTTCACCGGCACGGTGATCGAAAAACTGGGTTCGCGGAAGGCGGAGTTGCTGGACATGAAACCGCCGCTAAAAGGATATGCGCGCCTGCAATTTCGCATCCCTTCGCGTGGCTTGGTCGGTTACCGTTCTGAGTTTTTGACCGACACAAAAGGCAACGGTATAATGAACAGCGTTATCAGTGGTTTTGAGCCCTGGAAGGGCGAAATCGCGACACGTCAGCATGGCGTGCTGGTCGCCTGGGAAACCGGCGAGTCGGTGACCTATGGATTGCACAACGCGCAAGAGCGCGGCGCTTTGCTGATCGGCCCCGGAGAGCCGGTGTATGAGGGAATGGTGATTGGCATCAATCCCAAAGTAGGTGACATTATGGTCAATGTTTGTCGCAAGAAACATGTGACGAACATCCGCGCCGCGGGATCGGATGACGCGCTTCGCCTGACTCCGCCGATTCGATTCAGCTTGGAGCAGTGTATGGAATTTGTGGCGGAAGATGAGCTGATCGAGATCACGCCCAAATCGATCCGCATGCGCAAACGAATACTGGACTCGAACCAAAGAGCGAGAGAGCAGTCACGCAGTAAAAAGGCTTAACTATAAGTCGATGGAGAGAACATGTCTAAACGCACACGAAAACACAGCCGTGTCACATCGTTTTTAGTATCCGCGCTGATCATCATCCTGGTGATCGGATTCGGCTTTTTAATCGGCTATCGCTATATTTTCACTCAGACCGAGCGCTTCTATAAATATGACGCCGCGGTCTCCTCGTCGCTGGCCGCGGCCACCGCGACCACGGTTTCGGATCAAACCACCGCGGTCGGAACCGATCAGGAAGGAAATCCGCTGCCGACCGCTCCAACAGAGGCCACCACCACGGTGAATCCGGCGGAGACGGTTACATTGGTCAACCGCGACACGCCCAACGCGATCATGGTCTATGTCAATATGGGAGACAAGACGGCGGATATCGCCGAAGAACTGGCGCGCAAAGGTGTGATCAAGAACAAGAGTTTGTTTACCATTCTGTCAAAGGTCAATGGATTCGACGGTCTGTATCGCTCTGGCACACATTTTGTGACGGCGGATATGAGTTACGATGAGATCATGTACATGCTCACGCTTAATCCCGAGACGATTCGCATCACCTTTCGAGAGGGCCTCACTTATGATGAGATGAAGGTTCATCTAAAAAAGAGCGGCATCAATTTTGATGAGCCCAAGATGGACCGCCTGGTCAACAATCCGAACGAGTTTTTAAATTATGATTTTGTGACAAACATACCGCTTGGAGATGAGCGGGAATATCCGTTGCAAGGTTATCTCTTCCCCGACACCTATCATTTTGATATGAACACAAATGAAAAGACCATTGTTGACCGGATGTTGTACAACAGCGAAAACAAACTGTCGGATGAGCTCTACGAGCGCGCCGAAAGTATTGGGATGACGATGGATGAGGTGATCATTCTCGCCTCGATCATTCAGATGGAAAGCGCGGTGCCGGGTGAGATGTACAAAGTCTCTCGTGTGTTCCACAATCGGTTGGACAACGAGGAGAAACTGCAGTCTTGCGCGACCGTCAACTACATCCGCAAAGGGCAGGGCAAAGAGCCCACGTTCATCGTTTCCAACGCGGATATGGAAATGGATGACCCCTACAATACTTACAAGCATACGGAACTTCCGCCGGGACCGATCTGTTCTCCGGGGCTGGAGGCGATCAAGGCCGCGCTGTATCCGGATACCGACAATCAAAACTTGTATTATTTTTGTGCGCGCGGTGATGGCACCAACTACTTTTCGACTACATTGGAAGAGCACAACGCCGCGGTTGAGCGCTATCTTGTTCCCCAGCAGGACAAATTGGAGCGAGGTGAGATTGTCCATCCGGAGGATTTCGGTTTGGAGCAGTCCCGGGAACCCGAGGAGGATTTGCCGCCTTCTTCAACTTTGCCGACCGGCGTCCCGCCTGAAGAATAAAATTTATGCGTCGCACGCTCACCGATTGTCGATCTGAGTCGATTTTTAGAAAAAAAGCGAAATGAAAACAAATAAGGGAAAACAGTGGAAGTATAATCTTCCCGAACTTTTAGCTCCCGCGGGCAACTTTGAGAAATTGCGCGCGGTTGTTTCATATGGAGCCGACGCTGTCTATCTGGCAGGAGAACAATACGGCCTGCGCGCGTTTGCGGATAATTTTTCGTTGGCGGAAATGAGGCGCGCGGTCGCTTGGGCACATGAGCGCGGCGTCAAGGTTCACGTCACTTTGAATATTTTCGCCCATCCGTCTGATTTTGAGGGACTCGGGGCATTTGTCACGCAGCTGTCCTTCATCGGAGTCGACGCGGTGATTGTCAGTGATCCGGGTGTTTTTCGCACAGTGCAAAAATACGCTCCGGCGCTGGATATCCATATCAGCACTCAGGCCTCGACGACCAACGCGGAGGCCTGCCGCTTTTGGCACGATCAAGGCGCTCGCAGAATCGTGCTTGCCCGTGAACTGACGCTTGCGGAGATCAAGCGGATTCGTGAAAATGTCCCGGCTGACCTGGAGTTGGAAGTTTTTATTCACGGCGCCATGTGCATGGCGTATTCCGGACGCTGTCTACTGTCAAATGTCGCGACGGGACGGGACGCGAATCGGGGCGCCTGCGCGCAGCCCTGTCGCTGGAAATATTATGTGACTGAAGAAAAGCGCATGCTGGACCAACCCGACGAACCCTATACGTGGGAGATTCAGCAAGACAAGAGGGGTGGTTATTTTTATAGCTCGCGGGATATCTGCATGATTGATCATATTCCTGAGCTGATTGAGGCGGGCATCGACAGCTTGAAGATAGAGGGGCGCATGAAAGGCGCGTTCTATGGGGCGGTGGTGACCAAGCAATATCGTCAGGCGCTGGACGCCTATGGGCGAGACGGCCCGCTTATGAAAACCGATCCGAGTTGGAAAGAAGAGCTGGAGCGCATGGTTCATCGCTCATATGACACCGGGTTTTTCTTTGACGAGCCGATGAAAGACGCGAAAATCGCGCCGGATCACATGTATCATCAAGATGGTGTGGTCGTCGGGGTGGTGTTGGACGGCGCCGACGAAAAAGGTTGGATGCGTTGCGAGCAGCGCAATAAAATCATCCGAGGTGACATGCTAGAGGTGATTCAACCGAAAGGCGGAAATCTCACACTGGAGGTTGACGAGTTACTTGATGAAGAGATGTCCACGACTGACGCGACGCCTCATCCAAAGCAGATCTTCTACCTGCGCGCGCCGGAGGGTGTGAATCCGGAGATCGGCTCGTTTATCCGGCGTCGAGGCGCGAAATATGGTGAGGGGGCGGGCGTCGGCCCATGACCTCGGACGTCATTCCAAGGAGTCCACTTATGTCATTTGGACAATGATGTTGATGAGCAGGATAATGAACGCGAGGATATAGCTCCAATGTAGTTTGTTTACCAATATGTGGAGCGATTGGCGCGGCCGTGGAGACGGTCGCTTTTTTTTGGCGTTGGTAATCCTTGTGGAAGTTCGGGCACCACCTGGATTGTTGACGGACGATACATTGGCACGCGCGCTCCGCACGCCTTTTTTCTCATTTCGAGTTGGGTGCCCCGCTACCCGTTTGGCACGGTTTTGCTTGCGGAATTGTTTCATTTCGGGAGACATCTGTTCCAAAAGACGATACAACGGACGCAGACACAACAAACAGATGATCAGCACGATGATGCTGGCATAAAACCACGCGCGCCCGGTCACCGCGTAAGTCAGCACAATCCGTTGAGTGAAGCGTGGCAAAAAGTTTTGTAAAATCACCAGCACGGAGGCCGCGGAGATATGGAAAATCATCGCCGGTTTGATGCTGTCGTATAGCGCGCGCAATCGCCCGGACATCAAGGACAATCCCAGAGGCACAATCCAAAAGACACTTTGATATACGGCGATGGTGGATAAAATCACCGTGCAGACCATGCCAAATGTCTTTCCACCTTTGACGGACAGACCACCTTGCACAAGTCCGCGGAAAAAAAGTTCCAGTAAAATCCCCGGAATAAAAGAGGACAGCAGCAACATGACGAAGGTGCTGAATAAACCGTCATTTTGATACAAGACAGGAATGATGCCTTCGGGGAGGGTGACGCCGAGACGAATCAGCGCATACACGACGATGTTGTGCAGCGAACGAAGTCCGAGCGCCGAGACAAGACCGATGATGAACGACAGCAACAGCGAGGAACGCCCCGCTCTGCCGGAGCCCAGGATGAACTTTTGATTTACCTGCCACTTGGAGGTGAAAAACCAAAACGGTATGAAAAACGCGAAAATCAGGATCGACAGATTGGCGCCGGCGTAGTTTGTCAAGCTGCCCGGGGTGACGCCTTGGCTCAATAACGGCAATTTACTCCAAATTAATTGAATCAATGTGAGGATCGTCGCCGCGCTGAGCAACGCGTATCCGCCGGCCCGCCAAACGGAATTCTCAGGCTCGGCGATCAGCCGGGCTCTGCGTCGAGCGGTCCGCAGGGAGCGTTCTTCTTTGCGCGCCGCCATTTCAGTCCGGCGTCGCGAAGCCTGTTCCCGCGCCGCGGACGTTCGCTGCGACCTTGTCAACGAGACGCGCTGACCGGGCGCCTCTGTCGTATGTTCGTTCAGCTCGTTTGTCGCGCGCTCGCGTTGTCGAGCCAGTCGGCGCTCACGCCGCATCCGTTCGGCGTCCAGCAACGGTGGCCGGCTTTCGCGTTCCTTTTTTTCGCGCAGTCGCTCCTCCTCCTCGCGCCGCTGTCTTTCCAGCTCGATCCGGTGCTGCCAGGTTCCGGGGCGTGTGGTCGGCGCATTACCGGCGTCCTCAGTCGAGCGGGTTGTGGCCGTTGTTTTTACGGGAGTGGCGCTTTCGTCATCTACTGCCGCGCCTACCTCGTCGATTGACTCGCTCGCGCTCGCCGGCGCGGGCGACCCCACGGCGCGTTCGTCAGGATCGGACGGTTCCGGATCCGGTTCAACCGCGGTCAACGCGTCGGTCAGATGGCGTGCCCTTCGAGGGCTGATCTCAGGTTCGAATTCTTTTGCCGCCGATTCAAACGAGGCGGAAAACAGTTTTTTTGTATCCAGCTTTCGAATCCCCTCCCGCTCGGCTTTCACGCTGTCGGGAGGTGTGTCGAACTTATCAGTTTCAGATATTTCTATGGAGGGTTTGCGCATGATAAAATCCTTTTTATTCACTGTTGGTCTGTGGTTATCTTAACGCAATTTTATGATTATTGCCCGAAAAAAATGAAAGCACAGGAACGCCGGATTGTGCCGACATTTTGGGTTCGATCGATTTGTTGGGGTATGATGAAATTAAAAGATGGGAGAAAATATATGTCAAATAAACTGGAAATGATCGCGGCGAAACTGAATCGGATGATAGACGAAGCATCCCGTGTCGTCTTTTTTGGCGGCGCGGGCGTCTCGACCGAAAGCGGCGTGCCGGACTTTCGTGGCGAACATGGGATATATAAGAAGCATATTGGCGCCGAGACAATCTTGACACCTGATTTCATGCGTATGCAAGAAGAAGAGTTCTGGGCTTTTTACCGTAAATTTTTGATCCTTGAGAACATTGAGCCCAACCCCGCTCATTATTTCTTGGCGGAGCTGGAAAAAGAAGGCAAGCTGACAGCGGTGATCACTCAGAACATTGATTCGTTGCATCAACGAGCCGGCAGCCGGACTGTCATCGAGCTGCATGGTGACGGCACCCGTTTTTACTGTCAGGAATGTGGCAAGACATATGAGATGGAAGATGTTAAAAACATGGAGTTGATTCCGCGCTGCACATGTGGTGGCAGGATTCGACCGGATGTTGTGTTGTATCAGGAGGCCCTGGACGGCGAAATCATCGAAGCCGCTGTGCGCGCGATTACCGACGCGGACTTATTGATTGTGGGTGGCACTTCGCTGACCGTCTATCCGGCCGCAGGTTTGATTCGCTATCAGCGGAGTGGGAAGCTGGTCATTGTCAACCGGGACGCGACCTCAGGTGACCGCAGTGCCGATCTGGTTATAAAAGAACCGATCGGCGAAGTGTTTTCGGCGGTTTCCGGGCTACGTTATCAAAAATGAGTTCAACGATAGGTGAGGATCGAAGTATGGTGGTTAAGAATGGCGAAGATAATTCTGTTTTTTTAAAAGAGGATATCCGAAGTCTATGTGCCGGCTCTTTTAGCCCGACCGGCAACAGCCGGTTGGTGGCGCGTGCGTTGGCCGACGCATTGAACGAACGACTGCGCCTGCCGTTGCGTGAGGAGCGGTGGCGGACGCCGGAGGAACTTTTGGCGAAACGGGGTGATCGGCCGGCCGGCGGTTTGCCTGAGCGACACTTTGGCAAGCATGAGCTGACCATCATCTCCTTTCCTGTCTATGCCGGGAGACTACCCAATTTACTGCTTCCCTTTCTGCGCTCGTTGAGAGGGGACAGCACACCCGCGGTGGCCATGGTCACCTTTGGAAATCGCAGTCCGGATGACGCGCTTTTTGAACTGACACAGTTGTTGAACCGTCAGGGCTTTGTTGTTGTGGCTCAGGCCGCTATTGTCGGACAACATTCTTTCTCGAAAAAACTGGCCTCGGGCAGACCGGACAGGCAAGATTTGGACAAGCTGAATCAATTGGCCACGCGGATCTGTGAACGTCTGGACACGACCGGACTGTCCGCTTTGCACATTGACGATCAGCGACGTGAGCCCAGGCCCTATTATGTGCCGCGCGGCGAAGACGGAGAGCCAATCGACATACGGAAGGTGAAACCGGGATTGCGTGACAACTGTGTCCGCTGTGGACTGTGCGCCCGGATCTGTCCGACCGGAGCGATCGACCCTCAAGATGTCGCGAGCGTGCCGGGCATCTGTGTCAAATGTGGGGCCTGTGTAAAATATTGTCCGGTCGAAGCCCGCGAGTTCACCGACCCTGACTACCTCTACCATGTTTGGGATTTGGAAATGAGATTTATCAACAGGGTGGAAAGTGAAATCTTAATATAATTCATGCTGATTTTTGTTCTATAATAGGGCAAATGATGACCGCCTGACCGATTGCGACGTGGCTCGCTCCTTGCCGGGGAGGCGGATGGAATAGATGGGTGACTGTGTCTCTTCACCCGGTGGGAAAATGAAAAAAACGACGTATTTAACTCAAGGGGCGATCATCGCGGCGACTTATTTCGCGCTTTGCATGCTGATCGCGCCACTCGCGTATGGTCCGCTGCAGTTTCGCTTGTCAGAAGCGCTGATGCTGTTGCCGGCGCTGACACCCGCGGCGGTGCCCGGATTATTTATTGGTTGCCTGTTGTTCAATCTGCTCAACCCGATGGCGCTGGGGCCGATTGATGTGATTTTCGGCAGCCTGGCGACCCTGCTGGCCGGTTTGATGACGCAGCAAATGGGTCGCATTTTGCAACCGCCCTCCTCGGAGTTAACTCTGAAAAATTTGAAACTGTGGTTGTTGCCCCTCCCCGCGGTGGTGCTCAATGGACTGATTGTTGGCGGTTATTTGCTGTTTTTGCTGCCGAACACGGTGGTCACTCCAATCGCGGTTCTGGGCAGCATGCTTTCGATCGCGATCTGCGAGGCTGTGGTAATCTATGCGGTCGGCGTTCCGCTGACCATCACTTTTTTAAAAAACAAGCAGGTGCGGGGGCAGTTACGCGCCGGAGAAGACCGACGGCTTATGAAATGAGGACTTATGGCACATTATTTCGACATGAATCCTGAGACCCCCTCTCAGACAAATGAATTTTCATTTGAGATGGAAGGGCGGGCCTTTTTCTTAACGACCGACCGCGGCGTGTTTTCCAGATCCGGTCTGGATGTCGGGTCGGAAATTTTTTTGCGCGAGTTGATTCGCGATTTACGTGATGATCCTGTGTCCGGCCGTTTGATCGATGTCGGCTGTGGCTATGGCGTGCTGGGAATCGTATTGAAGCGGGTGTTTCCGGCCTTTGAATTGACTTTGACCGATGTCAACCGGCGCGCGTTGGAGTTGACCCGGCAAAACTTGAAAGCGAACGATATTTCTTACGCCGAAGTGGTCGAGTCCGATGGGTTTTCCGCGTTGGAATCTGAATCTTTTGACGTGATGGTGACCAATCCGCCGATCCGGGCGGGCAAGTCCACCGTGTATCGAATTTTTGAAGAGGGAAAATCACATTTGAGAGCCGGCGGACGCTTGTACGCGGTTGTTGGCAAAAAACAAGGCGCGCCTTCGCTGGAGCGCTATTTGCAGGGCCTTTTCGGTAATTGCCGAAGAATCGGACGGGATAAGGGATTTTGGGTTTTTCGCTGTGACATTCAGTTATCATAAGTGAAGCGAATGGAAAGGATCGATTATGTCGGATTGCAGCACATGTGGCTCACAACAATTTTGTCACTCATTTATGGAAGGCGCGGACGAGGGGATGAATCCTCGGTCGGATGAATGGCTCGCCCCGGCGGACGGAGTGGAGATCGGAACGATTGTCGCGGTCACAGGCGCCAAAGGTGGTGTCGGCACGAGCATGCTCGTCTCCGCTCTTGCGTTGAAAGCGGTTCAAGCCGGTTTGCGGGTAGGTATTCTGGACGCGGATATCGGCTCGCCGGATATCCCGGTGGTGTTCGGCGCCACCGAAGGAATGTCCGCTCCGGGAGATAATTTTATTCCGGTCACTACAAAAAATGACATTAAAATCATGTCTTACGCCAATTTCATGACCGAACCCACCGAACCAATGTTGTGGGGCAATGGCATGATGGCGGCGATCGCCGAACAATTTTGGACTTCGGTGGAATGGGGCAAACTGGATCTTTTGCTGATTGATTTGCCCGCCGGAGGTGGCGATGTGACCTTGACACTGGGGAAGATCGTTCCGATCGACGCGGTTTTGCTGGTGACCACTGTAGAGCCGCACACGCTGGTGCGCGCCGAGCAGACACGAAACCTGTTTGACAATCTGCGTGTGCCGGTATATGGCATGATCGCCAATGTCGGCGCGACTCGAGGCGAGCCCGGTGACCCGCAGACGGCGGCGGTCCGCATGGGCTTGCAGGACATGGTGTCGATCGTTGAGCAAAGCGGACTGAATCAGGCTTGTCAAGATCAGACCTTGTCAGATTATGACATCGCCAACCAACTGAACGCGCCTTGGTCGATGATTGACAAGATCATTGAAGATACCTTGGACTGCGCCAGAAAAACCGGCTCGGACATGGACGAGACAAAGGTGGAGGAAGCTGAGACGTGAGATCACGCTTCGCCGCATCGATCGCCCGTGTTCTTTGCCTGTCGCTGGTCATCGCGTTTTTCGCCGGAGCCTGTGGCGCTTCGCCGGATGGCGAGGGGCAGGTGGAGACCACCTCATGGCAGACCTTGCTGGGTGAAGAGAGATATATGGGCGACATGGTCGCGCTTTCGTATGAGACGGATGAGGAGCAAGTCACCGGTGTTCGCCACCGTGAGGTTTTGGACCTTGGCGAATTTGTCGGCAAAACGCTCGTTCCGATCGTGATTGTTTTGTACGATCCTCTTGCGGAGCACGCTCCAAACGTGCTTATGCAAATGGAACGGTTAAGTGAAGAGGCCGGTGACGACGCGGCGATCCTGCTGATCACTCCGGACGCCGAAGATGAGTTTTTGACAATGTTCAATCACGACTGGCTGCCGGCGTTTGTGATGGTGAAAGATGGCGCGACGCTCGAAGAAATTGCCGGCTTGGACGATCAGACAATCGTGCGAATAAATGAGTTTATCCGGTCAAAATAGAACGGATCAAATGGTAACAAACAAAATATAGTGGAACTAGACGAGGAGATGGTATGGGTGAGTATTTTAAGACCGCGATAGGGCAGGACAGTCATCGGTTCATTGATCGAGTTGAAGACGGGTCGGAGGCGCAAACGAAAAAACCTTTGATGCTGGGTGGTTTGCTCATCGAAGGTGAGGTCGGCCTGGCCGGCAACAGTGACTCGGACGCCGTGCTGCACGCCCTGACCAATGCGGTTTCCGGCATCACGGGCATCAATGTGCTGGGTGAGCGGGCGGACGAGCTCTGCGCGGCCGGACAGACCGACTCGGTCGTCTATTTAAAGGACGCGCTCAAGGATTTGCCGGAGAATGTTCGCGTGATCCATGTCTCGATCTCCATCGAAGCGGCCAGGCCGATCCTCGCTCCACACATAGAGCCGATGAAACGCAGTCTGGCACGAATCTTACAACTGCCGATCCAGTCTATTGGAATCACGGCGACCAGTGGTGAAGGCCTGAGTGATTATGGTAGAGGTGACGGTATCATGGTGACCTGTGTCATTTCGGTGCGAGAGTGGGTGTGACGGACGCTTCGTCCGACGGACGCGGATAAGTGGCGATCGCCCGTCCGATAATGAGATCCTCGGGGGTGGTGATTTTGATGTTGAAATCACTGCCTCGGACGATTCGCACATCGTGTCCCAACGCCTCCACCAGTGAGGCGTCATCGGTCGCGTGGGCCGGTCCTTTTTGATACGCTTCCAATAATAAATTGAAGAAAAAAGCCTGAGGTGTCTGAATCTGCCACAGCAGGTCGCGGTCAAGTGTGGCGATGATCAGATGATCCTTGTTCACCTGCTTGATCGTGTCTTTGACCGGCACGGCGGCCACGCAGGCTCCGCTGACAGTGGCTTGGTGTACGCAACGGTCGATTGTCGGATGGTCCACAAAACAGCGCGCCCCATCGTGCACCATGACAATTTCCTCTCCGCTGACGTTGAAAGAGGCGGCGGCGAGCGCGTTCAAGCCATTGTGCACCGACTCGCGGCGCGTGTCTCCGCCGTCCGCGAAGTGTAATCGGATCGTCCGGCAATCAAGCTGTTGGCGGCTCAGCGTCATCCGCGCCAATTCCGCGATGTGATCACGTTCCCGGACGGCTGTGACCAAACAGATGTCGGTGATGGAGGGATGTGAGATAAAAACCGAAAGTGTGCGCTCCAACACGCTGACTCCCTCAATGTCGAGAAACAGTTTGTTTTGATCCGCCCCCATGCGGGCGCCTTTGCCCGCGGTCGGAATGATTACCGCTATGTGTGTGGTTTCAGTGGACATCGTCGTCTCCCTTAGGCTATGCGCCTGACACCCGGATTTAAGCGGCTGGCCGGCTTTTAGTGAATTCAATGAGCGTGCCGAATGCTGATGCTTGGCTCAGCTCATCGCGATTTCCAAAACCTCGGCCAGCGAATCCGCATAATAAATCTCGGGTAATTCGTCCATTTCCAGCGCTTTTAACTGTTTGCGACAGCTACCGGGCAGGATACATCCTGTAAATTTCATGCGCCCCGCTTCGATCACCCGCCGGTCAACCGCCGACACCGGACGCAACTCGCCCGTCAGACCGAGTTCGCCGATCAAAACGGTATTCGCGCTCAGTGGCACATCCCGGTAACTGGAGGCGATGGCGGCGGCGACGGCCAGGTCAGCGGAAGGATCGTCCACCCGCAGACCACCGACCACGTTGCAAAACGCGTCCATGTTTCCAAGCTTGAGGCCGATGTGTTTTTCTAAAATGGCCATCAGCATGCTCACGCGGGTGCGGTCCAGCCCCTGAGTGATCCGTTGAGGCATACCGAAAACGGTGTCATTCAGCAACACTTGGATCTCCAGCAAAAAAGGACGGGTTCCCTCGATGCTTGCGGTGATCGCTGAACCGGCGACCCCCTGTGGTCTGCCGGCGATCATCGCGGTCGAGGCGTCTTTTAAGGGGAGCAACCCCATTCCGGTCATCTCGAATATACCCAACTCATTGGTCGCGCCAAAACGATTTTTGAATCCACGGATCAGGCGCAGGTTGTTATGGCGTTCGCCTTCGAAGTATAAGACGGTATCGACCATGTGCTCCAACACGCGCGGACCGGCGATCGACCCATCCTTTGTCACATGTCCGACCAGCACAACAACCGCGTTCAAGCTTTTGGCGAGTCGCAAAAAGCCGGCGGCCACTTCGCGCACCTGACCGACCGATCCGGGAGCGGAGGACAGATCCTCGCTGTAGACTGTTTGGATTGAGTCGACGATGATAAGATCCGGTTTAAGCTTGATGATGGTCGAGGATATTTGCTCAAAAACGATTTCGGAATATAATTTTACTTTTTTACTGACAATGCCCAACCTGGACGCCCTCAGCTTTACCTGCGCCGGTGATTCCTCGCCGCAAATGTAGAGTGTGGTGCCGGTGAAGCCATTGTCACCCGCGGATTGCAGCAGCAAAGTGGATTTTCCGATGCCCGGGTCACCGCCGACCAGAACCAGGGAGCCCGGCACAAACCCGCCGCCCAGCACACGGTCGAGCTCCGGCAGGCCGGAACTCACTTTGTCAATGGGCATGGTCTCTTCTTGGTCCAGTTCTTGCAGGGCGGCCTCGCCGACCGCCACCGACAGCTGATTTTCCAACCACCCACGGGAGGAGGCCGTGGAGGCCTTGCCGGCCCCACTCTTCCTTTGGCCCGAACCGGTCACGGTTCGAGACTCCACCATGGTGTTCCATGATTCGCAGGCCGGACATTTGCCCAGCCACTTCGAGCTTTCATAGCCGCATTCTGAACAAAAGAACGCTGAGGTGTTTTTTTTGGACATAGGTCGTCCTTTCGTTGATGCTGATCAGTTTGTCGCGGTCGCGCTTACGTCCGATAGGCGACGTTCTCGTGTCGTGGTCGCGCTTACGTCGGAAGGCGATGCTCTTGTGTCGCGTTCGCGCCTACGTCGGATCGGTGGTCAATATCAGTTCGACAGGGCAATGATCGGACCCCATCACATCGTCATGGATCAAGGCATCTTTCATTCGAGGTGCGAAGTCGGTAGACACCAAAAAGTAGTCGATGCGCCAGCCGGCGTTTCTCGAACGTGCATTGAAACGATAGGTCCACCATGAGTAGCGTTCTTTCAAATCCGGATAAAAATGGCGGAAACTATCAATAAATCCTGCCTCCAAAAGAGTGGTGAACTTCTCTCTTTCTTCATCTGTGAATCCCGCGTTTTTCCGATTGGTCGCCGGATTTTTCAAATCGATTTCCTTGTGGGCGACATTGAGATCGCCGCAGACGATCACCGGTTTGTGCTTGTTCAACTCGACCAAGTGAGCGCGGAAAGTGTCATCCCACCCCATGCGCGCATCCAGCCGCGCCAATTCGGCTTGTGAATTGGGGGTATAGACGTTGACCAGGAAAAAGTCGTCATATTCAAGTGTGATCACTCTGCCTTCGCGGTCGATTGTGTCATCCGTGTCGTAACCAAGGTCATAGATAACCTCTAACGGTTTGATCTTGCTGAACACGGCGGTTCCCGAATATCCTTTGCGCTCCGCGTAATTCCAATATTGATAATAGCCTTCGGGTTCAAACTCATGCTGACCCTTCTGCAATTTGGTCTCCTGCAAACAAAAGATGTCAGCGTCATAAGCGCTAAATATCTCGGGAAATCCTTTTTTCATAACTGCGCGAAAACCATTGAGGTTCCAGGAAATTAGTTTTGTCATATGTTTTTCTCCTAGCGATTGTTGCTATCGGTCATTATAGCGTAATTCACGGTTTAAGCAGGGCGCTAAGAGCAGTTGAAAATGTCGAAGCGTTGATCTGAGAAGGTGTTCGCCCGAAAATTCAGGGCAGATAAAGCTCACGCAATGTACGCTGCGCGCTGTCGATCGATTGCCCCGGGCTTAGCTCGGGACGATACAACATCTCCAGCACCAACCAATCCATCTCCGACGGTCGCTGCACAACTGTCCAGTCTTGTTGAAAGATGCTGTCCCGGTACCGTTCGCTGTCATTGCCCAACCCCAGACTTTGAATGAACTCTTCCTGGATCAAATGATTGCGCGCGGGCTGGTCGATCATGCCCGCCGTCACCGCGATGGTCGAACGCTCGATCACGAAGTTTTGTTCATCAAAAAAGAACATCGCGTAGTTGTCGGTCCGATATCCGGGCAGTTTTTTCGCGAGATTATTCAAACTGTCAAAAATGAAAACACAATTCGCGCCCTTCTCCCCGTCGTCCAAAATTGTTATGTGAGGCACCAAATCAAGTGAGTTGATCTGGTCTGTCATGTTGTGTATCGTGCCGACATCTTCCCGGGTGGGCGCGCCGGTGATCGAGACACGGATCGGTTGTCGCCACTTGCGGACATAGCCGGCGTCAGCGGCGCCGAATTCGGTCGCCGAGGCGATTTCACCAAAATACTCGATCGCCGCTTCGTAAAAATCGTTGTCAGATCGGCTAAGATCCTGATAAAACGCAGTGCGTGTCTCGCCCGGCTGAGGCGGTGTGTCGCTGCCGTACCCTTCGTCGGACACGGCGGTTTGCAGGCTGCCTTCAATATAAAGTGGGCGGGTTGAGGTGGTAGACCGCGAGACGGTGTGGGGCGGCTCGCCTATCGAGCCGGTCGAAACCTGTCCGGGCAGATCTGAAAGGCGGGATTGGCCACGCGCGCAGCCGCCAAAGCACAACAGAGCGATCAGCGCCAGCGCCGTCAAGGCGAGCCACGGGCGGTTTCTTTTATGATTTGAGCCGGCTTTCAGGTTAGACATTTAGGGTCCTCCCTTGCAAGAAGATTTACAAAAGCTTTTTTGCTGCTGTATGCTTTTATCATAACGTACGAGCTTTGAACGTACGAGCGTTGAAAGGACATCTTCCGTGAAGAAAAAAACCATTGTGATCATTCTGGCTTCCGCGGGCGTGTTGTTGGTCGCGCTATTGATATTTTTCCGTTTTAGTGAGCCACCCTTGCCGCCCCTGCGTCTCGATCTGTCACAACCGGTGCTTTCACAGCCGACCGCGACCGTCGACCAGGCGAAAAAATGGGCGAAGCGCAACCATGCCGCGGACTTGTTTATCGAACTGGCTGACACCTACTGGGAAATCGGCGAACAGACCGGCGTGAATCCGACGATCGCGTACGCCCAGGCCGCGCTGGAGACCCATTTCATGAATTTCGGAGGCGTTGTCGACGCGTCCTACCACAACCCTTGCGGCTTGAAGACCACCACAGGCGGTGACGACGACGATCCCGACGCGCACCACCGGTTCGCGAATTGGTCCGAAGGGATTCGCGCGCAATATGAACACCTCGCCTTGTACGCGGGACAAGACGGCTATCCTCTGGAGTCGCCGAACGATCCCAGGCATTTCAGCTATTTGTTTGGCGAGGCGCGCACCGTGGGCGAGATCGGCGACAGATGGGCGTCATCCTCCAATTACGCGGAGGTTCTGGCTGAACTGGTAGACCGCATGGAAGTGACTCCCGAGTGAGGAAAGTGAGAAGATGACATGCACCAAAGCAAAGAAATGATCGAAAACCCGAACTCATGGCTGAACAAGCATTTGGGCGCCGGCTTTGAAGAAACCAAGACCCACTTGCTGAGCGGATACCCCATGTTACAGATGCGCCATTTTCCCACCTACGATCAACACTGCTCGCTGACCGCACTCGCCTCGGTGTTTTTGTATTATGCGCGCAAGGGGTATGAACAGCTTCCGGACAACCGTGAATACCTGTTTCGTAGAATTCGTTCCACCGCGCGCCTGCGCCTTATCCACATACCGCGGCTGTTGTTCATTCGTGGCGGGACCATACCATTTTTGCTGGATCGACTCGCCCGCTCGATCTGGAAGCACTACGGCTATCCGCGCGGCAGGGCACGCAACCATCTCTTTTGGCAGTCCGGCCGACGAGCCGCTCCGTTTGTCTTGGACGAACTGGACAACGGACATCCGCTGCTACTTTCAATTTCCTCCGGACATTATAAAAAACACACTGTGACCGTGATCGGGTACAAGATCTATGAACGTGTGAATGAAGACAATGAAGACAGAGAAAATGAGATCCGTGTGTTTTTACGTGTCAATGATCACTGGACAACCCGCCCGCGCTATGTCGAGCTGATGTCCATGGATCCCCTGTACGGTGGACCCTTTTTTGAATTTTGTCAGATTATTCCGCCGCCGATCTGATCGGATCCGGAGTTGGCGAACGTCTTTTTTTGTCAAGCTGTTCATTTTAATATTATACTGAGAAGGATTGAATCCACTCACGCGATGTATGATTGGATAGGATATTTGACTGTCATAAATGACAAAGGAGGTCGCATGGTACGGTTTATCAGGCGAAAAGATGAATTAACGGACATCGATGGAGCTCGGTATGTGATGTTTGTCCGCCATGGAAAGGCGGAGGACATCGGCGCTCCGTCTTATAGTGACTTCAATCGCCGCCTGACCGATAAAGGCAAGCGACAGTTGTCAAAGTTCTTTCCAAAACTGGTCGATCGCATGGAGGATAAATTCCCGGACGAGACCTGGCGCGTGTACAGCAGCCCTCGGGTGCGCGCCCTCGGGACCGCCGTTTGTCTGCAGGACGCGTTGAGCAAAGCCGGCAGACTGGAGCATCCCGCCGCCAAAAATGGCCGCTTGCCGGCGAAAAGTGTGGCCGAGGATATCCGGGTGATGAGGGAGATGGACGGTGCGGATCTGGACGATCTGCTGACGGCCATTCTGGAAGAGACAAAAGGGTCGGTCTGTCTGGTGGGGCATCAGCCCTACCTGTCGCAGTGGACATATGATTTGACAAAAAAAGAAATCGGTTACGCCAAAGGAGACATTGTCTTGCTGCGCCTGGACCCCGACCGTCCGCGCAAAGCAAAAGTTGTCTGGACGGCCGAAATCAAAAAACATTTAAGAAATAGCGCGAAGGAGTAGCGCATGGAGATTGACGCGAGATGGAATGACACTTTGTTTGTCTGTGACCTTGACGGGACTTTGCTGGACAGCTCGGGTAAAGTGTCGCCAAAGACAGACGCCGTCTTTGGACGAATGATGAACGAACCCAATTTACACATCACCTTCGCGACCGCCCGTTCTTATCAAACCGCATATAAAACCATCGATCAGTTGTCGGGCCGGCTGCCGTTCATCACCAACAATGGAGCGTTTGTCTATGAGCCTCAAAACCGGGTTCCGATCAAAGCCAATTATCTGTCGCAGACCGACGCCATTTTTCTTTCCTACATCATTTTGACGTGTGGAGCTCATCCGTTTGTCTTCGCTCATCAAGCAGAGGGAGTGGAAACCGTTACCTGGGCGGCCGGGCGGGAATCGGAAGGCATGTTGCATTTCCTTCGTAGGCGGGCGGGCGATCCCCGATTGCGGCCGTTGGATCAGGACTGGTCGATGAACATCATGGAAGGGCAGGTTTTCTCGGTCATTCTGATGGATGAAAAAGAACGACTGGATCCGTTCTATCAGCTGTTGCGGCAGGACGGGCGATTTAGCCTGATCTTTCAGCAGGAGCTATACCGGCCGGAATACTGGTTGTTCATTCAGGCAAAAGAGACCGACAAGGGACAGTCAGCCCGATTTCTCAAAGAAAGTCTGAAACTGAATCGAATTGTCGCTTTTGGGGACTCGCCAAACGATCTGCCGTTATTTGAGATGGCGGACGAATCCTACGCGGTCGCCAACGCGGTTCCTGAGCTCAAGGCGGCCGCCGACGCGGTGATCGCCGGCAATGACGAGGACGCCGTGGCTGAGTTCATTTCCGGCACGTTGCTGACGACACCGAAGGAGGATCTCGGAGCGAAACGATTGTTGGATCCGGGCGCGGGCGGTCTTTTATGACCCACCGAACTGTTTTGAGAAGATAGGCAAAAGCGAACCATTAATCAGCCAATCAAGGGATCAGGGTGGACAGCCAGATGGTGTCGACCATTTGACCCAACGGTTCAAGCTGATCGGGTGGAGAGGCAAGTGTGACCGCGACGTATTCGCGGTTTCCTTTTTTTAACAGGCTCGCCCAGCACCTGCCGGCTGTTTTGGTGTATCCGGCCTTGCCACCGATCACTCTGACGCCGGGCGCCATGTCCTCCTGATCGCCCATCGAACGCAATATCGAATTATTGAATAAAATGCCGTCGGGGTGGTTGAGGTTGCTCGAAGAGGTATAGTCCGTGGCGGTAAAAACCTTGTAAAATTCAGGGTTGTCAACCGCTTCACGCACCAGTTTGGCAAGATCGGCGGCCGTGCTGTACTGTGTTGGATCGTCCAGTCCGGTCGGATTGACGAAATGTGTGTCTCGCATGCCGATGCTCTCCGCCTTGCGGTTCATCTGATGGACAAAATTGGCCTCGCTTCCACCAATTACGAGCGCGAGAGTGCTGGCGGCCTCTCCACCGGAGGGCAACATGGTGCCATAAAGCAAGTCGCGGATCGTGACCGGCTCACGACCATAAAAACCAGCCAAAGACGCGTCCCTGGCGACCATGCGCTGGTAGCTTTCGGTATCGATCTCGACAATCGCGTCCAGATCGGGGTCGGCTTCCAGCGCCACGAGCACAGTCATCATTTTTGTTAGAGATGCCGGCGCGCGACGAGTGTCCTCGTCTTTGGCGAAGAGGCTGTCCCCTGATTTTAAATCGACTAAAATCAAGCTTTCACTGTAAAACTCCGGAATGACTACTTCCACAGTCGCTTCACGTGTGGGCTTTAAGATCGTCTCGATTTTGGGGATCAATTGTCTTCTGCTTCGAATCAGCAGCACGCTGGCGATCGCGATCAACAATAAGATTAAAATGACACGCAGGCAGCCGCTTCTTCCGCGGCGCCGGCGTGAGCGCGGGCCGCGCGTCGAGGCGCCCGTTTTGTGTGCCGGCTGATAAGTCGATCCTCCACGACGGTTTGACGCCCGCTGCTGATAGGGAAGCGGGCGTTGAACAAATTCATTTATATAGGGATCGCCACCATATTGATAAGGTGGCGGCAGCTGATTTGGCATGATCACGCTCCGGTGTGTTTGATGATTCAAAGACAATGAATCAATCGACTACTGCTTGTCTTTTTTCTTCTTCTTGTTCTTCTTGCGTTTTGCGCTTTTTGGTTTTTTGTTTTTCTTCGTGTTCTCGGCGCTGGCCGCGCCGGAGACTTGATCGCTTTTCTGTCGGGTCTTTCGCTGTCCCATTCGGCGCTTTAGCGCTTCCGGTCTTGCCACTGAATACCCGAAAAAACCCAGTATATCACCCAGCTGATAATAAGAGCCATGCATATAAGAAACCAATCCGGCCCGTTGAAACTCGATCGCCCCTTCATCATTCAGAAGTTCGTCCGCGACTTCCAGAGCGACAATTTCAGCCAAGAACATCTCGTGAGAACCCAGCAGTTGACGGCCGGTCAGGCGACATGACAGCGTGATCGGGCTTTCCGCGATGGCCGGAGCGGATTCCAATCCGGCGGCCGGCACCGGTGTCAGTCCGCAGACCGCGAATTTGTCCATGTCGCGTCCGGACCGCACTCCGCAAAAATCACAGACCTTCAATAACTGTTCGGTTACCAGGTTGACCACGAATTCTCCACCGTCCGCCACCAGATCGTGGCTGTGTCGCTCCGGGCGGATGGAAATGGACAACATCGGCGGATCGGAGTTCACGACGCCATTCCAGGCCAAAGTGATGATGTTGCCACCTGATTGTTCCGCTCCGGTGGCCGCGTCATCTGCTCTGTCGGCGGCCTGTTTGGTCGGATCCGCCATCGAAACCATCACCACCGGGAGTGGCGCGAGCAATGTGCCGGGTTTCAACTCGATTTTTTTGAAAACTTGAAAACTTGAATCGGACATAATATTTTTGACCTCCGTGGTTTGGTCGGCTGCTTAGACCGCGCTCGTGATCGTCCTGACAAATTTATAGAACATCCGCCAAACGATCAGAGATTCCTTTGATCGCCAGCCCCAACAGCCTGACAAATTCTTGTGGTGAGCGTTTGCCCTCGTCGTCCAACAGCCAACGCTTGATCGACATGCGCAACGCGTCGGTATAAAAGTTGATGAAAAATTCCTGATCCCGTCCTTCGGAAATATAACCTTTTAAAAAGTCCACAATTACCGGTTCCATGACTTCGGCGAAATAATCAGAAAACGAGTTTTGTCCGCGGACTTGAAGCGCGTTGGCGTAAAACATTCGATTGTCATACAGATATTCACATATTTGATTAAAAATCTCCACAAACGAGGATTGATTCTCGTCGTTTTTCAAAAGTCTAGTCAGATTGATATGGAAAATCCAGTTCACCAGATCATATTTATCTTTAAAATGGTAGTAAAAACTCTTGCGACTCACGCCGCAAGCTTCACAAATTTCCGCGACACTGATTTTCTCCATGGGTTTTTTCCCCATCAGCTCAATCATGGTAAGGGCAATTTGATCTTTGGTATTCAGCGCCTCGGTCACAAGATCACCTCTGCGTAAATTATGAAAATCTCGATTGGTCGTCTCCGGTCTGCCCACTTTTGACAGCCGATTTTAGGTATTTTAATTTTAATGAGAATTATAGCATATGCCCCGAGGCAGATCGGCACACTTTCTCGACAAATGAAAAGCGGGTACAATGGATTCAGAAGTTGGCATGATCGGCATTGTATAATGATCGCGACAGTCGGGCGCTGTTGTCGATCGGACGGTGCCGATTGATGGATATGGAGGCGATTTATATGGATCTTACAATCAAACGAGGCAATCAAAAATTTTATATCGGTGAGTCCGGCGAAAATTTCACCGCTGAGATCACTTGGCAGGTACGAGGTGATGGCGCGCTGATCGCCGACCATACCTTTGTGGACAATAGCTTGAGAGGTCAGGGAATCGCCGCCAAGCTGCTGGATCATCTGACGGTCTACGCGCGTGACAATCAGCTGAAGATCGTGCCGCTCTGCCCTTATATTTCCAAGGCGATGGACCGGACACCCGCGAAATATGAAGATGTGAGAACCGACTGATCTTCGCGACGTGTGTTGGCGCGGGTAAAGGCGCGATCTGATCTTGTCAAATGGAAAATTAATTTTGCGTTCGTCGGCAATTGTCTATGTCGCCGACGTAAGAAATTCGGTACAATAATCGATACAATATATGGAGACAGTTGATCTTTGACCGCTTCGTCTGAACGGTCATGACAGGAGGTTTATCGATGGGATTAATTAAAGCTGCCATGGGCGCAATAGGCGGAACGCTTGCCGATCAATGGCTGGACGCGGTTGAAAGTGGTCCGATGGGTGACCAGACTGTTTTTAGCGCCGGTCAAACGATGCGGGAAGGCGATCGCAGAAGTTCAAATAAAAGAGGCTACGCCGATGTCATATCCAATGGTTCACGTGTCATCGTCCAACCGAATCAATTCATGGTTTTGGTCGATGGTGGCAGAATCATTGACTACACGGCGGAGCCGGGTTACTACACGGTGGACAACTCCAGCGCGCCGTCGATGTTCAACGGCCAGTTTGGAGAGTCGTTGAAGGACGCCTGGAATCGCTTTAAGTTCGGTGGCGGACAGCCACAAAAGCAACAGGTGTTTTTCATCAATCTGCAGGAAATCAAAGGCATCAAATTCGGCACCCCGAATCCGGTTCAGTATTATGACGATTTTTATAACGCTGAGTTGTTTTTGCGTGCTTTTGGAATGTACTCGATCAAAGTGGTCGACCCGCTATTGTTCTTCGCGGAGGCGATCCCGCGCAGCGCGGTGAGCGTGGACATCGAAGACATCAATGAACAATATTTATCGGAGTTTTTGACGGCTTTTCAGTCATCACTGAATCAGATGTCTCAAGACGGTGTGCGCATTTCCAATGTCACATCCAAAAGCGGAGAGCTCGCGAAATACATGAGCGATGTGCTGGACTCGGAGTGGAGGGCGCTGCGTGGCTTCGTCATTCAGTCGGTTGGCGTCAGCAGCATCACCTATGACGAAGAATCCAAAGAGCTCATCAGAATGCGCAGTCAGGCCTCGATGCTCAACGATCCGGGGCTGCGTGAGACATTCGTGCAAACCTCAATCGCCAGAGGCCTGGAGGCCGCGGGTTCCAACGAAGGTGGCGCCGGGCAGGCGTACATGGGTATGGGAATCGGCATGATGGGCGCCGGCGGTTTCATGAATCAGGCGTCCAACACAAACTATCAGCAAATGCAGATGCAGCAACAACAACAGCAGCAACAACAGATGCAGCAACAGATGCCACAGCAACAGATGCCGCAGCAACAGCAGGGCTATCCACAACAGCAGCAGGGCTACTCACAACAGCCGGGAGCACCGCAAGGTCAGCCCCAACAAGGTGGAGGCGGCTACGCACAGCCGGGAGATCCACAGGCGCAACAACAGTCAGCGCCACCACAAGCTCAACAGCCGGGGGGCTGGGGATGTGGCAATTGTGGCAACCAGAATCCGGAATCGGCCAAGTTTTGCATGAACTGCGGTTCACAAAAACCGGCACAGGCCCCTACCGCATGTCAGAATTGTGGTCAGGCCTTTGACGGAACCGCTCCCAAGTTTTGCCCGAACTGCGGACAGCCGACCGGCCAATAAACGCTGTCAACCGCCGGCCGGACCTGAATCCCGCCGGCGGTTTTTATTTGCTCACCGACCACTGATCGCGCGCGGGCGCCGCGCTGTTTCATAAGGCCGAAGACACACACTCCATGAGGGAGATCGATATGGCGACCTATTCTTATAAGTGCCCTTCCTGCGGGGCGGGCATCCCTTACAACCCCACGCTGGGTAAATTCAAATGTGACTATTGCCTGAGCGAATACACTCAGGAGGAAATTTCGCAAATATACGCGCGACAGCTTGCCGAGGACGAGGAGAAAGCCAAGCGCGCCGCGTTGCGGGAGGAACAGACCGACACTCCGTCCGACGCTCAGCTTCATGGTTACAATTGCGCGAGCTGTGGCGCGGTGGTGACCACGACAGAGACGACGGCGGCCACGTTCTGCTACTACTGCCACAACCCGGTCATCATCTCACAACGGTTTGTCGGTGATTTTAAACCCGATCAAATCGTCCCTTTTAAATTCGACAAACAGACCGCCGAGCAGAGCTTTTTGAAATGGATTGGTAAAAAAAGATATCTGCCGCCCAATTTCACAAGCGCGAGTCAGCTGGAAAAACTGACCGGTATGTACCTGCCGTTTTGGTACGCGGACATCAATGTGGATTTTCGTTATAGAGGTCGATCCTCGTCCACCCGCAGCTGGACCAGCGGCAATCGACGCTATACCGAAACGTCCTACTACAGCCATGCGCGCGAGGGCGGTATTTTCCTGGATGATCTGTTCTTAAACGCCTACAGCAAATTTGATCAGGATCTGATCTACGGCGTTGGCGCTTTTGAGAGCGCTCAGATTCAAAACTTCTCGTCCGCGTTCCTGTCCGGATTTTTCGCCGAACAATACGATTTGGATCAGGCGAGGCTACAGAACACAATGGACCAGCTGGCCAAAGATCAATCACACAAGATCGTCCGGGAGTCTGTATCGAGCTTCAGCGGCGCGGTGACGGAGCAGTTCGACACACGTCTGAGCAGCGAGGACTGGCTGTACACCCTATTGCCGATCTATATATTGACCTATCATTTCAACGAAAAGACCTATGTTTTCGCGTTGAACGGGCAGACGGCCAAACCATACGGAGAGATACCGATCAACATGAAAAAACTGCTGCGGGACGCTCTGATTGTCGCGCTGGTCATTATCGTATTGGGATTGTTGGGAGGATACTTTATATGGTAAACAGAATAAAAAGGCCGCCCAACCGACTCTTGAACAGAAGGCGCACGCTGGCCGCGCTGATCGCGACATTGTTGCTTTTGACACTGGGGAGCGTGTTCCCGAGCCAATTGATGGCGGCGGAATCTTCTGTGGATGAAGTGTCGGCGACTCTGGGCAATCCGGACGTGTTCGTGGTCGACGACGCGGACCTGCTGACCGACGAGGCGGAAGACGAATTGAGCGACCGCGCGCGGGAGCTGTACGACGAACAACAGATCAACCTTCTTGTGGTCACGGTGCCGGAGAGGGAAACGGCGGACGAAGAGACCGATGCTGTTGAAACGACCCAAGAGACGGCGGACCGTCTGCTGAACGATCAAACAGACGATCTGCCTCATGCCGGCCTGATTGTGGTCGATCCGAATCAATCGCCCGCCGTGGCGGTCTCGCTGCGCGGCAAGGCGCGTTCGGTGCTGTCCAAGTATGGCACGGACAATGTCTATCTTGTTCAGGAAGGTACCGACACGCCGCTGGAGGGGCAGGCGTACTACTCAGAAATGTTGCTGCGTGTCCAGGATGAATTGATTGAACGAATCAACGAAGACACCTCGCTGGTCGGGATCGTAAGCGGCACGCCGGTGTTTGACGCGGCTGATCTGTTCAGTGACGAGGAGGAAGCGAAGCTGGCGGATCGCGCGGTTCAGCTGGGAGAGGAATATGGCATCTCGGTTGTGCTGGTCACGACCTTGTCAACCGAAGGCCGCACAGCGCGAGAGTACGCGGATGATTTTTATGACTATAACAGCTACCGAACCGATGGCGTATTGCTGTTGATCAGTATGGATCCGCGCGAAGTGTACATCTCGACGGCCGGCATCGTGATTGACACGATCACCAACGCGAATGTGGAAACCATTCTGGATGATATTTTTGACAACAACGACCTCTCCGGAGGCGAATTCGCCGGCGCGGCGCAGACCTTTCTTCATAATGTCGGACGATATATGAAAGCGGGTCCGGGCGGCGTCATCCGTGAACTGAAACTATGGGAGATCATTTTGCCGGTGGTCCTCGGTCTGGTGGTGGCTTTGATCATGGTCACATCGGTGAAGAAACGCTACGCCAAGAGCAGGCAAACTCCGGGTTATGACTACAAACGCATGGCGAAAGTCAATTACACTGTGTTGGATGATCGCCTGGTCGATAAAAAGGTGACCTCGACGTTGATTCAGACCGGCGGCGGAGGTGGAAGCGGCGGTGGAGGCGGTGGATCTCATACCGGATCCAGCGGCAGTTCACACGGTGGAGGCGGCAGAAGCTTCTAGTAGAAAGGGCGCGCGCATGCCGATATTGACGACGCTTTGCTATATGGAGCGCGACGGTTGCTACCTGATGCTCCATCGAAACAAAAAAGAAAACGACCTCAACGCCGGCAAGTGGATCGGTGTGGGTGGAAAATTTGAACCGGGCGAGTCGCCGGACGATTGTTTAACAAGAGAGGTGTGTGAGGAGACCGGATTGCGGCTGACCGCCTATCGCTGCCACGGCATCATTACGTTTATCTATGGTGATAACGAAGCGGAATACATGCATCTGTTCACGGCCACCGGGTTTGAAGGTGAACCAAAAGACGAGTGTTCCGAAGGTGTTTTGCGCTGGGTGCCGATTCCCGAAGTCGCGACACTCAACCTTTGGCCCGGCGACCGTATTTTTTTGGATCTCCTGGCCACGGCCACCGATTTCTTTTCATTGAAGCTTGTCTACCGGGATGACCAACTGATTCACGCCGTGTTGGACGGCCGTCCATTGCAATTGACTTGATAAAATTTAAAACCGAACTTGACCGAACCGGTCGGGCAACGACATGTTGACAAACGTGAAGGGACCGCCTGAATAAAACATCAGGCTGTCCCTTTCTCGGTCAGTGGATAACGATCACCATCTATTGAATGTCAATCGTTTTTGATGATCAGAGGCGTGGAGTTGTCGACGACCTCGATCCAGGTTTGGCCGGGATTCAACACCAGCTCCTCGCCATCTTCTGTGTAAAAATAGGTCTTCGCGTAGCTGTAGTCAGGATTTTTTGACCAGGAGATCGGGACAACCTTGCCTTGCGAATAATAGAATCCTTCACCGACTCCAAAATGATCGATCTTTTTTAGTGGTGCCATATACACAGAGGAATCGGCCTTCTGAACGATGATGTTTTGCGCCGCAATTTGTTCGCTGGTATTCTCATCGATATCGGCGGCGCCATCTTTGAAACGCAGGTACAGACCGATGGAGTCATCGTAGACAAAACGGGTCTGGTTGTCCCCGGCGTACTGAATGGTTAGATCCTTCGCGTCCTCACCTTCCAGCGGTTCCGGTTGTTCATTGAAAGGATAGCCTTCCATGCCCTCGTTCGCGCTCATGTCATAGCCATAGTTCTTCATGGCGTTTCTCAGCGCGTCCATGTCTGTATAGACGTTGTGTGGAAGGACTTTGCCTGTGTCGTTATACCGCCACATCGCGGAGCCAATCAGTTGAAGACCGTCGAGATCCGCATACCCCTCACGCTTGATTCGGTCGAGCGCCGGCTGCGCGCCTCCGACGTGGGCGTAGGCCGCGTCATACTCCTGCATGCGGTCCAAGAAATACTCGCGGGCAGACCGGACGCTGCCGATCAGTTCGGGATCCTGGGATTGATAGACCCCCATATAGCGGGTGTAGGTGCCTTCAACTATCATCTCGTAGACAATGTCCGCCTGGGCGATTCCCGCCTGAGCGCGCGCTTTGGGATGATTGTCGAACATCACACAGATCACACGCCGCTCCAACAATTCGCTGTCGACCGGCATGCCGGTAAGCTTGCTGTAGGCCTGACCTTCACCAAGTGTTGGCCAGGTCGGCTCTTCCGTGGTCTCAGTCGGCTGAGTCGTCTCTGTGGTCGTCGCGCTTGCACTTTCCTCCGTCGGTGCCGGAGCGTCCTCTTTTGGACGGCAGCCTGATAGAATTCCCAGTGCGAGAAACAAGGCCAACATCATGGCGATGGGTCGTCTGAGGTTGTGTATTTTTTTCATTTTGTTATCCTCTTGAGTCAAATTTTTATGAAACAGATGATTATGATGCCTTATTATAACGAAAAGAAACATTTTAGTGTGTTGTTTCGTGGTGGATATAAATTGAAGTTTGGGATATTGAGTTTGGGGTATCATATACTCGTACAAGATCACCCGATGTTCTTTCTTCCGGAATCAGGATGACTGATTCGACAGGCTTGAGAGAAATGAGTGGAGAGGGCGGGACAATGCAGGAATTTGAAAAATTAGGCGTGTTTTATCTGGGCAAAACCTATGACCCGGTCGAGCGTCGGAGGTCGGACGAATACCTTCTTTATAATTCAAAAGATTTGACCACCCACGCGATCTGTGTGGGGATGACGGGAAGCGGCAAGACCGGACTGTGTGTCAATTTACTTGAGGAGGCCGCGATAGACGGAATTCCCGCTCTGATCATCGATCCCAAAGGTGACATGAGCAATCTGATGCTCAACTTCGCTCAGCTGACCGCCGAGGATCTGCTGCCCTGGGTCAGCGCGGACGAGGCGGCCGGACTGGGGCTGAGCACCGCGGATTTTGCAAGGGCCGAGTCCGAGCGCTGGATTCGTGGGCTGGCGGACTGGGAGCAGACGCCGGATCGCGCTCGGATGATGCGCGAACAGGCGTCTTTTGAAATCTACACTCCGGGGAGCTTGTCGGGCAGACCGCTCAACGTCCTGCGCACGCTGTCCGCGCCCGGATCCAATCCGCCACCGGACCAAGAGACACTGTATGAGTTGGCGGGAGGAACGGTTTCAGGCATGTTGAGTTTGATCGGCCTGGACGTCGATCCGCTCCAAAGCCGTGAGCACATTCTGCTGTCCAATATTTTGCTTCATCACTGGTCGAATCAACGATCTCTTGATCTGGAAAACCTGATTCAAGCGATCCAGACACCGCCATTTCGCCAAATCGGCGTGATGGACCTGGAACTGTTTTATCCCGCGAAAGAGCGATTCAATTTGGCGATGCGGTTTAATCACCTACTTGCGTCTCCTCAGTCGATGTCATGGCTGCAGGGCGAACCGCTCGATATCGATCGTTTGTTATACACGGAGGACGGCAAGGCAAAAATTTCTATCCTTTCCTTATCACATTTGGACGACAGGGAGCAGATGTTCTTTGTCTCGTTGCTGCTCAACCAAATCGTGGCGTGGACGCGCGCTCAAACCGGAACCGGCAGCCTGAGAGCCATTTTGTATATGGATGAAATTTTTGGCTTTTTCCCACCGGTCGCGAACCCGCCGTCCAAAAAACCGCTGCTCACTTTGCTGAAGCAGGCGCGCGCATATGGACTGGGCGTCGTGCTCACCACACAAAACCCGGTCGACCTGGACTACAAAGGCTTGTCGAACATTGGTACCTGGCTGATCGGACGACTGCGCACGGACCGTGACAAGGCGAGATTGTTGGATGGACTGGAAAGCGCGTCCGACGGGCGACCCGATCAGTTGTCACGAACGGAAATGGACAAACTGTTGTCCGGCCTGGATAGCCGTGTGTTCCTGATGAACAATGTGCATGAAAACGCCCCGGTGCTGTTCGAGTCAAGGTGGTGTCTGTCCTATCTTGCCGGACCACTGTCTCGTGAACAAATTCAGCGATTGGCGGTAAGCGCGGCGTCGGAAAAGCCTGCCTCGCATGATCAGGATCAGGTGACGACCGGCGCGCCTGAGTCGCAC
>CAZAPS010000001.1:127073-128763 GCA_964487355.1 uncultured Oscillospiraceae bacterium
TCCCGTCCACCCACGCTAAAAGTGAATGTGCCGCAATACTACCTGCCGTCGTCGGCAGTTGGTGGCGCGATGATTTATCGGCCGACCTTGCTCGGTATCGTACAGGTGACCATAGCGGATGAGAAGAAAAGCGTCAATGTCAGTCGCCAAGAGCTGTACAGCACGCCCATCGCCAACGGGCCGGTCGCGGTCGACTGGAATCAGCGAACCGGCTTGGAGATCGACCTAGATCGTCTACTTAGTGAGCCGACTGCGGGGATCACGTTCGATGGCCTGAATCCGGAGGTAGAGACGCAAAGCAACCACACCAAGTGGCGCAATGGTCTGCAAGATTACGCATATCGCAATTCAACTGTCGAGATCTTATACAATCTCACCTTCAAGGAATATTCCGCCGTGGGTGAGGAAGAACGTGAATTCATCATCCGGCTGCGCCAGCTAACTCGAGAGCGGCGGGACGAGCAACTGCAGATCCTGCGCGATCGGTACGCGAAAAGAATCGCCGCCTTGCAGGAAAAGGTGCGCAAAGCGGACCAGGCTCTACAAAGAGAAGAAGAACAGGCGAAAAACGCGAAAAGCCAGGTCGCGATCTCACTGGGCTCGACCATACTGGGCGCGTTTATGGGGCGCAACGCCTTGAGCGTGGGAACCGTGGGCAAGGCGGCGACCACGGCGCGGGGAGCCAGTCGCAGCCAACGTCAGGCAGGCGACGTGGCGCGTTCAAAAGAGACCTTGGCGACCTATCAGGCAGATCTGGAAGCACTGGAAAAAGAGTTTCAGACAGAAGTTGAGGCGTTGGCGACCAAGCTAGATACCGATGTAGATAGAATAGAGACGGTTTCACTGAAACCGTTGAAACGAGACTGTCTGGTTCAAAGCCAAGTGGTATTGTGGCTGCCTTATCAGCAAGGATCTGACGGCTTATGGCACCCGGCTTGGAGGCGGGACGTATATGAGGACCAAATCCAATAAGAAAAAACGCGCTGAGCTGGTCGTGTTGATCAGCGGTGGTTCCGGTGGCATTGGCAAAGTGACCGCTGATCTTTTCGCCGCTCGCGGACACATTGTGTTTGAGGTCAGCAGAGGCGGTGAGTCGCGAACCGGCGTGACTCACCTAAGCGGTGATGTGACACGCCCCGCAGATATGCAAAACGCGGTGGCGGAGGTGGCGCGCCGGGCGGGCCGCCTGGATATCGTGATCTGCAATGCCGGATTCGGCATTGGCGGCTCGGTGGAGAACACAACGCCGGCGGACGCGCAAAATCAATTCGCGGTCAATTTTCACGGTGCCTTCCACCTGATTCAAGCGGCGATTCCAGTCCTGCGCGACGGAGGCGGAGGCCGCGTTCTCGCGGTGTCATCGGTCGCCGCGGTGGTGCCGATTCCGTTTCAGGCGTTTTATTCCGCCACGAAAGCCGCGCTCAATCAGTTGATCATGGCGCTGGCCAACGAGCTACGGCCATTTCAGATCGACTGCGCCGTCCTGATGCCGGGCGACACCAAGACAGGATTTACTTCAAACCGAGTGAAAAATCAGGACGAAAATGAAGTCTACGGCGACGCGGTGAGGCGCTCGCTGGAGCGCATGGAGCAAGATGAGTTGAATGGCGGCGCTCCGGAGGATCTCGCGGCGGCGCTGTATCGGTTGGCGACCCGCCGAGGCAAGCCCAAACCATTGAATGGGGTCGGC
>CAZAPS010000002.1:0-108593 GCA_964487355.1 uncultured Oscillospiraceae bacterium
ATGGACGCCATCCGTAAGATGGACGGTCACCCAAGCGCGGAAGAGATCTATTTGAGTTTAAAACCTGACAATCCGCAACTCAGTTTGGCGACCGTTTATCGCAATTTAAACGAGTTTTGCGAGCGCGGATTGTTGAGAAGAGTCGAAGTCCCGAATGAGCCGGTCCGTTTTGACAAACACCTGCACAATCATTTTCACGGTGTGTGTGAACGTTGTAAAAAGATCATCAACATACCGGCAAGAAAAGAAAAGAGCTTGCAAGATTGCATCGGCATGGTAAAGGAAATGGAAGTCACTCGCTATAATCTGCTGATATACGGAATCTGCGAGGAGTGCCGGGATCAAGAGTGACTTATTTAAGAAATTTTTCCAGATTGACTTTGCTGACAGGTTCATATGGAACATCAATAAACACGCTTAGGTTCTCCTCTTTGTTGGCCAAAAAGATCGCGGCGTCTATGCCGGCTTGTCCTTGCGCCGAAGTATTTTGATAAACCGTGAACGCCAACTCATCCGCGTCCAAAGCGGCCAGTGCCTCCGCTGTGCCATTCATGCCCACAACCGGTTTGGAAAGCGGATTGAGCTCCGCTTCTTTAAGAGCGGCGACGCAGCCAAGCGCCATATCATCATTCTGACAGACGACCGCGTCAAATTCTGACTCTGACTCCAAAAATTCCGTGAACTTTTGCCGGGCTACCTCCTTGCTCCAGTCACCGATTCCTTCGTAGACAAACTCAACCTGAATATCCTCCGCTTCCAGATATTTAGTTAAAGCGTTCACACGTTTTTCAGTGAACAAAGAATCATTATCGCCGTTAATAAGACATAATTGTACCGAATCTTTTTCTTTCGCCTTAAAGTATTCAGCTAAAAACTCCCCTTGAAACTTCCCAACCACTTCGTCATTTGTTCCAACATAGGTCATTTGGTTGGCCTTGAGCTCGATATCCGGCGATCGGCTTACAAAGATCAATGGAGTCCGCCGAACAACCTCAATCAATTCTGAAGAACGATGATCATCAACAATTTCGACGACGATCGCGTCAACTTTATTTTTGACAAAATCTTGCAGTTGTTCAACTTGTTCCTCATGGCCGTTTATCACATACTCGATCACCAATTCAACTTCTTTTTCTTTGGCGGACGCCATCAATTCCTCTGCCAGGGCACTTTGATAGCCATCATCTGAGCCCGGCAATGAAACGCCAATTCGATACGTCCGATCCGCCTTCACGCTCGCCAAATCCTCAATGCTGGTAATTTCAAACTCTTCGATTGTTGATTTGACCGCCCGGGTATTGGCTTTATTCTTGAGGCTTCCACAACTGTTCAAGGTAGGAAACAGCAAAAATAAGATTAATAAAGCAACTGAATATTTTTTCATATAAAATCCTCTTTCACATGGTATTGTTGGAATATTTGAATCGAAAGAATGAGATATCTTCGCGAAGCAAGATGATTAATCTGGTAATTGATTACGCA
Source organism: uncultured Oscillospiraceae bacterium (assembly GCA_964487355.1). Lineage (GTDB taxonomy): Bacteria > Bacillota > Clostridia > Saccharofermentanales > Fastidiosipilaceae > JAXGYX01. The sequence goes on from CAZAPS010000002.1 coordinate 1,483, forward strand.
CATGTGATAATCACATAAAATTACAGAATAATTATACTCACTTATATGCAATATTTCAACGATTGTTCCACTTTATGAAAAAGGAAATCCCGATCCGCGCAAATGTGGATCGGGATTAATAAAGGCTTCATAGTCAACCCGGACTGTCAGCTGTCTTATTTGCCAAGCAGCTCTCTTTCAATTCTCTCTCTATGTTCGACGGCCTGTTTATCCATCAGTTCGGGATAACCAAACAGCGAAACACAGGAAATTGATTCACCGCCAACTTTAAATGTCTTGTTCGCGAAATCCATTTCACGCAAAGTCTCAAAGATTCCGTCAAAGTCGACATCACCTTCGCCCATTCCGACGTGCTGATGGATCGTCGCGTCCACACCCGGCGGGTTTAAGATATAGCGAGTGTCCAGAGTCTGGTTGCGTGTATCCGCGAAGAGGACATGAGAAAGATCGTCGCCGGCATATTTCAGCATATGGCGCACATCACCCTTGCCTTCGTCGTAGAAGAAACCGTGAGGTGAGCTGTAAACATAGGTGACATTATCACTACGGAAGTGTTTTACCAAATCGCATGTCTCATCATTGAGTTCGCAAAAGTCATATGGGTGGGATTGAATCTCAATCCGGATACCTTCTTTTTCCACAATCGGGAGCAACTCTTCCATCGAGCGGAAGAACATGCCATTGCAGATCTCTTGCTGATGTGGATCACCGGACAGTTCGGTGTTGATCACCTGAACGCCCATGTTGACCGCGATTTTGATCAATGATTTCCAGTTCTCCACCGCATGCTGCCGCTGTACCTCGGTTGGTCCAGACCAGCGATAGACGCAGATGAAAGAAGAAATTTCCACACCGGTCTCCGCCAGCGCTTTGCGGTACTCCGCCTCGCACTCACGGCTGAAAAGTGGATGTTTGTAAAATGGGTTGATCCGAACGTGTGGGGACTGTTCAATGTACTTATAACCCCAATCAGCGACTTTATGGACCATTTCAGTTATGCCCATGTTTTTTGCCAAAACGTCAACGTCAAACGCAATCTTCATAATTTCCTCCTGAATGGTTAGATGGCAGGTGGACGACAAACCACTTGCTACAAAAAGACTACTCCACCTATTTTTGCATAAAATTATACAAATTCATAGCACAACTCAGCTATCAAGCAATACAATTTAACAATAATCGACTGATTATAAAAGAGACACAACCTGAGTTATGTCTCTTTTTTATTATGGAATATGTCACCAAAATCGTTGATTCTCGTCTGAGCGTAATCTCTTACGCTTGTTTGCCCATCATCTTTCTGTTGTCAAGCACGACAGCGAGGATGATGATGATACCTTTGACGATCTCCTGATAGTAGGAGGAAACGCCAAGATAAATCAAAGCACTCTTCAGGACACCCAGAATGAGAATACCTGCGATACAGCCTGAAACCTTACCAACACCACCATTTTGTGAGATACCACCAATTGTGGCGGCGGCGATGCCGTCCAGCTCCATGTTCAGTCCGAGTTGAGGGTTACCGGCACCGGTACGTCCGGAGATCAGGATCGCGGACAAGCCGGCCATCAAACCGCACCAACCGAAAATAGCGACCAGATTCTTCTCAACTTTGACACCCGCGACACGAGCGGCTTCCTGATTGCCACCAATCGCGTAAATGTTACGACCGAAACGAGTCTGCGTGAGTATGAACCAGGCAATCACGGCGCACACAACAAAAACAAGCACGTTGGAATGCAGCTTTCCATTTAGGAAGCTGGTTCCGCCCAACCATTTATAGGAGTTGTTGATTTGAGACACAGGGTTGCCTTTGGTATACAGCAGAGCCAATCCACGGCAGGCGGCTTGAGTACCCAGAGTCGCGATAAAAGGATGCAGTTTGGTGAAAGCGACCAACGCGCCATTTAGGCAACCAACCGCGGCGCCAACCGCGAGGCCGATCAAAATACAAACGACACCATGAAGTTCAGGGCCATTGGGGATGATACGGGAAGTGTATGCTGCCGACTGAGCGAAACTGCCGGCGACAACCGAAACAAGTGAGACATTGGAACCCATTGAAAGGTCAGTGCCTTTGGAGATAATGATAAACATAACGCCCAGCGCCAACAGGCCAGGGCCGACTTCTGATTGGAAGATGTTGGAAATATTTGTGTAGGACAGGAAGAAAGCGCCACCCTTAGCCAAGGTCAGCACGCTCATTAAAGCCACAGCGACTATCAATATGACCCACATACTGTTCGCGCTGGCGATCTCCTTGAAGCTCTTCTTCTCTTTGCCGGTCTTGATGGCATTTACATTCTCATTAGCCATGTTTTTAATCCACCTTTTCTGTATTTACTGTAGCCATTTCCATAATCAGTTCTTGTGTGAAGTCTTTGCGGTCAATGACACCTGTCATGCGGCCTTCATGCATAACGACGATGCGATCGGCCATACCCATAACTTCCGGCATTTCAGAAGAGATCATGATAATGCCTTTACCCGCTCCCGCCAGGTTCGAAATAATCGTGTGAATTTCGGACTTTGCGCCGACGTCGATACCACGTGTGGGCTCATCAACGATGAGGATGTCCGGATCCATCAGCATCCATCGGGCAACCAAAACTTTCTGTTGGTTACCGCCGGACAAACTCCTGATCAGAGTCGCCCAAGACGCGGTTTTAATTTTCAGTTTATTACCATATAAGATGGCGTCGTCTTGAATCTTTTTATGATTCAGTTTGCCCAACGGACCCGCGTAGGCGTCAATATTCGCAATACTGATATTGTCCAAAACGCTCGATACAGGAATAATTCCGTTTAAGCGGCGGTTTTCCGTCAAGAAGGCAATACGATTGCTGATCGCATCACTTGGGCTATGAATTTTAATCTCTTTTCCATCTTTATAAATGGTTCCGGAGCTTTGATAGCGCATACCAAAGATCGTTTCCATAACTTCGGAACGTCCGGCTCCGACAAGACCCGCAAATCCGAGGATTTCACCTTTGTGGAGTTCGAAGGAGATATCCTGGAACAGGCCGGGGGAACTAAGATTTTCAACTTTAAATATAGTCTCGCCGATTGGGCAAGGAATTTTCGGGAACATATCGGTAACTTCTCGACCGACCATCATTTTAATCAACATGTCCTGTGTCATGTTCTCCGCATAGTCAGTCCCTATGTATTCACCGTCACGCATAACCGTGATTTCATCGCAAATTTCAAAGATTTCATCCATTTTGTGAGAGATGAAAATGATTCCTTTTCCTTCTTCCTTCAGGCGTCTCATAATAGAGAACAATTTTTGTGTTTCGCCTTCGGTCAATGAAGAAGTAGGTTCGTCCATAATAATGACATCGGCTTCATGTGAAACAGCTTTGGCGATTTCCAGCATTTGTTGTTTGGCCACAGTCAATTCACCAACTAGAGTTCTGGGATCCTCGTCTCCAAGACCAACTTCTTCCATAAGGACCTTTGAATCGTCATACATTTTTTTGTGATCCAAAACAAATCCTTTTTTGGGTTGGCGTCCCAGCCAGAGATTGTCGCTGATGCTACGCATGGGCACAACGTTTAACTCTTGGTGAATCATTGAGACTCCCGCGTTAAGGGCACTCAGAGTGTCAGGAAATTCCACGTCCTCGTCGCGCAAGATGATTTTGCCTTCGTCCATTTTGTTGATACCGATCAGGCATTTCACCAGCGTCGACTTTCCGGCACCATTTTCACCCATCAGAGCGTGTATAGAGCCTGGACGTAATCTAAAAGACACGCCTTTCAACGCCTTTACTCCGGGAAACTCCTTGACAACATCAAGCATTTCCAAAACATATTCGCTCATGAATGTTGTAACTCCCTTCTAATATTATGTGATTTGTGGGAGAAGGATGGCCTTCTCCCACGATTCCTCACATAAGGACAATCTCCAATAAATTCTTAAGTTTTTTAGAATTAATTCATGTACTCTTTGTAGTTATCCTTGCTTACAGGTTCGAACGGAATGTCAACAACAATGTCAACTTCTTCGCCGTTGGCCATGAGGGTCAACGCACGTGCGGAGCCCGCGCCTTGTCCACCGGCGTTCTGGTACACGGTAAACGCAAGCTCATCTTTGTCCATGCTGTCAAGACCTTCAGGTGTCGCGTCAATTCCGACAACCGGAACTTCAGCAAAATCGACACCGGCGGCTCTCATGGCTTCGATACAGCCGAGGGCCATCTCGTCGTTGTTGCAGATGACGGCGTCAAACTCTTGGTTTGTGCCGAGGAATGTCTGCATCTTGTTCATCGCTTTGGCGCGATCCCACTCTGCTGTGTCATCCAAGACAAAAGTCGCGTTGATGCCCGCGTCCGCCAAAGCTTTCTTTGCGGATTCGGTACGGAGGATGGTGTTTTGGAGTCCGAGAAGACCCTGGAACAGTACGATGTTCACATCGGTTTTGCCTTTTTCCTCAAAGAACCCGGCCAGGAATTCACCCTGGAAACGACCGGAGTTGTTCTCGTCGGAACCACAGTAAGTAGCTGCGCCTTTTTCCAGATCAACTGAAGGGGCGCGGTTGACGAACACTACCGGAATGCCACTCGCCGCCTGAACCATTTCGGCGGAGTTGTCAGTGTTCACGAGGTTGACGCAGATGCCGTCCACACCTTGTGAGGCAAAAGTCTGAACTTGAGAGATTTGAGTGTTCGCGTTGTTGTTGGCGTCAACAACAGTCTGGCTGACACCCAGCTTTTCACACTCCGCCGTCCAAGCGGCTTCCATGTAGGACAGGAACTGGTCGCGAATGGAAATTGTAAAGCCGAAGCTGTACTTGTCATCCGCTTTCACGTCTCCCAGGCCGTCGACATAGTCACCTGCGTCGGCGTCGGGTTTCGCGGTTTCTTCGGTGTCTGCGGCGGTTGTTTCCTCCGCGTCATCGGCGGTGGTCTCTTCCGCGGCGGCGGTCGTAGTGGTTTCATCGACCTCAGTTTCGGCAGGTTTGCCGGCACAGCCCACAGCCATTGTCATGGCCATTGCAGCGACAAGAACGATGGATACGATTTTTTTCATTTTTTTCTCCTCTTTCCTCTTTCTATATTTTACTAAAATCTGAAATTCAGACTTTAATAAACAATAGCTCAGCGGGTCGAGCCTCGGATTTCCTTCTGAAGCAAATGACCCGGGCGCTCGTCAGTCGAGCGAAAATAAAAAATCAGGCGTCGTAAAACAAAGGACGATCGCCTGTCTCTATTGGTTCTTCTTTGCCCGATGTCTGCGACTTGACACAGGCATCCGCCGTTACCGACGCCACATAGCCGTCCCATGCGGTTGGCCCGTTCACCTCGCCTTTTAGCGTGTCGTTGATCCAGTCTTGGATCTCTGTGTCGTACGCTCTACGGAATCTATCCTTCCAGTCAGTGAGAATATTATTATATTGTTTGGCGCCCAGGCGCATGTCAAGGTCCATCGGATTCGGCAACGCCGCGGTGCCCTCTTCTCCGACCACTTCGCAACGAATGTCATAACCATATTGGCAATTAACGTGAATTTCCAGTTCGATCAGCACACCTTTTTTGGTTCTCATTAAAACAAGTTGTGGATCCATTAGATTTTCGTGGGCGTACTTCGATTTGCGCCCGAAGAATGTCTGTACCGACTCATAATCGTCGTCGATCAACCAATGCAGGCAGTCGATCTCATGAATCGCGGTATCTGTGATAGCCATTGGAGTGATGTAATCTGTGCCCACCTCAGGATTGCGATGAGCGCAACGAATGAGCAGTGGGGCGCCAAGCATGCCGGAATCAACCATTTCCTTCAGTTTGATATAAGACTCGTCATAGCGGCGCATAAAACCGACTTGAACCAGTTTCTTGCCACCTGCGATCTCCGCGTTGACAACTTCTCTGCTGTCGGCCGCCGTCTCCGTCAACGGTTTTTCACAAAAAACCGGTTTGCCGGCTTTGATCGCTTCCATAACATACTCTTTGTGAGTGGACCCTATTGTGGCGACGATTACCGCGTCAACCTCGTCTGATTGAATCAACGTCGCGCCGCTGTCATAGATCTTGCAGCCGGTCAGTTGCGCGACACGTTCTGCGCTCGCCGGAAACAGGTCGGTACAACCCGTGACCTTGGCGCCGGACAATTTGTTCGTGATGCGATCGGCGTGTTCCGTACCAATTCCGCCGCAACCGATAATTCCAACTCTGAGTTCTGCCATCTCTTCCTCCAAAAATGTGTAGCTATGCGCAATGCGAATTGAGCTTCTCGCGCCACGGTGATGCGTTACGGTCCGCACACTCTGGGATAGCACCCGAGTCCGGTCGACACCGTCTGAACGGTTGTGGCAATTGTGAACAATTGCCAACTACGGGTAAAATGCTCTTCGGATTCTGCGTTGAAATGACACGTTTGTCAACTCCAACGAGCCGGGTTCAAAGTAAAGACAATGACACATATTTGTGCGACTTCACTAAAAACCACTCTTTCATCATGTTGCGCTTTGTATATTGAGATTATAAGCGCAATATTGAGAAAAAACAATACAATTAAATTAAAGTCCGTCATTCGTTTGTTCACCTTGTGCAAAAAAAGTCGCAAATTTTGTCTAGGCTGAACAAATAATGCGATAAGAGTCTAAAATAATAATGACAGTTTTGTGAATGAGCGATTTGATTTTTGATTATATCAATAAATAGATAAAATTCCAGACTTTTCACGCCAAAAATCCGCTTGTAACAAACATTAATTTATGATAGCATGAACTTCGTGATTTTTCATAAAATACTCGAGGAGGTATAAATATGGCTAAATGTGATGTTTGTGGCAAAGGTGTTTCTTTCGGCCGTAAAATCAGTATTACCCGTTCCCAGGTATCCCGTCGCGCGCTGGCGCAGCAGAAACCGAATGTGCGAAAAGTCCGTGTTGTCGATGCCGGCACACCTAAAACGATGCACGTTTGCAGCAGATGCCTCCGCTCCGGCAAAGTGACCAGGGCATAATACCGGTCACAGGCAAAACCTGAAAGATAAAAAGACGGCAAGATATGTTCTGCCGTTTTTTGTTATTTAATCAAAATTCAACCATAACGTAGCCGCGAAGTCACGCGCATGGGGTGACACAGAGCTGAGCGGTGATCACAGACCCGAAGTTCGGTCCCTTAATGAAAGTATCGAGCGACACGGTAGGGAATCCACGCTGAAAAGATTGAGTCCGGTTGCTGTCGTACGATCGAAAAAGTACGCTGAGAATCGGTTAAGATCTGATCGTCGCCCAGCCAGATGCCTAGTTTTTCCACTTCTTCTCCGCCTATCGCCTGGTTGTCCCCATCATAGCCAACAATGGGTTTGAAATAGATCACATCTCCACTTCGCAAAACTTTGGTGTCCAGATAGCTCGGCTGAACGACGGCGTTTTCCACTGTCTCCCCCGTTTCCGCCAATGCCGAGATATCGCTTGGTAGTGGAACACCATTAATATACGAGGTGACGCTCAACACACCCGGCATGTCAATTCCCTCATTTGTGAGGCCATGTTCCATAAATTTCGTTTGGTCAAACGCCAACACGTAAGAAGTAAAAGCTTCGTTGTCGGTTACGGGAATGTCAACCTTCGCGGACAGTTTAAATAATCCTGTGGACGAGACCCAGCCTTCCCCACCGTCCGGCAACTGTACCCGAAACAGGTTCGTTCCGTCATATAATACATATAATACTGTGCCGCGTTTGACTTCAATCATCAAGTTGCCATTAGACGCGTGGGTCATGACACTCTTTTGTAAATCTGTGACTACCACTTTGTGGGTATAGAGGTCCGGCTCGATCGATTGTCGATCCTTGCTCAGCTCATCCGGGCGAACGTAACCTTGTTTTCCATCCAACGTTGTCAAATAGACGAATCCGGACTGCTCATGCTCTGTTTCCGTCACCTGGACCGGTGAGTTGAACAGCACCTGTCCAATTCGTTCAGCTTTTATATCCGGCTCGGCGTAAATCGTCGCGGCCGGCACGTTCACCACCCGGACATTCTCGGCGTAAATCGACACATAAGTCCGATGGTCATCGACACTTTTTCCGGGGTCAGCTTTGCGAAGATTGAGAATGCCGGGAATGATCAGCAACACGCCCAATAAAACCGCCAACACAATCAAAGGTGCGAACCAAGGTGGAACGGCCGCTTTTTTCGCGGCGTTTTGCACGCTGTTTTCCGCTTTTTCGAGGGACGTCCTCATCTTTCTCTCTTCGCGCGCGCGCCTGCCGGACTGTTTTTGCCGTTCAGCGGTTAGTCGGCGCATGTGTTCACCCGCAACAAAGTCCGGTCTTGGCCTCGACCAGGGTTTATCCTGTTTTCGTTGCTTCATGTTTTTACCCTCTTACCGTCGTGTTCAATTTCGATCACACAAAACGCGACCGCGTACTCTCCGTCGTGTGAAAGACTAATCCCCGCCGACGATCCATTTAGCGCAAGATAACGAGCGCGCGCTTTCCCGCTCAGACGCAGACGGCTGGGGCCAACATATTTTGATTCACCGCGACTTGCCGCCCCACTCTCACTCTGAGAGTCAAATTCGATATCACGGTAGACCTCGATGTCCAAGAAAGTGACACCTTCGGTCCCCCATAGACCGGTGCCCAGCGCTTTGGCGACCGCTTCTTTGGCGGCAAAACGGGCAGCTAGGGATTCATAGTTCCAGCCATCATCTTTTTTGCAATAACTCAGCTCGCCCGGAGTCCATACACGTCTCATAAAGCCGGCGCCCCGCCTTCGGACGGCCGCCCTTATGCGCTCGACTCGGACGATGTCCACACCGGCGCGCAGATTCATTCCGGGGGTTATCGGAAAATCGACAGTCATCTGATTCATTTTCCTCCGGCTATCGTTTGATCGCCCACAAACCGGGTCAAGCGGACATCTTTGCCCCAAAAGGGGATTAAGCGAAAGTTGCCCAGCAACCTTGACATTAAGCGCTCATCGTACATGCTGTGCAGCGCGGTCAGATCCAGATTGGTCGAAATCAAAGTCCGTCGCTCGGCCGATGCCCGCGCGTTGATCAGATTCAACCACTCAGACAGGCGCTCACCCGGCGTGGCGTGTTCAGTGCCCAGATCGTCGACAATCAACAGATCCGCTGTCAGCAAAGTGTCGTGGAGCCATTCCGCTTCTTCGAGTTCATCCGGATCAGGAGAAAACGTCGCCTTCAATTTATGATAATTACGTGTTAAATTTAAAATTTGTGGCGCGGTTTGATAAAAAACAATGATGTTCCGAGCCAGCAATGCATTCGCGACACTGCCCGCCAGCCAGGTTTTTCCTGTACCGGTTGGCCCGACAAATAATAAGTTGTCCGGCAGATCGACGTCTTTCCCTGTCTTTCGCGCACGGGCAAAATCCTCAACCCACCGACTCATCACATCGCGCAGCCGCACCATGTAATCACGTTGGGACGATTTTCCTCCTTCTTCCACCAGCGGATTGAAGACCGACTCGTCAAAATTCGCGAACGTCATGTCACTCAAGCCATCCAGATGATAATAGACGCGCAAGTACGGCTCCAAATGACTGTGGTAACAGGCGCAGCGGGCACCGGAGGAATACCCTGTGTCCTCACACTGATCACAGCTGAAACGTGGGCGGTCGTAATCGGGATCCACACCCAGCCCGGTCAGCAAGCGGGACTTGTCCTCGCGCAACGATCTCAGGCGAGCTTGCGCCTCCACCAGACCGGCTCCGCTCACACTCGCGCCCAATAGTTCCGCCCCCGCGATTCCGATTTTTTTTTCGAGCGCGGCCAGCTCCGGATGGACGCTCCAAACTCGAGCGACGGTTTGTTCTGCTGCCGCTTCGGCGGCCTCACGACGGGCTGTGTATTGTTCCGCCACCAACGCGCGGATTTCTTTCAGATTGCTCAATCTTTGTTTGATCGCGATTCACCACCTTCTGACTCAAACGATGTTTCATCAATGTTTGTGGAGTCTTTGTTCAAGATATTTTCATCCATAATGTCCACAAAAAATGCCTCGTATTCCTCAGGAGAGTAAGATCGTTGAGGGAAATTACCGACATTGTCCGATTTTCCTTTAAAAGATCCTGCCATTTTGCCGGCTGATCGCCGGTCTGTCTTTTGACTTTCCGCTTGACGCTCCATCTCATGAGCTCGGACCGCCTCCGGTGTTGTCAAACCTTGACTGTGCCAATTTTCCAGGACTTTATCAACATAATTTAGATTTGGATTTTGTATGCCACTGAGTTTCTTAAGGGCCACATCGATCAGGTCAAATTCAAAGTGGAACACGCATACCCATTTTCGGACCAGCTCTTTGTCATGCGACGTCATATGTCGATTCAAAGTTTTGGACACCTGTGAGATCGTCTGATTGACGATCGTGCGGTCGGCCTGGTCGCGACTTAAATCAACATAGGTACGGATACCGCGAGACGCCCAATCGGCCGCGACAGCGCGGATATAAGAACGATTCGCCAATTTATTGCGGTTGTAGCAATCCGAAAATAGCGCGTACATCACTTCGGGTTCAAAATCATATTCCTCAAACCAGCGGTCAATTTCACTATACCATCCGGCTGACATCATTCCTTGAAAAAACGCATCGGAAATATCCGTCATCAACTGGACTCTTTGCTCATTCATCGCCGTGCGATCGACAGCGTCTGACAAATCCGCGCCGGTGCGACGACGATATTCTTTTTGTAGAGCGTTGTCCTTAAGGTCAAGCAAAACAATCGTTCCGGAAGAAGTCAAACGCAGCACCTGTTCTTGCCGCAGCTCATTCAGCGCCGCGGTCACCTCGGTGTCGGACAAGGCGGTGCGCGCGCTCAAGATCGCCGTCTCTATCGTCTCACCACGTTTGAGAGCCACCAGCAAAGCCAAAAACAATTTAACCGCCGAGCCGGACAGGCGTGGCATGATCGAGTCGACAAAAACCGACGGCAATCGCAAATCGGCGAATAATGGATTTTCCCTGCGCTCAACTTTCATCGATTTCAAACTTCCTCCCTCAATTGTGGCGAATAGATTTTACAGCATTTAATTATAACATTAAAAAAGCAGGGGACGCTAAGTCCCCTGCCGTTGCGGATCAATCAGAGTTAAATTTGACTTTATCAGTCGGTAAGCTCCCAATTCTCAGCCGCTTTTCTAAGGTAGGATCGAGTGCGGATGGCCGCATCCTCGGCAGCCTGTTCAAAGACACGGTTCACGTGCTCCTCAGGGAATTTCTTGAACAGTGAGGTATAGCGAACTTCACCTTTGAGGAAGTCAATATAGTCACCGGTCGGCTCCTTGGAGTCCAAGACAAATGGATTCTTGCCTTCGGCTTCCAATCTTGGATCAAAACGATACAGGTGCCAGTAGCCCGCCTCAACAGCCTGCTTCTCACGAACTTGAGCGTAACGCAGTCCGCCTCTGATTCCGTGATTGATACAAGGTGAGTAGGCGATGATCAGTGATGGACCCTCGTACGCTTCCGCCTCAAGGAACGCCTTGAGCGTGTGCGCCTGGTTTGCTCCCATCGCGACTTGCGCGACATAGACATAACCATAAGACATGGCCATCATGCCTAAATCTTTTTTGCGGATGCTCTTGCCGCCCGCGGCGAATTCCGCGATGGCTCCGGTCGGAGTCGCCTTAGAGGCCTGGCCTCCGGTGTTGGAATAGACCTCGGTGTCAAACACCAGGACGTTGACATTCTCACCCGACGCCAGGACGTGATCCAAGCCGCCGTAGCCAATATCATAGGCCCAACCGTCTCCACCAAGAATCCAGGTGGATCGTTTCGCCAGATAGTCACTATTCTCGGTGATCTCATCGATCAGCGCTTTGACTTCCGGGTTGGATGTGTCAGCCTTGGACAGCGCCTCAACCAGGCTGCTGGCGGCTTCAACGGTCTTCTCGTTGTCATCTTTATTTTCATTCCAGGATGCGATCGCCTGTTTCACTGAATCATCACCGATCTCGCTCAACGCTTCGATCGTCCCGGAGACGCGATTGCGAATGTTTTTCGCGCCAAGATGCATACCAAGTCCATGCTCTGCATTGTCTTCAAACAGCGAGTTCGCCCATGCGGGTCCTCTGCCGTCGGCGTCCACGGTGTATGGGTTGCTCGGCGCCGAGCCGCCCCAGATGGACGAACAGCCGGTGGCGTTGGAAATCTGCATGCGATTGCCAAATAGCTGGGTAACCAGTTTGGCGTAGGGAGTCTCACCACAGCCCGCGCAGGCTCCGTGGAATTCGAGATAAGGCATCTCAAACTGACTGCCTTTAATCATGGTCTTCTTCATCGGGTTCGCTTTGTGTGGCAGCTGAATAAAGTAATCCCAATTGTTCGCTTCAAACCTGCGTTCTTCAAGCGGCTTGGCCACCAACGCTTTTTCTTTGGCGGGGCAGGTCTGCACGCAGGCCAGGCAGCCGGTGCAATCCAGCACGGAAACCTGAATGCGATATTTGTATTGATCATAAGGCTTCATGCCTTGAATTGAGGCTGCCTCTTCGGGAGCGCCCGCGGCCTCTTCGTCCGTCAACAGGAAGGGGCGGATAACGCCATGCGGACACACAAGTGAGCACTGGTTGCATTGGATGCAGTTATCGGCCAGCCAAGTCGGGACATGGGTCGCGATCGCACGTTTTTCATATTGAGTCGTGCCCATCGGAGAATGTCCGTCCTCGTATCCGACAAATTGACTGACAGCCAGAGAGTCTCCCTCTTGGGCATTCATCACCGATGCGATTTCAGCGACATACTTCGGCAATTCGCGCTGCTCGGTCTTCTCGTCGACGGCATCTTTCCATGCGGCCGGAACATCAATCTTGCGCATGCTGTTCACACCCGCGTCGACCGCTCCATAGTTCATGTTGACAATGTCGTCGCCTTTCGAACCATACGATTTGACGATCGCTTTTTTCATATAATCGACCGCGTCATCGATCGGAATGATGTTGGTCAGTTTGAAAAACGCCGATTGCAGCACCGTGTTGGTACGATTGCCCAAGCCTAGATCCTCAGCGATGGTGACCGCGTCGATCACGTAGAAGTTGATGTCATTCTCCGCGAGATAACGTTTCATAGAAGCCGGCAGATGTTGCTCAAGCTCCTCGTCATTCCAAACCGTGTTCAGCAGGAAGGTGCCGCCCGGTTTTAAGCTACTCCACATGTCGTATGTGTTCACATATGACTGGGTTGAGCAGGAAACGAAATCCGCCAGATTTATCAAATAAGGAGCGTGGATCGGAGTGTGTCCGAAACGCAAGTCGGACATCGTCACGCCACCGGATTTCTTCGAGTCATAGGAGAAATAGGCCTGCGCATACATATCGGTATTGTCACCGATAATCTTAATTGAGTTTTTGTTCGCGCCAACCGTTCCATCAGAGCCAAGGCCCCAGAAGCGGCAGGAAGTCGTGCCTTCCGGCGTGACGTCCGCGACTTCCTCAACAGGCAAGGAAAGATTGGTGACATCGTCGACGATCGAAATGGTGAAATTGTGTCTCGGACTGTCGGATGACAGGTTCTTGAACACCGCCAAAATATCGTTCGGTGTGGTGTCTTTGGATCCCAAACCATAACGGCCACCAACAATTTGCGGGCTGTTCGGTTTGCCAATATAAGCGGACACAACGTCCAGATACAGCGGCTCACCAATGGCGCCGGGTTCTTTGGTGCGATCGAGCACCGCGATCTTCTCGACGGTGTCCGGCATCACTCTAAACATGTGCTCAACCGAGAACGGGCGATAAAGATGGACATTGATCATGCCGACATTCTCTCCGCGGGCGTTCAAGAAATCAACCGTCTCTTTGACAGTGTCGCAGACCGAGCCCATCGCCACAATCACGCGGGTCGCTTTCTCAGCGCCGTAATAATTAAACAGCTGATAATCTCTGCCAGTCAGCGCGTTCATTTCATTCATATACTGTTCAACGATGTCAGGAATGGCAAGGTAGAATGGGTTGGACGCTTCACGAACCTGGAAATAGATATCCGGATTCTGAGCTGTACCGCGTTGAATTGGCCTCTCGGGCGTCAACGAGCGGGCGCGGAATTTTTTAATCGCTTCCCAGTCAACCATCGAGGCGAAGTCATCATAGCTTTGCACTTCGATTTTTTGAATTTCATGGGAGGTGCGGAAGCCGTCAAAGAAATGCATGAAAGGAAGAGAGCCCTTGATCGCCGCCAAGTGCGCGACAGCGCCAAGATCCGTCACTTCCTGAACGTTCGAGGAGGCAAGCAGAGCGAAACCGGTCTGACGCGCCGACATGACGTCGGCATGGTCGCCGAAAATAGACAGCGCGTGAGCGGCAAGCGCGCGAGCACTGACATGGAACACGCCCGGCAGGAGTTCTCCGGAAATTTTGTACATATTGGGAATCATCAGCAACAAGCCTTGTGATGCTGTATAGGTGGTGGTTAGAGCGCCTGTGCCCAGCGATCCATGGACCACACCCGCGGCGCCGGCTTCAGACTGCATCTCAACAACTTCAGCGGTCGTGCCGAAGATGTTTTTTCGTCCGGCAAGTGCCCACTGATCGACCATATCGGCCATGGGAGATGACGGAGTGATCGGATAAATACCGGCAACTTCCGTAAATGCGTACGAACTGTACGCAGCGGCGGTATTTCCGTCAATCGTCATATATTTTTTCTGTTTTGCCATTGTTACTCTCCTTACTTTAACGCATTAAACCAAAAACAACCTGCTGTCATGACGTCAACAGCAGTTTCTTTGAATATTATAGCACAAGAAAGAAAACGGATACGGTCTATCTTCCATTGTTTTAGCTAAAAAGCAAGGGGATAATTCCGATAGAAAAACACGGACTTCTTATGGACATTAAATGTGAGTTTTTTTGACTTCACAAGATAAAAAACGACATATATGCGGCATAATAGAAGATAAAAAACGGCGCCGAACGAATTTGATTGTCCGCCGGCGACGCTTATCAATCTTTTAGGCAATTGTGACCGATGTTTTATCCGGCGCTTGTTTTAGATGCCTATTTAGAGTCTTTTATCAACAGCGATCGACCGGTCATGGCGGTCGGAATTTCCACCTCCATCAGATCCAGCATGGTCGGCGCCAAATCGGCCAGCCTGCCTTCCCTCAACGAAGCATTTCGGATGCCGGCGCCGATCAGGCGCACCGGACAGGTCGTGTGAGCGGTAAACGGCCCGTTTGTGTCCGGGTCGACCATTTGCTCGGCGTTCCCGTGGTCCGCCGTGACCAAAGCGACACCGCCTTTGGCCAAGATCGCGTTCACCACTTTACCCACACTTTCGTCCACTGTTTCGACGGCCTTGACGGCGGCTTCAAACACTCCGGTGTGTCCGACCATATCGCAATTGGCGTAATTTAAGATGATCACATCGTAAAGATCGGTTTCAATCCGTTTCAAACACTCCCGCGTGACATCGGGGGCACTCATTTCCGGCATTAAATCATAGGTCGCCACTTTCGGTGAAGGGATCAACGCCCGATCCTCTCCAGCATATTGCGCTTCCACGCCTCCATTAAAAAAGAACGTCACGTGCGCGTATTTTTCTGTCTCGGCGATGCGTAGCTGTGTGTATCCTAATTCACTGATATATTCACCAAATGTGTCGTTTAGCGCTTCAGGTCCATAGGCGACATGCAGGTCGGCGAACTCCGCGAACGTCTCATCGTATTGAGAAAAAGTGACATAACACAGCGGATCACAAATCTTACGGCGTTGGAAACCTGAGAAATCCGGTTGTTTAAATGCACGGGTGATCTCTCTGGCTCGGTCAGGGCGAAAATTAAAGAAAATCATCGAGTCATGAGACTCCAGCACCGCTGTGGGAATACCATTTTGACCAATCACCGCCGGAACGACAAATTCATCAAGCACTTGATTCGCGTAGGACGCGTCGATCGCCGCTTCACTGGACGGGAAGAATTCACCCTCGCCACTTGTGATGGCCAAATAAGCCAATTCCACCCGATCCCAACGATTGTCCCGATCCATCGCGTAATAGCGCCCCATGATGGTGGTGATTTTACCAACGCCAACCGTCCGCATCTCAGTTTCAAGCCTGGCCAGGGATTCGGCGGCGGAGTCCGGGGGAACGTCGCGCCCATCCAGCAAACAATGAACATAGACTTGCTCCAAGCCGTTCTCTTTTGCGAGGCGCAGCAGCGCGTACAGATGTGTTTCATGACTGTGCACGCCACCCGCGGAGACCAGGCCCATTAAATGAAGCGCTGAATTGTTTTCTTTGCAATTCTGAATCGCCCTGAGCAGTGCGGGATTATGAAAAAAGTCGCCATCCTCGATTGATTTGGTGATGCGGGTCAGATCCTGATATACAATCCGACCTGCGCCGATGTTGGTATGTCCGACTTCGGAATTCCCCATTTGACCGTCCGGCAGACCGACGTCCTTGCCGCTTGTGCGAATCAGCGTGTTTGGCCAGTTCGCCATCAGCCGATCGATGTTCGGAGTGTTGGCCGCCTCAATCGCGTTTCCCGCGTGTTCAGGGTTGACTCCGAAGCCATCCATGATGATCAGCGCCATCGGCCGTTGCCGTAAATTTTTCATTCGCTCTCCTTTTACTTGGGAAGAACCGCAGAATGACCGCGGTTCTTCTTTAATCCATTATTCATCCGGTATTAAAGTGAGATTCGTCACACTTTGATTTTAAGCTTCACTTCGCTTGATAGGCGTTACAAATGACACCAAAATCAGCGACTTTCAGTGAGGCGCCGCCCACCAGTCCGCCATCGATATTCTCTTGACCGAACAGGCCGACGACATTTTTGGGATTGACCGAGCCGCCATACTGGATGCGCATCGCGCTCGCCGCGTCCTCATCGTAAAGATCGGCGATGACCCCACGAATGAACGCGCAGGCCTCTTCCGCCTGCTCATCACTCGCCGTGACGCCGGTGCCAATCGCCCAGATCGGCTCATAGGCGATGGTGATCAGATATAGTTTTTCCAACGGAATGTCTTTGAAAGCGCCTACGATCTGACTTTTCACAAAGTCAAACGTCTCACCCGCCTCGCGCTGAGCGAGAGACTCGCCACAGCAGATGATCGGACGAACACCCCATTCAAGCAGGGCGTGCGCTTTTTTGTTCACGGTCTCATCGGTCTCGGCGAAATACTCACGGCGCTCACTGTGTCCGATGATGCAATAAGGGACACCCATGTACGCCAACATCTTGGCGGAAACCTCACCGGTATAGGCGCCACTATCCTCAAAATGGCAGTTCTCCGCTGCGATTTTAATGTTCGTGTAGGCAGTGGTTGAAAGCGCAGCGTCCAGGGCGGTGAACGGCACACCGACGGCGATGGTGGAGTCGGCATCCGCCACCTCCGGAATCAACTGCTCCAGGAAAGCCGCGGCTTCCGCCGGCACACCTTGATTCATCTTCCAGTTCCCCGCGGCGAAGACACGGCGTCGCTCCGCGTCGACCAGGCAGTCGATGCCGGGCAGCACTTTGCCTTCAAGGAACTCGAGAGAAGCGCCGCCACCCGTCGAAATGTGTGTGACTTTGTCACCAAATCCGAGCAGCTCGACCGCGGCGGCGGAGTCACCGCCACCAATAATCGATGTGGCTGAGGAAGCGGCGATCGCGCGGGCGAGCTCACGTGTGCCGGCGGCGAAGTTGTCAAATTCAAACACACCCATCGGTCCATTCCAAAGCACGGTTTTCGCGTCTGCGATGGCCGCGGAAAATTGTTTAATCGTTTCGGGGCCAATATCCATGCCCATCGTATCGGCCGGGATTTCAGAGACAATCATTGGTTCCGCCGTGATTTTATATTCTTTCGCCACGACATGATCCACAGGAAGCAGGAGCTTAACACCCTTTTCCTTGCTTTTCGCCAACAGATCTCGGGCCAAGTCCAAGCGATCTTCCTCGCACAATGAAATACCGATTTCACGTCCCTGAGCTTTGAGGAAGGTGTACGCCATGCCGCCACCGACAATCAAAGTGTCCACTTTATCCAGTAGATTGTTGACAACGTTGATTTTATCAGAGACTTTCGCACCGCCAATGATAGCCACAAATGGTCGCGCGGCATCGTTCAGCGCCCCGCCCATGACAGCGATTTCTTTTTCGACCAGTTTGCCCATGGCGCCCGGCAGATAGTTCGCCACACCGGCGGTCGAAGCGTGAGCGCGATGAGCTGTGCCAAACGCGTCGTTCACATAGAGCTCCGCCAAAGACGCGAGTTCTTTAGCGAAAGCGGGATCATTTTTGGTTTCTTCCTTGTGGAAGCGCACATTTTCGAGAATCAACACTTCACCATCGCGCAGAGCGGAAGCCTTTTCTTTGGCATCCTCTCCGATGACATCGTTGGCAAGTTGGACAGAAGGGCCGAGCAACTGAGCGAGACGGTCAGCCACCGGTTTCAAAGAAAGTTTTTCATCAGGTCCGTCCGTCGGGCGTCCAAGATGGGACACCAAAATGACCTTCGCCCCTTTTTCCACCAAATACTGAATCGTGGGCAAAGCGCCTTTAATCCGTTTGTCATCGGTGATCTCACCGGTGTTTTTGTCCAGTGGCAGGTTGAAATCCACGCGGACCAACACACGTTTTCCTCGGACGTCGAGCTGATCGACGGTCATCTTTTTCATTGCAGCCATTCTTTATTCTCCTATCTTTCTTGCTTTTATAGCGATCTGCGAATCCAAAAAAGTCAATATGCATTCATTTTATCGCCTAGGTTGACTTTATTCAATTATTAAATGTACACACGGACTCGAAGCATTCTTATATCTTTTTTAAGCGTACGCTCTCGCCCGGACCACGCCCCTGCTCGCCCGGCAGACACGTTAAGTGACATCTTCCGGTGTGGCGCCCTCCGGCATGGTCTTCTCCGGCACCGCGTCGGCCAGCGCCTGTTTCACGGCGAGCGCGGCTTCCGAGTCCGCCTGATGATGTCGCCTCACACTCCGTCTGACCAGCTCGCCGAACGAAGCCGGAAAGGTTTCTTCGAGCGCGGACAGCGCCGTATAGGTTATGCCTCCGGGAGACCCCACACTGGAAATGAGCTCCAAAGGTGAGACACCGCGATGATCCAGCAACATACAAGTTGAGATCAGCGCCTCTTTGGCCAAGTCCACGAGTTCGTCCGTCCGCATGTTCGGCCACGAAAGTTGTGTCGCGTCCGCCATTGCCTGCACCATATAGGCGACAAACGCGGGCGCGCAGCCGGTCAGATTGTTTGGCGCGGGAAAGTCCGACCACTCCACCCAGCGCAGTTCATGACACTGTGGTCGCATGAACATCTCAAATAGTCGGACTCGCTCGCTGTCCATTTCGGCCGGATGATGGGCGAGCACCACACCACGATCGATCACGCCCGCGATGGTTGGCAGGCAGACAACGCAAGGCTTTGGCCAAAGGGCGGCCAACTGATCGTCATCATAATGTGAAGTGGTGATATATAATTCAGGCAATCGTTTCTCTTGTCCCGCGAACATTTGGCGTAAACTTGCCAGCAGAGGGGGAATGCCCGGCGGTTTGATCGACACGATCAGACGATCCACGTTGCCGCAGACCTCCGCCTCAGCGCCGCAAACGTTCACCTCCGGATATCGATCGGTCAGTTTTTGAATGTTTTCCGCATGATGATCGTAAACAAACAACCGAGATGGCTCAATCTGATTGTGATGCAGACCGCGTTCGGCCAGCATCCCTCCAATCGTGCCAAGACCGATCACACCCATGCGGTCTTTGATTGGTTTTTTCGTATGAATATCGGCTGGTTTCATGGCGTGTTCCTCCTTGTCATGCTATGATTTATGGCATTGTCCGCTTTAGTTTAAAAAGGTTTATGAATGTGTATGATAATGACTTCTTTAATTAATTATTCAGCTCTTAGCTACCCCGAATGGTTGCCAACTCCCGACGCCATTTTGGACGATCCGTTGTTTAAAGACAATCAGGTGCTGCTTTTGACCGGCGCCTTGTTCAGTGTCATCCTGGGGTTTGCGCTGATGCTGTGGGGTGAGAAATTATTTCGACTTTGGATGGTGTTGACCGGCCTGTGGATCGGATGGCAAACCGGTACCCTGGTCGTCAACCTCACTCGACCGGAAAACATACCACCGTTGCTTGTTTCGCTGGGGCTGGCTGTCGGCTGCGCGTTGCTTTTTGTCTTCCTATTCCGCGTCAGCATCGTGATCGCCGGTTTCGCGGCCGGCATTTTTTGGGGCTGGAAGTTTTTAATCGTAATCATCCCATCACAGTACGCACTGATCGCCGCGCTGATCTGTGGAACGGTTGGCGCGATTTTGGCCGGCGCCGTGACGAACTTTTTCATCCGCGCCATCACCGCGCTTTCCGGAGCCTGGTTGCTGGTAAACGGTGCCTGGAATCTGTTGCCGACCGAATCGATCATCGCCTTTTTCGCCGACTTCGAAAATCCTCTGCAACTGGTTTTTATTATATTGAACCTGTTGGTTGTTCTATTGGCTGTCGTCGGTTTTCTCAAACAAAATTCGAAA
This sequence comes from uncultured Oscillospiraceae bacterium, assembly GCA_964487355.1. Classification (GTDB taxonomy): domain Bacteria; phylum Bacillota; class Clostridia; order Saccharofermentanales; family Fastidiosipilaceae; genus JAXGYX01. Next base: position 21,942 of record CAZAPS010000002.1, read on the forward strand.
GCTTCCCCGGTCGGAAGAAAACGCGGACGAAAACGCCAACGCCAATATTAATTGACGTCAGTGCCGCGTGACATCTGTGCCGCGTCCGAACAGCATTCGTCGGTCGCCCGCCAATCGGTCAGTCCATCTGTTCGATTATGGTTTTGACCAGAAGAGTGGCTTTGCCCGATACCGCCTGACCGATCGACAGAACCTCGTCATGATTCAAGGCGCCATCGACTATGCCGGCCGCCATGTTCGTGATACAGGAAATACCCAAAACTCTCATCCCGGCATGATTGGCGCAGACCGCCTCGGGAACCGTCGACATGCCGACCGCGTCACCGCCCAGAATGCCGATCGCCCGAATTTCGGCCGGCGTTTCGTACGAAGGGCCTTTCGCGTAGTAATAAATCCCATCCCGCAACAAAATGTTCAAGTCGGACGCGACCGTTTTCGCCAGGCGCAGATATTCCGGATCGTAGACATGTGTTTGATCATTGAACCTTGGGCCCAGTATCTCAAAGTTGGGACCACGCAGAGGCGAGTCACCGTCCAATCCGATATGATCGGTGATCAACATCAAATCACCCGGGCGCATGGCGCGGTTGACTCCCCCCGCCGCGTTGGTCAGGATCAATGACCGCACACCGATGATCGCCATCACGCGCACCAGAAAAACCACTTCATTCATGGAGTATCCTTCGTAGAAGTGAAATCGTCCACGCATCGCGACACAGCCACGGCCACCCAGCTCACCCAGAATGAGTTCGCCTTTATGTCCCGGAGCGGTCGATGACGGACTACCCGGAATGTCGGCGTAGGAAACGACGACCGGGTTTTGAATCTCGTCCGCCACCGAACCCAGCCCTGAACCAAGGACAAGGCCAATTTCGAGTTTTTGTTTGGCAAGGGACGACACGTATTGTGCCGCCTCTTGTACTGAACGCCGGATCATCTGATAATCATCCATCTCGTAACCTCCCGAAAACTAATCTAAATCCACTATCCACTAAATAGGGGCGCCCACGGCACCAACTTAAACTGTTTCAGTTCGACCGGCCAATCAGCCGGCTCCCTTGATCAGCGCCGATCGATCTCACTGGCGAGTCGGAGCAGTTCTCCCGCGATGGGGGCCGCGTGAGCCGATCCCAGACCGGCGTTCTCGCAGACCACGGCGACCGCGTAAGGGTGCTCCTCATCTGCCACATAGCCCACAAAAATGGCGTTTTCCTTATCCTGTCCTTCAACTTCCGCCGTACCTGTTTTTCCACAGACCGTCAAGCCGTCCACCGCTGCCGGGCTGCCCGTGCCATTGGACACGGCATCTTCAAGCAACTCGGCGAGTCGCTCGGCGATTTCAGGCGTGCAGGTTTGTGACAACGACACCGGGTTTAGTTTTTCATACTCAGTGTCCAATGGGCTGACCATATGATCAATGATATGCGGACTCATCATCACTCCATCATTGCCGATCGAGCCGACCATCATCGCCATCTGCAGAGGTGAGATATATAGCTCGCTGTCCGCGACCGGCTGACCGATGCTGACCCAAGACAATGTGCTGTCCCTGTCAGGTATGGCAAGGCGACTTCTATACACACTCAGCTTGTCGGCTTTGAACGCCTTGCCGATGCTGTTTTTTCTGGCGGCTTCGAGCATCAATCCGCGCCCACTGCGCACACCGATCTCACCAAAAAAGTGGTTGCATGAGACTTCCAGCGCCTCGGTCATGTTCAGCGTCCCGTGGGTGTCCTCGCGGTTCTCCTTGACACCGTCCGGATCGATCAGAGGATCCGCTCCCGTGCAGGGGACGGTAAGGTCGGGATCATAGTCAGTGCTTGTGAGCCAGGCGCCGGCGGTCACATATTTATAGCTGGAACCGGGCGCGTAACCGCCCATGAAAGCTCTGTTGAACAAGGCGGTATCAGGTATGTCCGTATAGTTGATCACATTGTCGGGCGATGTGGAGGGAGTGCTCACCGCCGCCAGCACCGCGCCTGTCTTATAATTGATCAAAACCGCGGCGCCGTCGTATTCTCTCATCAGCCTGTATGCCTGACGATTGAGCTCGGCGTTTAAAGTCAAGACGATATCATCCCCTTCCAAACCTTTGCCCGCCAAGTCAAATTGAAGTTGATGAGACAAGGATCGATCACCGCCGGTCAGATTACCCTGATAGACCGCTTCAATCGTGTTGCCGATGTTATGCGTGTAATCGCCTACCAGCTGCAAAAAGGACGCCGCCGTCTCCGCGTCATCGGCGTATCGTCTGCCTTCCTCCGCGCTGTGGGCCAACATGATACCGTCCGACGAATAGATCGTGCCCGCGTTTTCGTAGCGCACGGCGAGCGCCTTTTTATTTTCGCCCGCGGCGGCCATCAACACATCTTTGCTGCGGTTTTCCTGAATGATCAGGCCGACGATCAACAGGATCGCGGTCGAAACGAAGACAAACAGTATAATCTTAATGTTGCGCAACAACTCTCTCATCTTGCCACCACCAATTCATTTCTGCGCGACATCAGTCCCAGCAAAATGCTGATTAGAATCATTTTCGCAAGTAAGGAGCTTCCACCTTGTGATATGAAGGGCAAGGTCACACCGGTCAACGGAATCAGTCCGGTGCAGCCGGCGATCACAATCGCCGCCTCAACGAAAAACAGCGAGCAGACGGCCAATATCATGCTGGAGGAAAAGCCATCCTTGACCAGTGGCATGGTGCGGGCGCCACGCAGCCAAATCACAATGAAAAACAAAACGATGCTCAGGCCGATCAACAGCCCCATCTCCTCACAGACAATGGTGAAAACCATGTCGGACGCGACCACCGGGATACCTTCGGGGCTGCCGTTGCCGAGACCGCGGCCCAGCAATCCTCCCCTGGCCATCGCCTGCAGCCCGTAAACAATCTGGCGGTTGCTGTCGTTCACTTCTTCCCATAGTGTGGTCCAACCCGCCAACCGCCTGCGCACATGCGGAAAGGTCGTGTACGCGAACACCGCCAGCGCGGATGTTCCACCGAGAATCGTGAACGTGGTCAAAAACTCGGAGGTCATCACCAGAAAGACCGCCAGAGTGACCGGCAGCAAGATCATGATCGAACCCAAATCCGGCAACAACATGATGAGTAAAAACACCATTCCCGCCCAAACGGCGAACGCAAGCTGGGTGCGTAGTTGCGGACGGTTTTTAAAAAACTGAGCCAAAACCACCAGATAGGTGATCTTGGCGAACTCGGTCAACTGCAGTGACATCCCCCCAACATTGATCCAAAGCGAGGCGCCGTGCACCGTGTCACCGCGGCCAAAGATCAAGGTCACAACCAAAAGCAAGGGAGTCAGCACAACGCAGACGGGAACCATGACCTCGAGAAATCTCGTTTTCGCGACGATTAAAGTGACAATCGGCAGCACAATCAAACCGACCGCCAGCGAGATCATTTGAGGTGATATCAGGCGCATCGCCGCCGCGACGATGTCACCGTCGTTCACCTCTATCGCGCGATTGAGCACCGACGGCGTCAACAGCGCGAGGCGCAGCTGAATGACCACGCCAAGATAACAAAGTTGAGTGACCGCCAGCAAGATCACCTTGTCCACATAGATCAACAGCTTGGGCAAAACAAGATAGTAAAGATTGAAAATAAACCAGAACACAGAGAGTATGAGCGCGATCGGCGCGCGCACATAGGCCAATTCATTTTTCAGCAGCCCAACAAAGAGCGCGGAGAATGAGAGCCCAAAAAAGTTGACCAGCCAAAAGGCCGTCGGCGAGCCGCCGGGCACGCGTTCAAGCTCCTCCAGTCCGGAATCCGTCGTGATCGTGTACGGCAGACCGGCCGCTTCCGTCTCAGCCTTCTCATCCACGAAAATCAGACTGGTGTCGCCAAACGTGATTCTGTCATGGTTGCGCAGCGGCGTGGGTTCGGTTATCGGAATTCCTTCGATTGAAATAAAATTATTTCTTTTATGTGGCCGGATAAACCAGTCTCCGTCATAAACATAGATCAGACCGTGCCTCCTGCTGATCGCGCCACTTTTGAGCCGAATATCACAGTTTCGTCCGCTGCCTACCATTGTTGTGTGAAACAAAGGCAATGACTTGACCGGATGTCGAGGGGAGTTCGCTGGTGTCATGGTGATCAAAAAATAACCAAAAGTCGGTCTCAAATTACGTTTGATCCCTCCGCGAAACTCACTGACCGCGGCGTTCAACAAAAGAACAGCGGTCAAGACGACCAACAGCGCGAACACATAGCGCAACATATAAGCCAAATTTTCCACGTATAGATGCCGTCCTTTCTCAATCAGTCAACCGACGCGGATCAACTACGGCGACGAGGCGAAGGGGTCTTCTTCAATTTCGTCCGGCCAGGACAGTTCACGAAAACGCAGCCCACTGACATCATTTTCCGACATCACAATCTGCGATCGCGTCAATGAGTCTTCCAACAAATGCCCATACTCATGAGAATTGAATTGATCCGGATCCGCGAGCGCCGCTCTGACCGGTATCGGAGAGTTATGTGTCTTGTATTCAGCGTACTTGTTCTTGTAGCAGTAAGTAAGAAAATAACCACTGTCGGAAAGCCGAACGTCTCCTGATGGATCCCGTTCAAATTGCGCCATCATGAGCAGGCCATCCTCCGCCCTCCCATTGTTTCCGGCGGTGGAATACAATTGATCGGAGACGAAGTTGCCGCCTGAGTAGAAAACAAGCGTGTCATGCGCGCCGTCAGCGGAACTGACCGACTTAACCGGCTGAATGACATGTGGACCACAAGAAAAGATGACGTCCACACCGGCGTCGGCCAATGCCCCGGCGATGCGGACCTGGTAGTCGTTCTCTGCTGAGGAATATTCCGTTCCCCAGTGCAAAATGAACACCACCGCTTCCGCGCCGGCCTCTCTCATCCGCGTCACACGGTCGGCCATCTCAGCCAAATCCGCGCTGAAATCCGGTTCCTCATAGCTGAATGAATCAATCAACTCTTCTGTATCGGCCGACATCTTGATCCCATTCAGTGATCGACTGCCGTCTTGTCGCGCGGTTTCGTAGGTGTAATTGGAGAAACCGACATTAATTGTGTTGATCTCACGAATAAACCAGGTGTCCGCGTCCTCGCCCGCGCGCGTGCCCAGCACATCCAGACCGGCTTCTTTCAGTACGTTGTTGGTACGTATAACCCCTTCGTGCCCGCGATCGATGGTATGATTGTTCGCATTGGTGGCGGCTTTGAATCCGCCGACTCGCATCGCCCTTGCCAATTCATCGGGAGCGCTGAACAATGGAAAGCCGGTGTACGGCTCCCCACCCAGTGTCCCTTCCATGTTGCAGATTGCGTAATCCGCCGCCGACAAAAACGAGGAGATCGGCTGAAACAGATAATCATAATCATATGTCGCGTCTTCGGTCTCTCCACCGTTTATCAGATAGGAATGCATCAACACGTCGCCGGCGAACATGACCGTCGCCTTTCGTCCGGTGTTGGCGGCGATTGACGGCTCGGGAACCGCTGTGGGCGCGACAGTGGCGACCAAAGGCGCCTCATCGGCTTCGGAGGCGTTCGGAATGTTTAAATCCGCGCTCCTGATCGTCAGATCAGCGGACGCGCCGACCCCGGTCGTCACATTTTCATCCGTGCTTCTAATAGAAAAAGGCAGGCGGATGTTGACCATCAACGCGAACAGGGTCATGATGACCAAAATCCACACTTTGGTCATCGCCGGTTTTCTGTCGTGTCGTCCATCCGCGCTCATTTTTCAGTTCAACCTATTTGACCAGATTGGATATCGCTTTAAATGAAGCGGAACGCGAGTCACCCAACATATCAAACAACAGTGTCTCGCTGTTTGTAACCACCGCCCCCATCGAGCGAAATTGTTCCAATGCGTTTTCACGATTTTCGGGTGAGCGCGAGGTGACGCAATCACATGGCACAAAAACTTTGTAACCGGCCGCCAATAATTGACGCACGGTCTGATAGACACAAATATGTGTCTCCATGCCGGTGACGATCACCGAGCCGCGGCCAAGTTTTTTCAAATCCTGCATGATTCCGTATGTACAGGCGTTAAAAGCCGTTTTATCAAAAAAGCTCGCGCCCGCGGCTTCCAGCTTGCTTTTCAATGGCTCGACGGTGGGGCCCAGGCCTTTCGGATATTGTTCGGTGCAGCCCACCTTAAACGACAGCAGAGCGGCCGCTTCGGCCATCCGCTCGATTCGCTCCACATAATATTCATAGTTGTCGGTCGCGGGCGCCATGCGCTCTTGAACGTCGACCACGATCATATAGGCGTCGTCCGCGGTGATGTGATATTTACCAAGATCCATGTCAATTCTCCTTTTCAACAAAAGAACGATTTTTATACCATCCGACAAAGCGCAACCTCTTGAGCTCATCCACCAATTCAAACAAAACCGGCAAGGTCTTTTGGTCATCAAACCGACCTTCCAGATCCAGATGGAAGTTGTATTCCCAAGGAACGTCGGGCACCGGACTTGATTTAATCTTGAGTAGGTTGAGCCCGTAGTCGGAGAAGATATTCAGCATGTTGGCCAATGAGCCCGCATGGTGAGGCAGACGGACAATCAAACTGACAATATTCGCGTCCGGCTCAATGATCGGCTTGGAAGCCAGCGCGGCAAAACGCGTGGTGTTGACAACGACGTTCGACATCTGCGCCTGAAGCACTTCCAACCCACTGGCCGCCGCCGCCGCCGGAGAGGCGAGCGCCGCGACCGTCTTGCTGTTGATTTCGGCCACATCACGGGCCCCGTAGGCCGTGTTGTTGACCTCCCGGACCTGCCAGCCCATGCCTTGAATGAACAAAGAACATTGGGACAATGCCTGCGGATGCGAGATGATGGTGCGAATGTCACTGAGTTTCGTGCCGGGAATGGCGCACAGACAATGTCGAATGGGCACGTCCACGGTTCCGATAATATAAAGATTCAGCTGATCGATCAGCTGATAGACCTCCTCAACGGTGCCGGCGGTGGAGTTCTCGAGTGGCAGCACGGCGACCGGGACGATCTCCGCCGCCACCTCTTGGCAAGCGGCCTCGAACGTCCGCGCCGGCATGATTTTCGCGTCAGGGAACATATAGGACGCCGCCCGTGAGGAATAAGACTCGGTCGTGCCTTGAGTCGCGACCACTTTTAGCTCCGGCAGCTGTCGAGCGGCCGTCTGAATCGTGTCACCGGGTTCCCAGGAAACCGCGTTTTTGTAGTTCTGCTGATACTGACTCATGCGCGAAACCCGCATGACTCCCTCCAGCGCCGCGGTCGCCGATCGCGCGACGACATCGTCATCCGTCAGCGCGGTCAAATCGGCAAGTTTTTTTTGTTCCACACCCGCATCCAAAATGGGCAGGTCCAACACGCGTTTGGCCTTCCAAATCGACTCATAAGAGGCGCTGCGCTGTTTAATCAGTTCTAGAATCGAACGGTCAATATTTTCCAGTTCCCGCCGCGCTTTGTCCAAATCTTCCATGGCGCGGCGATTGACCGCCTCATCTTTCATCTGTTCGTTCACAAAAAACTCCTTTTCCTGTCAACCGATCTGTCTTTGTCGCTTACATGATCGATCCAATTATATCATGTTGTTTAACAACATTTGATCCAGCAGCGACAGTGCGACCGCGCTCTCGACCACCGGTACGGCGCGAGGCACAATGCAAGGATCATGCCTGCCCTGAATGATCAAAGTGTCATTTTCCATCGTTTCCAGATTTACCGTGTCTTGGCGCTGAGAAATCGAGGCGGTCGGTTTAAATCCCACTCGTACCACGATGGGCATTCCATTGCTGATGCCGCCATCAATGCCGCCGCTGTTGTTGGTCTCCATGCGAATTGAACGATGTGGTGGCTCACCGGTGAATCTTGGGCTGTCGTTATTTTGAGAACCTCTGGTTTCGGTAGCCGCGAATCCGGCCCCAAATTCCACACCTTTGACCGCCGGTATGCCGAAGATCAGCGAAGCCATATGTGGTTCAATCCCGTCAAACATCGGATCGCCGATCCCCGCCGGAAATCCCCAGGCGAGGCATTCCACGACACCTCCGACCGAGTCGGTCTCCATGCGAGCCGCCTCCACCGCCACCGCCATCTGTTCACCGCGCGCGTCGTCCAATACAGGAAATAGCTTCTCGCGCACCGCGCGCAGCGCCTTCTTGTCGGGATCCGCGGGATCCACTTCGATGTCGCGAATATCCGCAATCGAATGAATATGAGCCACGATCATGATGTTGCGACGCTTTAGAATTTGATCGGCAAGCGCGCCGGCAAACGTCAGCGCCGCAGTGACGCGGCCCGAAAAATGCCCACCACCGCGTGGGTCATTGGCGTCCTTATAGCGCATCAGCCCTGTCAGATCCGCGTGGCCCGGGCGAGGCAGAGCGCGCAAATCACTGTAATCAGCGGACCGTGTGTCGGTATTGCGAATGACCGCCGCCAACGGTGTGCCGGTGGTTTGCCCTTGATAATAGCCTGACAGTATCTCGGGGACATCGTGTTCGACTCGCTTGGTGGACCAGGGAGTGCGCCCCGGAGCCCGCCGCGCCGTATAAGTTCTCAGCTCATCCAAATCAATCCGCTCACCCGACGGCAGCCCGTCAAGGACCACCCCGATGCCTTTGCCGTGCGACTCGCCAAATAGGCTGACGCGCACCCGTTTACCCCAAACTGATCCCATAGTTAATCCTTCTCTTCAATAAAAACGCCACCCAGCCTTACCATCTGCTCAAAAAAATCCGGGTAGGATTTCGCCACACAAGCCGGTTGGTCGATCACCGCTCCGTGGCGGCTGCAACACCCGGCGATCGCCAGGCACATCGCCATTCGATGATCGCCGTGCGCGGAGGCCGTTGCGCGGCGCGCTGTGTTTCCTTCCAATATGTCGTAATTGCCCATCCCAAACACCAGCAGGCTGTCATCTTGAGCGTTGACCGAACATTTGGCGCCCAGGGAGATCAGCATCTCCGCGGTCGCGTCCAGACGATCCGATTCTTTCAGTCGAAGCCGACCGCAGTTTTCAAATCGATGGGTGCCCGGAACTGTCGCCGCCGTCAGCGCGAGGATAGGGACCAGGTCCGGAATATCCTCACAGTCCACCACGAGATTGCCTTGTTGCAACGTGCGGATGGTGCCCAGCTGGCGCAGGATGTCAAGAACCGCCCGATCACCCTGCACACTTCTCGGATTCAGTCCGTAGATTTTCAATGGAGCGCCAATAAAAGAGGCGGCAAGCCAAAACGCGGCTTGTGAATAGTCTCCCTCGACGACGAATCCATCGTCCGGCATATGGTATCGTTGCCCGGCGTTCAGATAGTATGTCCCGTAATCACCTGCCGTGGAGTCATACTCGACCTCCACGCCAAAACTTCTCATGACATCCACAGTGAGGTTCACATAGGATCTTGACTGAAGTTTGCTGGTCAACACAATCTGACAATCTTCATTGGTCAACGGCAGGGCCATCAGCAAACCGGACAAGTATTGAGAGCTGACATGGCCGGGAACTTCGTATCGCCCACCACGCAATCTGCCGCTTAGATTAAGTGGCAGATAGTCTCCATTGTCAGGGAAAATCAATTCAACATTCTGCTCCGCGAAGATGCTCTCATATTCTTTGAGAGGGCGGCGCGGCAATCGCCCCATTCCGTTAAGAGTCGCCGGAACGCCACAGGCCAGCAGCAACGGAATCATGAAACGCAGCGTGGACCCCGACTCTCCGCAATCAAGATTCAGGCCCGGATGGGACCGGTCGACCGATTCACCGTTGTCCGGCCGTGCGCTCTTGTCAAGTCCACTATTGAACTCAACAATTTGGCGCAAAATTGTCTCAGTCACCTGAAGGTCTTGTGACGGAGCGCTGTCCAATCCGCGAATTTTCCCACGCCAGTCCGAATCACCGCTCAGCGCCGCGCAGATCAGCGCGCGATGCGCCACACTCTTGGACGCGGGCACAGTCACATCGCCTTCCAACAGCGCGGGCATGACCCGTATGGGGTGAGAGGGTAGAAAAACAGGATTCACTTCACGCATCAACTCAATCCTCCCGCCAAACAGCACGCACACAGCGTTCCAGCTCCTCCACGCTCAGTGGATGGATGAACGCCTTGCCGATCGTTTCCAACAAAATAAAGTTCAGCGTCCCTGACAGATTTTTTTTGTCCGCGCGCATCGCGCTCAGCAATTCGTCCGCCGTCACCGCGACCTTCAGTGGCAAATTCCAGTTGCCCACCGCCGCTTTGATCTTTTCAGCGGTTCCTTTTTGGGTCAGCCCTAAAAACTCACCGATTTCAGCCGCCGCGCACATACCGGCGGCGACCGCCTGACCATGTGAATAAATGGAGTATCCGGTTGATTTTTCGATCGCGTGGCCGAGCGTGTGACCAAAATTCAACAACATTCGTTCGCCTGTGTCGCGTTCATCCGCCTGGACCACCTCGGCCTTTATTTTTACACAATGAGAAATGACAGCCTCATCATAGGAGTCCTCACCGTGAACCGCCACCCGCTCGAACAAATTGGAATCTTTTATGCAGCCATATTTGATGACTTCGGCCATGCCTTCGGCGATATGTTTTTCCGGAAGAGTCCGTAAAGTGTCCGGATCAATCAGCACAGCGAACGGCTGATAGAAACTGCCCACCATGTTTTTACCGAACGGCATGTCAATCGCGGTCTTGCCCCCCACCGAGGAGTCCACCTGCGCCAGTAACGAGGTTGGAATTTGCATATAGGGAACACCTCTGAGCCAAGTCGCCGCGGCAAATCCAACAAGATCGCCACACACACCGCCTCCGACCACAATGATCAAATCGGTGCGAGTCATGCCGGTCTCACTCAAGAGGCGGTATACACGCTGTAAATTATGGATATTCTTTTGTTCCTCGCCATGTGGCAGCATATATGAAAATGATTTAAATCCCGCTTCCTTGAGCGAGTCCTTAACCGCGCTGAAATACAGCGGACCCACATTGTCATCGCTGAACACAAACGCCTTGCGTCCTTTGGTCAGCCCCGCCGCGACAGAGCCGGTCCGCTTCAGGCAGCCTCTTTCTATTTGAATATCGTATTCTCTGTCATGGGTTGTCACATGAATCTGTGGCATCAAAAAAGTCCTTTCAAATGTCTCGACCGACCGCTCGCGCGACGATTCTCAGCTTGTCAACCAATTCCTCAAATGCCTCGGGCGTCAGTGATTGCTGCCCATCCGAAAGGGCATGCGCCGGATCATTGTGCACTTCGATGATCAAGCCGTCCGCGCCCGCCGCGATCGCCGCTTTGGAGAGAGGCTCAACCAACCAGGCTTCTCCGCCGGCGTGGCTGGGGTCGACAAAGACCGGTAAATGTGTCTTGCGTTTCAACACCGGGATCGCGCTTACATCCAGCGTGTTCCGCGTCGCCGTTTCAAATGTGCGGATGCCGCGCTCACACAGGATAACCCGGTCGTTTCCTCCGGCCATAATATATTCAGCGGACATCAGGAGTTCATCGATCGTATTGGCGAAACCTCGTTTGAGCAAAATTGGTTTTTTCGATTTGCCCAACAGTTTCATCAATTCAAAATTTTGCATATTCCGTGTGCCGACCTGAATCACATCGACATATTGTTCAAACAAATCAATTTGAGCGGGGTTGGTGATCTCGGTCACAATCGGGATATTCAGCTTTTCACGCGCTTCCATCATATAAACCAGGCCTTCCGCCTTCAAACCCTGGAAGCTGTATGGTGAGGTACGAGGTTTAAACGCGCCGCCACGCAGCAGGGACGCGCCGGACCGCTCGACACGTTTCGCGATGTCGATAATCTGCTCTTCCGATTCGATTGAACAGGGGCCCGCGGCCAACACAATACGTTTGCCGCCAATCTCGATATTCTCACCCACACGAATCACAGAATCTTCCGGGTGAAATTTACGATTGGCTTTTTTGTACGGTTCTTGCACTTTGATAACTTTTTCGACAATCGGGCGCCCGGATATATCGTCCGGATCCAGCACGCTGGTATCGCCGACCAGGCCGATCACACTGGTTTGTGAGCCGATAATCGGATTGGTCTGCACACCAAAACTCTGCAGCCACTGATTCAATTGAGTTATTTCCTCTTCAGTGGTGTCTTTGCGCAATACAATGATCATAGGTATCCCCTCCCGCCATAAATTTTATAATTGTAGATGTTTTATATTTATCGGATCACTTGTCTTCATAGTTATCGGATCACTTGTCTTCCGGTTGGGCGTCCGACACTTTGTCAATCACACTCATACCCGGCTTTGGTCAACAGCTCCCTGGCCAGCGCGACTTGGTGGTGTTCTGACAAAAATAACTGTAGTCTTCCACCTTCATATTGTCGCGCGTGGACAATACTCATATTTTTAATGCTGATGCCCCGCACACCCAAAAGTGTGGCGATAACCGCCAACTCACCCGGCCGATCCTCGACTTCGACATTGATCAGCGCGTCGGTCATCAACGCTCCTCCGCCACTGGCGGACAGCCGCGCCCGGCTTTGTGACGCGGAATCAAAAAAATTTTGAATCGCCACTGTGTCCTCTTTTTCCAAAGCGGTTCGAAATATTTTCATGTTCTCGTCAAACCGATCCAATATCGGCAACAGCTTGGTACGTGATAAAGACACAATATTCGTCCATAGCGAACTGTCTGACGAGGCGATGCGGGTCACGTCTCGAAAACCGCCGGCGGCGAGTTCCATGAATGATCCTGATTTTGCCTCACCTTCCTGTGTCGCCGTGTTGACCAGTCCCGCCGCCACAACGTGAGGCAGATGGCTGATGGCCGCGACCGCCCGATCATGCTCGTCGGCCGCCATGCGGCGCGGTAGCGCTCCGATCGAGTGGATCATCTCATCGAGCAATATAACGTCGTCGGCCCAAATGTCATCGTCCGGTGTCTCACCGACGTCGGTCGCCTCGACGGGCATCTCATTGTCGAAGTTGGTTTGTGGGCAAATCACATATACCGCGTTCTCAAAAAGGCCCTCGTCACTGCAGATAAAACTATGTCGCTCCGAACCGGCCATTGGATGGCCGCCGACAAAGCGAAGTCCCAGCGTCTGTTCCATCACCTGTTTCTTGACACTTCCAACATCGGTGATCAAAGCGTCTGACACCTTTGCTGTCAAGTGCGCGTATACCGGTATCAAATCAACCGGTGTGCAGATGACAACCAGGTCGCTGTCCGCGAGCGCGCGGCTTCCTTCCAAATTGAACTCCGGCGCTTGCGCCGAGAGCGCGAACGTCATGTCCGCCACTCCTTCGCGCAAGGCCTGCGCGAGCATGGTCGCGTCGGTATCAAAAGCGTACAGCTTGTCCACCCGCTCCCAGCGCGAGCGCATCGCTCGAGCCAGGGAACCGCCAATCAGGCCAAGCCCAATCACCGAGACCGTCAGCGGATCGATGGTTTCTTCAATCTTATGATTCAATCTCGTCATCCGCCGATCACTCACTGTCGTTCATCGCGCCCCGGCCCATGATGTTGGCCAGATCGCGCAGTTGGTCCATCAGTGATTTGTACTGAGCGGGCGTCAACTGTTGCGCGGCGTCGGATTTCGCCAAAGGCGGATTGTTATGCACTTCGATGATCAACCCATCGGCTCCGGCGGCGATCGCCGCTCTGGACAATGCCGGCACCAACGAGGCGCGGCCGGCCGCGTGGCTGGGGTCGACAAAGACCGGGAGATGACTCTTCTCTTTCAACACCGGTATCGCGCTGATATCCAGCGTGCTGCGGGTTTCGGTCTCAAATGTGCGAATGCCCCGCTCACATAAAATCACCCGATGTTCTCCTTCCGCCATAATATATTCAGCGGAACCAAGCCACTCCTCTATGCTCGAGGATATGCCGCGCTTTAACAGAGTTGGCAATTTCGCCTTGCCGACAGCGGACAGCAGACGGAAGTTTTGTGAATTGCGCGCGCCAATCTGAACAATGTCAAGATAATCCTTGACCTCGTCCAGATCATATTCGGAAGTGATCTCCGAGATCACCAGCATGCCAAACTGATCGGCCACCTCGCGCATCATTTTCAAGCCATCAATTCCCAGTCCCTGAAAACTATAAGGAGAAGTGCGGGGCTTATACGCTCCGCCCCGCAACACGCGAGCGCCACAGGCGCTGACCGCCTCTGCGACCTCGAGCAGCTGCTCATGGCTTTCCACCGAGCAGGGACCGGCGATCTGCACCAGTTCAGCGCCGCCAAACACGACGTCTCCGATCTGAAAGACAGTCGGTTCAGGATGAAAAGGCCGACTCGCCAGTTTATACGGCTCGACGATCGGAACGAGTTTGTCCACACCGCTTCGCATTTCCAGCTGCGCGAGATTCAACTTGCTTTTGTCTCCGATGATGCCGATGATCGTCCGCTCATGTCCCGCCGAAACATGGGGTGTCAGTCCATGCTCTTCCAACAAACCGCAAATCTGCCTCACTTCGGACTCTTCCACCCGCGGTTTCATTACAATAATCATATGCTTACCTTTCCACACTACCTACAAGATTTAAATGTACTCACCTTCGAGCCGCGCTCGCTCAATCTACCTTACTACATCGATGGTCTCAGCACATTGTGACCATTTTTTAAACATTTTCATCAAACGCCGCCGAAAGTAGCTATCATGTTACCACCAACCGACTTTTTTTTGTAGACTATTTAGCACTACGTTAAGATCACGGTAACTCTTTGAATTGAGGAAAAGATGGCGAGATATTGCTTTTATTGTAATAAAGAACTCCAGCCCGGACAGCGCTGTGACTGCCGCTACTCTCAAAAAATTCAAGCGACAGAATCGAACGGAGCCACCGGCACAAACGCCACCGCGCCCGACGATGACGGCACGCGCCCGGACATCCCGCCGGCCGCCGATGATGACGCTCAAGCCAAACGCGAGGCCCGGCGCGCGGCGCGCGAACGACGCAAGACCGAAAGAAACAAACAAAAATCAAGTGATAACAGCCGGCGCTCAAAGAGGCGAACCAACGCGAATACCAATGCGCGCCGTTCTGAATTTCAGCGCGCTGGCCATAGAAATGGTGTTTTTAAACAGTTTTACACAGTTTTATTGAATTTTTTCAGAGACCCGATCCACGCGATCGGTCATTCAAATGAGGTCAGCCCGCGACTGATCATGGCGTTGATTGGATTCGAAGCTGTCTTTTCAGGATTGTTTGTCTATAACGCTGTTCGGCTGGACAGCATCGGACGCTTCTTGATGTTTACCACTTTTCGTTTCGACGGTCTGGACCGGCTGTTCATGTTCACGCTGTTTTTCCTTGGTGGCGCGCTGATCGCTTTGACGCAATATTTTGTGCGCGCATTCACGTTCAAGGCAACGGCGCGGTTCTGGGTAAAGCAGGTCCACACGACCAAAGAGATATTGGTCACATTGCTGCCCGGAACAGTCTACAATCTTCTGTTCCTGATTGTCGGTAGCTTTACAGCGGCGGGCACCGGAATCGGAGCTGTCGTTCTGCTCGCCGCGGGCTTGGCGATCCGCGGCATGCTGGATTTCCCGGCTTGGCGAAATCTGACCGGACAAGAAGAGGGGCAGGCAATCCTACAGGTCGCCGCGATCACTCTTTTCCAGTGCATGGTGTTCGGCGCGCTGATGGGCGCCTTGCTGCCCAGCATCACGAATTTCTATTTATGAATGTGAGGACACCAATCCGCTCAAGAGTTTGACCGCAACCAGTCCAACGCCCAGTTCTCATTGATCAGCGCCCATGTCGTCTCGAACGGCACCGCTTCTTTCAAAGTGGTCTCGGCTTCTCGATAAACGTCTATCGGCATCTCCAGCGAGTACCAACCGTCATCTTCTGACTCCGCCTGAAATAACATCACATCCTCATTGGCGTTTAGGAAGAAAATCCGGCGCAGAGGAAGCTGCTCATCGGTCTGATAATGACGCTTCAGCGCGATTTTCAAAATCTCCATAACATGATCGTCCACACCGCAGTCTGTCAGATGGATTTTCTCCATTAACGAGCTGATATCCTCGACCAGCCTCAACTGAAATGATTCGTCAATTTCACCGACGGCGCGATTGAGCTCTTCTTGAAGCATAGGTGGCAGCTGATCGATTTTCGACGCCGCCAACTCGGAAGCCAGCACAAAAACAGTGGGGCTGTAAAACACCTGCAGTTTCGCGTTCGGATCCACATATAAAAGGGGAGTGGTGTTGGTCAACGTCTCCCCGCAATTGGCACAGTCGTGGGACATCAATTTACGGCGCAACAGGCGGTCTTTCAGGTCCGGATCCTCGGCGACATTCACCCGATCCCACAAAACGACTTCTTCCTCGTTCATGCATTTGGGACAGGTTCTAAATTCACGATGGAAACTTGTCATTCTTTTTTGCCTCCAAGGTACGCTTCCTGAATGCGCTCATCCCCCAACAGATATTTGGCCTGCCCTGACATCGTGACGCGGCCGGTTTCCAGCACATATCCACGGTCGGCCACACTCAGCGCGAGCTGCGCGTTTTGTTCGACCAACAGCACTGTGGTACCGTCCTCATTGACATCTCTGATGATGCGAAAAATCTCCTGCACCAGCAGCGGAGACAGTCCCATCGACGGCTCGTCCAGCAACAGCAAGCGCGGGCGCGCCATCAGCGCGCGGGCGATTGACAACATCTGTTGTTCGCCGCCCGAAAGCGTGCCGCCACCCTGGTTTTTACGCTCTTCCAGACGGGGAAAACGCTTGTACATTCTTTTGATGTCTTCTTGCACACCCATCCGATCCGGGCGGGTGAACGCGCCCATCTCCAGGTTTTCGCGCACCGTCAATTCGGTGAAAATACGCCGTCCTTCCGGCACCTGTGACAGTCCGCCCTTGACTATTTTATAGGCGGGCTTGTTCGCGATCTCTTTGCCGTCAAAAGTTATGGAACCACTTTTTACAGGCAACAGCGAGGAGATGCTTTGCAGTATTGTAGTCTTGCCGGCGCCGTTCGCGCCGATCATTGTGACAATCTCACCTTCATTCACTTTGAACGAAATGTTTTTTACCGCGTGGATCGCTCCATAATATACATTTAGATCTTCAATTCGCAGCAGCATCAGGATCTCCTTCGCTTCCAAGGTACGCGCCGATCACATCGGGATTCGCGCGGACCTGTTCCGGCGTCCCCGTGGCTAGAATCTTACCGTAATTCAACACAATAAGCCGTTCACAGATACCCATGACCAGATTCATATCGTGCTCGATCAATAGAATCGAAATAGAGAACTTTTCCTGCACCAGGCGAATGGTGTCCATCAATTCCTGGGTTTCAGTCGGATTCATGCCGGCCGCCGGCTCGTCCAAAAGCAATAGCTTGGGTGAGGCCGCGAGCGCGCGACAGATCTCCAGCTTGCGCTGACGTCCATATGGCAGATTGCCGGCTTCCATTTCCGCCGTGTCCGCCATGTCAAAGGTCTCCAGCAATCGCATGGCTCTCTCAGTGTACTCCCACTCCTCTTTCCAATATGAAGGCAGGCGTAAAACCGAGGATGTAATGCCATATTTTCCGTTGTTGTGAAAACCCACTTTGATGTTTTCCAGCGCCGACATGCTTTTAAAAAGGCGAATGTTCTGAAAGGTGCGAGCCAAACCGAAATCAACGGTCTGATGCTGCTTCAGCGACCGTGTGCTTTTCCCGTCGACCAAAATCTCACCTTCAGTCGGCGCGTACACATTGGTTAGCAGATTGAAGACCGTGGTCTTGCCCGCTCCGTTGGGTCCGATCAAGCCGACGATTTCGTTGTCATCTATATCAAAAGTGACATCATTCACCGCCCGCAGGCCGCCAAAACGAATGCCCAGATGTTTCACTTCAAGCAACGCCATCATTTCCTCCTTAGGCCACTTCGTCTTCCGACGTTGTGGCGGTTTGATTTTTCGCCTTGCCAAATCTGCGGAACACCCGATAGCTGATTTCTTTTCTGCCAAACATCCCTTCGGGGCGGAAAATCATGAGCAGCACAAGCAGCAGCGCGTAAATCAACATGCGGTATTGCGAAAAACCGCGCAGCAGCTCCGGCAGCAAGGTCAGCAAGACCGCGGCCAAAATGGAACCGGTAACCGATCCCATGCCGCCAAACACGACCATCACCATTATGTTGATGGAATAGTTGTAGTCAAATTTTTCCGGGGCCAAAACGCCTTGATAGTGGGAGAACAACCCTCCGGCCAGGCCGGCGAACATCGCCGATATGACAAACGCGATCATTTTATATTTAAATGTGTTCACGCCGGAAGCTTCCGACGCGATCACATCTTCGCGTATCGAAAGAATCGCGCGTCCGTGGCGGGAAAACATAAACGTGATGATTAGCACCAAAGTCAAAATAAACGTCCAGTAGGCGTATGGAAAATTGGTGACCAGCTCAATGCCGTTGAGACCGAGCGCGCCTCCGGTAAAGGGCAGCGTGCGCAGCAAAATACTGATGATCTCACCAAAGGCCAATGTGATAATGGCCAGGTAGTCTCCGTTCAGACGCAAGGCCGGAACGCCGATGATCAAACCGAACAGAGCTGACATCAGCGCGCCCGCGATCAAAGAGATCGGAAAGGCGAGCGCGATGGGCAAGCCCGATCGCATGGTGATCAGAGCGGATGTATAGGCGCCAACAGCCATGAACCCGGCGTGTCCGAGGCACAGTTCACCTAAAAACCCGGTCGCCACATTCAAGCTGAGCGTCAAAATCATGTTGATGCAGATCAGCTTGATCAGATCGGCGGCATAGCCACTAATCGATTTCGTGGAAATCAACACCTGTATCGCGACGAAGACCGCCACGATCAGGGCTAAATTTATAATAAAATGTTTCCGGTTTCTTTGTTTCATCACCATCTCCTTACACCTTCACACGCTGGATTTTGCCCATTAAACCGGACGGTTTGACCAGCAGGACAACAATCAGGATGGCAAACACCACCGCGTCGGACAGCGCGGAGAAACCGGGCGGGATGTAGGCTTTTGTCAGCGCCTCGACAATTCCCAGTATGAAACCGCCAATCATCGCTCCCGGGATCACCCCGATGCCGCCCAACACCGCGGCGATAAAGGCTTTGATACCGGGCATCGCGCCCATGTAGGGAGTCACCTGAGGATAGGCCAGACAGTACATTATGGCCGCCACCGCCGCCAGCGCCGAACCGATCGCGAAGGTGATCGAAATGGTGGTGTTGACGTTGATTCCCATCAGCTCCGCGGCGCCCATGTCCTCCGACACGGCGCGCATCGCGGTTCCGGTCTTGCTCTTTGTGACGAAAAAATGCAAAGCGATCATGATCAGCACCGCCAACACAATTGTGATGATCGTCATGATGTTGATGGTGTTGTTGCCCAGCTTGAAAGCCGGCATGTTGCCGGTGAGGTTGGGAAACGTCTTCGCGCTCGAGCTGAAAATGAGCATGCAGATATTTTGCAATAACAGGCTGACACCAATCGCGGTGATCAGCGCCGACAATCGTGATGACTTACGCAACGGTTTATAGGCGACTCGCTCGATGATCACTCCCAGCAGCGCGCAAGCCACCAAGGTGATTAAAACTGATAGCACGACGGGGATGCCCGAGCCAATACATAGCAGCGCAATGTAGGCACCCACCATCATAATGTCACCATGAGCGAAGTTAATCAGTTTGATAATGCCATAAACCATCGTGTAACCCAACGCGATCAGCGCGTAGATGGAACCGGTCTGCAGACCGTTGATGAGCTGGACAAGAAAATACATGTGTCCCCCTTGCGTTTAGTATGCATAAGACTCCCGCGGCCAATCCGCAGGAGTCTGTCACGCATACAGAGTCTGCCAGTTCTTCGTGAGACAACTCTCACTTAGCCATTAGTCGGCGGCCAGTTTTTCTTTCAATGTGTATTTACCGTCTTCCACGATGATGAATGAAACCGTTTTGACAGGGTTGCGGTTCTCATCAAAAGTGAAGTTGCCGGTCACACCGTTGAATTCAATATTCTTCAACGCTTCGATAACGGCGGCTTTGTCTTTGGTGCCGGCTTCTTCCACGGCCTGCTTGATCAAATAGACACTATCATAACCAAGAGCTGAGAAAGCGGTCGGATCCTCGCCGTATTTTTCTTTGTAGTTTTCGATGAAGTTTTGCACGACGGGGTCCTCGTCATATACCGAATAGTGGTTGGAGAAGATCGCGCCATCCGCGCCTTTCACGTCATCTTTAAATTGAGTCAAAATGCCGTCCCAGCCGTCGCCACCACAGATGACGCCTTCAAAACCGGTCTCTTTTGCCTGACGCATGATCAAAGCGTTCTTTTCATAGTACGCGGGCACATAGAGCACTTCCGGATCGGTTGAGACAATTTTGGTCAGCTGGGCCTTGAACTCGGTGTCATCGGCGCCGAAGCTCTCCGAAGAAGTGATTTCAACGCCGCTGGCTTCGCATTCCGCGGTAAAAGCGTCAGTAAGCGCCACGGAATAGTCATCACTGTTATCGTACAAAATAGCGGCTGACTTCTTGCCATCTTTCGCCACATATGCCGCCATCGCCTTGCCCTGATAGGCATCGGTGAAGCAAGTGCGGAAAACATTCTCGCCCTGCGCGGTCACAGCGTCCGCCGTCGCGGTTGGCGCGACCATCGGCATGCCGTCTTTATTGGCGCGTTGCGCGACCGAGATGGACGGTTTGGAAGTGACGTCTCCGACCAGGGCGTCGATGTCAAACTCACTCACCAGACGGCCATAGGCGTTGGTCGCCTCCGTGACGTCACCTTGTTCATCTAAAACATGGTATTTGATTTGCATTCCATTGATGCCGCCATTCGCGTTGATTTCCTCAACAGCCATGACAGTCGCGTTGTTGGTGCTGATACCGTAGACCGAAACAGGCCCGGTCAATGGCGCCAAGCCACCCAGCACAAACGTGTCGCCTCCATCAGTTTTTTTCCCACAGCCGGCAAATGTAGTGACCACCAGCAGAGCGGCAAAACAAAGGGCTAACAATCTTTTTTTCATTTAATTCTCCCTACCTATTTACGACTAACGATCGATCCTATATGCAAAAAATATCGATATGTGTCGTTCATATCAGATCATTGCTAGCAAAGATTCTAAATGATTTATTTTTATTTGTCCATGTAAAACATGCGAAACCGCCCAAACGTGAAGTCATTTGGGCGGTTTTTGGCGTGTTGGCTTACGGCGTGACACCGTGGACGATCATTTTAATGTATGACAATCAATTCCCGTCTTCATCAGACCCTTCCGATTCATTCACGTCATCACCTTCTTCGGCGACCGTCTCATTCACCGGACTCTCATCCACAATCGTGTCATCCTCCGCGTCATTTTTCTCAGCGACCACCGCGATCTCAATCGGGGCATCGCCGGTCAGGTTGCGGCAATCAACATTTTCGCAGTCAGCTTTATTTTTAAGTTTGATCTCACCATCCTCAACCACAATTACCGCTGTGTCGCCTTCCCGGACGACGCCATCCAGCATGATCTCAGAGAATTGGTCTTCGACTGAGTTTTGAATCTCGCGTCGCAGCGGTCTGGCTCCATATACCGGATCATATCCACGCTGCGCGATCAAAATATCGGCTTCTTCCGTGCTTTCGAGCGTTATGCCGATGTTCGCTGTTCTGAGGGCGAACTTGCCCAACATGATGTGGGTGATCTGTTTCATCGCCTCGCGATCCAACATGTGGAAAAAGACAATGTCATCCACACGATTGATAAATTCAGGACTAAACGCTTTCTTCAGCTCATCCATCACCATCGATCTGGCTTCATCATAGGTCCTTCCACCATACATCTCGGGATCAGATCCTTCCTGCTCCGCGGTGCCAAATCCGATTTTACGTCCGGCGCCACCGGTCAACATCCTCGCGCCGATGTTTGAGGTCATGATGATAATTGTGTTCTTAAAGTTAACAGTGCGGCCCTGGCCGTCGGTCAGTCGTCCATCATCCAGGATTTGCAGCATCGAATTCAACACATCCGGATGCGCTTTTTCAACTTCGTCAAATAAGACCACAGAGTACGGTTTACGTCGCACCTGCTCGGTCAGTTGGCCACCTTCATCATAGCCAACATAGCCCGGAGGTGAACCGATCAGCTTACTGACATCAAATTTCTCCATGTATTCCGACATATCCAGACGAATCAAAGAGTTCTCGTCCCCAAACATGACTTCAGCCAACGCTTTGGCCAATTCAGTCTTGCCGACACCGGTGGTGCCGAGGAAGATAAACGATCCCGAAGGGCGATTCGGATCTTGCAGACCCAGTCTGCCGCGGCGAATCGCCTTGGCGACCGCGGTGACCGCCTCGTCCTGCCCAATGACCCGTTTGTGCAACTCAGTTTCGAGATTTTTCAGTCGTTCGGTATCCGATTCGGTTATTTTCGCGACCGGCACACCTGTCCAACTGGACACGATGTCAGCTACATGATCGGCGGTCAGCACACTTTTTTCAGTATCCTTCTCTTTTCTCCATGTGGCGGTGAGCTCGGCGATTTCAGCTTCCAGATCGCTTTCTTTCTTGCGTAATTCCGCCGCGCGCTCAAAGTCTTCGCGTTTTACCGCAGCCTCTTTTTCCTCACGGATAGTCTGAAGATTGTCTTGCATTTCAGTCAGTTGTTCCGGATCGCCAATCATCTGCATGCGCAACCTGGAGGCGCCCTCATCGATCAGATCAATCGCCTTGTCCGGCAAGAATCGATCGTTGATGTAGCGTCTGGACAGCGTCACCGCGCTCTCGATCGCCTCATCGGTGATCACAACTTTGTGGTGCGCCTCATATTTGTTTTTAATACCTTTCAAAATGCTGATCGCATCCTCTTCGGACGGCTCATCTACCATGACCGGTTGAAAACGTCGCTCCAGCGCGGAATCTTTCTCAATATTTTTACGGTACTCGTCGATCGTCGTCGCGCCAACTATCTGTAGCTCACCTCTGGCCAACATCGGTTTCATCATATTGGACGCGTCGATCGCGCCTTCCGACGCGCCGGCGCCGACAATCGTGTGTAATTCGTCAACAAACAAAATCACATCACCACTTTGCATCGCCTCGTCCAGACTGTCCTTGAGACGTTCCTCAAATTCACCGCGATATTTCGCGCCGGCCAACATACCGGACATGTCCAGCGAGACCAACCGTTTGTCGCGCAAAATTTCCGGCACATCCCCGGCGATGATTTTTTGCGCCAGGCCTTCGGCGATCGCCGTTTTACCGACCCCCGCCTCACCAATCAATACTGGATTGTTTTTTGTGCGACGGCAGAGAATTTGCATGATTCGTTGAACCTCTTCCTCACGGCCGATAATTGGATCAAAAACATCCTCGCGCGCAAGTTGGGTCAAATCCCGACCATATTTTTCCAAAGTCGGCGTTTTTTGCCCCTGACCGGCACGTCCCGAGCTCGAGCCCGAGCCGGCGCCCTGAGCCGCCCCGGCGCTCGCCTGAGCCGGCTGACCTTCGTCACTTCCCGACTGTGGCGCCTCATCCCGCGACAGCGCCGCGAACACAGTGCCCAGGTCGACATTCAGCGCGTTCATAATCTGAATCGCGACACTGTCACCTTCACGAATGATTCCCACCAACAGCTCTTCCGGCTCAACCACCGCACGGCCACTTTTTTTGAGTTCATGACTGGCCAGCTCGAACACTCGCTTGGTACGCGGTGTCGCCTTGTTGGCAAGATCTTGGATCTTCAAATTCCTGTCCAATTCCGTCAGCTTTATTTCTTTGCGGTGCACCTGATCCAGCAGTGGCTGAATTTCGCGGACACCGCAACCTTGATTCGCCAACGAATCATGGGCCGGGCCTTTACCCTCACCTACAATGCCGGCGAGTAGATGCTCGGTGCCGATATAATCCAATCCATACCCTTGCGCCACGGCGAACGCCCTCATCAAGGCGGCAGCGGCCCGTTCTGAAAATCTTAAAACCATTCTTATCATCTCCTCACATATCGTATTGAGCAAAAATTTCTCTCATCGCCGTCGCGCGTTCCACATCACGTCCACGCACGTCCAGCTCACGACCAATTTTTTGTTGGATCGACGCCGCTCCTATCAGCGACATCGCTCTTTTCACCTGGCCTTCGCCAACTTTTTTAATGATCCCGGTCTCCTCACCAAACGCCACGTCGGACAGACAGCGCGTCGCTTCCTGACCGGACAGGCTGCGCGCGTGCCGCAACACTCCAAGGCTGCGAAACACCCGATCGTCCAAAGCCAAACCCAAAACCTGTTGGATCTGTACCCTCGCCTGTCGTTCCAGATCGATGACTTGGTCCACGATGTTGGACAAATCCTGAAGCAGGTCCTGTTCGCTCATCCCGAGCGTGACCTGATTCGAAATCTGATACACGTTGCCTTCGGCCCGGCTGTTCTCACCCAAATTGCCACGCAGCGCAAAACCCATGGCGGTCAGACGTTTTTGCAGATTGTCCATCTGCTTCAATTCTGTCAGACCGGGTAAATGGACCATGACCGAAGCACGCATTCCGGTGCCGGTATTGGTCGGACAGGCTGTCAGAAAACCAAAATGCGCATCCCAGGCGATCAACACTTTTTCCTCAAACAACATGGCGACTTCTTCAGCCCTCTGATAGGCCGTCTTCAGGTCCAGTCCCGCCATCATTGCCTGTATTCGCAGATGATCTTCTTCACCAATCATGATCGAAACTGATTCATCTTTGCCCAGCAAAACCCGCGATGACTGTTTATTTTGTTTGATCCGTTCGGCAAGCTCCGCGCTGATCAGGCGATGCTCCACCAACGCGTCCCGATTGACCGGTGTCAAAGCACTCAGGTCCAACTCATAATAGTGTTCGCGCATCGCACTGTTGGCCGAAAAGAAAGCCTCACTCAACTCATCCGCCAGCTTCACCGCGTCCGACTCCTTCAATCGCGAGGTGAGCGCGTAGTTTCTGGCGTTCCTAGCCAAGCGCACCCTGGACGAAAGTATGACATCCGCACTCGGTCCATCTTCTAAATACCAGCTCATTGAACGTCTCCTTTCTCCTGTTTGATCTCAAGGATGGCGTCTCTCAAACGCGCCGCTTCCTCATAATCTTCTTTTGCCACGGCGGCTTCCTGTTCCTTTTTTAGTTTCTCCAGCCGGGAATCAATACTCAAATTCGCCGCCTTCATTTCAGATTTGACCGGCGTCTCCTCCGTGATCACGGCTTGTGCGGCGCCCACTCCATCCCCCTCACCCAATTGATCATCCGAGGATGCCGCGGGCAAGTACTGCGCGCCAATCGGATTTCTGCCGACATAACACGGACCTCGTTGAATTCGGGTAAATAAATTCTCTAAATAGACGCGAAATTCCTCATAACAGTGAGCGCACCCCAGCAGACCGTTCTTGCGAAATTGATCATAGGTCATGCCACATTCCGAACAAGTCGGACCGGCGCTCAGACCGGCCTCTTGACGCGAGAAGCTTGGCAAACCTCCGGTCTGGCCGAATAGGTTTCCAAAAATACTTCCGCCAAAAAAGCTGTTCAATGAATTATAGTTTCCCTGTTGTCGAGCGGCGGCGCATTCGGCACACAGGCGCTGCTCGACCTCATGTCCGTTAACCTGCGCGCGGATTAAAACCGTGGCGTCCCTCTCATGGCATCGTTCACATTTCATCCCGCTCATCCGCCTCCTTTTTTTCTTCCTCTTCCAGCTGCATCGCTTTGCTCAGCAACATATTTTTGAATATATCCATACGTATTAAATCTCTTGATCTGGGGGGAACTTGCGCCAACGCCTGGTCCGAGGTCGCCGCGAACATAATCACCGCCGTCTTTTTGTCGATGATGTCATAGTCGACAAAATTAGTCAGGTAGACATCCGCATCGTGCCGACTCAGGGTGTCCCCCACACCGTTTAAAATATGCATCACATAATTGCTGGTGCTGTTGTCATTGGCGATTCGTTTGATGCGGATCCAGCCACCTCCACCCCGTCTGCTTTCAACAATGTAGCCTTGTCCATTGGTAAATCTCGTGGACAACACATAAGTGATCTGAGACGGGACACAGTCAACCTTCTCGGCCAGCGCGCCGCGGGTGATCTCCACCATACCTTCGTTTTCTTCTATCATGTCTTTAATCATTCGTTCAATGATGTCTGTTAATCTCGCCATCTGTACCGCCCCTTTCGTTCAGTTTATCCACACAGCGGGCACGCTGATATTCGCTATGACCGCCCATGCATTTGACTATCTTTGATATTATGATATCACTTTGACATTCTTTGTCAATTATTTCGTGTGAATATTTTATAAAAAAAGACCACCTCCGTGGAGATGGTCCGTCTTGTTCATTGAAGGTCAATTTGTGGGGGAAGGCGCGCTGTCCGGAATGCCCTCTTGCTTAAGGAGCAGTTGGTGAAGATCGACCGGAGGATTGATGGCGAACATTGAATCGTAAGCCAGCCCCGAGGTCAGATCCATACTGTACCACTGCACCGTCACAACATGATCCAATTGATGCTCGACGATCTGCAGGTCCCACCGGCCGGTCAGCAGATTGTAGTTTGGTTCATAATACGCCAAATCCACATCGCTGTCGGCGGGATAGGTATCGTGCACCAGCCAATACAACAGCTCAGCCGCTTCATCAGGCGTGAACACTTTGTTCAATATTTCATCCCGACGTTGTTGCAGTTCAGCTTTTTGCGCTTCTTCGGCTTCACGCTTTCTATCGTCCAGCGTCTGTCTGATCTCGGTCAGACGTGTCCGATAGGCGGATTTGGTGCCGGTATTGACCAGCGAGTTGATCATCTGTTCAATTTCGCTGTAATCTTCGTCGCTAAAATCCGAGCGAAGATGCTCGCCATAATCATAGGCATCGCTGAAACTTTGCTCTATTTCCGAAATTGTTTGAATTTGAATCTCCAACTTCGCCCAGACACCCGCCAAGGGGATGAACAATTTGGAGTTGTTTGTGGAAAGAGACAGCATCTCACTTTGCAACGCATCCACGTCCACCTCACTTAAATCATAGGACGGGTCGTTGTATGACTGTAGTTTTTGATAGGCGACACGGTATTCGAGTAAAACCAGATACTCAGTGTTCAAACGCGTTCGATCCACTTCACGCCCAAGTGATTCAATCTGCGCGCCGAGTTTGGTCGCCACGCCCTGCTCGGCGTTGTAAAATAACAAAGGATCATTGCCATAGAGCTGAACCTCCCCCGAGACTGTCTCCCAGGTCCGGTACTCTTCCCGCAAAGAATGCAGTTCCTGGACGATCAAATCATCCAGCGGCGTCGCCACACTTTGAGCTCTGCTCAGCGCCTGATCCAATTGATCGGGCGAAAGCTCGGCATATGATCGCTCCTCCGCCGCGTAGGCGTCGCGCACCTGCATCAGATAGAGGCAGTGCCGGATCGTCGCAAGCTCCGCCAGTGAGTCGGAGCGAAACTCGCTGTCAGGCAGCGCGTTGACCAACAGTTCGGCATATGCCAGATCTTCCTCGTTCAGTTGATCGGACACCGCCGTCTTACTCTGATCGCTATACAGCTTCATGATGGCCTGTTCGGCCTCTCTTCTAGGGGCGCTGATCGTGGTCCGGTAGTAAAGCGCCGCCGCCAATATGGCAAGCAGGACGACCAACACACTGGCGCTTACGATCAAGAGCGTTCTTTTACGATCTTTAGTCGGGCTCGCCTGCTCGTCACCGGCCTTCCTTAAGCGTTGTGAGTTTCGATTTCGCGGCCTTTCAACGCCGGCGGAGCGGTATCGCCAATCCTCGGGCACGCGCTCACCTTGACGCAGACGCGCGTCTTGCGGTCCGCCGCGTCCCTCATTGGGGACATCCTTGGCGCGTTGTGGAAACCTGCCGGGTGGGGTTGGCGTCGGCCGCGCGTCGCCGTGCTGTCCGAGACCGGGCGGTGTCGGGGCGGACGTTGGCATGGCTGCCTGTACCCGATCGGCGTCCGGTCGGGTGAATTCTTTGGTCGGCTGGCTCTCCAGCGGCAGTTGGGCCTCCTCGGGTGATTTCAACCGCTCTTTTGGCGCCCGACTGTCATAAATCTCACTCGGAGGTGCCTCAAACACGGGATCAGGTCCGCCTCGCCGCGCATCCGCCTGCCCTTGTCCGTCAAGTGGCCTGCCCACCTGATCGTTAATATTTTGGTTATCCGGCTTTTCACTCATGTTCCACTCCTGTATCGCTGTCCTCCGGGGATTCACAGTGCTAACAATTTGAATGCTTCAACATTTTCAAGATGATCTTCGATATGGTGCTTCGACATGATATAAAGTTTAATTTGAATCTTATAGAAAAGTCACGCGTTTTTAAACAAAGTGGCCCGCGCCGCGCCAACAAAAAAAATATAACCTGCTTAGTATACTTCATGCGCCAATTGTCAGCAAACCGACCATTGTTTATGCGTCATCGTTGGCGAACTAATGATAAGATATTAAAAAAAGAAGGAGCAGGCGCGCGGGCGCGCCCGGTTGAATGATCATGTCTGAAAAATTGAAAGACGCCTGGCTCAGCAATATGGTGGAGCGGCTAACCGACAGTTATGCGCGAAATCCGGAATTGATGGAGACCGACACCGCTTATTTGCCGGATGTGGCCAAAGTCATCGAACTTACTTTGGCGCTAAGAGATATTTTATTCCCCGGATTTTTTTCGGACAAAGCCGTCAACATTGAAACGGCGCCGTATTATATAGGGAATCATTTGATCCGGATCCGCGAAGAATTGAGCGAGGAGATCAAACTGGCGCTTTGCCACAACATCCGTTCCGGAGCGACGGACATTGTCTGTCGGGGAGAGCAGGACCAAAGTGATCTGGCCTCAGATATCGTGGATCGATTTTTAGAAAAATTACCTGATATTCAGGATACGCTAACCACCGATGTGCACGCGGCATACGACGGAGACCCGGCGGCCAAAAGCTACCCCGAGATCATCTTGTCATACCCCGGCATGCTCGCCATCACCATCCATCGTCTGGCGCATCAACTATATTTATTGCGCACTCCCCTTATTCCTCGAATGATGAGCGAGTACGCGCACGGTGTGACCGGCATCGACATCCACCCCGGCGCGCAGATCGGTCCTTACTTTTTTATCGATCACGGCACCGGTGTGGTTATCGGCGAAACAACCGTTATCGGCAAGCACGCCAAGATTTACCAGGGTGTCACGTTGGGCGCGTTGTCCACAAGCGCGGGGCAGAAACTGCGTTCGGTCAAGCGGCACCCCACCCTCGGCGACCGGGTCACGGTCTATGGTGGAGCCACCATTCTGGGTGGAGACACGTTTATCGGCAGCAACGTGGTCATTGGCGGCAACGTCTTTATCACCCGGTCAGTCGAACACTCGACGAAAGTCATCATGAACAATCCCGAGTTAACCTTCCATAACCAGCGAGACCGCGATTCAAAAGAGCGAGTGGAGCGAACAGAGGACCGGACCCCTCCACCAAAGGAAGGATGAGATCATCAGCCTTTGGGATCGGGTCGCAACATGTCTTCGATACGCATCAATTCCTCAAATTTCTTCGCCGTGACATAGTTTCCTTCAACCGCGACCTCTTTCAAATCGAGGTCCTCGGCAAACGCTTTCTTGACAATGGCGGCGCAGGTCTCGTAACCAATCTCGGGCGCCAATCTCGTGACCAACATCAGGGATCGCTCCACATTGTGGCGCATGCGCTCTTGATTGACCACAATGCCGGACACACAACGTTCGGCAAATGAGCGACAGCCGTCCGACAACAGCAGCGCCGATTGTTCCAGATTGTAAATCATCAACGGCATATATGTGTTGAGCTGCAAATGGCCCGACGCGCCGGCGAAACCCAGCGCCACATCGTTGCCCATCACCTGCGCGCACAACATACAAAGCGCCTCACATTGAGTCGGGTTCACCTTGCCCGGCATGATGGAGCTACCCGGCTCATTCGCGGGCAACTCAATTTCCGACAGGCCACTGCGCGGTCCGCTTGCCAACAGTCGAATGTCGTTGGCTATTTTATGTAAATCGGTCGCCAGCACACGAAGAGCTCCGTGCGCGTTGACAATAAAGTTCTTGCCACCCAACTGGCTGAAAAAATTAGCGGCGGGCCGAAATCTCAGACCCGTCAAATAGCTGAGCTCGTTTGACGCGGCCTCCGGATATCCCTCATAAGAGTTCAGACCCGTGCCGACCGCCGTCCCGCCCAACGGCAAGATTTCCAGGTGGGCAGCCGCCTCCACAATCAACTCACGATCTTGCTCCAAAGCCGCCCGCCAACCGGATACCTCCTGGGCGAATCCAATCGGAACCGCGTCCTGCAGATGAGTTCTGCCGATCTTGACCGCGCCGACCGCCCGATCTTCCAAAGAATGAAATTCTCCGATCAACATGTCCAAAGCCGGAATCAGACTTTGTTCCAGCAAGCGTTTACCGGCAATGTGCATACCCGCCGGAAAAACATCATTCGAGCTCTGGCCCCGGTTCACATGGTCATTGGGATGGACACGCGGACCCGAATCATTTCGATTGCAAAGCTCCGCCACTACTTCATTTACGTTCATATTGGTTTGAGTTCCGCTGCCGGTCTGCCATACTGTCAAGGGAAATTTGCTCAGATCTTCTTCCTCAATCAGATTTTCACACACAGCTTGAATCCTCGCGCCGATATCCGGATCCAGCCGCTCCGCGTCCGCGTTGACTTTCGCCGCCGCCAACTTGATCTCCAGCATTGCGCGTATCTGCGCCCAGGGCATCGTTTCACGCCCAATCGGAAAGTTACGCAAACTGCGCTGTGTCTGAGCGCCCCATGGCGCGTCCACCGCGATTTCCATTTCTCCTATGGTGTCACGGACCGTTCGGGTCTCTTTTATTTGATCTCTCTCAGCCATTGTCAGGCCTCCTTCCACCCATTCCATATGAGTTGATTTTAGCACGCTCAAACAGACAAATACCACAGTGTTCCCGGCCCGGTCTCACCGGGCGGGTTCACTTTACAAGAATAATCAATCAATCTATAATGATCTGGATTCTAAGCGATTTAACGCTTTAAGAGGATAACGTGTTGAATCGCAGCACCTTAACCCCGCACACGGTGGCTGACGCCACAGTTCGGGAGACATTCAATCAAGGAGAGATGAATGAAAAATCTGAAAAAACGCATTGCTTTGATCGCCGTGGCCGCATTATCCATTACAGTCTTTTTGACGGCTTGTGGCGGAAAGGCGACACCTTCCGATTCTTCCACCGAGGACACCAAGGAGTCTGTCGCTGTCGACAGCGACGACGCGGCGGATGATAGTTTCGCGAAAGTGGAGGCCGAAGGCAAATTGAAAATGGGGCTTGACGACAGCTTCCCGCCAATGGGTTTTCGCGATGAGAACAACGAGATCACCGGTTTTGACGTCGATCTGGCGACAGAAGTCTGCGCCCGACTGGATCTGGAGCTGGAATTAGTTCCGATCGACTGGAGCATGAAGGAAAATGAGCTGACCGCCGGCAACATCGATTGTCTGTGGAACGGCTATAGCTTTACCGAAGAACGTGACGCGACTCAGACTTTGTCCGCCGCTTATATGGCCAATGAACAGGTTCTGGTCGTCATGAAAGATTCCGGTATCACAAGCCTGGATGGCCTCGCCGACAAAAAACTGGCGATACAGGAAGGCTCCACCGCTGAACAGGCTCTGGACAAGGCCGAGGATTTCAAAGCGAGTTTGGCGCAAATCGTCCCGTTTAAAGAGAACGTGACCGGATTCATGGACGTCGAAGCGGGCAGCACCGATGTGATTTTGCTCGACTCCATCGTCGCCAACTACTACATCGCTCAAAAAGACAACTCCGCTGACTTTGTCATCCTCGATGAGGCATTGGCCAGCGAAGATTATGTAATCGGCTTCCGCCAAGGAGACGTGGCGCTCAAAGACAAGATTGAAAGCACGTTGTTGGAAATGAAAGAAGACGGCAAACTGGCTGAAATTTCCACGAAATGGTTTGGTGAGGATATTACTGTTCTCGGCAAATAATGATATGATTCCGATGGATCCGGCACCGATGGTATCAACCGGTGCCGGCTTTCTTTATTAAAAGAAGGGAACACAGATGGACTGGGATGGATTGCTCAAATTGATGCCGGCGTTTATGGATGGCACCTGGGTATCTTTAAAACTGTTTTTTATCACCCTGTTGCTCGCGCTTCCGCTGGGTATGCTGATCATGAACGGCAGACGCTCAAAATACAAAATCATTTGTGCGCCGATCGCCGTCTTTCAATGGGTAATCCGCGGTACCCCTTTGATGCTCCAACTGGTTTTCGTGATGTACTTTCCTTCGATCGTGCTCGGTCTGCAGGGGATGGAACGCTTCTTCGCGGCCTGTGTCGCGTTCGTCATCAATTATGCCGCCTACTTTTCCGAAATCTATCGTAGCGGCATAGAATCCATACCCGTTGGGCAGTATGAAGCCAGCAAGGTGCTCGGACTGTCCAAAGGTCGCACCTTCTTTCGCATCATTCTCCCCCAGACCGTAAAGCGCATCCTGCCTTCCATGGGCAATGAGTTCATGACCTTGGTCAAGGACACCGCGCTCGCCTCCATCATTGGCAACATTGAGCTGTTGCGCGTCGCGACCACCCAGATGAACCGTTCGGCCAGCATGGTCCCGCTGCTCGCGGCGGGTGTGTTTTATCTATTGATGAACGGAGTCGTCCAGCTCGCGATGGGCAGAGCCGAGAAAAAATTGAGTTATTATAAAGGATAGGATCAGGCGAAATGAAAAATCAGGTCAAGTCGGCAGTCGACACACAGGTCAACGAGGATGGCAGCATTTTGCAGGTGCGTTCCTTGGAAAAATCATTCGGCACATTGGAAGTTTTGACAGATATCAGCTTTTCCGTGCTGCCGGGCCAGGTGCTCGCGATTATTGGTCCGTCCGGTTCGGGAAAGTCGACCTTGCTGCGCTGCATCAATCAGTTGGAAAAAGCCGATCATGGCTCAATCGACATTTGCGGAATGAACCTAATGTCCACACAGGACGACCAGGCAGTCTACTGTTCCGGTCAACAGTGCAAGGAAATTCAGCTGAAGCTGGGCATGGTCTTTCAAAATTTCAATCTCTTTCCCCACCTTTCGATTGTCAAAAATATAATAGAGGCGCCCACTCAGGTGCTGAGACAGTCCAAGGAGGAGGCCGTCTCCAACGCTTACAAACTACTGCGTCGATTGGGTTTGGAAGACAAGGCCGACAATTACCCTTGTGAGCTGTCCGGCGGACAGCAGCAGCGGGTCTCTATCGCGCGGGCGCTCGCCCTGAATCCACAAATCTTATGCTTTGATGAGCCGACTTCGGCGCTCGACCCTGAATTGACGGGCGAGGTCCTCAAAGTCATACGCGATCTGGCGAAAGATAAAATGACCATGATTGTGGTGACCCACGAGATGCGTTTCGCGGAAGAGGTCGCCGACCATGTCATCTTCATGGACAACGGAGTGATCATCGAAGAAGGCACACCCAAAGAGATTTTCCATCATACAAATCAGGAGCGCACAATGCAGTTCCTACAAAAAATCAGCAATGTCTGATTCAATCAATTTTAAAATGTGATACACTACTTTTCATGATTAAAAAAGCATCAAAGGATCAGCCTGCCTCGGAGGAGGACCAACCGGGTGGCGATCGACAAAAACAGACCGACACACAATTTGAACCGCGCATTTTCTCAACGAAATATGTCCTCGGCGCATTGCTGATGGTCGCGATTCTGGTTGTGACCATTCTTGTGTTGTTCAAAGATCATGATCTGAAAAATGTTTTGCGCTACATCAGCGGCGCCGATATCCGCTATCTTCTCGGCGGAGTCTCGATGATGATCTTATATCAATTTTGCATCGGCGAAAGCATCAGGTTGCTGATCAACGCCTTCGCCAACAAGCGATATCCATTGGAACTGACGCACAAGACCTCCTATATCGGCTTTTATTTCAACGCCATCACTCCTTCGTCCTCGGGAGGACAACCGATGGAAATGTTGTACATGCTGAAGCGAGGCGTTGATCTTTCACACAGCACCATCGTCTTTATCTTGTTGGCCATCTGTTACAGCGTCTCCACCTTGTTATTCGCCATCTTGTCCCTGATCACACATTTCAAGCTTGTGATCTCCAGTTTGCGCTTCATCCGCTACTTCATGATTGCCGGTTTCATCATCACCGGGGTCTTGCTGACCGGCATGATTTTACTGTTGGCTCGCCCGGCTATTGTGCGTAAATTGGCCAGAGGCCTCACCGCTTTGGGTATCAAACTAAGACTGGTCCGCCGACCGGGCAGGTTTTTACGACGGCTGTCCGAATTTAATAAAAGTTACACCCATACCTCCACCGCGATGTGGAAAAAACCTGTGTTGCTGATCAAAGTCGTCTCACTACATCTGCTGCAAGTCGCCGCGTTATACACGGTACCATGGTTTGTCTCCCTCGCGTTGGGTGGTAGCGCCGGAAGCTTCGGTGAAATCTTCTCGCTGCAAGCCGTGTTGCATGTCTCGTCCGATTTTTTCCCCACACCCGGAGCAGTCGGTTTGACCGAGACCGGTTTTATCACCATGTTTCAGTCGATCCTGCCGGCCAATCAGGTCATGCCCGCTATGCTGCTGACCCGGGGTATCAATTTGTATGGATTTTTAATCCTTTCCGCGGTTGTGACGCTGATTTCTTTTTTCACCGTATCACGCCGCCCGATCAGAAAATAGAAGATAATGGAACTTGGAGAACCAAAAATGAAACTACTCAGCGTCGCCGTACCCTGTTACAATTCGCAGGCATACCTGGCCGGCTGTTTGGACAGTCTGCTTCCCGCGATTGATCACCTCGAGGTGATCGTTGTCAACGACGGCTCCACAGACAACACACTGCCGATCGCGCATGGATATGAAGCGCGCTTTCCTGACTCTTTCGTGATTATAGACAAAGAAAATGGCGGGCATGGTTCAGGTATCAACGCGGCGTTGCGTGTCGCGTCGGCCCCTTTTTTCAAAGTTCTGGACAGTGACGATTATTTCGACAAGGACGCGCTGCTTAAAGTGCTGGCTTTTCTAAAACACCTGCTTGAAACTGACCAATCCTGCGATCTGCTTTTTACCAATTATGTCTATGACGTCTATAAGCAGAGCGACGATAAACTGATTCCCCATACCCAAACTCCGGTGAGATATGACAACGTATTCAAAGAACAGCGGGTGTTGACTTGGGCGGACATGGGGCGCTTTAGGGTCGATCAATTGTTGCAGATGCACGCGATCATCTATCGTACAGCGCTGTTGCGCGAGATCAACCTGGTGCTGCCCGAGAAAACATTTTACGAGGACAACCTATACGCCTTTATTCCATTTCCACATGTGCGCTCCATCTATTATGTCAACGCCGACCTCTATCTTTATTTTATTGGGCGCTCCGATCAAAGTGTCAATCTGTCCAATGTCGCCAAAAATCTGCACATGCAGATTAAGATGACCGAACTGATGGTCTATCAGTACCACCTTTCCGAACTGGATATCCATCCCAAGCTGAGACGGTATATGCAACGCCATCTGACTCGGATGCTGTCCATGTGTCTAATGGCCGCAGGCGTCGACGGCTCCAAACAGGCAAAACAGCAGGTGGACGAGCTACGCGCCAAAATTCGGCAATATGACGACCGGATGCATAGACGATTGAACGTACATCCCATGATTTGGGGACAGCGAATGCTCGGCGTGCTTGGCACGAAGATTAACCGCAAGTTTTACTCCTGGATCGGAAAAGCGTTTCACTTTAACTAAAGAATCGGGCCGTTCAGGCTGAACGCGCTTTACCCCGGCGACATGAAACGATAGAATGATATCTATGTGTCGGCGGTTGATTCCCGTCTGTCCAAGTATGCATATAAAAAATTGGAGGTACAGTATGGTTGAACAAATTTTTAATCTTTCGAGTGAGGATCAGACCGTGGTCGAAAGAGTCTGCTTTGATGAGAACGTGCACTATCTGCACATGGTTTTCGAAAAAGACGCCGGTCTGCCACTTCATGATTCCAACTCCAACGTTTACATGACTGTGGTGCGTGGCAATCTGTCGATCGGATTGAACGAGCAGGAGATCAAGGTCTACCCGGCGCACACATTGCTCAAGATCCCCGAGGGCACCAAGATGAACGTGCGCAACACACATGACGAAGTCTTGGAACTAACCGTCATAAAGGCCCCGGCGCCCGCGCAATGACGCGCCCACGCGCCCATGCGCGCCGGACAGCCCAAATAGCTGTGTTATAAAAAGCGCCGAATCGAACCGTGAGGCAGATCTCGAATGTTGTGCCGATATCCAGCATTTGAAATCTGTCTCGGGCATGATTCGGCGCTTTTCATTGTGGATCGTCGAACAGAGCGTCGACCGGGAGAACCGTCTTTAATTGCACGATCCGAACTGTCGCGCCGGTTGGTCAAACTCTATTTTTCACGAAAACCAGATCATCCAGTATCTCATTTTTCAACTTGTGAAATGAAGCTTCCTTGATCAAAGAAATATCCCGCGGGCCTGAGATATCCACCGGTACCTCGCGGCTGATTTTTCCGGGATCTTTGGACATCACCAGCACACGATCGGCCAATAACACGGCCTCTTCGATATCGTGGGTGACAAATAAAAGAGATGGTTTATATTCACTCCATAAATCCAGGGTCAGTTGCTGCATCTCCAGCCTCGCCGGATAATCAAGTGCCGAAAACGGCTCATCCAGCAAAATCAACGAGGGTCTCATAATCAAGGTTCGAGCCAGCGCGGTCCGCTGACGCATCCCTCCGGACAACTGACCGGGATAATAAGAACGGTACTCTTCCATACCGACCCCCTGCAAAAATTCATTCACCCGAATTTGACGCTCTCCTTTGGGGACGCCGGCGCGTTTCAGGCCAAATCCGATGTTATCCTCGACCGACAGCCAGGAAAATAGCTGAGGGATCTGAAAAATCATTCCCCGCTCGGTGGACGGCCCATCGATTGGCTGACCCGCGAACATCACACACCCCTGAAAATCTGTGTCGAAACCGGCAAGAATATGCAACAGCGTGGATTTTCCGCAGCCACTCGGTCCGACCAGGCTGACGATTTCGCCTTCGTCAACAACAAATGAGATATCTGACAAAACAGGTTTTAAACCTGTTTGGCCCGGAAATGCTTTTACCAAATCATCGACAGCCAACGCGTGACCCATCGGTTCCACGAAGTCAAGCTCTGGGGAAAGGGCGCCGCGGGAATTCTGCAATTTTATTCGTCTAGTCATTGGGCCGTACCTCACCGGCGATGTGTATCGTCTTGCTCAGCAACACCAGCAGGCGGTCGGTCAACCGCCCAAGCAGCGCGATCACAATCATGCAGACCAGAATCATATTGGTGTCTCCGAGCATACGGGCGTTCATCATGACCGCTCCCAGCCCCTCGTTGACTCCGGTCAACTCTCCCAACACCACATAGGCCCAGGAGATGCCCAGACCCAGTCTGATGCCCGACAAGATGCCGGGCGAGGCCGCCGGAATGATCACATGAAAAAACAAGGAAGATCCGGTCGCTCCTAATGAGCGCGCAGCTTGAATTAAATTAAGGGGGATGATACGGACACCCAGCGCGGTGTTGATGTAAATCGGAAAAAAGGAGGCCAAGGCAATCAAAAACACGGCCGAAACATGTCCGACACCGAACCAAACCATGGCGATCGGCAGCCAGCCGATGCCCGGGACCATCCGTAGCAAATCGACAAACGGATCAAACACGCGTTTGGCGCGCGTCACCGATCCACTCCAAATCCCCAGCGGCAGACCAACGGCCAGAGCAATTAGGAATCCTTGGATCACCCGACTCAGACTGGCCAGGGTATGGCTGACGAAACGACCGGAATAGGGGGACAACTTCCATTTTCCGATCACGAAATCCAGCAGCCCCACGAGCACTTGATCAGGTCGAGGTAAAAGATAGGGCGGCAACATGATCACATAGGAAGCTAAGCACCAAACCGCCACCAAAGACAACGGCAGCACCAGGGCGAGCGCGTCGAAGCGCTTAAATAATCGGTATTTTAGTTTGTTCCTCCTCATATCACGCTATTCCCCGGCAGGCAAAAACTGCAGATCAATCAACTCGTCAATATCGGGAACCGTCGAAATGATGTCCAACTCGTACATCCTCTGCGCGAGATTCTTGACTTGTTGGATCGTTTCGGGGGTGATGTCCCAAACCAGCCCCATATTGTCCAAAGCTTGCTCCAAAACAGCCTGGTCCGTGCCAAATTCCGCCGCCCGTTCCAGCCAGATATCATTGTGTTCCATTAAATACTTTGTGGCCTCGATATGCGCCTCAACTAACGTTTGGACACGCTCCGGGTGATCGGCGATCTGGGTATCGGTGGTCAGCATGCCGGCGTTGATAAAGCCAACGCTGTCATCATAATATGGATATTCAAGAATTTTCCCGTACCCTTCAAGCACAGCGATGGACGGATAGGGCTCACCGCTGCAAAAGGCGTCAATCTGTCCACCGGCCAGGGCGGCACCCATGTCAAAAAAGTCAATCTGCAACAGCGTCACTTCCTTATCCACATCCAAACCATTTTTTTGCAACGTCTCCAACAACAAAATATGGTGCATCGTGCCCGGCACATAGGCAATGACCTTGCCTTTCAAATCACTAACTTGATTGATCTCTTCGCCCGATTTAGTCACCAGAGCGGAACATTTTTCTGTCATGCCGGCGACTACTTTTACCGGTTCTCCTTTTGAGGCCGCGGTGATGGCCGTTACCCAGGTTGTGCCGCACATGTCCAGTTCACCCGCCAGCAAAGCAGTTTTTTGATCTCCGGGATTGGTAAAAGGAAGTACTTCGATGGATGCGCCCCCCGGGAGTTGCTCCTGATAAAAATATGGCTGGATCGTCTGCGCGGTCTTCCAGGTGCCTACCGTGTATGATTTTGAATCTTTTTTTGATCGGTCGCCACAGGCGCTGATAAAAATCAAACTTAGCATTAAAAACAAAGCGATCACTCGCCTCCCGGTTGGTCGGCTGTTTCGCGCAGATCGTTGCTTGCCCCACATTGTTTGTCTCCTTGTCGTTTGCCTGCTCAATCGTTTTTCACAATTAAAATGTTCGCTCAAGTGAAATTTTCAGTCAACGGCGTAGTCTGCGTCATTAAACCAACTCCGGGCGGTGCGCACATCAAAATGATTCCATTCTTCGATCGACACACCTGTCGCTCTGGGGATCGCTCCGATGTCGACCACCATGACATTCGCTCCCCATTCAAGCGCCGTCCGGGAGGGAAGGTGCACACAAATATCAGGAGCCTGATAGCCCGCGGCAAGCCGCGTGACCGCGATCACCTGCGCCAGTCGTCGTTCGGAGACTTGCCCCAAATCATATAGTGGCGAACCCGGTACCGGCACCCGCGTCATGACACCCGACAGCTTGGCGTTGTGCTTGAGCCCCAATAACAATGTGTCGGCAATCTCCTCGTCAGTGTGCTCCGGTCCCAGCGGTTCGACAAGGCAGGCCAGCTCCAATGGGGAACGGCCGATCATCTCAAGCGTCTTCTCTCTGGCCTCGATTGAAAATGGCGTGTCAAGGCCCTCTCTCAAGCGGATGGCATGGTAAATGATTTCAAACCCGGACTCCCACAACTCACGCGCCCGGGTCGCGTTCATCTCACCGGTATTGGCCACCAGGCGATAGTTGCCGGGGATTTCGGCGCGAATCTGTTTGGCCAGATCGGTCAGTTGCTGAAAACCATAGTCTTCGGTCGTGCGCAAGGTAATCCAGTCCGCTCCGCTCTCCACAAATTGCCTCGCATGCGTCAAAATCTCTTCGTTGGAAAGGGAGTATGGTGTCTGAGAGGCCCCCCAGGCTTCACCGAATGAACAGAATCGACAATTCATCGAACAAGGCTTATAGTCCACGCCGATGGATGCCCATACACGGGCCTGATCTCCTGTGACCGCCGAAGCCACTCGGCGCGCCGCCGCGCCGAGGCGATCCGCATCGCCTGATTCAGGATCAATCGCCAACAGGCGCAAAATCATTTCGCGCGATAGCTGTACTTTCGACAGAGCCGCCCGCTCCGCATGTTGGATCAAAGTTTCGATTTTCAACTCGCTGGCCCTCCACTTATACTCAGCTCCGCTATCGCGCAAGCCGTAACTCAACCGGCATAACCAGACTTGGTCCACTATTGGACCTAGTCTAGCATTGACCAAAATATATCATATAACAATTCAATTATCTATCAATTTGACGGCCAATCCACAACCAACACGCATAAAAAAAGGAGATGCCGAATATTCCGGCATCTCCGATGTTCCATCTTTTGGGTAGTTAATCTTTATACAATTCCACAATCGTGCTCACGCCCATGCCTCCACCGACACAGAGCGTCGCCAAACCCAATTTCGAATCACGTTTTTTCATCTCATGGATCAGCGAAACCAGGATACGGCATCCGGAAGCGCCCACCGGGTGTCCGAGTGATATCGCGCCACCGTTCACATTGACGATTTCATCATTAAAATTCAAAATCTGAGCGACCGCCAAAGTCTGAGAGGCGAACGCCTCGTTGGCTTCAATCAGATCAATATCTTCGATCTTCAACTCGGCCTGGTCCAATGCTTTTTGTGTGCTGTAGGCGGGGCCGACACCCATGATCGAAGGCTCCACACCCGCGCTTGCTCCACTCACAATCGTGGCCATCGGTTTCAGGCCCAATTCCAGCGCTCGCTCCAATGACATCATAACGACCGCCGCCGCGCCATCGTTGATGCCGGACGCGTTGCCGGCCGTCACTGTGCCATCCGACTTAAAAGCAGGGCGAAGTTTCGCCATCGTCTCCGTTGTCGATCCGGCTCGGGGGTACTCGTCTTTGTCAAACGTGACCTCGGCGCGTTTCACCTTGACCTGTACCGGCACGATCTCATCCTTGAAGCGCTCAGTCTCCAAAGCCACGGCCGCTTTTTGCTGACTGCCCGCCGCGAATTCATCCTGCATTTCACGGGTCAGGTTATACTTCTCCGCTACATTCTCGGCGGTTATGCCCATATGGTATTTGCCAAGTGGATCTTGCAAAGCGTCCGAGATCATCATGTCATTCAGCTCGCCGGCGTTCATGCGGTAGCCGAACCGCGCCTGGCTCAAAGAATATCCGGTCGCGGACATGTTTTCCATACCGCCGACCACCATGATTTCGGCCTGTCCCGTCTGGATCATCGCGGCCGCCATGTTAACCGCCTTCAGCGACGAACCACAGACATTGTTCAAGGTCAAAGCCGGCACTTCCACCGGCAAACCGGCCTCAAGCGTGGCCTGGCGGGCGACATTCATGCCTAAGCCGCCTTGCAACACACAGCCCATGATCACTTCATCCAC
Organism: uncultured Oscillospiraceae bacterium; assembly: GCA_964487355.1. Classification (GTDB taxonomy): domain Bacteria; phylum Bacillota; class Clostridia; order Saccharofermentanales; family Fastidiosipilaceae; genus JAXGYX01. The sequence continues at coordinate 63,320 of CAZAPS010000002.1, forward strand.
CATGTCTTTGGTGATGCCGGCCCGCTCGATCGCGTTTTCTATAACCGTGGCTCCCAGCTTATAAGCCGGCACCCCGGCCAGCGTGCCTCCAAATTTTCCAATGGCGGTGCGGCAGGCACCCAGGATCGCAATTTTTTTCATACGTCAACTTAAACCTTTCTTTATAAAAACCGGCCGCCGATCGGCAGCCGGTTTCGCAAGCGTTCACAATTGAATCAGCCTTCTCGGTCCGGATCGTTTTTGAACTCTTCGATCAGGAGGGGAATGGCTTTATACAGGTCACCCACAATCGCATAGTCCGCCATTTTCATGATAGGCGCGTCGGCGTTTTTGTTGATCGCCACAATGCAATCCGATTCCTGCATACCGGCCAAATGCTGGATCGCGCCGGAAATGCCGCAGGCGAAGTAGATGGTTGGGCGCACGCTGGTGCCGGTCTGACCAACTTGGTGATCCGAAGTGATCCAGCCGGCGTCGACAGCGGCGCGGGAAGCGCCAACGACACCACCGGCGGCTTCGGCGAATTCTTCAATCAACTTGAATCCTTCCGGTCCACCCAGACCGCGACCACCTGACACAATAACCTGAGCCGAAGGCAGGTCGACCACTTTGCGCGTATGTTTGACAACCTGTTTGACAACTGTTTGGATGTCTTCGGCTTTCAGATCGGGCTTCACATTCACAACCTCACCGGTACGTGATTCGTCAACATAAGCTTTAAGGAAAACGCCCGGACGCACCGTCGCCATTTGCGGACGTCTGTCCGGCGTCAGAATGGTCGCCATCAGGTTGCCGCCAAAAGCCGGACGGGTCTGTTGCAGCTGACGCTTTTCCAAATCGATATCGAGCTGGGTGCAGTCCGCCGTCAGACCGGTGTTCAGTCTGGAAGCCAGACGCGGTCCCAAATCGCGGCCAATGGCCGTGGCGCCGATCAGCACGATTTCAGGTTTGTATTCCAAGATCACGTCGTAGAATACTTTGGTGTATCCGTCGGTCGTGTATTCCTCGAGTAGCGGGCTGTCCACAACATAGACTTTGTCCGCGCCACTATGGAACAACGCGTCAACTTGACCCTTGATGTTGTTGCCGCCAATCAGCGCGGCCAATTCAACTCCCAAATCATCGGCCAGTCTACGGCCCTCGTTCAGAAGCTCAAACACGTTTGACATGATGGCGCCGCCACGTTGCTCAGCAAGCACCCAAACGCCTCTATACTCATCCAGATTTATTTCTTCAATTTTATTGATGTGAATTTTGTCGTTCATTCTTCGTATCCTTTCCCTAAGCAGGTATTAGAGATAGTGCTTCTCTTTCAACGCCTGGTAAACCTGTGAAACAGTTTGTTCGTTGGCTTCCGGAATCAAGATCCCCGGAGTTTTAGCCGGCGGAGTGAATGTCCTGTTGACCTTCGTCGGTGAGGATTTCAAGCCACACAGAGAAGGATCAACTTTCAGCTTCTCGTTGGTATACCAGGTCACGTCTTTCTTATACGCGTCAAAAATACCGCCCATACTTGGATAACGAGGCTCGTTCAGCTCTTTGATGCAGGTCAGCATGCAAGGAGTCTTGACTTCCACGATTTGATAACCGTCTTCGAGGTTGCGCTGCACGGTGAGGGTGTCACCATCTTGTTTAATGTCCGCGACATAGGTGACCTGTGGCAGGTTTAGACGCTCAGCGATCTGAGGACCAACTTGCGCGGTGTCTCCGTCAATCGCCTGGCGACCACAGAAGACAACGTCATATTCCAGATCGGCGATCGCGTGAGAGAGAATATTGGAGGTGGCCCAGGTGTCGGAACCGCCGAAGGCGCGGTCAGTCACAAGGATGGCCTCGTCACAGCCCATCGCCAGGCCTTCACGCAAAGCGACGTCCGCCTGCGGAGGACCCATGCAAATCAAGGTCACAGTGGAACCCGGATTGTTGTCCTTCAAAGTCAAAGCCGCCTCAATCGCATTCATGTCGTCAGGATTGATGATGCTCGGAACGCCCTCGCGAATCAAGGTGTTGGTTTTGGGATCAATACGAACTTCTGTCGTGTCAGGAACTTGCTTCACACAAACAATAATTTTCATTCTTCTTTCTCCATCATTTCTTATCTGAGGATCGAACCGCTGATAACCATGCGCTGAACCTGGCTGGTGCCTTCATAGATTTCAGTGATCTTCGCGTCACGCATCATGCGCTCAACCGGGTACTCACGAGTGAAGCCATAACCACCATAGATTTGGACGGCTTTGGTCGTCACTTCCATCGCGGTTTCTGAAGCGTACAGCTTCGCCATGGCGGCTTCCTCGGTGAATCGTCTTTGATTGTCTTTCGCGTACGCGGATTTATAAACCAGCTGACGGGCGGCTTCGGTCTGGACGTGCATATCCGCCATCATCCACTGCAAGCCCTGCTTGGTGGCGATGGGACGACCAAACTGTACACGTGTTTTGGCGTAATCGATCGCTTTGTCCAGGGCGCCTTGAGCGATGCCAAGAGCCTGAGAGGCGATACCGATACGGCCGGAGTCCAAAGTGGACATCGCGATCTTAAAGCCTTGACCCAATCTGCCCAGCATGTTCTCTTTGGGAACTTTAACATTTTCAAAAATCAATTCACAGGTGGAGGAACCGCGGATACCCATTTTCTTCTCTTTTTTACCCTGCGAGAAGCCTTCCATGCCTTTTTCGAGGATGAAAGCGGTAATGCCGTAGTTTCCTTTGGGCTTGTCCGTCATAGCGAAAATCACGAACGTCTCAGCCACGGTGCCGTTGGTGATGAACATTTTGCTGCCATTCAGCAGGTAATACTCATCGTCCACCAGGACTGCGGTGGTCTCTTGAGCAGCTGAGTCTGTGCCGGCGTTTGGCTCGGTCAGACCGAAAGCGCCGAGTTTACGACCGGAGCAAAGATCCGGCAGATATTTTTGCTTCTGCTCTTCGTTGCCAAAGGCATAGATGGGACCACACGCGAGCGAGTTATGGGACGCGACGATACAGCCGGTCGTGCCACATACCTTGGACAATTCTTCAATCGCGATCGCGTAGCTGATGGAGTCAGTGCCCGATCCGCCGTACTCCTTCGGAAAAATCATGCCCATCACGCCCATTTTGGATAACTTTTCAACAGTCTCCGCCGGGAAACGCTCCTCTTCATCAATCTCCGCCGCAAGCGGCTCAACTTCAGTCAAAGCGAATTCACGCATGACCTTTCTGACCATTTCCTGTTCATTTGATAATTTGTAGTCCATTTACGCCTCTCCTTTTATTTCTTTTCCGGATATTCAAAGAATCCCTTGCCAGTTTTCCTGCCAAGCTGATTAGCTCTGACCATTTGTTTCAGCAAAATGCTGGGTCTGTATTTAGGATCCGCTGTCTCTTCGAACAAAGTTTCCATAATGTAGAGGTTGATGTCGTTGCCGACCAGATCGGCGGTCCGCAACGGGCCCATTGAGTGATTCGCGCCCAGACACATCGCCTTGTCGATGTCTTCCGCAGTCGCGATGCCTTCACGCAAAATCTCGCAGGCTTCATTGATCATCGGTATCAAAATACGATTGACTACAAAGCCCGGTCCTTCTTTAACGGAGACCGGATCTTTGCCAATTTCCCTGGCGATGTCCATGACTCTGTCGTGTGTATCAGCGGAAGTGAAAAAGCTTTTGACCACTTCCACCAGCTTCATCACCGGAGCGGGGTTGAAAAAGTGCATTCCGATGAAGTTGCCCGCATGATCCAGACCCGCGGCTATCTCCGTGACCGGCAAGGAGGAGGTGTTGGACGCGAAGATTGTTTTTTCCGGACAAACCTTATCCAGTTTGGTAAAAACATCCCTCTTTGCCTCCATATTTTCAAAAATCGCCTCGATAACCAGATCCGCATCGCTCGCGTCCTGATAGTTTGTTGTGGTATGGACATTGCGCAAGATGGCTTCATATTCTTTAGAGGTTATTTTCTCACGGTTTAGCAGATAATCCAAACCCTTTTTTAATTTTACCAATCCGCTTTGAACAAATTCTTCTTTTTGATCACATAACCAGACTTCCATCGTCTTGCTCTGTGCAAACGTCTGCGCGATTCCCGCGCCCATCGTGCCGGCACCAACCACAAATATTTTCTTCATTCAGATTTAACCTTCACCTTAATACTAGCGACTATAACTAGTGGTTATTTATTGATAAATTTTTTATCTTTGCGTTTTTCCAGAAAAGCGCGCATGGCTTCCTTCTGATCTTCGGTGTTGAAACATTGACAAAATGTATCAATTTCTATTTGCAGTCCGGTTTCGATGTCCGCCTCCAAGCCTCGGCTGATGGACTGTTTCGCCATTCGAACGGCGATCGGACCATTGGCGCAGATCATGTCAGCCATTGCGTTCGCCTCATCCATAAGCGCCTCGGGCTCGACAACCTTATTCACAATACCCAATGACAAGGCCTCGTCGGCGTTGATGAGCCGACCCGTGAAGATCATCTCTTTGGCGATCGCGGGGCCGGTCAGTCTGGACAGGCGCTGTGTGCCGCCGGATCCCGGTGTGATGCCCAGACCGGTTTCAGGAAAGGCGATTCTCGCTTTGGCGGACGCGATACGGATATCACAGGCCAAAGCCAACTCAAATCCACCTCCGAGTGTGAACCCGTTCAGAGCCGCGATCACCGGCACCGGCAAGGTATCAAGATTGCGCATCGCCTTGTTGCAGTCCACGCCGAATTTTCGAGCCTGTGTCAGGTTCATATCGCTCATCTCACTGATGTCCGCGCCGGCGACAAATGCTTTCTCGCCCGCTCCGGTCACGATGACGCAGCGAATATCTTCTCCATCGTCCAGGCGCTCACGGATTTGATCGCAGGCGCCATCGATCTGCTTGATGACCGAGGTGTTCAGAGCGTTGAGTGTTTCCGGTTTGTTGATGGTCATGACGATTTTGTGGCCGTTTGTTTCCAAAATTACATTTTCCATTAAAGAGCCATTCCTTTCCTCCGGTCAAATCACCGGTCCGCGCCGGCCCTGCCCCGGCGACGTGATTGCGATATGTCGCACCCGTTTGAATCGAAGATCAAAACACAATCATTTCGTCCTTAGCCGATCGCCATCGCCTCTTCCGGAGTCATCGCGACATAGTCGCGGTTGAACCGCTTCTCATATTCGGCGATCAATTGGGGCTGCACGCTGGGATGTGCGATATGAATCAAAGCCCGGGCACGCTGCTCATTGTTCTTGACGCGCAGGTTGCAGATGCCGTTTTCGGTAACAAAATACTCAACATCGTACATATTGGTCGTGACCGTCGCGCCCTCTTGTAAGAAAGGAACAATTTTCGAAATGCCTTTTTTAGTGATCGATGGGAAAGCCAAAATCGCCTTGCCTCCCTTGGATAGCCTGGCGGCACGGCAAAAGTCGACCTGACCACCAACGCCGCTAATCTGTCTGAGACCGGCGGATTCACTGGCGACCTGGCCTTTCAGGTCCACTTCGATCAAAGAATTGATCGCGATTAAATTGTCGTTTTTGGAAGCGATATAAGGATCGTTGACATAATCAACAGGGGCCATGTGCACCATGGGGTTGTTCGTGACGAAATCATATAGTTTCTTGGTGCCCATCAAAAAGGTCGCCACGATTTTTTCCGGGTGATAGTTTTTCGCGCGGCAGTTGATCACACCCGCCTCGATCAGGTCGATCGCGCCGTCGGAAAACATTTCAGTATGCAGACCGAGGTCTTTTTTATCCTGTAGGTTAGCCAACACGGCGTCCGGAATGGATCCGATGCCCAGTTGCAGACAGTCACCGTCTTGCACAAGTCTGGCGCAATTCTTTCCGATCGCGGCCTCGACCTCACCAATCGGTCCGGGTTGCAATTCGATCATGGGCGCGTCGTGATTGACAAAATAGTCGATATCTTGAAGAGAGACAAAACAGTCGCCCAGCGCATAGGGCATTTCCTTGTTGACTTGAGCGATAACAAGGTCCGCGTGACGCACGGCGGCCATCATATAGTCGACCGAAATCCCCAAAGAACAGTATCCATATTGATCCGGAGTGGAGACGGTCAGAAGGGCGACATTGATCTTTAACTCGCCCTCTTTAATTAGTTGGGGAATGGTGTGGAAGTATCCCGGCGTGTATACCGCCTGTCCGCAGTTGACCGCTTTGCGGGCCGTGCCACCCACAAACAGGGCGTTGTGCACGAAATGTCCTTCCATCTCAGGTGAGCAGTAGTCACCGGTTCCCATTAAAACTTCGTGTATGACTTCAACATTTTGATAGTTTTGATGGTTCTTGACCATGGCGTCGACGAGCGCTGTCGGCTCGCCGCAGGCATGCCCCACCATCACACGGTCTCCCGATTTGATATGTGTCACCGCTTCCTCAGCCGTGATTGATCGATTCTTATAGTGCTGAAACATTTCCTTCAGATTCATTCAGTATGCCCCCTTCGCCTACGAATTGTCTAAATATTTTTGTATCCAACGTATGACCGGATTATCTTCACCCGGTTTCGCCTCATCCGCCTCTCGCACAATGTAAGTATCCATTCGGGGGGTCAATCCCGTCAGATCTGCGCAGGCGACTTGGCAGGCGTTCATAACCAGCAGCAGGTCAAAAGGTTCGCCGCTGCTGGTATAAACAATATTCAGTTGGTCGGGATAATGTTCCCGTATATAATCGACCAACTCGACGCGGTCGAATTGTACATTGCAACCACCGCAATACTTCACTCCGAGTGTCAACGCCATTAATCAGTGCTCAGTGTCGGGGCCGTTAAGAGAGTCATCGATATGGGCGATCCGCTTGGCCAGCTCTTTTTTCGCTTCTATGTTGCTCTGACGCTGAATCATGATGCGTTGCGCCTGTGGAGATCCCGCGCCGTGCATCGACTCCGTCAGGTAGCCGACCGCCGCCGTGCCCAATGTCAGGTTTTCAACCAGACGCATGACACGCATACGGTTCTCGGTGGCGATGTCGCTTCTGCCACGCAGATATTTGCGCACGTAAGGACCCAGTTTCTCACTTCTCAAGTCCGCCTCGGACGGCTGGGAAACCATGATGCCGCCGGCGATATCCTGAGCCAGTCTGGAGATTTCATAAGGGAAGCGCGTCACATTCTGCTTGTTGATATTGGCCAGCAACATGTCGATCTCGTAGTTGCCCGCGGCGGTCAGGTGACCTTCATGTGAGCAAGCCAGCCCTGAGCAGTAGATGGTCTCGTTGAGATGAATCATTTCGATCAGTTTGTCTTTGATATGGGAGGCTTTGGGCACGCCATTGTAATCCGCGGCCAACGCCGTCGCGCCAATCAGCACATCACCCACACCCACTTTGCAGACATAGCTCTGTCTGTGATAGCCCGCAAAGCGTTCCACCACGACACCGGCAAATTCGGTCTCTCCATTCATAAAGATGCGCTCGTTCGGCACAAATACATCTTCAAAGATAACCAACGCCTCGGTGCCGCCATAGGTCCGGTTGCCCAGATCGATATCCGCTCCTTCTTCCAGTTTGCGGGTGTCGCAGGACTGACGTCCATAAATCATGAAGATACCTTCGGCGTCGGTCGGCAGCGCGAAACTGATCGCGTAGTCTTTGTCTTCGGGGCGCAACGAGATCGTCGGCATCACGAGGACTTCATGAGAGTTGACCATACCGGTCTGATGAGCCTTCGCGCCGCGCACCACGACGCCGTCCGGGCGACGTTCCACCACGCGCAGATATTGATCGGGGTCATCCTGCATGCTGGGTGATTTGCCACGATCGCCTTTGGGGTCGGTCATCGCGCCGTCGACCACCAGGTCTTCAGTTTGGATCATTTTCCAATATTCTTTAAAACGTTCATGATAGTCGGTGCCATGGGCCTTGTCGATATCGTACGTCGTGCTGTAGGTCGCGTTCGCGGCGTCCAGTCCAACACAGCGTTGGAAGCACGAAGCCGTCTGCTGTCCGAGCATCCTTTGCATTTTGATTTTTTTGACCAAATCGTCCGTGCTCTGATGAATATGTGTGAAGCGGTTGATTTTCTCGCCGGTCATATGGGAAGTGGCGGTCATCAAATCCTCATATTCCGGTTTTTCGGCATACTCAAAAGTCGCTGCCAATGAGTTCAGTGAGGGGCGAATGATCGGATGGTCGACCAGGTTGTCGACTTTCTCTCCGAACATGTAGACTTGCATGTTTAGTTTGCGCAAACTTTCGATGTACTCGTTTTTTGTTTTCATTTTTTCTCTCCTAAATTACCCGAGAATACACATGTGCCAAATCGTTCTGATCTAAAGAAGGGCGTATGAACTTTCACGTTCCCGGCGCGCGCACAGCGAACCGCGACCGTCGACTGGTAGTATAGCAAAAAAGCGGCAAACTGTCGACAATCTCACGGATTTGTATATCTTATGGGTTAGAGTCGCGCTTGGAATATTTCCGCCAGCGCGTTGGTGTCGAGATACAACTCATTATTCTTGAGCAATCTTTGCTGATTGTCGAAGGTCATCTGAGCGAAAACGCCAACGTCTTCCTGAGTGGCTCCATAGGCGCTCATTTTCTCGAGCGGAGCAACTTCGTTCAGCAAATCTTCAAGAGCGTCAAGCGCGTTTTTCTCTTTGCCCAGCACTCTCTTCAGCACTTCTTTCAATTTCAGTATTCTGCCACCCGGATTGTGTTTTTCATAATATTTTAGAGTCTCAATAAAGAACTGATAGCAGGCCTCACCGTGCGGAACGTGAAACTTTCCACCAAACGCGAAAGCCATCGCGTGAACCGTCCCACATCCGGAAACAACAAATGACAGACCGGCATAACAGGATGCCAGCATATATTGCTCGTTCTCCTGGAAGCGCGCGTCAGCCCCGCATTCACGCACGTTCAGATAGCCGGTCAAAATCATCTCGATGGCGTTGATGGCGAACATCTCCGTGAATGGATTCCAGTTTTTGCTGACCAGCGCCTCGGTGGCGTGAATCAAAGCGTCGACCGTGGTGTTGCAATATAGTTTATAAGGAATGGTGTTGAGCATTTCCGGAATCAGAACCGCGTAATCCGGATACATCGCGGTGTTTTGCACACCCATCTTCAAATCCATGCGAGTGCGGTTCATGACGGCGACGTTGGTAATCTCACTGCCGGTGCCGGCGGTGGTTGGAACACAGATCAAATGTCTTTCTTTGACCACATTTTTAGGATCTTCGTAGAGATCGTCCAAACTCGGAGTCCGTTTCAAGGCGACAAACTTGCCAATGTCCATCACAGCGCCACCGCCAATCGCGATCAAGCGATTGAAGTCATGCTTGTCAACATCTTTCATGATCGCCGCGACCATTGTGTCGGTCGGCTCACCTTCACCGTACTCTTCCTGGTAAATAACTTTACATTGTGGGTTCACTTCAGTTAGCAGAGGTTCATATATATATTTATTAGTTAGAACCAAATCGTCGGAATTCACCTGAAATTCCTCAACAAACTCCTTGAACGTGTCGCATCCGTGAATAATCGGGCCAATTTGCATAAATCTCATGGTTCACTCTCTTTCTCTGCCTAGGTCTGAAAGCAGCTAGTAAAATTAACAGATCTCCTGTTATTGCGTAACTTTATATTAATTCTAACAGTGATTTTCATTCTTTCAATCTCATTGTTGTCTGAAATGTAGTATTCAAAGGAGTAGCGAATAGGAAACGATCAGGATTTAATCAATACTTGCCACCGTCCAACGCGCAATGCCCAAAACAAGCGCATGGCGAACAAATCGGAAACCGCGATTTTGCCTCGATACTTGATCATTTGTTGGCGTACTTGGGCAGACGAAGTGTGAGATTGGCGTGAGTTTTCCCCTCTGTGTTTGTCCACACACCTAATTTCGCCGTGACCTCCCCGTGCTTTTCACAACAATAGTGAGCTGTGAAACTTTTCTTTTTTGCCTTCCAGGCCGTCTTTCGAAATAAGGGTCGCTCACAGGCCGGACAATTTAGTTCCAACCGATCGACGGTCCGATAAACCTCTTCACCTTCCCGAAAAGATGTCGGGTCCAGACGAATGACCGCTTTACGATTTAAATTGGGATCATAGGCATATCGTTGAACAAAACTGTAGGTGTCGACGGAATCGTGAAGGCGGGTCTTTTGCTTCATTAAAGCACGCAAAATCGCGCCGGTGAACCAGGCATCATCCGTCGCGTTGTGAAATGTGCGCTCGGGCGGGGCGACGATACCCAGCTGTTCGACCGCGTGGCTCACACTCCGCTGAGGCACTTTTTGATCCACCAATACGTGAAACAAATGTTGAACATCCAGACAGTGTTCCGGCAGGCGGGACGGTAGTTCATAAAACGCCAAGTTTTCTTTTAGCGGACGCAGATCATTGTCGCTCCAGCTACAAAATATAAATGGTCCGCCACACCAGCGCATAAAGCGCCGCGCGGCGGACTCAAATGGTTCTCCATCCCGCAACAGATCGGTCCATCTTTGCCGGGTCAGGCCGGCTACCCAGGGATTGAGTTTTTGATAGATTTTAGGTTGCACCAGCGCACTGAACTCATCGACAAATTCCAGCCGGGAATTCATGCGGATCGCTCCGATTTCCGTTATTTCATAAGGTAGTTTCTCACGAATGGATTTTTCCACTCGACAGCGAGGTCCGGCCATGTTCCACTCTAGATCAAATACAACATATTCCATCACTGACCTCATATTCAGGAGAAGTTTCATCATCCACGCCAAATCGCCGGCGCGTTAAAGATCAAGTGAAGCGGCGAATCGTCACGATTGGATACCGCCCACCGGCCAGGCGCCATGGTGTCTCCTCTATTCTACCTTGATTGGTGTTGACATGACAAACGTTGCCATCTCCGACATATATGCCCACATGGGTCGCGGTGCCGGAGTTTTTGGAATCATACAAGACGATGTCCCCTTCCTGCAAATCCGCGGCGTCCACCTCTGTGCCCACACCAAAATACTGGAAGGTGGTGCGTGGAACCTCAATGTTGTTTTTCGCCATTACATGCTGTACATACAAAGAACAGTCAAATGATCCGCGAGGACCGATCAGCTCGCGGGCGGTTCGGACTATGCCCCGATTGATGCTGATTTTCGCCGCCTTCGCGGCGGATTGTCCTATCAGTTCGCTACGCTCTTGAGCTTTTCGCGACGCGGCACGCAGGTCCAGATTGGACGGCATGCGCACCGCCACTTTACATGACTCAGTCTTGACAGCCACTATTTCTTCATTATTCAACGCCTTCGCGGATATTGTGTTTCCACCCATTAATTGGGTCAAAACGATAATCACTGTTACCATCACTTTCAACAAACCGAACGGAATCGTTCGCATATTGAAAGCCACTGCCTTTGCTTTCATTAAAATACCTCTCAAATGTTGCAAACATATTACAGATTTTTGCAATGTTTGAATTCTACATTAGAGGTTCGATCGCGCAAGTGGATTCTTTGTTTTTTGTTTAAATCTTCTAAACAATATCAAGAGTTAATCAACTATTCGGATTATTTATCTATATTTGCACAATAATTTCAATTACTAAACTCAATGAAACGCCTTGTTTTCAACTGAAAAACCCGCGGTCGCTTCATTCGGCCACGGGTTTTTTGATCATTTTATGATAATTTAATCAGCGATATAATTTGCTGAAAATCGCCGCTCAACGCGTCAAACGATGGTTCGCTCAGCTTCAATCAGAGCGCGATTATCCTCAATATTCGGCACCGGTGTAACATTTCGGTAACTTTTGATTCCGGTGCCGGCGGGAATCAGTTTACCGATGATGACGTTCTCTTTGAGACCCAACAACGGGTCCACTTTCTTCTTTACCGCCGCGTCGGTCAGCACCCGAGTGGTCTCCTGGAAGGAGGCCGCGGACAAGAATGAATCGGTCGCCAACGATGCTTTGGTTATGCCAAGCAACACACGTTTGCCGACCGCGGGCTCAGCGCCGCTCTTAACCAATTCCTCGTTGATGCGCTTCATCTCGTAAAGGTCGATCATCGCGCCGGTCATCAAATCTGAGTCACCCGGACTTTCGACGCGGATCTTGCGCATCATCTGACGAGTGATGATCTCGACGTGCTTGTCATTGATCTCGACACCATTGTTTTTATAAACCTTGATGACTTCGGAGATGATGTAGTTTTGCACACCCTTGACACCTTTAATCTTCATGATGTCATGCGGATTCACCGAACCGTCGGTCAACAGATCGCCGGCTTCGATAAAGTCACCGCTTTCGACCAACAAGGGCGCGCTGAACGGAACGCTATAGATTTCACTCTCCAGTGAGTCACTATTTGTGATCGTGACTTGCCGCTTGGATTTATCGGTCTCCTCAATCCGCACGATGCCGGAAATTTGACTCATCAGCGCCTGTCCTTTCGGTTTGCGCGCCTCAAACAACTCCTCGACACGGGGCAGCCCCTGCGTGATGTCCTCGTACGAGGCGATTCCACCAGTATGGAAAGTACGCATTGTAAGCTGGGTACCGGGCTCACCGATTGACTGGGCAGCCATCACACCGACGGCCTCACCTTCCACGGTCGGTTGACCGGAGGCCAGGTTCATGCCATAGCAGTGTGAGCAGACACCATGTCTGGCGTTGCAGGTCAGTACCGAGCGGATCGCCACTTTTGTGATCTGAGCGGCCTCGATCGCCTCGGCGATCTTGCCGGTGATCATGCCGTTCGCCTTGATGATGATCTCACCGGTTTCGGGATGGATGACATCCTGCGCGCAGTTTCGTCCGATGACGCGGTCATGCAAAGATTTCAAGACGCGTTTGGTGCTGCCGCTACCGGTCATCAACGCGGTCACTTCAATATACTCTTCCGTTCCACATTCGTCACCGTTGATGATGACATCCTGCGCCACGTCGACCAGTCGACGGGTCAGATAACCCGAGTCGGCGGTTTTCAGCGCGGTATCGGAAAGCGCCTTACGGGCACCGTGCGAGGAGATGAAAAACTCCAACACGTTCATACCCTCGCGCAGATTGGATTTGATCGGAATCTCGATGACCTCTCCACTGGTCGCGGACATGTTTCCACGTATTCCCGCAAGCTGTTTGATTTGGTTCATCGAGCCACGCGCGCCGGAATCAGACATCATGAATATCGGATTGTCAGCCGGCAGACTGTCTTTCAAAGCTTCAGTGATGTCGTCGGTCGTTTTGCGCCAAACCTTGATGGTCGCCGCTTTGCGACCTTCTTCATTCAAGAGTCCACGTAAATACATATTATGGATTTTATCGACAGTCGCCTCAGCTTCAGCGATGTAAGTCTTTTTCACCTCCGGAACGATCATGTCGAACACACCGATTGAAATACCGCTGCGAGTCGAGGCATGATAACCCATATCTTTAATTTGGTCCAACACCCGGGCCGTTTCGGTGATGCCGTTGATATTGATGCATTTGTCTATAATCAGGCCGAGTTTCTTCTTATTTACTTGGAAATCAATTTCCGGCGTCAATCTGTTCTCAGCGATCGAACGGTCCACAAAGCCAAGATTTTGTGGGACGATCTCATTAAACAGCAGGCGTCCAAATGTGCATTCGACCAGTTGGGTTATCGTCTGCCCACTGAATTTACCCGTCATGCGGACTTTGATTTTGCTGTGAACCGTGATCTCATTCGCGTCAAAGGCCATCTGCGCCTCAGACAACGAGCTGAACGCGCGGCCGTCACCAATCTGATCCTCACGTTCGGACGTCAGATAATAGATGCCAAGGACCATGTCCTGAGTCGGTACCGTGACCGGCTTTCCGTCCTGAGGCTTCAAAAGGTTGTTCGCGGACAACATCAGGAAGCGGGCTTCCGCCTGAGCCTCGGCCGAAAGCGGCACATGGACCGCCATCTGATCGCCGTCAAAGTCCGCGTTGTAAGCGGTACAGACCAACGGATGCAGCTTGATCGCGTGTCCTTCCACCAAGACCGGTTCAAACGCCTGAATGCCGAGTCGGTGCAAAGTTGGCGCGCGGTTAAGCAGGACAGGATGGTCTTTAATGACCTCTTCAAGAATATCCCAAACTTCGTCGGTGGCACGTTCCACCAGACGCTTGGCCGCTTTGATGTTTTGCGCGTGTCCGTCCTGGACCAGACATTTCATAACAAAGGGTTTGAACAGCTCAATCGCCATTTCCTTGGGTAGGCCACATTGATGCAGCTTTAGCTCGGGACCGACAACGATAACCGAACGTCCTGAATAGTCGACACGTTTGCCCAACAAGTTTTGTCTAAACCGTCCTTGTTTACCTTTCAGCAGGTCCGACAGTGATTTCAACGGTCGGTTGCCTGCTCCGGTGACCGGTCGGCCGCGGCGGCCATTGTCGATCAAAGCGTCAACCGCCTCTTGCAGCATGCGTTTCTCATTGCGCACGATGATTTCGGGGGCGCCCAGTTCGAGCAGCTTCTTCAAACGGTTGTTGCGGTTGATCACTCGGCGGTACAAGTCATTCAAATCTGAGGTCGCGAAGCGGCCGCCATCCAGTTGCACCATTGGGCGCAACTCCGGTGGCAAGACCGGCAACACCGAAAGGATCATCCAGCCGGGCCGTTGCGTGGACTTGGAGAACGCCTCGACAACCTCCAGCCGTTTGATCAAACGAACCTTCTTTTGGCCGGTGGCGTTTTCGAGTTCCAGTTTCAACTCTTCAGCATGTTTTTTGACTTCAATCCGGTCAAGCAATTCCTGAATCGCCTCGGCGCCCATTCCGGCGCGGAAGCTGTTTCGGCCGAATTCCTTTTCGGTCTGACGATATTCAAAATCGGTCAGTAATTGTTTGTATACTAAGTTCGTCTCTCCGGGATCCAGCACAATATAGCTGGCGAAGTAAAGCACTTTCTCCAGATTGCGCGGAGACATGTCCAAAATCAGGCCCATTCGGGATGGAATGCCTCTAAAATACCATATGTGAGAAACCGGGCTGGCCAGTTCGATATGTCCCATCCGCTCCCGCCGAACTTTGGATCTTGTCACCTCGACACCACAGCGATCGCAGATGATGCCTTTGTAACGAATTTTCTTATATTTACCGCAATGACATTCCCAGTCCTTTGTCGGACCAAAAATCCGTTCGCAAAACAGACCGTCGCGTTCAGGTTTCAATGTGCGGTAGTTTATGGTCTCAGGTTTTTTCACCTCACCATGGGACCACTCCTTGATTTTTTCCGGAGCGGCCAGACCAATTTGGATTGATTTAATATTGTTCATCTCTGACATCGATTTATTGACTCCTTCCGCGCTGATCAAAACGCTTCCTCAGTGGAGGTGACCTCCGCGTCAACCAGAACGCCACCTGTCTCGTCAAGCTCACCGGTGCTAAAGCCGGAGTGGGCCAAGCCTTTTTCCGAGAGACCGTCATCGTCGCTTCCGTATTCACCCATCGCGTTCTTGTCATATTCGGGAACGTCGACCCCTTCTTCTGAAGATTCCTTGATCTCGATGACATCGTCATCCTCAGAAAAGATCTGGACATCCAGACACAGGCTTTGCATCTCTTTGACCAGGACTTTGAAGGATTCGGGCACGCCCGTGTCGGGAATATTCTCACCTTTGACGATCGCCTCATATGTCTTGGTGCGTCCGGTGATGTCGTCCGATTTAACCGTCAAAATTTCACGCAGTGTGTATGACGCGCCATAAGCCTGCAGCGCCCACACTTCCATCTCACCAAACCGCTGTCCGCCAAATTGGGCTTTGCCGCCAAGCGGCTGTTGTGTGACCAGTGAGTAAGGTCCGATAGAACGGGCATGAATCTTGTCATCAACAAGATGGTGCAGTTTAAGGTAGTACATGATCCCCACTGTGGAGCGATTTTCAAACGCTTCGCCCGTGCGGCCATCGAACAGCACGACTTTTCCGTCGTCATCGATGTCGGCGGACTGAAACGCCTCGCGCACATCCACCTCGGTCGCGCCATCAAAGACCGGCGTCGCGACTTTCCAGCCGAGCGCGCGGCAGGCTCTGCCCAGGTGAACCTCAAGCAACTGCCCGATGTTCATACGTGAAGGCACACCAAGCGGATTCAGGACAATATCGAGAGGGGTTCCGTCCGGTAGGAAAGGCATATCCTCTTCGGGTAATATACGGGAGACCACACCCTTGTTGCCGTGGCGTCCGGCCATTTTATCGCCAACCGATATTTTTCGTTTCTGCGCGATATAGACTCGTACCAGACGGTTCACGCCATGTTTCAAATCATCATCATTGTCGCGGTTGAATTCTTTGATATCCACCACAATGCCATATTCTCCATGTGGCACTCGCACCGAGGTGTCGCGCACCTCACGAACTTTCTCGCCAAAGATCGCACGATACAGGCGCTCTTCCGGCGTCATCTCAGTCTCACCTTTCGGCGTGACCTTACCAACCAGGATGTCGCCCGCGTGCACTTCAGCGCCGATTCGAATGATGCCGCGGTCGTCGAGATCTTTCATCGCGTCGTCACCAACGTTGGGGATTTCACGGGTAATCTCTTCCGGACCAAGTTTTGTGTCACGCGCCTCGCACTCGTACTCCACGATGTGAATCGAGGTATAGACATCATCGCGCACCAGGCGCTCATTGATCAGCACGGCGTCTTCGTAGTTGTAGCCTTCCCAGCTCAAAAATCCGATCAGCGCGTTCTTTCCGAGCGCCAACTCTCCGTTGTCGGTCGAAGGCCCATCCGCCAAAATCTCACCTTTTTGAACCGTGTCGCCAACTTTGACCAGAGGACGCTGATTGATACAAGTGCTTTGGTTTGAACGTTGGTATTTAATCAGTTCATAAGAGTCGGAGCTGGTCGGTCCGGTGGCGACCACAATCTTGTCGGACGCGACGAATGACACCTCGCCATCATGTTTGGCGATCACACAGACACCGGAATCCTTCGCGGCGTGGTACTCCATGCCGGTACCGATGATCGGCGATTCGGTGCGGATCAGTGGAACAGCCTGACGCTGCATGTTCGAGCCCATCAGAGCTCGGTTCGCGTCATCGTTGCCCAAAAAAGGAATAAGGGAGGTCGCGACGGAAACCTGTTGTTTCGGCGACACGTCCATCAAATCGACTTTGTCGTGTTCCACCTCAAGAAATTTATCCAGCCAGCGGCAGGTGACCTTTCTCGCGACAAACTGATTGTTCTCGTCGAGCGGTTCGTTCGCCTGAGCGATATAGTAATAGTCCTCCGTGTCGGCGGATAGATAGACAACCTCATCGGTCACTCGCTCGTTTTCTTTGTCGTAAACTCGGTATGGCGTTTCGATGAAACCATATTTATTCACTTTCGCGTAAGTCGCAAGTGAGTTGATCAACCCGATGTTTGGTCCCTCCGGCGTCTCAATCGGACACATGCGGCCATAATGTGAGGTGTGGACATCACGCACTTCAAAGTTGGCGCGGTCTCTGCTCAAACCACCCGGTCCAAGAGCGGACAGTCTACGCTTATGAGTCAGCTCAGCCAACGGATTGGGTTGATCCATAAATTGTGAAAGCTGAGAAGATCCAAAAAACTCTTTAATCGCCGCGCTGACAGGTCTGGTGTTAACCAGCATCTGTGGCGTGACCGTGGTGATGTCGGCGACCGAACCCATTCTCTCGCGGACCACGCGTTCCATACGGGCAAATCCGACACGCACCTGGTTTTGCAGCAATTCGCCAACCGAGCGGACGCGGCGATTGCCGAGATGATCGATATCATCTATATCACCGACATGGTGAAACAGACCCAGCATATAACTGACTGAAGCGACAATGTCCTCCACTGTCAGATGTTTAGGCGCCAAGTCATAGCGGCGCCTGGACAGCTTGTCCGACAACAATTTGACCAAATCACCGGAAGGAGTTTGCTCCAATTCGGCGTCCACCTCCGCGATGATCTCGCGCAACACACCTGTCCGTACCATTTCGGTCACACCGCATGCCTCGGGATTCAGACCGTCCAACGACTCTTCTCCGTAGATGTTGACAAGAAAATCCAACGTCTCTACCCGGGCGTTGCCGATGACTTGAACGACATCGGTGGATTCATGCACGGTGTCTCCGACTGTGTGAATCGGGTTGATCGCAACTCGATTGACCCCATGCATTTGAATTTCCCGGGCTATCTCAGCGGAAATCAAGGTGCCCGCCTCGACAAGCAGCTCGCCTTCGGGGCTGATGACCGTTTCCGCCGCGCGGTGACCGACCAAACGAGTATGCAGCGCGAATTTTTTATTCAGCTTAAAAATACCGACCTTCGCCAGATCGTAACGCCGGGCGTCAAAGAACATATTGTTTAGCAGTGTCTCGGCACCTTCGACGGATACCGGCTCACCGGGACGCAGCTTGCGATAGAGTTCCTGCAAGCCCTCCTCGCGATTGCGACAGGGATCTTTCTCAAGTGTGGCGAGCAGTCTGCGGTCCTCACCAAAAGTATCGATGATCTCCTGATTTGTGCTAAAGCCCAACGAGCGCAAAAAAATCGTCAAGGGAAATTTACGCGCGCGATCGACACGAATCGAAACAATTTCATTCGCGTCGGTTTCATATTCAATCCAGGCCCCTCGATTGGGGATCAGCTGAGAAAAATAAATTGTTTTATCCGTCTTCGCGTCCACACCCTGTGTGTAGTACGCGCCCGGCGAGCGAACAAGCTGCGAGATGATCACTCGCTCCGCTCCGTTGATGATGAACGTCCCGGTGTCGGTCATGATCGGAAATTCGCCTATATAGACCTGCTGTTCGACCACATCCTCCTCACCTTTTTCCAAACGCACCTTAACGCGCAAAGGAGCCGCGAAATTCGCGTCTCTCTCTCTACATTCAGCGATCGGATAGGTGGGATGTTCAATATCGAATTCTTTACCCACAAAAGAAAGTTTCAAGTCCCCTGAGTAATCCATCAAGGGCGAAATGTCGTCCAGAACTTCCTGGAGTCCGGAATCTAAAAACCATTGATAGGAATTTTTTTGGATCTCTACCAAATTTGGCATGTCGATGATATCTTTAATACTCGAATACGACATGCGCTCACTTCTGCCCAATTTAACAGGATGGGGATACGCCATTCAAACCACCTCAAATTCAGCTATTTCTCACTTTAACAAGCTTATTGATACTATCATTTGAGGTTGATCAAATCAATCGAAAAGTATAAATGTATTGGTTTGTCAAGAACAATTCCACATTTTAACGAAATTTTGTGATATGGCGCAAAAAATTGGTTAATTTTGTCAATAATGATTTTATTTTCACTAAAAAAGAAGTGAACGATTGGCGATGCCGAGGATCCGTTCACTTCTTTCTGATAATTGAGTTTATCTTAATTCACGCGTTAACGTGATTAGGCATAGCCCGTCAAACCAATTTAATATTGTCTGATATACTTCATGCCAAATTTACTTTCAGTCACCTCATACTCAGACTTTTCTTTCAATGATTCCATTTCGGCGTCAAACTCATCTTTGCGCAACTTGCGCTCGACATCCTGATACCAGACCGGATCATCGGCAAAGCTTTCAAAAAACATCACATGATAACCGTATTTACTCTCCACGATATCCGTGTCTTCATTTTTTCGTGAAGTGTCAAAGATCCAATCGTTGAACTCATCAACCATCTGACCGTACGCGACATCGCTGAATAGAGTGGATTCGGCGGCCTCGCCGCTTTCCACCAGCTCATCTCCGATTTTCTCCATATCCTCACTTGAGCTGATCTTGCTTAAAACCTCTTCCGCCTGTTTTTTGGCGGCTGCTTTTTCCTTATCTGTCGCCTCGTCACGCTTAGCCTCAAACAGGATGTGCCTGACCGTGGGCAGATAAATCTCATTTTTCTGCCGTGAGATAAAATAGACAACCGTGAAATTGTTGTTACTTCCTTCAAGTAAGTTTTTGTCACCGGTCTCGCGCTCTTCAAACAGCCACTCAGCCATGTCTTTGTCGACTATCGCGTTTTTCTTCACCGTCTGCAAAGTACTGTCCGGCTCGTCGGTATATTTTTCAACCTCATCTTCAGACACATACTCCGGCAGCAAATCAACAAAGGATTCCTCATCTGTGATTTCGTCGTACATTTCTGTGACTTTTTCTTTTAGCTCCTCACGGGCGGTCTCAATCTGCTCATCTGTCAGTTCTTCATCATCCGCCGAATTTTTAGGTAGCACAAAGATATGGGAACGAAAACTGACTGTGTCAAAATCATTCATATTTTCTTTATAATAGGAATCAACATCATCTTCTAAGATGTCGTAGGTCTGCGGATATTCCTCGCCAAACTGCGACGCCAACAGTGCCCGTTCCATGATTTCGCTTAGAATTTCCAGATTGGCGCCAACGCCATATTGTTCAACCAACAAATTATTCGCGTCGATTTCGGTACCGTTTTCTTCAATCGTCTTGAGAATGGTATCCTCCACCCGCTGCTGATTCTCCTCGTTTAGTTTGATGTCATTTAGTTTCGCCTGATCAACACGAATGTAAGTATCCTGAATGGTCTCCCGTGTCAATCGATTGATGACTTCACCCCATGTCTCGTCGGAGTCTGAAAAACCGGCCTTTTGCGTCAAATCATATTGTCCCGTGACAGTTTGCGGTATCAGGCCCATCGAGGCGAATTGGCTTAGGTTGTTCGCGTAATAATAGTTGTATTCGACGGTGCCGACTTTATTCTCACCAATTGAGAGCGGCCGGGCGATTCTCTGAGGCACGCCGACAGCGAACAACACCCAGACGGCAAGCACCAGTGCCAAAGCCACCACCGTGATCGGAAACAAAACTCTGCCGAAGCGGCTGCCTGTGCGAATCGGTTTCTTGGATCCATCCTTAGCTTTCATCGCTTCCAGACGTTTTTCTGTCTTCTGGCGGCGTAGTGAAACTTTATCAAGGTTTTTTTCTTCGTTTTTCATGAAATCTCCTAATATACACGCCTCGGAACCGTCGCGGAAGGCGGCGAGACAGGGCAAAATTATTCTATATTATACACAAGATACATAAATGGTTTAACTTAACGATCAAGGTTTAAAATTACGTCACAAACGATTAATACTCCAATGTAAAGCTTTTGTCAAAATACATTCGATATCCATCCAGCAACGCCTTTATCAAAATTCCGTGCCCTTCCTTGCCGTCCGGCCCCTGTGAAAGAAGATTCATTTGAAATTCGACAAAGTCATCAGAAATTTTCGAAGCGATTGTGGAATCTTTTTTCCTTCCAATACCTAAGATAATCGAGCCATAGTTTTTGTCCTTCATACAAAGCCCTACATAAAGATAAATGAGATTCAATAGCTCATAATACAATGTATATGCGGGCTCATATGCCGGATCTGAACGGTCGGTCGGCAAAGAATGGGGTATACGTGCGATTTCAAGGGCTTTAAGTAGTTTTTTATTGTTAAAAAACTGTTCCAGACTGCGCACACCTTTGCGTTGGTGCGATTTTGGATTACTTGTGCGGGAAAAAGTCAACCATGTCTGAAGCTCACCCAGCCAGTTGTCCGCCCAACGCATCTCTTTTATCGGCGATTTACGATAGCGCATGGACCATAGATCTTGCATTTGACGCAGACGGTTCATGTCCGTTTGCTCAGGTGTTTGCTGACTTAAATTTCGCTCCAGAAATAGACGCCGTTCCTCTCCGTCGGTCAACTGAACATAGTCCGTCAACAGTTTGGACATATGCTCATCAAAAGACAGCTTGGGTTCCACACGTTCTGCTTGAAAAGCGCCGCAGTGCACGCAAAATATCTTTTCCGCCGCCGGATCCGCGTTAAAGCGCCCATCGCAATTTACGCAGACATATTCTTTTTGCTCACTCATGGATCAATTATTTCCTTTATATCATTAATATAGTTTCTATAAATATATAGAAGCCAAGCTTATCCTCTCGCTTCAAATATTTCAATAATCCGATCAAGGTCTTCATTAGAAAAGTATTCGATCATGATCGTACCTTTGTTATTTCTATCTTTCAAACGAACTTTTGTCCCAAGCGCTTTGGCGCAGCGATCCTCAACCGATTTTATGCTCAGCTCGACCGCCCGGTCGGGAATTGTTTGTACGGGAGCCGGAGTGGGTTCTTTTAATAGCTGTTTGACCATTTTTTCGGTGTCACGCACACTCATTGAACGGCGTTTGATCTGATTCGCGGCCTCGAATTGCTTCTCATCGTCAATGATTGGCAACAAAGCCCTGGCATGGCCGGCTGACAGATCTTCATCCAGCAACATTTGTTTGACTTTCGGCGACAAATTCAATAAACGAAGAATGTTGGCGATTGCGGGACGGCTCCGGCCCACAAGTTTCGACACTTCTTCTTGCTTCATGGAATACTCATCTATGAGTCTTTTTAATGATTCTGCTTCTTCCAATGGATTGAGGTCTTGCCGTTGAATGTTTTCGATCAAAGCCTGCTGCAACACCTGTAATTCATTGAGCTCACGCACAATTGCCGGTATGGTTGATTTGTCCGCTAATTTTGAAGCGCGCCACCTACGTTCTCCAGCGACAATCTGATAACCGGATTCCGTTTTGGTCACGATAATTGGGATGATGACACCTGTTTCTCTGATTGACTCAGCTAAAGACTCTAATTCTTCTTTTAAAAAACGTTTACGAGGTTGTTCCATATTTGGATATACATCATCAACTGGCAACTCCAAAATGACATCACCCGGCAGCCGCTCGGCACCGATATCAAGTCCAAGCCGCTGATTACTATCTTTTTGCTCGGTCGACTCAATCGTTTCGACCGAACGATCGCCACTTTCCTGCTCTTCCAACTTAGTTTCCGGTGTGGCAGCTGACAACAAGGCTCCCAAACCACGTCCCAACCCTTTTTGTTTAGGCGACGCCATCGACAAACTCCTTTCTGACTCTTGCCATCACTTCTCTGGCCAGATTATGATACGCTTCTCCACCTTTTGATTTTTTGTCGTAAATATTGATCGGCTGTCCGTAACTGGGCGCTTCGCTCAATCGAACATTTCGAGGAATGATTGTTTCAAAGACTTTATCACCAAAATAATTGCGCACCTCCTCGTTGACCTGGTTCGCCAATTGAATTCTTGAGTCATACATGGTTAGCACCACACCAAAGATATCAAGATCCGGATTTAATCCCGCTTTCACTAAACCAATTGTGTCCATCAATTGTGAAACACCCTCCAACGCATAGTATTCACCTTGAATGGGGACAATGGCGCCATCACAGGCCGTCAACGCATTCAAAGTCAAAATACCTAGAGAGGGAGGCGAATCGATCAATATGTAGTCAAATGATTGTTCCAAATCATTCAGCGACCGCTTTAACACTGATTCACGCTGTTCCATCGATACCATTTCAATTTCCGCACCGGCTAAATCAATGGTGCCCGGGCAAAGATATAAATTTGATTGAATTGTTTCACGTTGAACATCATTAATTGAAACTTGATTGATCAACACATCATAAGTCGTCAATCCCGGCGCGTTTTTGTCAAAACCAAGTCCACTCGTGGCATTTCCTTGGGGATCTAAATCCACCAACAAAACCCGTTGTCCTCGCATCGCCAAGCATGAAGCCATATTGATGCAAGTCGTTGTTTTTCCAACACCGCCTTTTTGGTTGACCAAAGCCAACTTAATTGCCATACCATTCTCCAATCAGTACTTGAGATTTTCTGATAATCAATTCTATCACGATTCCGGCCGATGTTTCATGTGAAACATTTAAAATATTTGAAAACTAAAAACCCGCCATTTGTGAGATGACAGGTTTAAGTTGGTTTATTATCAATAATATGAATTTGCTTAATAGTCCAAATGAGCTAATTTTGCATTCTTTTGAATGAAGTTGCGTCTCGGTTCAACTTGTTCGCCCATCAGCAGGCTAAACGTCTCATCGGCCGCTTTGAAATCTCCGATATCGACACGCATCAGTTTTCTGGTTTTCGGATCCATTGTGGTGTGCCACAATTCATTCGCACTCATTTCTCCGAGACCTTTATAGCGCTGTAGTTTCGGATTTTCCCACCCCTGTTCAGATTTAATTCTTTCGACATCCTGCTCATCGTAGGCGAAAAATGATTTTTGACCCATATAGACTCGGTAAAGAGGAGCGGCGGCAATATATACATGTCCATTTTCAACAAGTGGTTTCATATGGCGATAGAAAAAGGTAAGCAACAGTGTGCGAATATGCGATCCGTCGACATCGGCGTCAGCCATGATAATCACTTTATGATATCTCAATTTAGATATATCGAAATCTTCGCCAATGCCCGCGCCCAAAGCCATAATAATCGGTGACAGTTTGTCATTGTTATAAACTCGATCAACGCGCGCACGTTCGACATTCAACATTTTACCCCAGAGAGGCAAAATCGCCTGATAACGACGTTCACGTCCACCTTTGGCGGTTCCGCCGGCAGAGTCACCCTCAACAATAAATATCTCAGCCAGCTCGGGATCGTTCATTTGACAATCCGCAAGTTTGCCGGGGAGGGTGATCGTGTCAAACGTGTCACGGCGCCGGGAAAGATCACGCGCCCGCTTGGCCGCGTCTCTGGCGCGGTACGCCAAAAGACATTTGTCAATAATCAGTTTAGCAATTAGTGGATTCTCCACCATATAGGCGGACAGCTTTTCATTCACAGCTGATTCCACAATTGTGCGAATCTCAGCATTACCCAATTTTGTTTTGGTCTGACCTTCAAATTGTGGTTCAGGTAACTTAACGCTGATAATCGCGCAAATTCCCTCTCGCACATCCTCACCGGAAAAATTCTTTTCATTTTCCTTGAGCATGCCCGTGTTCCGCGCGTAATCATTGATTACACGGGTCAACGCCGCTCGAAAACCTGTCAGATGAGACCCGCCCTCAACGGTGGCTATATTGTTCGCATAGGAATAAACGTTCTCATTATAGGAACTATTGTACTGAATAGCCACTTCCACAAAGGTATCATCGACCCGACTTGCGATATAGATCGGATCTTTGAATATAGGATCCTTGTGTTGGTTGATATATTCGACAAATGAGACAATACCGCCGCTGTAGTGCAGCAAAGTGGTGATCGGTTCTTCCTCAGGTCGATCGTCAATCAGTTTGATTGAAACTTCTTTATTCAAAAAGGCCATTTCTCGATATCGGCTCAACATTAAATCGTAATCAAATTCAATTTCCGGAAAAATATCAGGATCAGGCATAAAAGTCGTGCGTGTTCCGGTATCGTCCGGATGAACCTGACCGACAAGCTGCAACGGAGAAGTTGTCTTGCCTTGTTCAAAGCCGATACGAAACAGATTGCCCTCACGCTTCACATCAACTTCCATCCAAGCTGACAGGGCGTTGACAACCGAGGCGCCAACACCATGCAAGCCTCCGGAAACAGAATACGCGCCGCCACCAAACTTTCCACCCGCATGTAAAAAAGTATGGACGACTTCAACCGTGGGAATACCTATCTTTGGATGCTCGCCAACCGGAATGCCGCTGCCGTCGTCGGAAATCGTGACCGAGCCATCGGGATTCAAAATAATGTCGATGCGATCACAACGACCGGCGATCGCCTCGTCCACCGAATTCGCCACGATCTCATAAACAAGATGATGAAGGCCACGCGAGGTTGTGTCTCCAATATACATGCCCGGCCTCTTGCGAACCGCGTCCAAGCCTTCCAAAACCTGAATATCGCCTTCGGTGTACGCAGAGGTGTTCGTTGTGTCAAACAAATCCTGATTTGACACATCAATCAGCTCCTCGACAAAATCACCGTCGAGCAGCGCTTTGGGATTTTCAGCCTCATTAAACGGACTCATTTCCTGCAAATCAGTCTGTTCCCCACTATCACTTTCCTGATCATCGGAAAGGTTTAAAAAATCAAATTCTTTTTCATTTTGATTCATTCAATTTACCTACGTATTCATCATTTCTAGCCAGCCTTTGGCGCAAAGTAGTCGTGGACACGGGCGACAGATAGACACCATCCAGTGTGACGACAAAGGACTTAGGCAGATCATCGGTAAGAACCGTTACCTGATTGTTTTGTTCCATTCTTTTGAGAAATTCACGGGTTATTCTGACTGTCCCTCTGGATGTAGATGTCTCAAAACTAAAAATGCCGACAATGATCTTATCCGATACAGAACAGGTTCCGCCAATGTGTACATACATACAATATATTATATCATATTCATATATCTTCAGAGAAAAGACCTACATGTTGGTTCTGAACGTGATAATAAGTGATTGGCATGACGGATTCAATCTCTCGCATTTGACTGTCAACCATCTCAGCTTCGGTGCAGGTGATGATCACCTGGTAATCACGAATGCTGTTGACCAGATTTTCCCGCCTACCCTGATCCAATTCCGACATCACATCGTCCAACAGCAAGAGTGGCCTATTTCGAGTGGCCTCCTCGATCAATTTCAATTCCGCCATTTTCAAAGAAAGCACAGAGGTGCGCTGTTGACCTTGAGATCCATAAACTCGCAGTGACATTCCATTCAGCTTGATGATCAAATCATCACGGTGTGGCCCGTGACTCGTGATGCCTCGCCGAATGTCATCGTCTCGTGACTCTTGTAATAAAGAGAAAATCTTATCTTTGTTATTTTCCACGCTGTTCTCATTATCAAAAGAAAGTCCGCTGATCGTCTGATATCTGACTTTCAATTTTTCAATTCCATTTACAATATTCGCATGGTATTTTGTGGCGTGCTTCGACAACTGTTCGACATAAAAGTGGCGAATCTCAATGATTTCGGCAGCCACAGTCGCCAGTGACTCATCCCAAGTGTCCAGTTCAACCGCGTTCAGATCAAAAGGATCAGTCTTCGCGGAAGGGGCGCAGAGATTATTTTCTCTCAATCGTTTCAACAATGTATTTCTCTGCAGCAAAATCAGATTGAACTGCTGCAAAAGTGAAAAATAAGTCGGCTTGATTTGTGAAATGAGCAGATCCAAAAAACGCCGCCTATTTTGTGGTCCATCTTTCACCATGCGCAAATCCTCAGGTGCGAAGATCACCGCGTTGAACAAACCCATCAGATGGCCGACCCGCTCCAGTCTCAAGCCATTGTGCCGGATCAATCGTTGATTTTTTTGGCGTTGCGGATTTGACGGGATCGCTTCCAAATATTGAATTTCAATCCGTTGCGTATATCCTTTATCATTCTCAAAATCAAGTGCGACTCGATAATCACGCTCACCGCGGCGTATCAATTCTTTATCCTTGGATGTGCGATGAGAAGAGGCGCAGGTGCATAAATAGATCGCCTCTAAAATATTTGTTTTCCCTTGGCCATTTTCGCCAAATAAAACATTTACGCCTGGCTGAAAAGAAAGATTCAACGAGGCGTAATTACGAAAATTTTCAACTTCGACGGAATGCGCAATCATTGCTATGGTGGATCACTTTCTAAGTGGCAACAACAAATAAGTGAATTGGTCCGAATCAAGGGGACGAATCAGACAAGGGCCAATGTTTCCATTAAACGAAATGGATATCTGTTCATCGTCAATCACACGCAAAGCGTCATAAAAATAGCGCGGATAGAAGTTGATATCAATCGGCTGTCCCTGCATATCGACCGATATCTCGTCATGCAATACACCATTAGTGGTGACCGCGTCAACCATCAAGGTCTGATCCACTGTGGACAGGCTGACCGGAAAGCGTTGTTCCTCCGCTGACACGATCAACATGGCACGTTCAATCGATTGAAACAGTTCATGGGTGTTCAGTTGAATATTGGTCTGCTCGGAAGTGGGGATGATACTTTTATAATTCATGTATTCCCCTTGAATCAGACGCGAAACCAGCTTCACATCACCAAAATTGAATAGTATATGATTTTGTGTGTTGTAAATCGTCACATCCTCGTCGCCATCCGAGAGAATGGCCTGGACCTCGCGCAAGGCTTTGCCATGAATGATGAATTCGAGGTCGGGCAGCTCATTTTCGCTCGTTTCGGTGCACATGGCCAGACGAAAACCGTCAATCGCCACCATGATCATACGATTACCCGAGCATTGTAGCAGACAACCATTTAGGTTGCGCCTCGCCTCATCGGTGCTGACTGAAAAGATCGTGCGCCGAATCATTGTTTTCAATGATTTTTGCTTCATCGTCAATTGGCTGTCCACCGCGACTTCCGGCAGTTTTGGAAAAGTCGTGGCCTCTCTGCCTTTAATTTTGAAGACACTTTTACCGGATTGGATCACAACCGTCTCATTCTCATCCATCTCAATGGAAATCATCTCTTCGGGCAGTTTGCGCACAATCTCATTGAACATCCGCGCATTCAAGACCACACTCCCGGGCTTTTGAACTTCCGCGGGAACCAAACATTCGACGCCAATTTCCATGTTGTAGCCTGTAAGTTTGATCTGATCGGTCGCTTCAAAGAGAATGCCATCCAAAATTGGCATAGGCGAACGAATCGCCGCGGCTTTGGACGCGTTGGTTATACCGGTAGTCAGTTCATGTTGTGAACAAATCAATTTCATGTTGTTACCTCGCCAAAATGATCTTCGATGGTTGCCTATATTATTTCTTAATTCATATTTTTTTATCACTCCTATTATTATAGAGTGTGGAAGATATGGAAAAACCGTAAATAGTCATATGTTTCAGGCAAATCAGCTGTGCATAACCTTGCTCCGGATTGTCAGTTTGATTGTGGATTGTTTGCGGACAATGTGGACGATAATTTAATCAACAATGAACGCACAACCGATTCTCCTCAAATGAGCAAAATATTATGGAAAACTGAGGAAGTTGGACAGTCTGTGGCCGTCATTCAACCTGGATGGATTTGAGCAATGTTTCGATTTCACGCCTGCTTTTGTCGTCATCCTTTCGCAATTTTTCAATTTTTTCACATCCGTGTATCACGGTGCTGTAATGATTCCCAAATATTTTCGCGATCTGCTCGAAAGTCAAATTCAAAACTGTGCGCAATAGAAACATTGCCACCTGCCTGGGATAGGCGATTTCATTGTTGCGTCGTTTTGATTTGATGTCATCGACAGTGATATTGTAAAAAGCGCTGACCACTTCAATGATTGTCTGTTCATCAAGTTTGTTCTTTGGATTTTGACTGATCACATCTTTCAGCGCGGCCATGGCGATTTGCAGATTGATCTCACCCGACAACATCGCGAAGGCGGTGACTGTGTTGAAGGCACCCTCCAGCTCACGTATGTTCGAGGAGATATTACCGGCTATATATTCAATGACATCGGTCGGAAAATGAATATTTTTCTCCCTGGAGCGTTGATTTAATATGGCGACTCGGGTTTCATAATCCGGCGGTTGTATGTCAACTATGAGTCCGCTGGCAAAACGGGTACGCAGTCGTTCCTCAAGGAAGGACAAGTTCCCCGGTGGTTTGTCACAAGTCATGACAATGTTGTTTCCGGCCTCGTACAAAGCGTTGAAGGTATGAAAAAATTCGATTTGAGTGCTTTCTTTTCCTTCGATGAATTGAATGTCATCAATCAGCAACAAATCGCAATTTCGATATTTATTGCGAAATTCAGTGTAATTTTTTTTGCCGATGGTGTCGATGAATTCATTTAAAAATCGTTCGCTCTGAACATAGATCAGCTTTTTAGTCGGAAAATTTTTTCGGACGTGGTTGCCAATCGCGTGCATCAAATGAGTTTTTCCCAAACCTGAGCCTCCGTAGAGAAACAACGGGTTGTAGCTAGATCCACCTTGCTGATCGGCGACGGCGACACAGGCCGCGTGCGCGAATCGATTTCCTCCACCGACGACGAAGGTGTCAAATGTGTAATGTTGAAAAATGGAATCATTGGACTCTTCAGCTTCGTCGCCTTTGTTCTCTGTCATAAAGTTGGGATGAACTGAGAGCGGTTGGCTTTGGGGACCGGTTGGTTCGATTTCTGTCATGTCAGAAATTATGCGAATGTTCAGTCCGATCGGCACGACGGAATTTAGTGTGTTTTGAATCAATGAATGATAGTTCTCGGTGAAATTCACATGAAAAGCCGAAGGCGCCAATAAAATCAGCGCTGAATCATCGATCCGCACCGGCTTTAGTGGACGCATCCAAGTATTCATGGTAATTTCCGTTGTCTCTTTTTCAAGAGACAGCAACACTTTTTTCCAAATCTCGTCGACCGAGACATCGGCCGGGTTCATGGCTGACTGCATTTGTATTCCTTCCTGACCGGTTTTGCAAACCGTAAAGTATATATATATTATCAGATCAGAATAATATATGTGCATATACGATTCTGTGTTATTTTAGAGCAAGTCTTATTATACTCAATATAAATATGACAGTGAGCAGTATGTAAATTCGGTTTTGAGTTATATTTTGGATATAATAAAATAATTTATAATGATTATCCATAAATTGATGCTAAAGAGGTAAAGGATGAGACCGTCAAACAAAAAGATTGGACGTTTGGTGTTGGCTTTGCTCATGACACTGGTATTGTGTTGGAATGTCGTGGGCGCTCGAAATGTGAACGCGCTGACACAGATCGATGTAACCTCATATTATGATCAAACTCCGGAGTCGCTACTTAGACTCAAACAAAAGTATCAAATCGAATTTGATTATGATCAGCCTATTTTTAAAGAGGGCTTAGAACCTGTGATCAATGACGAACAGGTTGTAGGTGGCATACTGAAAGATGAAGTAATTGCGGACACACTTCGCCAATTGAATTATTTTCGTGAATTATACGGGTTGCGTCCGGTAAGTGAGCTCAACGATGACGCGATGGAAAATAGCGGACATTGGGCGGCGGCGCAAGCCGCGGCGGGCACGATCGCTCACGATGTCGATCGGCTGGAGGGCGAGCATCCGGTGTTGACCACAGAGTTTTTGACGCCTATCTCGTTTCGTCAGTCACCGAATTCATATCTGGAAAATGTCAGCATGGAAGCCACCAATATCAATAAATTATATAATGATTTTTTGGTCAATTCGGTGAGTGGTTGGATAGATGATCTTTATAGTAACAATGATATCGGTCATCGAATGACTATTTTGGATCCAAAAGTGACCTCTTGGTCGATGGGTGTCGCGATAAACACAT
The DNA here is from genome assembly GCA_964487355.1 of uncultured Oscillospiraceae bacterium. GTDB lineage: Bacteria > Bacillota > Clostridia > Saccharofermentanales > Fastidiosipilaceae > JAXGYX01. Next base: position 94,319 of record CAZAPS010000002.1, read on the forward strand.
TGAATTTAAATGATAAATCATTTAACGCGGCTTATTCGGTGTTGCGTTCCCATCGTTCCGGCGAGAAAGAGGCGGAAGATGTCGTACCTGACCTGGCGTCTTATCCTACACCGGGTATATTTCCTTCTGAAGCGTTTATTTTGCGCGAGATCAATGCTGAGGATGTGGAGACGGCTCAATGGCATTTTGAGTTGAAGGAAGGGCACCGCGCCATTGATCCGCAAGTTGAGATCATCATTGACGACGAGGTTGTTCAGACAGTCAAACCGATTAAATATTGGGATCGAATGATTTATCAGTATCAACCGGCAGATGAGGTGATCGAGAAAATAGCGATAAAAGATAAGGATATATATAGGGGTAAGCAAGGGGCGTCGTATGATGTCCGAATTTCAGGGTTCGAAAACGAGTCGGGGGATTCGGTCATCTATCGATACACGACCTGGTTTGATTACAAGAGAGATGTGGATCCATCCGATCAGCCTCAAGACGCCACGAATCATTTGTCGACGGAAAGCGGCCGGAAAGAAACGGGGACTGTGAAGGGTGAAGAGGGCCGGCAGAACACAGAGGCGTCAGATTCAGACGTCATCACCTCGACGACAACTATGCCTACGCCGTCCACGGTCAATGAAATTTCCCGATCAACCGCTAAAGTCGTCTCTTTGCTGGAACAGCAGCTGACCAATCAAGATATCAAACAGGATGATTCAACTGAGATAACTGAATTAAATGACCGGGGCACGGGTATTTTAGTTTACGGAAAGGGATTGGCGGGATATACCTTGATTGTCGAAGAGATGAGCGACCTTGATCCGTACTCAGTGTTGCTCAACGAGAATCAAACCATCCACGCGCTCTATGACATCCACCTTGAAAAAGAAGGCGTGGAAACGCTGCCGCCGGGCACGGTGGAAGTGCGCCTTCCGTTGATCGACGATCTTGATCAATTGGATTTTGAAGTCAATCATTTGACCACAGATAATCGACAGGTGATCGATCATCAAATTAAAAATGGCTACATTGTATTTGAGTCCGATCACTTTAGTTGTTTCGCGGTGATATCCAAACCAATGACAGCGCTAAAAAACACTGATTCGGATCAGCAAACAACATTTGCAGAGATGAAGGAGTCGACCGCAAAGGAATCTTTGGAATCTGACGAACAGCCGACCCAAAAACTGATTGTTCCCTCGCCCCGAAAAATTATGCTGTCGGCGGACGAAGAGGGTGGATTACACAAGCCGGTCTCACCTTCGAAACAAGCAGTCAAAGTCATGCCGCGGACCGGTGAGACGATTTTATATTCCGTGCTGGCGCTGACCGCCCTGACGATCGCCGTGCTGGCGGTTGGCTTCCTCGTCAAGCGTAATAGAAAATCCACCACGGAATCGACGGAGCAAACCAATGACGATCTCGATGATTTCGCGGGAAACGACATCGATAAATCAAATAAAAAGAAATGAGATTGATATGAAACCGATCATTTACTGTTATGAACGATGTGGCACTTGTAAAAAAGCCTTGAAATGGCTGGAAGAAAATGAAGTGGATTTTATATCCCGAAGCATCACCGAGGAGACGCCGAGCGCCGATGACCTTAGACAACTGTATGAAAGAAGTGAATTAAAGCTGAGACGTTTTTTCAATACCAGCGGAATGAAATATCGTGAACTCAAATTGAGCAAACGCCTGCCGGAGATGAGTGAGTCCGAACAGCTGGAGCTGTTGGCCTCCGATGGCATGCTGATCAAACGACCACTCATGATCACCGACGATGCCGTGTTGTTGGGATTCAAACCGGACATATGGCAAGAGATTTTACTTTGAATGAGAAGCGCGCCCGGTATATGAGACCCCCGCGCGGTGGGCGCGCCTTTCTTTGATCCGGGTGAGCTGACGCATCACCAGGCAGCAAAGAAAGGAACCGGCTACATTTAAAATAATGTCGTTGATGTCCACAATTCGATTGTTTACGCCACAAAATTTATTTAACGCGGCCTGAGAGCCTTCGATGAACAAGCTCGCGGCGACACACGATAACAAGACATAGCGATAGCGAATTCCACTCAGCATGCGCACGAAAAACGCAAAAGGTGTCAGTATGGCGAGATTTCCCACAGTGTTCAATAGAAAGCGTTTTAGTGGTCCATATGATCCGGAAGATAGATAATGGAGGGCGATCTCGGCTGACTGTAAAACAGGGCGAAATGGAGTTTTCACGGCGCTGTTCCAGATATCGCGCCAACTCAGAGAATTGTCCGTCACAGCGATTGGCAGCGCTGTTAGGAAAAACACCAACACCAGGTAGCCGGCGAAAGCGGACCAAAGAAGTTTTCTACGAAAAGGCAGGCGCGTCAACATACCGACCGCTATGACGATCAGAGAGAGGACGACACTCGCGATTAAAGCGTCTTGCCAAAACCAAAAATAATTCAATCAAATCTCCGTTCCCACTGTCCGCCAAATCGGTGATTTCTCTCTCATCGCGGACATAGAAAAGATCAGGTATAGAGTATGTTTCATTTTAATCACACTACAGGTCAATTGTCAGCCATTTCACAAGATCAATTCAGATACTTTGACATAGCTAAAAACCAAACCGGTGATCCGCAGAAAAGAGAGGACATTGAAGACCGCTGGAAATGGGACCTCACCACTATTTTCGCGGACGAAGCCGCTTGGGAAGAGGCGTTTGAAGAGCTGCGCCGGACCCTTCCGCGAAGTTCGGATTATGCGGGAAAACTGGCGGAATCGGCGCGGACCTTGTTGGCGGCGATACGCGGCCATGAAGAGATCTCGCAGATGGCCGGTAAATTATATGTCCACGCTCATTTAAAAAATGACGAAAACACAGCTGACAACATCAACTCGGCGAAACTGACCCGCGCGGAAAGCCTGCTTGCGGAATTGAGTGGAGCCTGGGCGTGGATGAAGACGGAACTGACCGGATTGAGTGAATCGCTTGTCGAATCGTATATGAAAGATGAGCCTGATTTGCGAATGTATCGGCGTTATTTCAAAGATGTCTGGCGTTCCAAGCCGTATACACTTTCTGACAAAGAGGAGACTTTGCTCGCGAAAGCCGGGCAGATTTTTGACAACAACTCAACACTTTTCAGTGTGCTGAACAATGCGGATTTTGTTTTTCCAACGGTAAAAAATGGCAAGGGTGAGACGGTTCAAATCACCCATGGGCGCTTTGGATCATTGATGGAAGATCGTGACCGCGAAGTTCGCCGAAATAGTTTTGAGTCTTATTATAGTGTCTATGAACAATTTAAAAACACCCTCGCGACCGCTTTGCGTGGTGAAATTCAGACACATAATTATCTTGCCGGTATGCGAGGCTTTTCCTCGGCGAGAGAAAGGGCGCTGTTCAACAATGAAATTCCCGAATCAGTGTACGATCATCTGGTGCTTTCGGTAAATGAACACCTGCATCTGTTGCACCGCTATGTGGCTTTGCGAAAAGAGCGACTCGGGCTGACTGATTTTCATAGCTATGATCTGTATGTGCCAATGGCGCAGGACACCCATCTGAAATTCACCTATGAAGATGCGCGTTGCCTTGTCCTTGACGCGCTGCGTCCGATGGGAACCGAATACATGAACGTCGTGAACCGGGCTTTCAATGAGCGTTGGATCGACGTTTACGAGACAGTTGGGAAGACCAGCGGGGGATATTCCAGTGGAACTTATGGAACAAATCCATATATTTTGCTGAATTGGCGGGAAACATTGGATATGGTCTACACTTTGATTCATGAAATCGGTCATAGTGTCCACTCCTGGTATTCTCGCTCAAGTCAGCCGTATGTCTATTCAAGCTACCCGATTTTCCTGGCTGAGATCGCCTCCACCACGAATGAAAATTTGCTGACCCGATTTTTGCTTGACAACGCGACCGATCAGTCCGTACGTGACTATGTTTCCGCCCATTATCTTGACGGATTCAAGGGAACGGTGTTCCGCCAAACTCAGTTCGCCGAATTTGAGCACTTGATCCACCGGGCGGATCAACAAGGTGACGCGTTGACAGCGGATTTCCTGAGTGAAGAGTATGATAAATTAAATCAGAGGTACTACGGATCGGATTTATCACAAAATAAACAAATCCGACTTGAATGGAGCCGCATACCTCATTTTTATTATAATTACTATGTTTACCAATACGCCACCGGATTTAGTGCCGCCACGATGTTTTCTGAAATGATTTTGGACGAGGGTGAATCCGCGGTGGAACGATACATCGGATTCTTAAAGGCGGGCTCCAGCGCGCCGCCGATTGAAGTGTTGCGCGGTGCCGGTTTGGATATGACTTCGCGTGAGCCTGTCGACTACGCGATGAACACATTTGAAAAATATCTGGAAGTGTTGAGTCCATGAGGTGGCATGGGGACGGGAGGTTCGCATGAATCAGATCGAGCGTCGTTTGGATTGGAACCGTCTGCTGACTTCCGTTCGGCAAAGGCCCAGCAGCGGTGTGGCGGTGTCGGACTCACGCAATGAGTTTGAGAAAGACTACCACCGAATCGTGGGTTCCGCGTCCTTTCGACGCCTGCAGGACAAGACTCAGGTTTTCCCACTTGATCAAAGCGATTTCATCCGCACCCGACTTACACATTCGCTGGAGGTATCCTCTTTGGCGCGCTCCTTGTCACAGACAGTCGCACAGGAGATTTATTTCCGCGGATTGGATCCTTCTCTGACTCGCGAGTTGACTCATGAAATGGGTGACCTGTTGCTTTGTGCCGGATTGATTCACGATATCGGCAATCCGCCATTTGGGCATTACGGAGAAACATCGATCCGTGACTGGTTTAAAATCAATCTTCCGTTGCTGCGTTATCGAGGCAAAAGGCTGAATGAAGTGCTCCATCCACAGATGATTCAGGACCTGCTGAATTTTGAAGGGAACGCCCAGGCGATCCGTCTACTGAGCAAGCTGCATTTTCTAAAAGATGATTTTGGCATGAACCTGACGCTGCCTTTGCTGAACACCATTATAAAATACCCGGTGTCCTCTCTTGAAATGAAACCCCATCATGCCGACGTGCGTTATAAAAAATTCGGTTACTTTTACACTGAAATAAAATTGTACACGGAGATCTGTTCGCACACCGGCACAAATGGTTGTCGCCATCCCTTGACCTTCCTCCTGGAGGCGGCCGATGATATCGCATATCGCACGGCGGATATCGAAGATGCCTATATTAAAGGAAGGTTCACTTATGGGCAGTTGATGGAGGCCCTTATGAGCACGCCCCGGCTGGACGTCATGAGTCATGATGAACAGGCGGACTACCTCTATCGCTGTGACATTTTAGACCAAAAGAGAGCGGAGGCAAAAGATAAGAAAGTCAATAAACCGGATCTATACGCCATCCAGAACTGGATCGTGTTTGTTCAGGCGAGTCTGATACAGGAAGCCACCCGTTCCTTTTGTGATCATTATGACGCGATCATGAACGGTGAATGGTCGAGTGACTTGTTTAAAGGTACCACCGCCGAGCATTTGATCGGTGTGCTCGGAGACATCGCGGTGGAATTTGTCTTCACTTCCAAACAAATTATCTCTTTGGAAATCGCCGCGAACAGCATCATCAAAGGCCTGCTGGATAAATTTTTACCCGCCGCGATCCATTGGAAAACCGAACAGCCTCGCACATCGTTGGAACCGCGGATGATGGCGATGATTTCCGACAATTATCGTTCCAGCTATTTTTCCCAAAGTGAGGGGAAGAGCGAGATCGAGCAACTGTATATGCGCATTTTACTTGTCACGGATTATATCTGTGGGATGACGGATAATTTCGCCAAATCGTTGTATCGGAAATTCTATGGTATGGAATGACACAGTGAGGAGAATGACATGTCAGTGAATGCGAACCATAAAGGTCTAATTCAACTCTATCATGGAGATGGGAAGGGAAAGACATCCGCCGCTGTCGGCGCCGCGGTCCGCGCCGCCGGCGCGGGCTTTAAAGTTTGCTTTGTCCAGCTCAACAAGGATGGCAGTTCCTCGGAATTAAAGATTTTGCGAACATTGCCCGGGGTGAAAGTGATTTCAGGCAAACCAACGAATCTTTTTACCTGGCAGATGAGCGAGACGCAGTTGGAGGAGGCGAAAGAGAGCAACAACGCCCATTTTATTGCGGGAATGAACTGCGCGCGGGAAGGTTTTGAAATGGTGGTGTTCGATGAGCTGTGCTCGGCGTACAACTTAGACTTGATCGACAAGGATGTGGTGACTCGTGAATTGACCGCGCGTCCGCCGAGCGTGGAGATTGTGTTGACGGGCCGGGATCCGGCGCGGGAACTGATCGATTTAGCCGATTATATTTCAGAGATTCGCATGGTGCGCCACCCTTATGAGAAAAAAATTGAGGCCCGCCATGGCATAGAGTACTGATCGGAGTCTTGCTTGACGGTGATTGATATCGCATGGTTTGAAAACAGGGCGCGGGTGAGACAAGATGCGTCTAAGAGGTGGGTATGAAGGGAAATCAGCGACGGCCCAAACGGTCCGCGCATATAAGGGCGCCTGTGAATCGTTCTGAGGTCCGCGCGGGAGTGCGGGATCAGGATGTTTGTATCGCACTTGGCAAATGGGTTTTGTCCAATCTGCAGCCGCTTTTTGACGATCTGAGATTTCGTCTGGTACCAATCAAGTGCGCCGCTGATCGTTTTTCACTGAGTCCGCTTCACAGTTTCACCGACCGCGGCGTATTCTATGATGATTTGGAAATCGCTCTGCGTGATGGAGAGATTGATTTTTCCATCAACTGTCTGGAAGAAATTCATCTTCCGGACAACGAATTCGTTCGGACCGTGGCGTACACCTCACGAATGGATAGCAGAGATCTGATTGTCCTGCGACAGGGAAGGAGTGTCTCCGAATTAACATCCGGATCGACAATCGGTTGTTATTCCGAACGTCAACGGTTTCAAATGAATCGTTTCATGCCGGATATGCGATATCGCTATACCGGCGGCCATGTCATGGACCGTCTGGATAAACTGGTCGATGGCGAATATGACGCCTTACTCGTCGCTGCGTCTGATATCGTGCGCCTCAATCCCTCAAAACATGATCTGACCTATCAGCCCATTTCTCTCGATTTGATGATTCCTCCGACCGGCAGGGGGATTGCCTGTATTCGAGTGCCGCGCGCCCGTTCCGGCATGGCGGAGTTGCTTGAGACAGCGCTGGACGATCCGATCAGCAGGGCCTGTTTCGCGATTGAGATGCTGGTCGAGACAGCTTTGGGTGAACCGTTCAATGATGCTGTCGGCGCTCACTGTGAAGTCAGGGAGAATCGCTTGTTTTTACGAGCTTTCAATGGAATGGGTGACCGGACGGACCCTCTGTCCGTGCAGGCCGCTGTTACCCGCGAAGATTCGTTGGCGCCCGACCCGGCTTTGTTGGAAATCTGTGTGCAGCAACTTCTGGGACAGGTGGCCTTGATCGGCGCCGGTCCCGGCAGAGCGGATTTTATGACATTGAGAGGAAGAGATAAATTAAACAGCGCTGATGTGATTATCTATGACAGTCGCAAAATGGATTCAGTGTTGACTTTGGCGAGTCCGAACAGCGAACGGTTGTATTTGGGACCGGATCTCAATGATTTTATGAGCCGACCGACTGAGACACCGGTGGAGGTCTTGCTGCGTGAGGCCCGTCTGGGGCGCTCCATCGCGCGCCTATATGAAGGTGATCCACTCTTGACCCAGCCCGGTTTTTTTGAAGCGATGGAACTTGAGAAATTCGGAGTGCGCTATGAAATTGTTCCCGGCGTGACCGAGCTGACGAGTGTTCCGGCATATATGGGCTTCGCGCTGCAGCCGTCTGACCGACAAGGAGGGTTGTATATTTTCACAGGAAAGCCGAAAAACATGCAAAACCTCGATTTTTCGTCTTCGGCGGGCAAGCATGAAACTTTGATTTTTTATCACGCGGTGATCGAGTTGCCGGACATCGTCGCGGAGCTGACGCGTGCGGGAATTTTACCGGACACGCCGGCCACGGTCGTCAGCCATTCGACGCTGCCGGATCAACGGTCAATATATGGAGCTGTTTCAAATATCGCGCAGTTGGCTGTCACGGAAAACATGCCACCCGACGCGACCTTGATTGTCGGAGCGTCCGTGCAGCCGAACCGTCGCTTATCCTGGTGGCCTCCGGTTGGCGCCTTGTCGGGTAAATCAGTAGCTCTGGTATTCTCACGTCCTGCGCCGTCGGACAGAATCCCGTTGCTGGAAGGCGTCGAAACATTGGGAGGCCGCGCCGTCGTCATGGATTTGCTGAAAACAAAAATGGATGGCCGCTTTAGCGAGGCGATCGACCGGGCCATGAATGCAATACTTAATCCGGCGACAGGTCTCATCAATCGACGCTCTTGGATTGTGCTGACTTCGGTCCATGGCGTCAAAGCGCTGAGCGACTCGCTCACGCGTATCTCCGCGGATCTGCGAAGATTAAACCATACAAGATTCGCCGCGCTCAACCAAATCGTGGCGGAAGAATTGACCGCGGTCGGTTTCGCTGCGGACTATGTTCCCGAACGGCAAAGCCCGGAGATGATGAGAAGAGGCTTGAGCAATTTGTTGAAGACGAAAGATCAAGTCATTATAATTCGTGGATCTCGCTCTGTGTCGGATCTGTCGGCCGGACTGCGGACATCGGGCGTCAATGTCATGGATGTCGCCGCCTATCAGACCATGCCGGAACTGCCCAATCGCGAGTCATTGCAAAGAATCCTGCGTCAGACAGACTATATGACATTTGATTCAACGGGAGGTGTCTTGTGTTTTCTTGACGCGCTGCGCAAAGCGGGCCTGTCGACTGACGATGTATGGCAGAACAATCTGAAATTGTTTGCCAAGGGTCGGGCGACGGCGCTCACGATTGACAAACATGGACTTCCGCTTGCGAATGAGGGCGGCTCGCTCGATGTGATTGACTTGCTGTCGAGCATGGCTGATTATGCGAGAAGAGAAGGAGATGTGGAAAGAATATGAGCCAAAGAATCAATGAAGTGAAGACGTATGTCTCTTTGCCACGTCTGATGATAGCGGGGGTGCGTCCGGGCGATGGGCAAAACACTGTCTATCAGGCAGTGTTGGCCGCTTTGGTGAGAAGAAAAATTCCGGTGCAGGTTTGGATATCCGGGCCCGACTCAACTTGGAGCGCGATGCACAACCACATTGCGGGCGGAGCGGCGCGCACGCTTGACAGCTGGCTTCTTTCGTCGGATATGATGCGCTATCTATTGCAGCGTCATGGCGGATCACCTCGAATCTCCTTAATACAGGCGCCCGGAGGACTGTTTGACGGTCTGCCCCAGGGCTATGCCCGCGCTCCATTGGGCAGCGCGATCGAACTGGCTGAGGAACTGGATGTGCCGGTCGTTTTGGCGCTCGACGGAAGACAACTGTCGTTTGACAGTGTTCCTTTAATACAAGGCATTCAAAGGTACGTCTCCGAAAATCGGCTGGTCGGGTTTGTTGTGGCCAACACCACCGGTGAAGGATTTGAACAATGGTCACATTTGATTTTTGAGGCGTCCGGCATACCTTGTCTGGGACATTTGCCTCAGGCGGAGGATAAGGGCGGCGCCGGCTATATGGATGAGAATGGGCAAATGGTCTGGGACGCCAGAAGCTGGATTGGTGATTTTGATCGGGAGACAACACGGCTGGCCGATCAGGCGGATCGCCATATCGATATAAAAGGTTTGATGGGGCTGGCAGCGGATGCCGAACCGAGCATCATGTCCGCGCCTCCATATTTTATGAAATTAATGGCGGAGATGGGAAACAATGAGCCGTTTCGACTTGGTGTGGCCCAAGATGTCGCCTTCCACGATTACAATCAAAATAATCTGGATCTATTGGTGGACATGGGAGCGCGGCTGATCCGTTTCAGTCCGATGCGTGACCGGATGCTGCCTCCGGATCTGGATGGCCTTTATTTTGGTGGCGGCCATCCGGAGGTTGTCGCTGAGGAATTGTCGGAAAACGCTCCGCTGCGAGCACGAATTAACCAAGCGGTAAGAGGGGGCGTGCCGCTGCTCGCGGAGGCCGAAGGAATTTTTTATCTCGGGCGAAGGCTTGAGTCGGTCACGACCGGATTTCATCCAATGTTGGGCCTGATACCGGGAGACGGCGCGCTGCTGCGGCGCCCACCCGCGTTGTCCTACTGTGAAATGATGTTGCGTTCATCCGGACTTCTGGGCCCATCCGGAGAATCCATCCGCGCGGTGGCGGGCAACCGAATCAGGCTGACCGAAGATGGTGGGTCGTTTCGAGTTCGTTTCCCCGATAGAGAGACACATACCGGTGGATACATGAGCTCGACGGTATGCGCCGTTTCGCCCAAACTGTTTTTTCACAGCAATCCTGACTTCGCCGCGGCGTTCTCAAAGGCATGCTCCGCGCATGCGACCGCCCGGTTGAGCGAAGGGACAAAGTCACTGGATATCTGGCCGGTCTGACTTTCGACCAATCATTCAAACAAAGACAAAATCTCGCTGTGGCTCAACTTACTGAGCAGATTTTGATTCGGCTGAATGACCGAGTCAACCAATTGACTCTTTCGCTCTTTTAGCTCGTCAATTTTTTCCTCAATAGTTCCTCTTGTAATCAAACGGAAGACCTGTACGACATTTTCCTGACCGATGCGGTGCGCACGATCGGCCGCCTGTTGTTCAACCGCGGGATTCCACCATGGATCGAAGTGGATGACGACATCCGCTCCGGTCAGATTCAAACCGGTTCCACCCGCTCGCAAGGAAATCAAAAACAGGTCGCCTTCGCCGGCGTTGAATCGATCGACCTGATCCAACCGTTCGCGGGCGGGTATCGAACCGTCGATATAAAAGACGCTACGGCCCTGCTCTTCCTGAGTCTCGCGAATGATTGACAACATTCCGGTAAACTGTGAGAACAACAACACCCGATGACCTTCGGACAGCAGGCGGTCCATTTGATCGTTCAGACTGTCCAGTTTGCCGCTTCCCCCTTGATAATCTTCGAGGAAAAGAGCGGGGTGACAACAGATCTGTCGCAAGCGGGTCAACAAAGCCAGAATTTCGATCTGCTTTTGTCCGGTATTTTCATTATCTTCCGCCAGCAGCCGATCAACTTTGATCCTCGCCTGAGCAAGATACGCCTCATAAAGATTTTGTTGCTCCTCATTCATTTCACAGATGAGCTCGGTTTCAATTTTGTCCGGCAATTCTTTTAATACATCTTTTTTCATGCGTCTTAGTATAAATGGATTGGTCAGCTGGATCAGCCGGTCAAGCGCGTCTTTATCCTGATCCCGCACGATGGGAATTTCCAAATTGTTTTGAAATTCTTTGTGGCTGAAGAGAAAACCGGGCATCAAAAAATCAAAGATGGACCACAGTTCCGACAAGGCGTTTTCAATTGGAGTCCCGGTCAGCGCGAAGCGGCGCGACGCTTTGATTCTCTTGACAGCGCGGGCGGTTTGGGTGATGGGATTTTTGATAAACTGAGCCTCATCCAGCACACAGACACCGAAGTCGATCTTCCGCAGTTCTTTGATGTCCTGGCGAGCCACAGCGTAAGAGACGACGACCAGTTCGACTTGGCCGATTTCCTCAATCAAAGTCAGTCGCTGGGCGCGTGATCCTTCGAGCACGATTACTTTTAGATCCGGAAAGAATCGGGCAGCCTCGCTCTGCCAGTTGAAGATCAACGAAGTCGGCACGATCACCAGCGAGGGCAGATGGGAAGTCTCGTGAAACCGCGCTATGAAGGTCAGCATCTGTATCGTTTTGCCAAGCCCCATCTCATCGGCGAGGATACCGCCAAAACCGTAATGGCTGAGGGTGGAGAGCCAACGAAAGCCCGCGACCTGATATGGGCGCAACAGGACAGGAGTCGTCTGCGGCATGCGATGCTCAAGTTGACCCGGATCTTCGATATTTTGAACCATCTCGTCAAAATCTTCATCGGTGCTGAAGCGTTCAGCCCCTTCCTTGTCGCTGTCCAACAGCCAGCGCAAAGACAGCGCGCGAAAAGAAGGCAATGTGAGACCGGTCTCCTCAAAATTGGCTCCCCAACCATCCAGCGTATCCAACACATTAAGTCCCTGGTCCTGACCGTGCTCGGGCAGTTCGATGAAATCACCATTTTTAAGGCGGGTATAGCGGCGTTTTTCTCGATATGCCTGCAAAACCTGTCGGACTTGCGCGTCGGTCAAACCTCCGGTGTCCAATGAGACTGAAAGCAGGTTGTCCAGTGATTCCAAACGAACCTTGCCGTTGAATCGTGGGGGAGAGGAAACTTTGAGTTTGGCGAATCGGTCTGAATAATATACATCCGCGATCTCACGCAAGGTCTCGACGCCATATTTCAAAAAATTATAAATCGCGGCTTCGCTGTATAGATGATAGGTATCGTTGGGCGCGCCTTTTCCGGCACGAGTTCTCGCGGTGGAGATTCTGGTGCGGGATCGCTCACTGAATTTTGAGCTGATCAGGAGATTCAACACCCGGCGCTCCTCGGTTACATCACGTACCAGCCAAACTTGTGAGCCGGATTCATTTAGATCCGGATTGTCATCGACTTCCGGATGAGGGTTGATGACGTTGTCTCCGTAATGAAACTCCACACGCGCGCTGATCCCTCCACCTTCCCGATCCAGCCAAATCCGCGTCTTCATGGAAGAGCGCGCGATCCGATCGCGTAGCGCGGGATCTATAAAAAACTGATCACCGGAATCAAAAAAAGGCAGAATCAGATTAAGCAGACCGGACATGTCTTCTTCCTGGAAGATCAGCCGGCTCGCGCCACTTTGTTCCGCAAGCGAGGTGTAAAGCAGACTGAGCACGGAGTTTTGCTCATCCGGAGTTAGATAAATCGTGCCATCATAGAGCAGCATGCGCGCGTCGCGTGAGAGTAAACGCACTCCGTTTGCCTGTGCCGATCCTGAATATGTCCGCGCGTTATAAACAGGAAGAGGTTCTACTGACGAAGATTCTCTCCGCAGGTCACGCAGTGACAAAGAGTAGCAGTCAAAAGTCGGCTGCCCCTCATCCTGCCAGATCCATGGCTCCAACACAAACTCGGCGCGCGGCCAGCCACGTTGAATGTCCGGGACGGCGGGTTGATTTCCCAGGGTTATGATGGAAAGGTCAAAATCCGGATTTTGATCGAGATAATCGTTGAAGAATTCGTGGAGGCGCGCGGCGTTCAACATCATATACTGCCGTTTGTATACCGAACAGGTTGGTTGATAGGTGAATGGTGTCTTTTCAAAATCATTGGTGTACAGCCAGATCATCCAATCCAACATTTTACCGGATGGAGGATCAAAGAAATGCCATGAAGGCTGGTAGGTTAGGTTTTTCCCAAAGTATAGGTTCTGTCCGTTTATGACGGCATCCAGAAACTCTTCGCAGTTTTTAATCTTATAACTTTTTTCGTAAGTGCCGATCTGAAACTCCAGCCTGGTCATTTCCGCGCTGTGCGAGGGCAGTTCCAGCACCGCGCTCAAATGAAGTTCGCCCGGAGGGGAAGATTGATCGGTGGCAATATCCGCCGAACCATCTTCGGCCTCGCCGGCGTCGCTTCGCGCGGACAGCGCGAGATTGTAGGCCGCGTTGTGATGTACTTGAATCCGTCGCAAAAATCGCATGGTGTTTTCACGCGAATGATTGTAGGTGGCGGAAAGAGGTTGATCATGTGGCGGCTGCTTGGCGGTTGATTCTTTGGCTGATGTCACGCCATATGGCGTGGATTTGTCGCTCGGAGCTGAAGTCGAAGCGCGGGTCACGTCACTTGTCCGACCGCGCCGCGCCTGCTCGGTGGCTCTTTCGGCCACCGGGGATGGACCCTCTTCTATCGGTTTGGGAGTGGCGATGGTTTCGTCGAAATCGACTGTTTGCGCCATCAACATGATCGCCACCAAGTGTTTGCAACAGCCCAAATAGCTTTGAAATGCCTTGCAATTGCAATCCACCTTGATCGGTCTGTTTTTTTGATTGACTATGATGGAAGGATAGTAGTCGAGCCCGCTATCGCCGATGATATGCGCGCTGATTTTTCGCTCCACCGGATCATAGGTCAATTCCCGAACATAGCCTTCCTGATAATAAGCTTTGCCACGCGAGAACACTTTGCCGTTTGTCGCCAGGTCCTGAATCTCAGATAATTTAATTTTTAATCGCACGTCTCACCCTTTTCATTCCACACGTCTTTAACAAGCAATGCGTCGATCGTTTTGTCCCGTCGGGTTCTC
>CAZAPS010000003.1:0-73228 GCA_964487355.1 uncultured Oscillospiraceae bacterium
ACACAGTCAACGCGCTTACAATGAGCGACCACAATCTTCCCCAGAGCATCACTGTATTTGAAGATGCCGCCATCGGCGCACTGGAAGAGGCGGTCGCCAATAGAAAAATGACGATCAAAAAAGCTGAAAAACTAAAGACCGTCATTATTCCCAACGATATCAAGCGCCCGGCAGATCTAACGATCGCGAAAGTGGAGACGCCTGAGTCCGCCACCGATCCGATCGCCACCGAACCGGCGCAAACCACGGAAGTCAAGTCGTTGGTGGCCAAGCCGATCAGCACCGCTCCGATCGCGACATTTGTCGATAATCAATTGGTTTTGACAACTGAAGCGAACGAGCAGGCCGATCCACAAGAAGAAGTGAAACCGGATGATTTCATCCCCGACGCGGCAGGCGCCACGGATCCATCCGAGGCGGAATCCGACGAAGACCAAACTGACACTTCTTCCACTCCAACCGACAATCCTGAAAAGGAGACCGAATCCACAGAGATCGACGCATCAGCGGAAAAAACGGACGAATCCGAACAGGATAATGAAACCGATGATTCCGACACTGACGCGAAGGTCACAGATCAAACAAAAAAATCTTCAGCGGACAGTCCGTCCGAAAAAACCTCGACCGAAAAAAATTCAGCAAAAAAATCTTCTGAAGACGCTCTGTCTGAATTGACCGCGGCGAAAGATCTTTTGAGCGGAATGACAGCGGACGACAAAACAGATGTGGGCGCGCAAAGCACCCTTCCCATGGTTTCTGAACCGGTAAAGCAAACTTCGGTCATGGCCGAGGTCAAAGACACAACCGTTTCTTCAGCAGAAGACACCTCCGCCTCGCAAAGCGAATCTACCGCGGCGACCGAGGAGGAAGAATTCGCGATTTTCCTGCAGGACATCAAAGATGGCGCCGCCGCTAACAAAGAGGCCGCCAAGCCTGCCGAACCTCAAGCCACCCAGGTGAAAACACAGACATCTCTGGGCGCTGACATCGAGGCCGCCATCGAGGCGAAAGAAATTAGCGAACAGCACGACGCTGAGCTTGCGGCAATCATTTCCAACGCCGCGAAGGAAGCCGCTGAAAAGGCCGAAGAAGCTGAAAAAGAGGCCGCCAGAAAAGCCGAAGAAGCCGAAATGCGTAAATACGCGATCGAGGTGTCGGACGCGGATCGTCAATTGTTCTACGGCATCATGGCCGCCGAGTGCGGATCCTGGTGGGATTACGACGGTTGCCTGATGATCGCTCAGACGGTCACCAACCGTGTCAGAAACACCGGTGGAACATTGCGCGGTGTGTTGACCGCTCCGGGGCAGTTCACCACCTATTCCAACGGCATGTGGCAGACCCGTACCCCGACCGCCGCCCAAAGACAGGCAGCGGATGACGCTTTGGCCGGCAAACGGATCATCGCGAACGATGTGACCTATTTTTGCACCAACGCGTCTTATCGCAGAAGCAGCTGGTTTCAATCTTTGGATCATCGCCACACCTACGACAACACCGAGTTCTTCGCAACATGGTAAGTCGGTAGTCGTTGGTTTGTGACAACCGAAGCTTCATAAAACAATGAATGACGAACCCCCCGTGGACGATAGTTGTCCGCGGGGGGTTTTTCATTAGCAGGTCCGTTTTAATTGTCACGCCACATTCACGATGGGTGGTCACTCAAGAGGCCGGACAATTGAATCGATGTACTCACAAATTTCCGGAAGTTCCGCGCGATAGATGGTCAGACGGCTTTCATAGAGATATGGATCATCAAAACCTCCGTCTTCCGGAATTGTAAATCTGTAAGCCTTCAGTTTTTCAATCCCCAGCTCTTGTGCCTTCGATTGATTAATCAACACGTTCGGCCACTGATTGATCACATATCGAGTGTTCACCTTCAATGAATAATCACCCAATAAATCATCACTTTGGAAGAAATAATTCCCTCCATTGTAATAATATGACTGTTCAGGAATCGCGATCGGCATCAGACGCGCCCGCAACATGTCCAGGACGGCGTCCATCTCATCTTCGCTCAAATCGATCTTGTCGAGCGCGTACGAGTCACGTTCAGCCAATTCCGGCGCATACGAACCATCCGGATCGATGGTGGAGCCCATCCATAGGCCGGGAGCCGGTTTCGCCCGCGAAGTCACCGAAAGTGTCGGGTTTGTATAGGCGGTCAGCAATTCACTGGTTTGCAGCCGCGAGGTCAGCTCCCGCTCTTCATAAAAATTAATCAAATAAGTACGGATGACAGTCTTTCCATTTGGTTCAATAAACGCCAAATTGACTTCCTTTGGATAAGTGTCATAAAAATAAGCCTGCGCCAACGAAGATAACTCCTCCGTTACTGATTCATAAAAATAGGACCGGTCAAAATGTTTGTTATAAGGCTTATAGAGGCCCAGCTCACCTCGGCTCTTTTGTTTGCTGTTTTCCGCGATTTGAATCGCCAGCTCCGCCTCCGCGGAATGCTCATCCGTCGATAAGTACAAGCTGCCTGAAACACCGTTGTACGGCATGTCCAGAACGACCGCGCTCAGTGATTCGACCGATGGTCTGTAACGGTTGATCCCAAATCCATCCAGACTAATGAAAAATGCGATCACAGCGATCAAAATCAATGTCACGGCGTACTGAGCCATGCTGCGCAGTAGCGTCTTGGCGCCCCGCGCGACAATCAGTTCGACAATGATGTGCGCCAATAAAGAACCGATCAACAGGCTAATCACATCTGCTGCCACACTGCCGGTTATCGGCGCGAAAATCGCGCTGGCGGCAAAAGCGCTGGTTAAAGTGATCAAAACGCGGATAACCATGTACAAAGGTTCGCGGGTCGACAACGCTTCAGCCTTTTCACTGGGTCGCCTCACGTAGATGACAAAAGCCAGAACCAGGCAAATCAAACCAAACAACAGCCAATACAGGCTTCCCAACTCAAATTCATTTTGACCGTATCCGAATAACGCGGAGCTCGAAAAATATCCCACAATCGGTGAAAACATGCTGATGATGGCGCGTAGGATCGGAGATCGATAATCCATCGTTAGACCCGGCACAGTGCTCGCGTAACGACTGTACAGCAACGCCACCAACCCCGGCCAAAGACCATTGATTGAGAAGGTCGCGGCGATGGCGTCAAAAGATGATCCCAACGATACATAGATCACAAGCAGCATGGACGTGCCGGCGAACAACGTCATCACGCCTCTCATGAACACCGTAAGGTAATAGACGGGAAGAATGGTGGTCTCAAGTTGTGGGTGTAGGCCCATCATGCCGGGCGTCAAGGGAATCGAACCAAGGACCGCCATTCCCCAGATACCGATCAACAGCAAAGGCAGCAGCAACAAAACCGCGCTCGCCGCGTATTTGGCCAAAAACAAGGTCGAACGGCGGATCGGCAGGCTGTGCCACAGGTCAACCTCAACACTTTTATGCATATAACCAAAAATTCGAACCAGCAGGACGATCGCGACCAATCCCGCCAGTGGAATGATCAAAAGGCTATACGAATAGATCAGCTGATCGGGCACATATGAAAGGCTGTCCGGCGTGCCTCCGGCCCAACTTCGGCTCATATAGTATGAGATGGGATGTATTAAAGTCAGCATCCCCAGCAAAATCAAACTGATTCCATAGTTTTTACGGATTGTGTGGACAAAGATATCAAGGAAGCGGCGAGCGTCCGATTTGTGTTTTTGTCCTTTTTGTTCAATTGAGGATGTTAATGACATCATAGCCCTTCACCTCCAAACTCTGTATGAAAATCTCTTCCAGCGTCAGTGGCAGCACATCCAACACCAGGGGACGTTGTTGTCCCAGCAATGTGGTCACTTCTTCGCGATTGCCCTTCACAACTAAATTTTGAATTGATCCGTTTTCTTGAAAACTAAGTAGATTCAACCCCATCGCCTCGTAATTAGCACGCGTTTTTCTCTGAGAATAGGCCACCTGGATTTTACAAAGCCCCAGTTTCAAATCGTCCAACTCCTGTTCAAAAATAATCCCTCCTTGATGCAACAATCCGACATTGTCACAAAAATCTTCCAATTCCCGCAGATTGTGCGAGGAAATGATAACTGTCAAACCGCGATCGGCGACTTCCTTTGCCAAAATGCGTTTCAGCACCTGCCGCATAACCGGATCCAGACCGTCAAACGCCTCGTCCAGCAACAACAAATCAGGAGAGGTTGAAATGGCCAGAATCAACTCCGCCTGTCTTTGCATCCCCCGCGAAAATGTCTTTAGACGCGCTTTGGGATTCAGGCGAAACACCTCAGTCAAATGTCGGTATAAATTTTCATTAAAATTCGGATACAGCCGCGCATATAAGTCACGCATCTCCTTCAATGATGATTGAGGAATGAAACTTGGCGTGTCCGGCACCAGCAAGACTCTTTCTTTGACATCCGGTTGGTCATAAATGGGTCTGCCATAAATCAGACAGGTCCCCTCCGTCTGCCGATAGATGCCGGCTAAAATCCTCAAAAAAGTCGATTTGCCCGCGCCGTTTGAGCCAACCAAGCCGTAAATGGAGCCGGCGAATATGGAATTATTCAAAGAGTTCAACGCAGTCGTGTCGCCAAATCGTTTGCTCAATCCTCGTGTCTCAATGATTGGCTTGCTCATCCCGCTCCCCCCTTTCTTTTTCTTCATTTAAAAGTTCGTTGATTATGGTTTCAATTTCTTCAAGTGTGACACCAAAATTTTGAACTTCTCGTATCAGCTCAATGAACCGCCCGCGGAATTGCCTGCGCAACTCCAAATCGATTTTCTTGGATGGGCCTACAAAACTACCTTTACCCGGAATCGTGTAGGTAACCTCGTCGCGCTCCAACTCGCGATACGCCTTTTGGACAGTATTGGGATTGATACCCAAATCGACCGCCAGTTGACGCATGGTCGGCAGTTGATCGCCTTCCCGCAAATTTCCCAACACAATATTTTTCAATATGCTTTGAACAATTTGCAGGTAGATCGGGTCACGGTTCTTATAGTCGATTTCGATCATCACTCCTTCTCCCTTCACAAAATCAGCGGCGCTTATTGCACCATCTGTACTAGTCATGATAGTGCAAGTAGTCTTCATTTGTCAATCATTCGGTTCACCGCTTTTACGCAAAAAAGAATCCTTGGACGGAGAGCGCCCGCCACAAGGATTCTTTCATTCAAGTTAGTTCAACTGTCGATTGATCACCCACCGGTCAATTGATCGTCCGCCGATCATTCGTCTCCGAAATAGATGCCCAACTCGCGCGCCGCCACGATCAACTCGTCATTGGGGTCGATATAC
Organism: uncultured Oscillospiraceae bacterium; assembly: GCA_964487355.1. GTDB lineage: Bacteria > Bacillota > Clostridia > Saccharofermentanales > Fastidiosipilaceae > JAXGYX01. The sequence goes on from CAZAPS010000003.1 coordinate 5,285, forward strand.
TTCAATTTGCCCGCGACGTCCGTCAGGGGAACCTTTGTCATGTTGCGTCCTTTGACACCCACCATATAGCCATATTCTTCGGCGATGATCATCTCTCCCGCTTTCGCTCCGCAGCGCGTAGCCAACAGGCGGTCATACGCGCAGGGTTCTCCACCACGCTGGTAGTGTCCCGGCACCACGACGCGCACCTCCTGGTCGATCACCTGGTTTAGCTCATGCTCCAATTGAAACGCCACCGAAGGATAAGGGAAGTCTTCCATATATCTTCTATAATCCTTCTTCGACATCGCCGCCTCTTCCAGGTTCATCGCGCCCTCGGCCATCGCGATGATCGAAAAACGTTTGTTGTTCTCGGTACGCTCGTTGATCGCGTTTTTGATGGACTCTATGCTGTACGGAATCTCAGGCAGCAAAATGATGTCCGCGCCACCGGCCAATCCCGCGTATAGCGCCAGCCAGCCGACTTTGTGTCCCATAATTTCAATTATGAAGGTACGGCTGTGTGAGTCGGCGGTCGTGTGAATGTTGTCGATCACGTTGGTCGCGATATCGATCGCGCTTTGGAAACCAAATGTATAGTCTGTTCCCCACAGGTCGTTGTCGATCGTCTTTGGCAAAGTAATCACGTTCAAGCCCGCCTCGCTCAGCATATTCGCGCTTTTATGCGTGCCGTTGCCGCCCAAAACCACCAGACAATCCAAATTCAAGCGGTAATAGGTGTCGATCATAGCCTGTCTTCTGGAAACTCCGTCGGGCTCTTTTTCCGAAGCGGGCAACTCCATCTCCTTGAACGGCATGCGCGAGGTGCCCAGGATCGTGCCGCCGGTCGTCAAAATGCCTGAAAAGTCAGCCGGAGTCATCAGACGGTATTTGCTCTTCACGAGTCCTTTGTATCCATCAAAGAATCCGTAGATCTCCACTCGCTTGACCTGCTCGAACAGCGTCTTCGCCACCCCACGCATCGCGGCGTTCAAGCCTTGGCAATCACCGCCACTGGTCAACATTCCAATTTTCAACATGTCCCTTCCTCCTCGATTGCTTACATTGCTGCTGTTCACTCATCACCGGTTTTAAATCCATAGCGGAATAATTCAGATGAAGATTTACACGATTGTCTGACAGGCCGGAAAACATAGGTTAAAATGTTATGCAAAGTGCGAAAAAAGCTCGTAATATTGTGTTACTTTAACAAAATATTACACTACAACGCATGTTTTCGCTATTGAATTCTACTCTTAGGTTGTTAAGAGCAAAACTTTTCGACGCGGAGCGTGAAACTCCGGCGTCATATTCCGGAAGGAAAATGATATGTTGATTGACATCGCCTTATTGACCGGTATCGCAATTCACAATCTATCTCGTGAACTGTCGCTGATGCTGGACAGAAAATATGGTCTGGGGCTCGACAGCAGCCGCTTCCCCACCCATGTCACATTGAAGCAGGCATTCTCGTTTGATGGAAACATCAAGGATCTGGTGCAGGTGTTTGACGCTTTCTGCCTTATGACGCCTCCGCCGATCTTGCGCTACAGTGGCATCGAGGCGGTGCCGGGTAGAAATGACACCACAATCATTTGGCTGGACATCGTGCCGGACGAAACTCTCTGGAACATGCACAAACTGCTGCTCGAGCTGCTCGCCAGAAACTGCGCTGTCAAGCCGGGCGATCTGGATGGCGACAGCTGGCGGTTTCACACCACCCTCGCCCAGGCGGTCATTGATCCTTACGCGTTGCCGGCGATCATCGCCGACGCCAAACAATTCATCAATCAGCTAAACAGCCAGGCAACTTCCGCCGTCATGCTGATCACGCCACCCGGCCGGCCGGAAGTCCCCGAGGAGTCCGTCTCGTACCGCATCCAGCGCCTCTCCGGCCCATTTTGAAAGACGCGTTCCCACTTTTATCGTTGGCGCGCCAATCCGAACCGTCGACATAACGACCTCGCCGAATTATTTGTCGCGCTGAGAGGCGTTGGCCCAATCACTTTTAAATTCTTTTATGTATTTTATATTAGGTGGCCTTGTCATCAGCTTGGCGTGCCCTTCTCGAATCAATGTGCGGTTGAACATCGAACCATCTTCCATCCAGACATAGACCAGCAGGCGGCCATATTGATCCCGCTGCTCCTGATCAAATTCAAGATAGACAGTCGCGCCATCCAAATGACGGGCGGTGAACTCAGACGCGATCACGCCTTCCGGCGTATTGCGCGACTCGTCCTGCGCGACGCTTTCCGGTGTGTCGATGCCAATCATGCGCAGTCGCTCACGCTCACCATCCACCCTGGCGATGAAGGTGTCTCCATCCACCACGCGCTCCACCTCGACCTGCACGACATCAACCGGTATGTCCGGGTGTTTGCGGGTTAAGTCATTCAAAGACGCCTCGGACACCACCGCCGTGCGCGTCGTCGGAACATTGTCCACAGAAAAAAGATTGTCAAAATTGATGATTTCGTTACAGCCGGCGAGCAGACCCACCAAGCCCACGATCAAAAAGAGCCCTTTAAACCTTTTATATTGTTTCATGCAAAGAGAATAAAATAATACAACCTTTGCTGTCAAACCTCCGATAATATAAAGGGGCTGTTCACTTCTATATATTAAAGTCGACAGACGCGCAAAATGGCGCCGTAAATGACAAAACCGAGGAAATGGAAGGTATAGACAATGGCCAAACTAGATGTCATCGCCGGTTTTTTGGGCGCGGGCAAAACGACCTTCATCAGCCACTACATCGCCTGGCTGACCGCGCAAAACATTAAATATGCCGTCATCGAGAACGAATTTGGCGTCGCCGGCATCGATGCGGAGACACTGAGAGAAAAAGGCGCCAAAGTCAAGGAAATATCCGGTGGCTGCATTTGCTGCACAATGCAGGTCAGCCTGCACACTTTGCTGTCCGAACTGTCACATGAGGTCGACCGGATCATTCTGGAGCCCTCCGGACTGTTCAACGGAGATGATTTCATCGGCATCCTGCAAAGCCCCACATTGAAGTCTTCGCTGCGGAAGGGCATGTGGCTGGGTGTTGTCGATCCGCTCGCGCTGTCGCTGTTCAGCGAACTGGAAGTTGAGGTGTTGGCCGACGAACTTGTCTTTGCCGGCAGTGTCCTGATCAGCAAAACGCGGTTGGCTGATGAGATACAGATCGCGGCGGCCGTCCGCTTCATAGAAAACATGGTTCCGGCACCCAAACCTTTGATTTTTTCCGCCGCTTGGGAATCGTACACACCTGACAGTTGGTTTCCCGAACTACAGCGCAGTGGTTTTCAGACCCGTCCTCATGAACGTAAGTCAATCAACCACAGGATGCTGTATGAAAGCGCGCGCCTGCGCCCTTCTGACGAATTCACCGAAGACCGGTTGCGTGCGATCGCAGAAGACGTCATGAGGTCGGACGCCGGGGAGATTTTGCGAATCAAAGGGTTTGTCCCCTCCAAAAGCGGTGGCGTGTTCGCGGTCAACTGCACACCCGGAAACGTGTCGATCCAACAGCTGGAAGGGCGCTTCAAGCCTGTGTTGAATATCATCGGACGCAATCTGCCGCGCGGAAAAATCAAGGAAATATTTCAAGCTTAATCCGCCCGATGTCCTGAGCGTTGACCTAAAAAAGAGCTGTCTCCTCACACATTTCAGTGTTTTGAGACAGTTCTTTAAATATGATCTTTAAATCTGATTATTCACTCAGCAGCGCGGCCGCGATATCTTTCGCCGCGACCAAATCACTTTGCTCCGGCATCCATTGGACGCGCAGGTTCGCGTCGACCACCTTAAAGCCGGCATCCTGTAGCAGGTTCTCGATCGATTTGACGCTTTCTCCACTCCAACCGTACGATCCGAAAGCCGCCGCCTTTTTGCCTTTAAATTTCAATGTCTTCAGGAAATGCATCCATCCATCAACGCTGGACAACATGTCGTTGCCCACAGTCGGCGAGCCGACAGCGATCGCTTTGGACGCGAACACATCCGTCATGATCTCGTTTTTATCCTCTTTCGAGATGTTATGCAACAAGACCACCGTGTCCGGGCTCAGCTCCCTGATTTGCGCGGCGATCTCCTCGGCGATTGTTTTGGTCGCGCCCCACATCGTATCATAGCAGATAGTGATCTGGTCGCGCTGATATTGATCCGCCCATTCCATGTACCGCTCGACGATTTGCAAAGGATTGTCTCGCCAAATCACACCGTGACTCGGAGCGATGATGTCGATCGGCAATTGCAGAGCGACGATCTCCTCGATTTTTCTCTTAACCAGGCTCGAGAATGGGTTTAAAATATTCGCGTAATATTTCACCGCTTCTTTGTATAGCAAAGCCTGATCAGCCTTGTCATTATATAATTCATGGCAGGCGAAGTGCTGACCGAACGCGTCATTCGAAAACAGAATGTTGTCTCCGGTCAGATATACCGCCATGCTGTCCGGCCAATGCAGCATTTTCATCTCAACAAAAATTAATTCCTTGCCGTTACCGATAGCGATTTTGTCACCCGTCTTGACCACCTGAAAATTCCAGTCCTGATGGAATTGGCCGCGCAGACTGCTGACCGCGTTCGCCGTGCAGTAGATCGGCACATCGGGAATTTCTTTCATCAACAGCGGCAACGCGCCTGAATGATCCACTTCTCCATGATTCATCACAATCAGATCGATTGTCTGCAGATCGATTTCCCGCTTGAGATTCTCGACAAAATATTCTTTGTGTTCCGACCAGATGGTGTCAACCAGCACAGTCTTCTCTTCTTCGATTAGGTATGAGTTTTGACTGGAGCCATTCATGACACTATAGTCCGAGCCATGAAACTCCTCGAGTTCCCAGTCGATGTAACCAATCCAAGACACATTGTTTTTCACTTGTTTCTTCATGTTACGCACTCCTTCTTAAGTTGGCTAACTGTTTATAAAAACGGGTTGTTTGGATCAACATTCACAATGTCCGCGAAATCAAAATCAGTGTTTCCGGCTTCATCCGGTGTTAAATAGGATCTGTGACAGCGCCGCGGGATTCACAATTTCAATTTGACCTCTACCGGTCCGGCTCAAGACTTTTTCCGATTGCAATTCACTCAATTTTCGGCTGACGGTCTCTTTGCGAAGATTGGTGCTGGCGGCCAGATCGTCCAGCGTCAGTGAAATGACCATCTCGTCTGATCGCTCAACGCGACTCAACAAAAAAGCAGCCACACGTTTTTTCGCGTCATTTTCCATTAAAAGGCTGATGTGCTCATTCGCCCGATAGATTTTATGACTCAGCGAGTCCAACAAAGCGCGCGCGAACACCCAGCGCTCGCTCGCCAGACGGTAGACCTCTGCTTTTGGGATTAGACAGGTGGAGACGGGGGACAGCGCCACGATGTTGTAATCCAGCTTGTCGCGCCAAAAAAAGTCTTCACCAATGATTTCACCCTCCGGAAGGATGTCGATGATCCGCTCTCTGCCGGTCGCGTCATGGCGACTGAGCTTCACCTTACCCGCGCGAATAACCAAAACGCCGGCGAGTGGATCACCTTCTTTGGCAATGATATCCTGAGAAGAGTATTGCTGCTTGATGACCTGTTTCACAATGTCCTGCTGCAGATCCAACGGCATCTTATTAAACAATTCAATTCTTAGTGTGCAAAGTTGATCACAACAAGACATGACGGCAAACTTTCTAAACACTTCATGATTTGATCGTGTTGATTTGATTATATTCATTATACTGGATTTCATACCGGATTCCAGAGTTGAATGCTTGTGTCGAAATCAATGCCTCACCCGAATTGTTGAAAGATCGTTAAAAGTAAATAGAACATTGTCCACAAAACAGACTCGACTCCACTAATCCTTACAAAAAAAGAGGTGTCTCAAAGAACGAGACGCCTCTTTCATGAACATGGTCGAGGTGACAGGATTTGAACCCGCGGCATCCTGCTCCCAAAGCAGGCGCGCTAGCCAGCTGCGCTACACCTCGAAATACCAGACAGATTATACCATTGAAAAAACTCCTATGCAAACGCAAAGCTCATTGTATTGTGCTAAAGTTTGATAGAATGATTCAGATAGAAAAGGATTGATATTATGCAAAATCTCATAGACGCACATGTGCACACGGTCCTCAGCGGACACGCGTACAGCACCCTCTTCGAAATGGCGCAGGCCGCCAAAGCCAAAGGCCTGACGCATCTTGCGATCACCGAGCACGGACCGACCATGCCCGGTTCATGCAACGCGCTATACTTCAGCAATTATAAAACAGTGGAACGCGATTACTTTGGCATCAATCTACTGCTTGGATGCGAAGTGAACATCAATGACAGCCAGGGCACATTGGACCTACCGGAACGATTGCTTAGTAAACAGGACATCTGTCTGGCCGCTCTCCACGGCCCCACCTTTTTTGATGAATCCGGAATTCAAGCCTGTACCTCGGCTGTGGTAAAGGCATTGCGTTCGCCCTATATCAATGTGCTGGCCCATCCGGACGACAGTCAATTCCCCTTGGATTACGACACGGTCGTCGCGGCCTGCAAAGAATACAACGTCATGATCGAACTCAACAACGCCAGCTTCTCTGACTGGAGCTTTCGCGTGAACGCGCGTGAGAACGCCGCCATCTTCCTGGATCTGTGCAAAAAATATCAGGTACCGGTGATTCTCAACAGCGACGCTCATTTTGAGTCCAAAGTCGGTCGTATCGATTTTGTGTTGGAGTTCGCGCGGCAGATGGATTTACCGGACAATCTAATTGTAAATGATAAACCTCAAATGTTTTTGGATATAATCAACGCCAGACGTGAAAGCTGGGGCGAACCACTATCTTTCAAGTGATCGCTCGACTCAATGGCGCCGATCCGCGTCCGCGCGGATTATAAAGAAAGGTACTCATGAGCAAGAAAACAAAGACAACCGAAACAAAACACGAGCGAGGCTTCGCGATGGAGCGCTATCGAAAAAGCATCATTCAGTTATTGAGCAAGCTGATTCGTATACCCAGTGTAAAGGGCACACCGGCCAAAAACGCTCCGTTCGGACGCATTTTACTGGGCACCCTTAAAGTTTTTTTGTCCAACGCCGCAGAACAAGGATTTCGCACCGCCGAACTGGACGGTAAAGTTGGTTACCTCGAATTTGGTCCGGAAGACGCGCCGTTGATCGCGGCGGTCTGCCACTTGGATGTGGTCCCCCCCGGACATTGGCCGGAGGCGTTCCTGCCCAAGGTCACCGACACAAAAATCATCGGGCGAGGCTCGGCTGACAACAAAGGGCCGGCGGTGGCTGTTTTCTACGCCCTCAAAGCATTAAAGGACGCCGGCTACCAGCCTAAGTGTAGGCTCCGCCTAATCTTGGGCCTGGATGAGGAGTCCGGCTCTCAATGCATGGCGCACTATCGCGAACACGCCGAAATTCCGGTCGCAGCTTTCACTCCGGACGCCGATTTTCCTGTTATCTCAGCTGAAAAGGGGATCATTGGGTTTAAGATCCATTATGAAGAGCCTGAGATGCCCATGACCGCCGACGGGCTATTTTTAACCGCCATGACAGGTGGCACAAAGGAAAATGTGGTGCCGGAACTTTGTCGCTATGATCTGCGTGATCAGTCCGGAAAGCGCTCAGCCCATTCCGTCAGTGGAAAAGCCGCCCATGCAAGCACACCCGAGGAAGGACAAAACGCGATTTCCACAGCGCTGTGGGAATTGAAGGAACAGCAAATATCAAGTGAATTCATCAAGTGGTATACGGAAAATATCGGCTTTGAGATAAACGGCAAGTCGCTGGGCATCCAGGTGTCCGATGAGGTCTCAGGCGAACTCACCTTGAATGTCGGCTTGGTGGAGTTTGACGGCAAGACCTGGACGTTGTCCTGCGACCTGCGCTATCCCGTCACAACCGACGGAACCAAATTTTTGTCCATCATCCAGCAAAGCGCCGCCACGATCGGCGCCTCCATCAATTTAGGTGAGGTCAGTCACGCCCTGCCCTTAAATTTGCCACATGAACACCCCCTCGTACGCACACTGACCGAGGTCTACAATGAGCAGACCGGGTCATCACTTAGTCCAATCGGCATTGGAGGCGGGACATATGCGCGCGCGTTGCCAAACACGGTCGCCTTTGGAGCTGTATTTCCGGGCGAAACAGTGAATATGCATCAAAATGGTGAGCAGGTGTCGATTGAATCCTTGTTGAAAGCATCGAACATCTACCGTAGCGCATTTCTCAAGCTGGATTCCGTCTACGGAGCGGCCAAAGAATCAGAGTCCGGCAATCCGGGCTGAGCGTGCTTATCATTAGTAATTATCTTTGTGAAGAATAATTGCCATTGATTAATATGTGCGGTAGACAAGTTATCAAAACAACAGGTAAAGACGCGCACAATGGGCCTTGAAACAACAAAGATCAAGGCCCATTGTTTGTTAATTTCCATATACCGTTTTTGTTCAAGTGGGACAAATTCTCATGACATCCTTATGCCTGTCTCCTCATCCGTCACGTAAGGGGCCAAGGCCAAATCTCATTGTCTGACAAACTCCACGGATTGAACCATTCATCGCCTAACGAGATCACGTCATCATCAGCAGCAATCAGCTCATACTCGAAATTTTCGATGGCAATGTATGATTCAAAATTTCCATTATTCTCATAGGTCCTTTTACTGGTCAGGTTACCGTTTTCATCATAATCGTATATAACGACTACCGACGCTCCTCCCAGAAGGCCAACATTATCATCTCGCCCATTACTATGGCGTGTCACCGCGCTGACCCTACCCAGATCATCGTATTCATAATCACGCCAAAAATTAAATTCAACACCGTAGAGAGCCACACTAATTTTCTCTTGAATCAATAATCCCTCTTCATAAATATATTCACGGATTTCATACTCTTCTTCTAAAGAAGTTGTTTTTCGGACAAGATCGCCCTCCACGTCATATTCGTATATTCTCTCAATGGTCAGCCAATCAGCATCTACATCAGCTCTCGCATCAGCTCTTCTTGGATAACGCATTATCTCCCTTACAACTCTTTCTGAATCATCGTATTCATATGTTGTAGTCGTTGCCTGCGAAGTGAGAATGTCATTAGCCAGATCACTAAAGAAAAAATAATGGTAGGATGAGCCTATTAGTTTACCCGTATCATCGTATTCATATTCATATCGATTGTCTCTTTCTCTTTGATGAGGATCATTTATATAGTTAGAGCAATTGGTCCGAATTCTCCGTCCGCTCTCATTATAGATATACTCAAAAAACTCCGAAATATCATTATCGGTGTCATATGAAAAACTGACAGCCTGTCCAACAAGAACAAACCGTTCATGAGTCCCAATCTCATCCGAAGCAGATGTCATACTTGTCGAAGGACTGCTCCTTGTGGGTAAATTATTTATATTTCCTGTCTCGTCCTGCTCGGCGATTAACCGGTCGAACATCGCAATGATCGTAGGGTTATCCGGCAATCTTTCCAAACCAATTTGCAATACTTCAACGGCTTTATTGATATCACCCAGTTCGAATTCCGCTTCCGCAAGACCCGTATACCCACGTGGATTCATCGGCTCGACATCAATCACTTCGTTAAAAACAACAGTTGCCTGTTTGTATTTCATATCAAGCAAGTACTTTTCGCCGTGGTCGAGCAACTCGGTGGTGGACATCCTTTCTATATCTCCAGACGAATTTAAACTGATGCCGATGATGATCCCCAGCGCCACTAAAATAATTCCCGCGATAGTGGCGGCGACTATAACCAGGCGTTTTTTCGTCTGATTGGGTTGCGGTCCGTTAACAAGTGGAGTTGGCATTATGTTTCCATTCATTTAGCGATCCGTCCTTTCTTAATCTAAAGAAAAAGCGCAAGCGGTTCGAGGTCTTGTACGTTTTTAAATTCTGTCATTTAATTTGTCTTTTCAGGATTACCTCAAATCAGCACCATACAGAGATTCAAAGAATCCACCATAAAGTTACAGTTCTATTTTTTTATCATATCACCCTCCGCAATTAAGCAAAGCTTCTGTTAACTAGTTTAAAAAGAGACCTGAAATACCTTTGGAACAATCATTTCACCACAAAGCAAGTATCTCCCTAAGGAGGGCAAAGGCTCACAGACGATTTTGCTCAATTTTGCCCAGGAACCCGGCTCCTATATACTAGAGATATTCTGAAACAAACTCTTAATTGATGAATGTACTTGCGAGGAAATTATGCTTAAGCTAAAGAAACCAACAGCCTGTTTATTTTACCCAATCGCCCGGAAGATGGGAGTGAGTGTTCACCGGCTGATTAGCGATAGCGAGGTCCACGCCCGGGCCCTGCTGGAAATCGAAAGGACCTATCCGGGTGATGCCCTTATCCGTATGACTGAGCTCTGGTCCGAGGCTGCCGGTTGGGGCATGGAGGTCACATTTACCGACAAGGATTTCCCCAGGCTGGGGGGGCCGCTTTTTGAGGATATTGAAGATTTTGCGGCTGCAGATCTGCCTCCGGTTGTAAATGAAACTACGAGTCCCCTGATTGAGGCGGTGGAAAAAGCTGTCGGGCAGCTGAACAAACCATTAATAGTCGGTGTTACAGGTCCCTTCACCCTGGCTGGTGTCCTCCTGGGCTCAGAGGAATTGATGTTCAATTCGATGACGGAAGCAGACCTGGTTCACGACATTCTCCGCAAGCTAAGCAGTTTTTTGCATGACTATATTCAAACCTATAAACAGGCAGGGGCTGGCGGAGTCATTCTCTGCGAGCCGTCGGTCGCCATGATTTCACCGACCATGACAGGAGAATTTTCCAATCAGTATATTGAGCCCATCATCCAGCAGCTGCAAGATGATAATTTTGCCATTATTTACCATAACTGCGGGGCGATTAATGCTCATTTGGAGGTTATTGCTGAGCTGTCCGCAGAGATCTTTCACTTTGGAAGTGATGTGGATTTGCTGCGAGCCGGCAAAATTATTGCTACAGATAGGACCATCATGGGCAATATTGACCCCCGTTTATTTCTGCCGGCCAATGACCCTGGTCAGAAAATCGCTGAATTTAAGGCCGGTTCGGCAGGGATTGAGAATATTGTTATGTCAACCGGCTGTGACCTGGCCCCCAATTCCCTGTTAGAAAATATTGACTTGTTTTTTGGGTGAACAGAACTGAGTCAGAGCATATAGAATAATAATAAAAGATGATAAGTTCACGAGATCAATAGTTGAGTAGATCAATGTAAAGGGAGCCACTCTTTTTGGGGTGGCTCTGATCTTAGCGCCGGGTGGCCCTCAAACAGGGCATCCCCGGACCTTGCGGACTTTCCGCGCAAATTGACGGCATGTCCGTATACTACAAAAAACCTGCCGAGTGTGACACCCGGCAGGTTTTAAATTGTACGAATTATAAAGATTCAGGCTGCACGGATCGTCAATCGTTCCGCAAGGGACTGCTCAATATTAAGCTTCCTCTTCAGCTTGCTCTTCAGATTCAACTTCAACAACTTCGCTGATCGCTTCATCTTCGGTGGCATCCGCCATCTCAGCGCTCTCGTCAACTTCGATGTTCTCCTCAACTGCGATGCCCTCTTCAGCCTCGGCGACTTCGTCGGCCTCAACAGTCTCTTCCGTCTCAGAATCAGCTTCCACTTCGTCCTCAACAGAATCCGCGTCCTCTTGGACCTCGACTTCCTCCACAACGTCTGAAGTCTCATCTGTCGCGTCCACGTCCTCAGTATCGACATAAGACATCGGTAGATCGTCATCGTCCGTCTGCTCCTCGCTCTCCATCTCAGGATTGATCAAGGTGTCGATCGGAGCGACGTCTTTTATGCTGACGCTGATACGGCGAGTCTCGTTGGAAACTTCCAACACACGCACATCGACTTCCATTCCCTCAACCAAAACCTCATCCGGTTTGTTCAACCGACGATTGGATATCTGAGAGATGTGGCACAGTGCGTCAACGCCCTGGTCAATTTCAATAAACGCGCCGAACGGGAACATGCGAACCACGTTGCCGTGCACGATCGAACCCACCGGGAACCGCTCTTCAATGTTGTTGTACGGATCGTCCTCGATGCGTTTGAAGCCAAGAGAGATCCGCTTTCTGTCCTCGTCAAAGTCTTTGACATATACCTGAATGGTATCGCCGACTTTCACCACCTCGGACGGGTGCTTGATGCGCTTCCAGGACAACTCGGAAATATGAACCAGTCCGTCCACGCCGCCAATATCGACAAACGCGCCGAAATCGGTAAGGTTGCGCACGATGCCATCGTAGATGTCGCCGACCGCGATATTCGCCCAGACGCCCTCAGCTTTCGCTTTGCGCTCATGGTTCAACAGCGCCCGTCTGGAGCCGGATACACGCAGACGGCGCTTGTCCGGATCAAACTGGGTGACCAGAATATCGAAGCTCTCGCCACGATATGGCTCAAGGTCGTCCACTGTGCCCATTTCCAACTGGGTCCGATGCACATAAATATCAACACCGCCGTAGGACGCGATCACGCCATCCTTAACTACATTGATAACCTTGACGTTGATGGGCTCTTTGTCATTGAAAGCTTCCTCAACCAGGTTTCTGTACTTCGCGAAGTCGACTTTCGCCTTGGAAAGAAGGATTTCCTTGCCGTTCTCGGTGCTGCGAATGCTGCGCACATAGACGTCAATCTGCGTCTTCTCCTCAATGGCCAAGTCCAAATCAAAATCGGGATTGTTATCAAATTCATGACGAGGAATGCGACCTTCTGTCTTGTCTCTGACATCGACATAGACATTCTCATCATCGTAGCGGACAATAACACCTTTTACCGTCGCGCCTCTGTGAAGCTGCGGAATGTTGTCAATAAAATCAGTAAAACTGATATCCCCCATGTCCTGCTGCAAGTCCTGCTCATTCATCGTCTCGTTTTCATCCATTATGTGAAAAACCTCCATGATAATACTTTCCGGTGAAGACGCACCTGCTGTTATGCCGATCTGCTTACCGGAAAAGTCACGCTCCGCCAGTAACTGATGCAAATCGTCAATACCCTCAATCAGATGGGTATCACCGCATTCGCCACGGCAGATATCAAGAAGTTTCACTGTGTTGGAACTATGGTTGCTGCCTATAACCAACATCACATCGGAATGTGATGCGAGTGCTTCCGCTTCCCTTTGTCTGTTTTCCGTAGCATTACATATTGTATCAAAAAAATGTAATTTTGCAATTGATTTTCGCAATGTCGACAATATCGTCGCAAAGTTGCTCACCGAGAACGTCGTCTGCGCGACCAGCGTCCAGTCACCTTCACCAGAATCAAACTGTTCCGCCTGCTCCAATGTTTGAATGATTACCGCGGAATTGTCGCACTCGCCATTGATACCGACAACCTCAGGGTGGCTCGGATCACCTACTATAATGATACGATCTCCTTTTTCGTGAGCTTCTTTGACTATCTTGTGAATGTGCTTGACATAGCCACAAGTGCAGTCGATCACCACACAGCCCTTTTCTTTCAGCCGGCGCACTTCTTGCGGCGTGACACCATGCGCGCGGATAATCACTTTGGCGCCGTCGGGAATCTGCTCAATGGAGGTCGCCAACCGCGCTCCACGCTCCGCCAGGTCATCCATCACCAGGCGATTGTGAATCAACTCACCATACATGTAAATCGGACCACTATCGCCATCTTGTTCTTCCAGCAATTGGTACGCGGTCTGAACCGCATAGTCCACGCCTCTACAAAATCCGGCGGAACGTGCCATTTTAACACTCATGAGTCAGTCACCTTCGCTCGCTTCTTGTCGGTTTGGGTTTTGAGTTCGGCAAGTTCTTCCATCGAATAGGCGATGCTGGCCGGTGGTGTGGCGGTCTCGGGATGGTCACCCAGATCATAAATAAATCTCATCAGATCAGCGTTCATCCGCTCTCTCAACTCTTTGGAATTCGTTCCTTTTGGCATCGGTCTCAGATGCATAGGTTTACCAAAGATCACATCCACCCGGCCAAATAATTTGAACTTGCCTTTGATGCAGACCGGCACCACAGGAGCTTTTAGCTTTGTCGCAAACAGCATCGTGCCCGAATGGGCGGGGTACTCCTCCCGCCTGGACTCATCTTTGACCCGGGTGCCTTGCGGGAAAATCATAATGTGTTTGTTTCTACGCAGCAGGCCAATGATTTCACGCACAGATGACGGGCTGACACCGTTGCGGTCAATCTGCACCGCGCCCCACCAGGGTAAAAAACGTGAGCCGATCCAGCCATTATATAATTCTTTTTTCGCGACAAAATAAAACCAAGGTTCAACATTCACGCACAAGGCGGGAATGTCCAGCAAACTCTTATGATTGGCGATGACCAGCGCCGGGCCTTCGATAGGTAAATTTTCTTTATTGATATAGCGAATCCGAAAAAACAAATGTAAAAAAAGATTGATTGATCGCTTGACAAACAGTCGCATGCCACGATTCATATTGTCCGGCAGTTCTTTTTTATTCGATCTCGTCGCTTTTTTATCCTTACTCATGGCGCCCCGTTCCCTCGGTCAATTTTGATACCAAATCCAATACCGCGTTCACTGTTTCCTCCACGTCCATTTCGGTCGTGTCCAAACGAACCGCGTCCTCCGCGCAGATCAGAGGGGCGAAAGAACGGTTGGTGTCTTGATGATCTCGATAGTTCAGATCCGCCAACACGCTTTCGTAGTTGGCGTCCTCACCTCTTTCCCTCAGTTCGGCATGGCGTCTGGCGGCTCGTTCATCGACGCTGGCGGTGAGGAAGATTTTCACATTCGCGTCCGGCAACACATAAGATCCGATGTCTCTTCCGTCCATCACGACACTGCGATTGGACGCGATGTCGCGCTGTGTTTTCACCAGCATCAGTCGACAGGCGGAAACCGCGGAGATATCGGATGCCCAAACCGAGATTTCCGGTGTGCGAATCAACTCTGTCACATCCTCATCATCCAAAAAAACATGTTGTTCATCATCGACAAAACGCACATCGACTTTGGTTTGCCTCAACATCTCCTCGATACCGGGCACATCGTTTTTCTTCAGCCCCAACCGACTCGCCTTGAGTCCGCAGGCACGGTACATCGCGCCGGTATCCAAGTAGAGTATGTTCAATTTGTCAGCGACCCGCCTGGCCACAGTGCTTTTTCCCGCCCCTCCGGGGCCATCGATCGCGATGGCAATAATGTGTTTCATAGAGTCTTCTCCGTCCGTTGTTCTGTGTGATCATTCAGCCGATGGTCCTATTATTTGGTTTTATTCCTTGATAATCGTCATTTAAACACTTAAATCACGCGATGCCCCAAGCCGATGGCGACTTCGTCCAAATGCAGCAGTCCAACCGCGAAAAACGCGCAGACACAGACATGGTCCTCATATCTGGCAATACCGATTTTTCCACCGATGCTCAGGCCCGCCGCCTTGCTCATCAACTGTGTGGCCGCCTCATGAGCCGCTCCGGCAATCGCTCCTTCTTCCGCGTGAGTCAATGAAATCACTCCCTCACGGCGAGCAGCGACGACCGCCCGCTCAATGATCGTCGCGACAGATTCCAGGTATTCTCCACCAAAATCAGCCGCCGCTCCTCTCGTTCCACCTTGTTTGAACGCTTCGATCAACGACCGCTCCTCCTCGCGGTCGGCGCTGATCGCCAACCGCACCGCGGCCGCCGCCACCTGCTTACTGGTATTTGATTTCTCAGAAGGATATGTGTTGTTTCGCATCGTCGACATCCGTCACCTCTTCTTCCTTCATGTTATTTTCCATTGATGGAGCATTCTGCGTGGAATCCTCCTCAAATCGTTTTTCATAAACAGCGTACTCATCCCAAATCATCTCCAATTTCTCCAAATGTTTGGTCAGGTTGTCTTCGCGCCGCATGGCGACCGCCGCGATCAGCGCGGTAATCGTGCTGAACGGAACGACCAATGAATCGACAAACGCGATCATGTCGCTTGGCGCGACCAGCAGACAGTCGGCATGTTGGGTAAAAGGCGTGTCCTTCTTGTCAGTCAGCACAATCGTCTGTCCACCCGCAGCCCGCGCGTAAGCCAGGGCGTTCACAATGCGGGACGAATAGCGTGGAAAGCTCATCACCACCAACACATCGCCTTCTTCTATGGAGATCATCTGTTCCAGTATCTCGCTGCTGTTGCTCGATTCAATTAAATGTACCGAAGAAAAAATTTGATTTAAATAAAAATACATAAATGAGGCAAGAGAGGCCGAAGAGCGCACACCTAAAATATATATGGTGTTGGCCGATAACATCATATCCACAGCCTGGTTGAATGATCGAACATCTCTTGTCTCCGCGACCTTGCGCAATCGTTCGGCGTCCATCAACAGTGCCGAGCTGTACAGACACTCCGCCGATTCGCGAAGATGGGACGACGCCTTCATCCGTTGAGCGGCAGTCAAATCTTCTTTGAGATCCTCCCGCAACATTTTTTGAAATTCAGGGAAGCCCGAATAACCCAATTCCATCGCGAACCGAACCACGGTCGACTCACTGACCTGACTTGCCCGCCCCAACCTCGCAGCGGTCATGTAGGCGGCCTCTTCATAATGACCCAAAATAAAGTCCGCGATTGACTTTTGCCCCTTGCTCATGTGGCCGTAACAATCGCGAATTTTTTGTAAAACACCATTCATCTATTCATCGTTCTCCCGCAGCGCCTGTTCAAAATCTTGCAAAGTTCCGTACATCATCATCTCCATCGGAGGCAGCTCACCAACCGATGTCAGGCCCATTTCCAGCAAAAATCGATCGGTCGTGCCGAATAAAGATGGGCGCCCCGGCGCATCTAAATTCCCCACAAGTTCGATCAGGCCACGTTCCACCAACCGGCCGATCACATTGTCGGAATTGACTCCGCGCACAGCCTCGATCTGCGCGCGGGTGACCGGCTGATTGTAGGCGATCACAGCGAGGGCCTCATAGGCGGCCTTTGAAAGTTTGGGGGCATGACGGGGTTCAAAAAGAGGCAACAAGGCTTCTTTCAGCTCCGCTTTGGTCGTTAGGCAGTAGCGGTCATTCAACCGCCGCAGATTCAGTCCGGATGCCGGATCGGTCTGCAATTTAAGCTCCAACTGTTCCAGAGCGGCAAGTTGTTCGCCTTCGCCAAACTTCGTGATGTCTCTTAGACGTGTCAGCGAAATCGGATCCCCCGCCGCGAACAACACCGCCTCGGTCACCGCGACCGAGAATTCCATATTCTTTTTTTCGGATTCCACCAAATCAGTCAAATTGTTCGTCTCCATTGATCAATTATAGTCTCCCGCGCTTTTATTCAGCAAATCAGGTGGCAGCGCGGCGTCATCGAAGCGATCGGTGTGTTCATCCAACTCCATTTCAATCGGATCAAACGGCTGTGCCTGAGTCGCTCTCACCTTACCTCGACGAACCAGTTCCAACAAAGCCAGAAAGCCGGTCACGCGTTCCGCCCTGCTGCTCTCACCGCCAAACAGTTCATCAAACCAGACCTTCGTCCGTTTGCGCACCGCCCGCCATATATAACGGATTTTTTCCGGCAGGCTTACTTTTTCGCGTCGCAACAGGTGTGAAACTTTCTCGGACAAGTCTTCGTACCGTTCTGAATTTCGCAATTCGACAGTGGACAGCGCCCGCCAAAACAGATCCGGCTCAAAGGAATCCGCGAACGGCTGTTGTCGTACCCGCAGACCGAGTGTGCGCGGAGTCTCGGGCAGTTTCAGCAACGAATAAGAATGGTGGTCCTGTCGGTCAGACAGTTCGGCGGCGATCAACTTGCAACGGCGGTATTCGATCAGTTGCAACACCAGCTCCTCGCGCGGATCCGGCTCATCGTCCCGGCCGAATACCGGGCTGTCCGGCAGCAGGGTTTTTGATTTGATATGTAACAAAGTGGCTGCCATCACCAGAAAGTCACTGGCGAGGTCCATGTCCAACTCACTCATATCTCTCAAATGGTCCAGGTATTGCCCTGTGATCTCCGCGATGGGAATGTCGAGGATGCTGAAACGATTGCGATCGATCAAATCGCTGAGCAGGTCCATCGGACTGTCATAATCCGCTACGCGCAAACGGACACCGCCGGGCAGCTCGCCGGCAATGTCCGTTTGTTCATCCTGTTGATCAGGATTCACCATCGACAGTTGGGTGGCGGCTATTTCATTTTTATCGAAATCATTTCGCCTCATCGTCATTTGTCCGCTTCATCAGGAAAATTTGATTTTCATCGCTTGCCTAACTTCTTCCATGGTCGCGTCCGCGATGAGCGCGGCCTTGCGAGCGCCTTCAACCAGATAATCCTTCAGTTGAGTCCGATTATTTTTTAATAGTTCAGTTCGTTTTTCATGAATCGGTGTGTGGAACGCCTCTATTTTGACCTGCAGTTCTTTTTTACAGGCGACACATCCGATCTCTCCCGCCCGGCAGGCGCGGCCAATCTCAGCATGTCTATCCTTGTCATTGAACAACTCATGATAGGCGTACACCGTGCAGATTTCAGGATGGCCCGGATCGTCCTTGCGGATACGAGCGGGGTCGGTCTTCATGCTCATCACTTTTTTCTTAACCACATCCGGTTCATCGGCGAACGCGATGGTGTTGCCATAACTTTTAGACATCTTTCTGCCGTCTGTTCCCGGTAATACTTTCGCCTTTGTCAACAGCGCCTGAGGTTCGACAAAAATATCAGTTTGATATAAATGGTGAAAACGGCGCACGATCTCTCTTGCAAGTTCCAAATGAGGCAGTTGATCCTCACCGACCGGCACAAAATCACATTTGTATAAAGCAATATCCGATGTCATTAAACAAGGGTAACCTAAAAAACCATAGGTCGTGATGTCGCGATCGCTCAGCTGCTCAAGTTGAGCTTTATAGGTGGGACAGCGTTCCAGCCATGAAAGCGGAGTGATCATGCTGAGGATCAGGTGCAATTCTGAATGGGCGGGCACAAGTGATTGTAAAAACACATTGCACTTTTCAAGATCCAGACCGACAGCCAACAAATCCGCCATCAAATGATAGATGTTCTCATTCAAGTCGGCGGTGTCCGCGTATCCTGTCGTCAGCGCGTGCCAGTCCGCGACAAAATAATTGCAGTCATATTCATCTTGTAATTTGACCCAGTTCGCCAGCGCGCCAAAATAATTACCGATATGGATGTCTCCGGTCGGGCGAATACCCGACACGACTTTTTTTCTCTCCATAGTGTTCTCCTGTTTTCTATTAAACGTCATCAACGTCTGTTATGATCATTGAACAGCCGACTATTCTCGGCAGCCTATTTTAATTCTCAGGTCGTCAAAAAAGAGAGACAGCCCACGCCGCAAGAGCGTCCAACGGCTTCGTGATCACCCAGCGGATGGGAAAACTGATCAGGTTCAGCGCCGCGGACAACCACTGCGGACGTAAAATAATCAGCAATATGAACGCGATACCAATGGTTCTTTCGTACCTCATCACCGTGTAATAGGCTTTGTCCGGCAAAATCATGCCCAGCACTCTCGAGCCATCGAGCGGCGGCACCGGCAATAAGTTAAAAATCGCCAGAAAAACATTCGTGATATACAGCGTGGCGAATAATTGCAGTAAAATCATCACGATCTGCATGCCGACACCATTGACCGCCAGCCGATTGACATACACGACCACCGACATGACACTGTATAAAAAATACGAGATTATCGCCAGCACGATATTCGAAGAGGGACCGGCGATCGCGGTCAACATCATCCCCTTTTTCACCGTCACGCCTCTATCAAATCTGGCGGGGTTGACCGGCACCGGTTTTGCCCAGGCGACCGGCGCGCCGGCCAGAATCAGCAATCCGCCAATCGGATCAAAATGAACCAGGGGGTTGAGCGTCAGCCGTCCTTGTGATTTGGCGGTGTCGTCACCCAGGCGGTAGGCCATTCTCGCATGCGAGTATTCGTGAATTGAAATTGACAATAGCAACACAAACACACGGATCAGCCAGGCGGTCCAGTCGAACGACCCACCTCCCAACAAATTCATTATGCTGGCGCCAACAGCGATTTTCATACCAAAACTCCTCCATCGATGAGTTTATTCTGTGCTTTACGTATATTACCTGACAACCTCGACGCAGAGCGTGCAAGGCTCCCCGTTCAGCTGCCATTGTTTACCTTTTCCTGTCGGAAGATCCTCACAAAGGACCTCGGTCGCCAAAATTTCTCTGGCGATTTCATCTTTATTGCGACGGATCACTTCTTCAATGGTAGCAGATCCTTTGAATTTTAGGATGATCCGATCCGAGACCTCAAAGCCCGAATCCTTGCGCATGTTTTGCACCTTACTGATCACCTCCCGGACAAAACCCTCCTCGATCAACTCCGGAGTCAGACGAAGATCCAAAGCGACTGTGAATTTCGCGTTCGATTGTGTGGCCAATCCTTCCGCCTGAGCGGACTCGATGATCAGCTGCTCCTCTGTCAGGCGATATGTCTCACCATTCGCCCGCACCTCGATGAAACCGTCGGTGTCCAGTTTCTTTTTTGTCACACGTCCGTCCAGCTCACCCAAAGCGGCGCCGACCGCAGGTAGATTCTTACCCAAAAGTTTGCCCAGCAGGCGTAGTTGAGGTTTAAAGCGATAATCTTGCAGTTCGGCGTCATCGTCAAGGTTGACCAAATCGCGGACATTGAGTTCATCCTTGATGACGTCATTGAGTTCAGCAGCCAATGTTTTGTCCGCCTTGACATAGATTTGTGCCAACGGTTGACGGTTTTTAACAGCGGAAACATTGCGGGCGGCCCGTCCCAACACAACAATGCTGAGCACGTCGTCCATATCCGCTTCCAATTGTTTATCTTTCCACTCTGGGCGTGTCTCGGGCCAGGAGCAAAGATGGACACTCTCACAAGCTTGTGGATCAACCGATCGCACCAGATTTTGGTACATCTCCTCGGTGATAAACGGCACGAACGGAGCGGCAACCTTGATTACCGTCGTCAACGCAGTATACAAAGTCATATAGGCATTGATTTTGTCCTGTTCCATACCGGATTGCCAGTAACGGCTTCTGCCGCGGCGCACATACCAGTTTGACAGCTCATCCACGAATGAATCAATTTTTTTGCCGGACGAATAAATATCATAGGAAGTCAGGCCCTTGTCCACCTCTTCGACCAACGTGTCCAAACGCGCCAGCAGCCAGCGATCCATCACACTCAAGGTCTCATAGTCCAGTTCATATTTTGTCGGATCAAATCCATCCAGCTGAGCGTACATGATGTAGAAGGCATAGGTGTTCCACAGCGTGCCCATGAATTTACGCTGTCCCTCGTCAACCGCCTCGTCAGAAAATCGGGAAGGAAGCCAGGGCTGACTGTTGGTGTAAAAATACCAGCGCACAGCGTCAGCTCCCTGTTTATTCAAGGCCTGCCAGGGATCCACGACATTCCCTTTGTGCTTGGACATCTTTTGTCCTTCTTTATCTTGGACCAAACCCATGACAATGCAGTTTTTGTATGAAGGTTGTTCAAACAGGCAGGTGGAAATCGCGATCAGCGAATAGAACCAGCCACGCGTTTGATCCAACGCCTCCGAGATAAAGTCGGCGGGGAAGTTTTGTTCAAACAACTCTTTATTTTCAAACGGATAGTGATATTGGGCGAACGGCATCGAGCCCGAATCGAACCAACAGTCGATGACTTCCGGCACGCGGGTCATGACGCCACCACATTTTTCGCAACGGATATGCACCGCGTCGATGTATGGCTTATGCAGCTCAATATCATCCGGGCAATCGTCCGACATGGACTTCAGCTCCTCGATCGAGCCGACCAGATGACGATGATCACAGTCATCACACTCCCAGACCGGGAGCGGAGTGCCCCAATAGCGCTCTCTGGACAAACCCCAGTCAA
This sequence comes from uncultured Oscillospiraceae bacterium, assembly GCA_964487355.1. Taxonomy (GTDB): domain Bacteria; phylum Bacillota; class Clostridia; order Saccharofermentanales; family Fastidiosipilaceae; genus JAXGYX01. The sequence continues at coordinate 27,132 of CAZAPS010000003.1, forward strand.
TGACGTTCTCCAAAAAATTGCCCATGCGACCCTCGCGGATGTGTTCGGGATACCAGTTGACCGAGCGATTGTTCGCGATCAGGTTTTCTTTGACGGCGGTCATGCGGATAAACCAACTGTGCCGAGCGTAGTAGATCAGAGAGGTGTCACACCGCCAGCAAAACGGATAGCTATGCTCAAACTCCATCGTGCGGATCAGCAGGCCGTCGTCACTCAGTTTTTGTAAAATTCCTTTGTCCGCGTCCTTCACGAACTGTCCGGCAAAGTCACTCACCTCCGCCGGCATGGTGCCATCGTCTTCCACCAGTTGTACAAAAGCCAGGTCATAGGCGCGTCCAATGCGTGCGTCGTCCTCACCGAAAGCGGGCGCGATATGAACAATACCGGTCCCTTCGCTCATGGTGACATAGTCGTCCTTGGTCACGACAAATGCTTTTTTACCCGACGCGTTGACAAGTTCCGTGGCGTAGGGCAACAACGGTTCGTAGCCCATTCCCTCCAGATCTGCGCCGGACATGGTGCGCAGAACCCGGATATTCTCACCGAACAAGCCCTTCGCGAGCTCTTCAGCGATGTAATAACGAACCACCCGGGTCTCAACAACACCTTCCGTGGCGCTCGTGTCGTGATCATGGGCACAATGTCCTGAGCAGACATGGACGGGCTCGTCCACTTCGATCAGAGCGTATCTGCTGTTCGGGTTGACGCAAAGCGCGATGTTTGATGGCAAGGTCCAAGGGGTGGTGGTCCAGGCGGCAAAATATGTGTCTGCTTCATCTTTCACGCGAAACCGCACATACGCCGACGTGTCGGTCACATCCTTGTATCCTTGCGCCACCTCATGACTGGAAAGAGAGGTACCACAGCGCGGGCAGTACGGAACAACCTTATAGCCCTTATAAAGCAGGTCCTTGTCCCACATCTGCTTGAGTGCCCACCACTCGGACTCGATATAATCGTTTTCATAAGTGACGTAGGGATGCTCCATATCAGCGGTAAAGCCGACTCGATCTGAAATTTGTTCCCATTCGTCTTTGTACGTCCAGACACTTTTTTTACATTGCTCAATAAACGGCTCGACGCCATACGCCTCCAGCTCCTCCTTGCCGTTGATACCCAGCGCCTTTTCAACCTCCAGCTCCACCGGCAGGCCATGGGTGTCCCAACCCGCGATGAACTCAACATTTTTCCCCTTCATACGTTGAAAGCGCGGGAAGATATCTTTGACCGCACGCGTCAAAATGTGCCCGATATGAGGTTTGCCGTTCGCGGTGGGCGGTCCATCATAGACAGTGAAGACTTCGCCATCCGGATTCAGCGTGTGAACTTTTTTGTTTATGTCCCGCTCTTGCCAAAACCGTAAAACTTCCTCTTCTCTTTTGACAAAATTTAAGTCACCTGACACTTTTTTATACATCTGTTTTCCTCCTGGATCCTCGACTTCGACTTACGGCGACGTTTTAATTCATAAAAAAAGCGTCCCCTGTACGGGACGCGAAACACGTGATACCACCCGCGATAACGACAGCCACAGATTATAATCGTGGAGTCGTCTCTCGTCAGTGATAACGGTGCGGCCAGCATGGTTTTACCGGTAAAAACTACACAGTTCATGATCGTCGCGCCCGACTCGTCGACAGGCGAAAGGATCAAACCTTCATCTTTACTGCTCACAGGTGATTTTCAACATGCGCCGGATCTGTGCTTTCACCACCGCACAGTCTCTGTGAGTCCGGTCCGCCGTTTACTGTCCTGATCTTCGCAATTGGTTGGTATTTTACGCTTATTTAAACAAAATTACAAGGATAGAGATCACATCGCCTGCCTGCCGCGCTTTGCTCCCAGCGCGCCCGGTCGATCGCTCGGTCCCGCGTGGCTTCATCCTCGTAAATCGCGTAAATCGCGCTGCCACTGCCGGTCATGCGACAGTAGGACGCGCCTGTGTCATAGCCGGCCTGAAGCAATTGACGAAGTTCGGGATATTCCGGAGCGACAACCGTTTCAAACACATTGCCACCGATGTGGCGAAGCTTGCGCAAATCATTTTCCGCTAACGCCTCCAAACACGCCACTGTGTCCGGCCGTTGAATCAGCCGTTCCGGATTGGCGATCAACTCGTCCCAGCGTTTGAAAGCCATCACGGTGGACACCTCCACGTCGGGCTTGATCAGCAACAGCGGCCACTTGGGAAGAGGCGGCAAGGGTTCGATGATCTCACCGATACCGGTGCAGTGAGCGACACCGCCATGCAGACAAAATGGGACATCCGCTCCCAGACGCGCCGCGATCTCAAACAGTTCTCCACGCTCGAGTTCGCCGGGGAACAGCGAATCCAGACCGTTTAGAACCGCCGCCGCGTCGGCGCTCCCCCCGCCAATGCCCGCCATGGAAGGCAGGTGTTTGACCAGATCAAGAGTCAGCACAAGTGGTTGTCTGGAAGAAAGCGCGCAGGCCTCGGCATAAAGCGCGGCAGCTCTGACCATCAGATTGTCCCGCGGGCGCAGCCCAAGCGCCTTCGAAGCCACGGAAAATCCTTCCGTCAAGCAGATCGACCAATTGTTGACAACAACCGTCGGCTTCTCAACCAATGCGCACGGCTCACTCCGGCCCAGTCGAACTTCATCATACAGAGAGATTTCCTGCATAACCGTGGAGAGCAGATGGTAACCATCTGCTCTCCTCCCGGTAATGTCTAAAAATAGATTGATTTTCGCTCTGGCTTCCAGCGCGATGGCGGCATTCTCGCCAACATTTGATCTCATTTCGGCTCTCCTCAGGCGGGGGCTCCATCGACGGAGTCCGCTTGCGCGGAGCTTTCCGACAGGTTGTCAATCTGATCCGCCGCGCCGGATTCGTCACTCTTAGGATCCTCTTCCGGCTCGACTCCCTGGTCAGCCAGCACGGCCAGCGACTCATCCGCTTCGACCGCCACCTCAACCGACTGGGTTAGAATATCGACGTAACTATATGAAACCAACTCTGAATTATCGTTGTCACGAGCACAACGAACGGTAAATACATTTGGGTAGCAATTCTCAAGAATGCCTTCACGAACAATCGTGCGTTTGCGACCACCACTGGAACGAAGCCTGACTTTGCGCCCAAGACAAGCTTGCATGTCTTTGCGGCACTTCTCCAAATCGGCTTTAACTATCATTCGTCACTCCTCCAAAAAATAAAGATATACTATGATATACTATCATATTCTGAGTATTTTTTCAAGGTCAGTGGGCGCTCACTCTGACTGACTCGTTTCCTTCTCCATCTCGGAAAATCGTTTTGCGGTTTTCTCCATCGCGGTCACGATCAAACCGTTGAAACCGTCCCGCTCCAATGAGGCGACTCCCGCGATGGTCGTGCCTCCCGCCGAACAGACCTCATCCCTCAACACAGCCGGATGCCGACCGGTTTCTTTGACCATTAAAGCCGCTCCTTCAACAGATTGCGCGGCGAATTTCAACGCGTCCTCCATGCCGATACCCAAGCGAACCGCCCCCTGGGCAAGTGCCTCGATCATCATATAAATAAATGCCGGAGATGATCCACTGACCGAGCCCACCGCGGGCATCAGCGATTCGGGCACGACGACCGATTCACCAAAACTGTTCAAAAATGAAATCGTCCGCTCCTTATGCTCCTCCGGTGTGTCCTCGGAAAAAGAGACTCCGGTCATACCGCGTCCGACCATCGCCGGCGTGTTGGGCATGGAACGAACAACTGTGACATCCTCACGCCCGATCAGCGCGCGCAATCCCGCGATGGAAAAGGTCGGCGCGAGCGACAACACCACGGCGCCGGGGGAAATGTGCGTGGAAATTTTTTTCAGGATCGCCCCATACTGAATTGGTTTGACAGCAAGCACGATCAGCAAGGCGCCTTGAGCGACCGACACATTGTCCTTCACAGTTACAATTCCCGGATATCGTCCACTCAATTCAGCCATTCGTTCATCTCTGCGGGTATGCAAAACGACCGATCGCGCATCCGTCCAACGCGCCTTCAGCGCGCCTGACAACATCGCTTCACCCATATTCCCACAACCGATCAAACCGATTTTATACATTTTTCCACCTTCATCATCCATCATTAACGCACGTCACGCATTGTTTTTTTGTTCCCACTCATTATACACGGTACATAACATTCCGGCGGTTTGACAATCTGCCCAATAACGAGGAAAATCGTTCCGTAGGCAGGTGCGCCGCGCACCAAACGAATGAACGAGTCCATCTCAAACGCAGACAAGGAGAATCCCATGCTCTCTGACATTGAAATCGCCCGTCGCACACCGCTTAAACCCGTCTCGCAACTGGCCTCCGAGTTGGGCATCATGCAAAAAGAAATCTTCAATTACGGAACCTACAAGGCCAAACTCGACACCGAGGCGATTCAGCGCAGGATGCGGAACAAGCCGAATGGCAAGCTGGTGCTGGTCACCGCCGTCAACCCGACTCCGGCCGGCGAAGGCAAGACCACGATGACTGTGGGGCTGGGCCAGGCTTTGAACCGGCTTGGGCACAAAACAATGATCGCTCTGAGAGAACCTTCCCTCGGTCCGGTCTTCGGCATCAAGGGAGGAGCGGCGGGTGGCGGCTATTCACAAGTCGTGCCGATGGAAGATATCAATCTTCATTTCACCGGCGATCTGCACGCTGTCACCTCGGCCAACAATCTTTGCTCCGCCATACTCGACAATCACATCCAGCAAGGCAACAAGTTGAACATCGATCCACGTAGGATCGTTTGGAAGCGCTGTCTCGACATGAACGACCGCGTGCTGCGCAACGTCGTGGTCGGCCTTGGTGGGCCATTCAACGGGACGCCCCGCGAGGATCATTTTCAAATAACGGTCGCCTCGGAAGTCATGGCGGTTTTCTGCCTCGCCTCCAATTTGCGAGACCTGCGCAAACGGCTCGCCAAGATCGTTGTCGCGTTCACCTACGACGGCCAGCCGGTCACCACAGCGGACCTCCAGGTGGATGGCGCCATGACTGTGTTGCTCAAAGACGCGTTCAATCCCAATTTGGTGCAAACGCTGGAGAACACACCGGCTCTTATGCACGGCGGACCGTTCGCCAACATCGCCCACGGCTGCAACAGCTTGGCCGCCACCAAGCTAGGTTTAAAGCTGGCGGATATTTTAGTGACGGAGGCCGGCTTCGGAGCGGATCTGGGCGCCGAGAAGTTCTTTGATATCAAATGTCGCTATGGTGATCTAAAACCCGACGTGGCGGTAATCGTCACCACTGCTCGCTCGCTCAAATATAATGGTGGCATGCCCAAAGATCAGTTGCTAACCGAAAATCTCGACGCGCTACAAAAGGGAATCGCGAATCTCGATAAACATTTGGAAAATCTACAAAAATTCGGTGTCCCCTGTGTTGTGTCGATCAATCGCTTCGCTTCCGACACCGAGGCCGAACTGGATTTCATCGTCAAGCACTGCGAAAGCAAAGGAGTGCGCAGCGCGATCGCTGAGGTTTTCACAAATGGCGGAGCCGGTGGCGAAGCGGTCGGCGTGGAAGTTTTGGCCGCGTTGGAAACAGAGCATCAGGCTTACAGGCCACTTTATCCTTTGGTGTTTTCTTTAGAAGACAAGATCCTGACCATCGCGAAAGAGATATACGGCGCGGGCACTGTCCAGATTCAACCTCCCGCGCGAAAGGCGCTGAACGACTTTACCCGAATGGGTTATGGGAACCTGCCGGTCTGCATGGCGAAAACTCAATATTCACTTTCAGACAATCCGGCGCTGTTGGGCAGGCCGGAGAATTTTGAGCTGACCGTGCGTGACGCCACGTTGTCCGCGGGCGCCGGTTTCATTGTATGCCTGACCGGCGATGTCATGACCATGCCGGGGCTTGCGAAAAAACCATCCGCACAGGACATTTTCTTGGATAATGACGGTCAAATACAAGGATTGTTTTAATGCGCAGAGGGCGGCGCGCTGATTTTCCTGCGGTATTCCATCGGAGTCATGCCCATGATCTTGCGAAACGCCACATTGAATCTTTGAGGGCTCGCGAAACCGATTTGCTCGGCGATGCTGCTGATCTTCAGATCCTGATCGCGCAGCAGATCACAGGATTTTTGAATGCGGATCTCAATTAAGTACGCCATCGGGCTTTGACCCATCTCTTCACGAAAAGCCCGCGCGAAATAACCTTGACTGAGAAAGACGTACCCCGCCACATCCGAAACCGAAATATTTTCGTTGAAATTATCGATCATATATTGTTTCGCGATATGCACAAGCTCCGCCGCCTTGCCTGTGCGCACCAGCAAAGACTCCTCCCAGCCCTCTTTCAGGGCGCGCGAAATCGTCACCAGAAGTTCGGTGGCCAGCAGTCTCATCATTAGCTCTTTATTATAAAGATCGGACGAGTTCTCATAATGAATGCGTTCAATCAGCTCCGAGATGATCACGCGATTGGTTCCGCGAATCATCATGCACGGCTGCAAATCTATGCCATAGTCGTCCTCCGCGGACACATACTTCATAAACTCATCCATGGAGACCGAAGAAATGCGACAAAACGCCCTGTCACCTTTGGTGATATTGGTAAAACCGAAATACACGGTCGTGATATCGGTGAATGTCTCTTTCACACGACAAACATGAGGTGAATCCGGGCGGATTAAAATTGTGGCGCCCGCCCGAACCTCATGTGTTCTATTATTGTCAAACTCATATTCCATCACGCCGCTTTTGACATGGCTGAGCTCATAGAAATGACGGGCTCCCGGTATTTTCTTTTCGTCACCTTTTCGGTAGCTGCGCGCCAGACCTTTAAAAACAACCGGGATCGAGCCAATGGAATCTTGTATGCTTTGCTCGATGCTTGGCAATATATCTTTTAACATTCACTCCTCAGACTTCATACATTCATAAAATAAAGTAGTGACTCAATCAGAATCACCATAATTAATCTAATATATTTTTAAGCATTTTACCACAACATATTTTTAAGATTTTTTGAACCGGCGGTTGAGCTCAACTTAAATTCCCAACGCGTCGGTGTCTACGCCCTGCAACAACGCGATAAGATTCTTAGTTTCTTCTCCGTTCAGCCCGATTCCTCTGCTCATCTTGTTGTGTTCCGGGTTCCACTCTCGGATATCCAAGCGTGGCCTTGCCTGATTCCACGAAACAACATTCACTTCTTTTGTCCAGCCCGTCGCGCTGACGCTAAGGCACCCGATTGATTCATGAATCTCGTATGTCACTTCTCTGTCTTGCTGTCTTGTCGTCATAAAACCTCCTGATCGTTGCGAAACCGATACATGCGACGAGACTGGCGATATTGTCGAATATCGTGTTCGACCGCCATCTCGACGCCCCTTTCATATCATGATAGAGGTACACGTTTCATCCACCTGTTTTATTTTCTCGACAAATTCAACATTTCCCGATAGTCTTGCCAATAATGAGAAGAGACAAGAAGATCAATCAAACTCAAAACAAAACAAACCGGAGCGAACTCATATTCGATCCGGCTTGTCAGTTTGTCAATTCAACTTCAAACAGTTTGAATCAGTCCCGGGTCAGGCGATCTTGTCAGGTCTGCAGATGATGGTCGGCTGATCATGGCCGGTCACACAGGACTCGGTGACGACGCAGCGTTCGACGTCTTCCAGTGAAGGCACATCATACATCACATCCATCATGATGCCCTCAATCACCGCGCGCAGTCCGCGTGCGCCGGTCTTGCGCTCCAAAGCCAGGCGTGCGATCGCCCGCACCGCCGCCTCCTCAAACTCCAGCTCAACACCGTCCAGCTGAAGCATATAGCGATACTGCTTGATCAAGGCATTTTTGGGTTCGCTCAAAATACGGACCAAGGCGTCCTCGTCCAGGCTCTCCAAGGTCACGGCGACCGGAACACGTCCGATGAACTCCGGAATCAAGCCATATTTCAACAGATCCTGAGGTTCCAGCAGTGCCAGCGCGCGGGTATCCTTGTGTTCGGATTCCGGCTCGATGATCGCTCCAAAACCGATGGATTTTTTCCCGACACGATCCTGAATGATCTTCTCAAGGCCGTCAAACGCTCCACCGCAGATAAACAGGATATTGGTCGTGTCGATCTGCAAAAAATCCTGATGTGGATGCTTGCGTCCACCTTGAGGCGGCACATTCGCTACGGTGCTCTCCAGGATTTTCAACAACGCCTGCTGCACACCTTCCCCGCTGACATCCCGCGTGATCGAAGGATTGTCCGAGCGTCGGGTGATCTTGTCGATCTCATCAATATAGATGATGCCTCTTTCCGCCCGCTCGATGTTGAAATCCGCGCTTTGAATCAGTTTCAATAAAATATTCTCGACATCTTCGCCCACATAACCGGCTTCGGTCAACGCGGTCGCGTCCGCCATCGCGAATGGGACATCCAACAGTCTCGCCAGGGTCTGCGCCAGTAAAGTCTTTCCTGAGCCGGTCGGTCCGATCAGCATGATATTGCTTTTGGTTAACTCGACAGGTTCAAGCTTCTCGGCGTTGGTCACGCCTTCGGCGTACACCCGTTTATAGTGATTATACACCGCGACGGAGAGCGCTTTTTTCGCGTCTTCCTGGCCGATAACATATTCATCCAACGCCTTTTTTATCTCGTGCGGAGTCGGCACATCACCGTCCGGCAAGGGTGGTTCGGACTTTTGGGTCAGCAGATCCTCGCCATCCAACATTGAACTGCAAAGATCAATGCACTCATTACAAATGAAAACGTCCGGTCCGGCGATCATGCGCTCGACCTGCGATTCATCTTTACCACAAAATGAACACACGAGCGGTCCGAAAAAATTAAACTCATCCTTTGGAGGATGTCCGTCACCACCTTTCGGCAGATTGGTGTTGTCCTTATCTGACATAATTAGGCCCTCTTGGTCATGATTTCGTCAATAATACCGTACTCTTTCGCCTCTTCGGCCGACAGCCAATTGTCGCGGTCGGTATCTTTTTGGATCGTCTCATAGCTTTGGCCGGTGCGCTCCGCCAAAATTGTGTTCAGACGATGTTTGGTCTTACGTATGTGTTCCGCCGCGATTGAGATGTCCGACGCCTGTCCGTGCGCTCCACCGGACGGTTGATGGATCATCACCTCCGCGTTCGGCAGACAAAAGCGCTTGCCGGGCGTGCCCGCGGCCAGCAAAAAGGCGCCCATGCTGGCGGCCATGCCCATGCAGATGGTCTGCACATCCGGTTTGATGTATTGCATGGTGTCGTAAATCATCAAGCCACTGCTTACCTCACCGCCGGGGCTGTTGATATAAAACTGGATATCTTTCTCCGGATCTTCAGCTTCCAAAAACAACAATTGAGCGGTCACCAAACTGGCGGTCACCGAGTTGACTTCCTCACTCAAAATAATAATTCTTTCTTTTAACAGACGTGAAAAGATATCATACGCACGTTCGCCACGGTTGGTGGTTTCAATAACGGTTGGCACTAAACTCATTGTCATCTCTCCTTTTCAATCAGTGTTAGTCATCACAAAGCGATCATCCTATCTGAATCGCTGATTAAAGTATCTTACCATAAGTTAAGGATAGTCAAAGTGAATTTTCTGTTAATTGCCAAGTAATTCGTGATTGTTTTCAAAGATTCACGAAAAAACCCGACTATGAATGACAAAATGCCATTCCAGCCGGGTATTCAATCTAATGAAGTCAGTCGTTAAGTGTAATCTTAGGCATCTTCATCGGTGTCCAATTCCTCAGACGATTCGTCAACCTCTTCCACTTCAGGCGCGGCGACCGGCAGCGCTTCATTTTTGACAAGTTCAAGGGCTTTGCGGAAGCGAATATCATTGTTTAGCATGGAAAAGTCATTGTTAAAGACGTTTCGCACCTGAGCTTCTTCCATATTGTAGCGTTCCGACATTGTCTTGATCTCAGCGTCGATGTCTTCTTCGGTGACCTCAAAGTCCTCGGTCTGCGCGATCGCCTCAAGAACCAGTGAGGTGCGGACCCGCTGTTCTGCGTCGGCCGCCAGCGTCTGACGGTAGTCAACCACGGTCTGTCCCAGGTAGCCAAGATACTGGTCGAGCGTCAAGCCCATCCCCTGCATCTCACGTTCCTGTTGAGAGATCATATTGTCCAGTTCGTTCTCAATCATGATCTGCGGCAGATCGATCGTGGCGTTCGCCGTGACCACCTCGACGGCGTTGTTTTCAAATTCCGTGTCCGCCTGTCTTTGCGCGGCCTCCACGAGACCCTTGCGCAGGTCGGCTGTATACTCCTCCAGAGTGTCAAACTCACTGACATCCTTGGCGAACTCGTCATCGAGTTCCGGGAGTTCTTTGACTTTGATTGAGTTCACGCGCACTTTGAACACCACCGGCTTGCCGGCCAGGTCCTCAGCGTGATAGTCCTCCGGAAAAGATAGATTGACATCAAACTCATCACCCGGGTTGTGGCCGATAATCTGTTCTTCAAATCCGGGAATAAAAGAATTCGAGCCGATAACCAGGTCGTGATCCTCGGCGGTGCCACCTTCAAACGGGACACCGTCATCAAAACCTTCATAGTTGATATTCACCGTGTCACCATCTTCGGCCGGACGGTCATCGATCGGAACCATGCGGGAGTTGCGCTGTTGTATGCGCAGCAGTTCCTCTTCCACTTGACTGTCGGTCACTTCGGAATCAGTGCGCACCGCTTCGACACCCTTATATTGACCCAGTTCGACTTCCGGTTTGTTTGTCACGGTGATAACCGCTTTCAACCCTTTATCCGAACCAATTTCCTGAACATCTATCTCGGGTCGGGACACCGGGTCGAGCTCATGCTCCTGAATCGCCTCCGTATAGGCCGGGTTGATCACATCGTCTATGGCGTCATCATATAAAACTCCCTCGCCATAGTAACGTTTGACCATGCCGATCGGAGCCTTGCCTTTGCGAAATCCCGGGATCGAAAATCGGTTCGCGTTCTTCTTAAATGAACGGTCGAGTGCCGCTTTGAACTCTTCCGCCGGAACTTCAATTGTCAATTCAATGACATTGTGTTCTTTTCTATCAATTATTGACGCCATACTATCCTCCTACAGATCACATTGACGTGATCCGAACCAGTTTGAATTGCCTGGAGATTCTAACACACACGAAGGACCGGTGTAAAGTAAAATAGTGCTTGTATGTTCAAAAAAAGTAATCTATTATTGACTGCGTATGCGGTTTATGTTCGTTATTTGACACGTTACCCGATAAAACGTCAGTATTTTAATGCGAACCGCCAATTATTTAAAATTATTATGGAACACGTGCGCGTCTCACGGCGAACGAGTTCTTAATGAATAAGAAGAACAACCGGGCAAGCTGCTTTCTTTTGCTTGCGACAAAATCATCGGATTCGCTTTCCTGCTTTATCCGCTTGTTAATTTTGCTCAAAAACAACATGTTTCGCAGTCAGTTGCCTACGTCAGGCAGAACCTACGGTTCTGTCACTTAGGAGAATTATGACAAATCAACCCAAACAACCCAAACAATCAAATCAGCCAAGACAATCCGGCCAATCGCCTTCGGGGCGCAATCGGTCCGGCAAAGCCTCCGGTCAGGCAGGCGGAATTCAAAATCAGTACACCGGCGGCCGAGCCAAGTCTTCAAGAAAGTCCTCAGGGCGGCCGTCCACACGTGGCTCTGACACGGAGACGGGCACTGATCGGCGCAGACAGGATCGGCGAAAAAGTGCCGGGTCCCCTCAACGGACAAGCGGTGCCGACCGCGCCGGTCGGGGCGACACTCGAGTATGTCAGGCACGCTCCTCCACCGCTAAAAAGGGCTCAGCAACGAGTCGCCGACCCAAGCGTCGTTACAATCAGGAAGTGCCATTGAACCTCACCAATTTACCCAATTTCTCGCCCCAGCTGTCGCGCGCAAGCCTGCGCTCCGTACAAGGCCAGCCTGTCATTAAGACGAAGAAGAAACGTGGCAAAGCACTCAAAGTCATTCCGTTGGGCGGGCTTTGCGAAATAGGCAAAAACATGACCCTATATGAGTACGGCAACGATATGATTATTGTCGACATCGGTGTGGCATTTCCTGAAGAGACACAGCCGGGCATCGATTCGGTCATTCCCGATATGACTTATGTGCTCGAAAACCGCAACAAACTGCGTGGCATTTTCCTAACACATGGACATGAAGACCACATCGGTTCGCTGGCTTATCTGCTCAAGAGTGTGGACGTGCCGGTCTATGGCGGACGCCTGACAATGGAGTTGGTCGACTTCAAAATTGAAGAAAAAGGAATTCGGGGCCGCGCCAATAGTCTGCGCGTCATCCAGGCGGGAGAGAAAATTCGCGCCGGCTGTTTTGAAGTCGAAGCGATTCATGTCAACCACAGCATAGCCGACGCTTTTGCCTTCGCGATCGACACTCCGGCCGGCATGTGCATCCATTCGGGAGACTTTAAGATTGACTACACGCCAATCCATGGCAAGCCCATCGATTTACGTCGTTTCGCCGCCCTTGGCGAAAAAGGCGTCTTACTATTCATGTGCGAAAGCACCAACATTGAACGCGAGGGTTTTTCAAGTTCTGAAAAGACTGTCGGCGAGGCCTTTTCGAAACACTTTGAGAAAGCCAAAGGTCGCATACTGGTGGCCACATTCTCTTCCAACGTGCATCGCGTACAGCAGGTGATCACTGCGGCCGAGCAAAATGATCGCAAGGTCGCTCTGGTGGGGCGCAGCATGTTGAACGTCTGCCGGGCCGCGAACAACATTGGATACCTCGATATGAAGCCGGGCACCTTGATCGACGTGGCGGACATCAATCAATATCCGCCCGAGAAATTGGTGATCATCACGACCGGCAGTCAGGGCGAGCCCCTGGCGGCTCTGACACGCATGGCGTTCTCCGAGCACCGCTTTGTGGAGATCAATTCCTCAGACACGGTCATCATCTCGGCCGCTCCAATTCCGGGCAACGAAAAGCCGATTTACCGAGTGATCAATGAACTGTATAAACGCGGAGCCAAGGTTGTGTACTCCGACCTTGCGGACATTCACGTCTCCGGACACGCTTATCGCGAAGAAATCAAGATATTGCATCAACTCATTCATCCAAAATATTTTCTACCGGGACATGGCGAATATCGTCATCTTTACATGCACGCTCAACTGTCGAACGAGATGGGTCAACCTTGGAATTCCATTTATCTGTTGAATAATGGTGATATTTTCCAAATCTCACAAGATGACACCGACGAGGCGGGAATCGTGGGTTACGCTCAGGCGGAGGCGATCATGATCGATGGCGCGCCGGACAGCACCGTCGACACCGAAGTGTTAAATCAAAGAAAAACGTTGTCGGATGATGGCGTGATCACAGTCGCTCTCGCGGTGGACGTCGCGAGGAAAAGATTGTTGGGCGAACCCGTGGTCCATACGCGTGGCTTTATTTACGAAAAGGACATCGGTTCAATCAATCAGACCATCATCAAGCGGGTCAACCAGTTCGTCAACAAGGCGAAACAGTCCGATCAACCTTTCGTGCCGGCGCTCAGGTCGAACGCTTTGCGAAATCAATTGCAAAGTATTCTATATAGTCACACCCATCGCAGACCGGTGCTGTTGCTTTCAATCATCGAGGTTTGATTTTTGAAGCACAACAAAGTCAATGAGGGACGCTTCATGAAACAACTTGGAACCAGGACACACGCCATATCCACCTACGCGGAGGATCTGCGCGCGGATCAACTGCTCACCCACCTCTTTGTGGCTGACGGGTCAGATCTCGCGCGGATCGAGGTCCGCGCGCTCTCATTTGATTCGCGCGACGTCATGCCGGGGACATTGTTCATCTGCAAGGGTCGGGCGTTCAAAAAGAGCTATCTTGAGCGCGCGATTGAGGCGGGCGCCGTCGCGTATGTTTCCGAGACGACCTACAACGACTTGGCGATTCCCGGCCTGATTGTCAGCAATGCGCGACTGGCGATGGCCACTTTGTCGCGTCGCATGTATAACAATCCACAAAATGAATTGACGCTGATCGGAATCACCGGCACAAAAGGAAAGTCCACGACCACTCGCATGATGCAGCAAATCATGAACTGTTGGCAAGAAAAATTGGGTCTGCCGCCGGTCGGCATGATCTCTTCGATCACCTATTTTGACGGAGTCAAAGAGACCGAGGCGGTGCTGACCACCCCGGAGATCCCTGATCTATATCGCATGTTGCGCACAGGGGTCGAGGAGGGACTGCGTTACTTCATCATTGAGGTCTCCTCGCAAGCACTCAAGTACGATCGTCTGGACGGCGTGCGGTTCGCGACGGCCGCTTTCCTCAACATCTCCGAAGATCATATCAGTCCGGTCGAGCACCCCGATTTCGCGGATTATCTGGAGTCAAAGCTACGCATCTTCGAGCATAGCGACCGTATGGTTTTCTCGCTGGATACCGGTGAGTCGGCCAAGTTAAAAGAAGCCGCCCGCGGTATGGAATACCTGACATTTTCTGTCCGGAACAGCGACGCCGACCTCCACTGCGCCGAGATCCAAACCGATGAGGATGGATTGAATCTACTTGTTCGCCAAACCAACGCCGACAGCCTCTCTTTGCGAGTCAACATGGCCGGGCGATTCAACGCCGAAAACGCGCTCGCCGCCGTGGCGCTGTCTGATCAGTTGGGGGTGCCTACGGAATGTGTCCGGCAGGGCCTGGCGGACGCGCGTGCCGATGGGCGAATGGAGATCATCCGTTCCGCGGACGAGCCGATCGCCGTGATCGTTGACTTCGCCCACAATACCCTTAGTTGGGATTACCTGGCGTCGACTGCCGAAGAGCTGTTTCCGGGTCGTGATCTAATCTATGTCGGCGGAGTCGCCGGAGGGAAAGCGCTCAACCGCCGCAAGGATCTGGGTCATTTTTTAGGTTCCGGGAAAATCAAGAAGGCCTATTTAACCGCGAGCAATCCGGGACTCGAGCGGACCGAAGACATCTGCGCAGAGATCATCAGCCATATCAAACCGACCTCCATCCCCACGGAAATCATCGTCAATCGGGGCGAAGCGATCGCCAAGGCGATTGCGGATATTGAAAATCCCACCGTGCTGTTGCTCGCCGGGCAGGGCGCCCACACAAACATGTGGGTTGGAAGAGATTTGGTCAAGCGAAAGAGCGACAGAGAGGTCGCCACCGCCGCGCTGAAAAGGCGACGAAAGAAGTAAAAACGCGCCGCCAAACGTCGAACTCATGTCTGCTGTTCTTTGAGCGCGTATCAGCGCGGCATCCTGCGCCGAGCCGGTGGATAGATGATCACAGTCACGGCACAAAGCAAAAACCTCAGAAGCGACCGCTTCTGAGGTTTTATCATGTCAGCGTCCTGTCAAGAGCATCCCGTCGTGCTTCCACAGTCCAGACAAACTTTGCAGGTTCCATTTTGCACCATTCGCATACTTGAACAGTTGGGGCAGGTCGAACCATCGTACACGCGCTCTCCGTGAGCCGCCGCGGCACGTGCGGATTCATGTATGAACGCGCTGCCGAACTCTGTGTTGTCCGGATTGTATTGTTCCGCGCCCAGGCCCAAATCAATTTTCTCGCTCATCAGCTCATTGACCGAGATTTGTTCCGCCAGCAACGGGGGCAGCGCTCTGGCGTTGTCTTCCGGCTTAACCTGACAACGACTGAAATCTCCCAGTTCAATATCAATGATCTTGCTGATCAGGTCAGAAATTGACGTCGCGTACTTGATATAGGGGTGGCGCTGCACAAAGCCATAGGGTTCATATTGTTGACCACGCAGCATCTTTGAAATGTTATGCGCCGGGATCCGGTACTGCAACATGACCGAAATTGTTTTTGACAAAGAGTTCAGCAGACCCATGATGGTCGTGCCCTCCCGATCGGTCGTCATGTAAATCTCTGAGATGTCCCCATACTCATTGCGGTTGACTGTCGTGTAGATTTTGATGCTGTCGATCTGCGCCGGATGGGTATGACCGGAACGAATGCCCTTTAGCTTGCCGCGACGTGATGTCGGACGAGGTTTTGAGATCTCTTCTCTCAAGGTCTTCGCGTAGGTCAGCAAAGCGGGGTAGGTCAATGAGTTCAAATCAAATTCATCATCGGTGTCGTCCAATGTGATATTCAACGGTTGTGCCTGTTTGGATCCATCTCTATAAAGGGTGATCCCCTTGACTCCGGTTTTCCATGACTGCAGCAGAACCTCTTTAAAATCATCGACCGTCGCCGAATTGGGAAGATTGACCGTCTTTGAAATCGCTCCGGAAATCAAAGGAGTCAGCGCGGCGACCATCAATACATGACCGGATGGACCAATGTAGCGTTCACCTGACCCACAGCGGTTCGCGGTGTCAAAAATCGGGTAATGCTCCGGCTGTAGATGTGGCGCCCCCTCGATTTTTCCGTCGCTGACTCTGCCGTCTTCCTCACGTCCAATATAGGCGATGATGTCCTCAACTTCTTCCTCCGAATAATCAAGGTTTTTCAACGCCAAGGCGATAACCGGATTGGTCAGCGTCATGAAACCGCCACCCGAAAGCTTCTTATAGACAATGTGAGAAAAGAATGGCTCGACACTGGTCGCGCCGCAGTCCATCGCGAAGGAAATGGTTCCTGTTGGAGCCATCACACTGACCTGCGCGTTTCGATAACCATGTCGCTCACCCAGCTCGACTGCGTCTTTCCAACATTCTATCAGGGTCTCGGCGGCCGTTTCCATGCCCAAGGCCTCCAGCAGGATGTGGTTGACCTTGATCGGACGGTAGGTCAGATCCTCATAGTCCGAATCCAACGCGCCCGCCACTCTCGCGTGGTTGCGTATGACACGATTCATGTGTGGCTTGTTCAACTCATAAAATGGAAAAGGCTCAGTCTGTTTGGCCATCAGGGCGGACGTGCGGTAGCTCACGCCGGTCAGCAGGCCGACAAGCGCCGACGCCATGGTGCGACCCTGTTCGGAATCATAGGGCAGCCCCTGAACCATCAACAGCGAAGCAAGGTTCGCCAGACCCAATCCGGTCGTGCGGAAATTATAAGTGCGGCGGGCGATATCTTCGGTCGGAAAATGTCCCCAGATGATGGAAGCTTCCAGCGCCAATTGAATCAGGCCGATAAAATGCACATAGCCGGCCAGATCAAAAGCGCCGCTGTTCTCGTCATAAAACCCAAAGATATTAATCGAGGCGAGATTGCAGCTGGTATCGTCAAGAAAGGCGTATTCTCCACATGGGTTTGTGGAATTGAGTTTGTTGTGTGGCGCCCACAATTCACCATCCTCACCGGCCGGACAGGTATGCCATTGGTTGAAGGTGTCGGAGAACTGTGGCGCGGGATCGGCGCAGCGCCAGGCTGATTCATTCATCAGATCCCAAAGCGAGGAGACCTTGACTTCGCGGTTGACCCGGTCGTCGATGCGCCCTCTCAGCTCGATTGTCGCGTCCGGTTCTTCATCCAAATGATCCACTTTATTCATAAAGTCATCGGAAATACGCAACGAGTTATTGCTGTTTTGTCCCGATACCGTGTTATACGCCTCGCCGTCGATGTCTCCGTCATAGCCCATTTTTGTCAGAGCCACGACTTTGTCCTCTTCTTTGGCTTTCCAAGTAATGAAGTTCTCAATTTCCGGATGATCGATGTCCAGACAGACCATCTTCGCGGCTCTGCGGGTGGTGCCGCCTGATTTGATCGCGCCCGCGTTGCGGTCCAACCCTTTCAGAAAACTCATCAGGCCACTGGACACGCCACCGCCGGACAGTTTTTCACCTTCCGCGCGAATCGTTGAGAAGTTGGTTCCTGTGCCGGATCCACCTTTAAATAACTTTGTTTCGGTCACATACTCCTCAGAAATGGAGTGGGGCCCAAGCAGTTTGTCTTCAATAGAAAGAATAAAGCAGGCCGACGCTTGAGTCCGGGTATAGTCATCGTCCGACTGCACGACCTTCTTTTTTTCTTTGTCAAAATAATAATTTCCACTGTTGCCGCCAACTATTCCATAGGCGCGTTTCAAGCCGGTGTTGAACCATTGTGGTGAATTAGGAGCGAAAAGCTGCGCCAGCAGACCATAGACCAGCTCATCGTAAAGGATCTGGCTTTTTTCCCCTTCTTCAATCATTCCCTCGTCGATCAACGCGGCGACCCAAAAATCCACCATGCGATGCGCGACCTGACGCATGCTGTACTCACAATCGCGCTCATCACCCGTCCCTCTTTTACGGAAATATTTGCTGGCGATGATGTCACAGGCGGTCTGTGAGTACTGCGCGGGAAACTCAAGGTCCGGCATGTCGACCAGCACACGTCCGGTCTTGTGGTCTTCCAAATGAACCGAGACAACCTTCCAATCAAATAAATCGAACACGGTTTTATCCGGATAACGGTCAAGTTCCACTGTGTAGTAACGCTTGATCAGATCATTTACCGTCTTGCTCATATCTCCTCCTTGACATTCACATGGATTCTCGCTTCCAGAACAACAATCCACTACTGAGTGTATATAAATGTGAATCGAATTACTATATATCGTATGGCGCTCAAAGACGCAAACTAAATTATATCACTCAAAATTGTTTCTTCAAGGGTAAAAGGTGTTGACAAAATAGATAAAATATAAACAAGGTGCTCAATATGACATCATTTCAAACAGCGAAAAACCCGCGTGAGGGCAGCCCTCGCGCGGCGCATAATCAAAGCGCCGATAACGCGTGATCGCTACCGGCGCTTTGTTTGATGGCCAAGATCTCCTTGCGGAACGCCACGACATTTGATTTAATTTCCTCTTCTGACCTCGCTGACGTCTTTAATCGCCTTGAGACGCCCAACCACACGCTCGTACTGATTCTGGTCCTGTACCTCGATCCGCATCGTCAGTTGCGCGCGCAGATCTTTAAACGCCGACATCTGCCCGGACAGAATCGAAACGGATTCCGAGGCGATCGCGTTGGAAATTTCACTGAGCAGGTGCGTGCGGTCACGCGCGATGATTGTAAGCTCCACTTCATAAGAGGTGCTGAGGTCTTCCTTGTTCCAGGCGACTTCGATCAAACGCGAAGCTCTGCTTGCGTCTTCCTCACTGAGGGATGAGCTTTCGAGCAGGTTACGAACATTGGGGCAATCTTTGCGGTGCACCGAGACACCATCACTGCGAGTGGTAAAACCGATAATCGGATCGCCCGGCACCGGATTACAGCAACGTGAAAGTCGCACCAGGCAGTTGTCTACCCCTTTGACCACAATTCCATAGTCATCTTTCACCCGTTCATGTGTCTTTTTGCGTGTTTGAGAGCGGGTGGAGCGGTCACCGGTCTGTTCCTCGCGCTCGATCATTTGGGCGCCGGCACCCGGACTGTATATGATCTGCCCCGACGGCGACAACCGATAGCCCAGATGCGCCCGTTCCGATTCGGGCAGCGATTTGATGTATTCATCACGTAAGCGCGGCACAATCTTGCCGACACTCATGCTTCCATGGCCTACATTCGCGTACATGTCCTCCAGCGAGTTGAAATTGTACCGTTTGAAAACAACTGTCAAAAACTTATCTTTTAATAGTTGCAGGGAGGTGAAGCCGGTCCTTTTAATCTCGCGGTCAACCAATTCCTTGCCACGGGCAATGTCTTCATCGCGTGTTTCCCGCTTGAACCAGTGTTTGATTTTATTTTTCGCCGCTCCACTTTTGACGATGGCAAGCCAGTCCCGCGACGGTCCATGCACTTTATCCGATACAAGAATTTCAACGATCTCGCCGTTTTGCAGCTCATAAGTCAGCGGCACGATGCGTCCGTTCACCTTCGCTCCATACATGGAATTGCCCACACCCGAGTGGATGGCGTACGCGAAGTCAATTGGGACAGAGCCTTGAGGTAAAGAGACAATGTCGTCACGGGGTGTGAACACATAGACATCATCCTCGACCAGTCCGGAGCGCAGCGTCTCCATATACTCGCCGGCGTCTTTCATATCTTTTTGCCAGTCCAGAAGCTGTCTCAACCAGGCCAGCTTTTTGTCCAGGTTCTCTTCTTCCTCTTTTTTAGGCAACGATCCTTGTTGTTTGTATTGATAATGCGCCGCGACACCGAACTCCGCCGTCCGATGCATCGCGAATGTTCGAATTTGAACCTCGAAAGCCATGCCTTTGGGTCCAATCACAGTGGTATGCAGCGACTGATACATATTCGCCTTGGGGACAGCGATATAGTCCTTGAACCGTCCGGGCATCGGATGATACATCTCATGCACCAGGCCCAGCACCGCGTAACAGTCCGCCACGGTGTTCACGATGATGCGGCAGGCGAACATATCATAGATTTGCTCAAGCGATCTATGCTTGATCGTCATTTTTTTGTAAATACTGTAAAAATGCTTCGGGCGCCCCTCGATTTCGGACTCGATCCCCATATTTTCAATCGCTCGGCTCAGGTCGCTGACGACTTGGTCCAAATAGGCTTCCCGCTCCGATCGCCTTTGGGAGATCGCGCCAACCAGCTCATAGTACGCCGTGCTGTTCAAGTAACGAAAGCAAATATCCTCAAGTTCCCATTTCCATTTGTAAATACCGAGTCGATGGGCGAGGGGGGCGTAGATATCCAGTGTTTCTCTGGATTTGGCTTCCTGCTTGGCGGGTGGGAGGTGTTTCATTGTGCGCATGTTGTGCAGGCGATCGGCCAACTTAATAATGACGACCCGCACGTCCTTCGCCATCGCCAAAAACATCTTGCGAAAGTTCTCCGCCTGCAGCTCTTCTTTGGAGTGAAAGGACATCTTGTCCAGCTTCGTGACACCGTCGACCAACGCGGCGATATCAGCGCCAAACGCTTGCTCCAGCTCTTCCATCGTGCTGTCGGTATCCTCTACCGTGTCATGCAGCAAAGCGGCGCACAAAGTCTGTTCATCCATTTCCAGTTCGGTCAGCAGTTCGGTCACAGCCAATGGATGAATGATATATGGTTCGCCGTTGGCGCGTTTTTGCTCTTTGTGCGCCTCCAACGCAAACGCGATCGCTTTATCCAGCAAAGCAGTGTCACGGCCGGACGAATACCCCTGGTACGATCGCCGTAGCCGGTCAATGCTCATATTGATCATGTTTTGTTCTTTAGTCGTCAACGCAAGCACCCTCTCCATATAATTTTCGATACGTCGGAGTTTGATACAGATCAACTTTCTGACTTACCGGACGCAACACTACACATATTATAACGTTAGACAGTTTTGATATATAGATCAAACCCGCCTCTTCATAGATTGATAGGACGCGACGCAGCTGAAAATGGCTGAGCGGACGGCGCATCGAAGCGTTTATCCGCGCCAGCAACACCTGAGTCTGCAGCATGCCGTAGCCATCATCCAGCGCGGATTTTAAGAACAGGTAAACTCCGCCCAGCGCTTCTTTGGTGATATCCAATTCAGACTCGGGCAAGTCGAGCTGTTTGACCAGCTCCTTCCGCCCCGCCGACTCCCCTGTCAAAGCCAGCCGCGCTTCCAAATCCATTTGATACATCAGGTCATCTTCCGATTCTTCGGGCAGCAGCAGATCATCGGCTATGATTTGCAGCGTCTCTCGTCCGTTCCAGCTATTCACGTTCGATCCGCCATAAACTTCGACCACGGTGTCGGCCGATATGAGGCCGACCATCTCCCCTTGACCGAACGCGACAACCTCAATCGCCTCAACACCCCCGCGCAGCTGAAATTTCAGATGAGAATTGTCTTTGCCGATGGTCCGAACAGAATGGGCCGAGTTCAATCCATAGTGGAAAACCGGCAGTTCGTTCGCCCTGCCAAACGGTTCAAGATCGGCAAGTTCCCTCACCTCCTCGATCCGCAAGTTTTCCGGCTCGATGGAAAGGTCATATTTTCGTTTGGGCACGGTCGGAAAGGACTCTTCAGGCAGATGCTCATACACATAACGGTCGAGCGCGTCACGCAGCTCCGGCAGATTCTGTCGTGTGACCATCAACCCCGCCGCCTGTCGATGTCCGCCGAAACTGATAAGTAGATCTTGCGCGTGCCGCAACGCCTCATAGATATTGAAGTCGCCAAACGTCCGAGCCGAACCCGTGAAAACATCTTGATTCTGATCGATTTGCCCACCGGACGACTCAGCCACGGCTCGGTCCGGTGTGACCGATTTCGCGCCGGAAAGCAAAATGACCGGCCTCAATAACCTGGCGGACAGCCTGGCGGCGAGAATCCCCAAGACCCCCGGATGCCAATCTTGCCCTTCCAGAATCAGAATCTGATGTTCCAAGCGGTCCGGTTCTTCCGCGATCAGCTCATTGATCCGGTGAAAAATATTCTGCTCCACCGTACGCCTCTGCTGATTGATCTCAACCAGCAGAGAGGCTTTCTCGCTCGCTCGTTCCTCCTCGCGGGCGGTCAGACATTCCATACCGCTCAAGCTGTCTCCCATACGCCCGGCGGCGTTGATTGCGGGGCTGACGCGATGTGAGATCGTGTGCGCCGTCGGTGGCTGATCATTGAGATGCACCAGCTTTAACAAAGCGGCCAGTCCGGGTCTTTCAGAATCTCGCATGCGCTCCAATCCGGCTCTCACTATTGAGCGGTTTTCATCCTTTAGCGGCATGACATCACCGACTGTGCCGATCGCGGCGAGATCCAGTCCGGCTCGCCACAGGTCGGGCTGTTCCAAGCAGTCCGAAAGCGCCTGTGTGAGCTTTAACGCGACCGCCGCGCCGCAAAGATCGGTGAATGGATAGGCGCTGTCGGAGCGCTGGGGATTGACGATGGCGGTGGCGTCGGGCAATTGTTCACCACATTGGTGGTGGTCGGTGATGACCAACCCGATCCCCGCCTCTTTCAATTGTTCAGCTTCATCAATTGAGGAAACACCACAGTCGACGGTGACCACAAGCCCCGCGCCCGCGGCGATGGCGTAGCGCGTGCCGATTTCCGACAGCCCATACCCCTCGTCAAATCGATCAGGAATATACCAGCCGACCAGGCCACCCGCCGCTCGTAAAAACTCGGTCAACAGCGCGGTCGCCGTCACTCCATCGGTATCATAGTCTCCATGGACCATGATCAGCTGATGATGGTTCAGGGCGTGCATGATCGCGTCACAGGCGGCGTCCATGTCTGGCAACAAAAACGGATCATGAAAACTCATCGCATCGCTGTCTAAAAACAAGCGCCGCTCTTCCTCATCCATACCACGGGCGGCCAGGACCCGCTCGCGCAGCGGCAATTCCTGTTCGGCTACGAATGACGGCGTTTTAGCGGACCAAATTTGATGATAAAGGCGCATGTCGACCCTTCCTTCTGCGTTGTGACGCGATGCGATTTCATTTTGAATAAAAAAACTCCGGATTTATGGCTGTCCACCGATCCGGAGTAATAGTGATCCCTCAGCTGAATATTATGAGAAAGAAAGCGATCATCGCTTTCTCTTTCTGGCCGCTTCAGATTTTTTCTTACGTTTGACGCTGGGTTTCTCGTAATGTTCTCTCTTACGAACCTCAGCGAGAACACCGGAGCGCGCACATGAACGTTTGAAGCGTCTGAGAGCACTGTCTAGGGATTCGTTCTCTTTTACTCTGATTTCTGACATATTCTTCCCCCCTCCCGGTGCTAAAATTGGCATTGATGAATGATATACAATCATGTCGAACTCAAACAAGTGAATTCACATGTCATCCGATCAATACCGCTGCAGAATGCCATTCATTATAATGCAAACGGGCGGCAAAAGTCAAGCGGCGCATCCTTTAGGCGGTGCTCATTTTTGCGATTCCCCGGTCAACGAATGGCGCGCTGCCGCGCTGAATGAGCGAACGGCGCTGGCGTCAATAGCGGATCCGACCTCTACAACAACTTTTCTCCCATGCTTACACCGCCAAGTAAATGTGTATGAAAATGGAAAACTGTCTGACCCGCGTCCGGTCCGCAGTTGCTGATCAAACGGTAGCCCGACTGCCTGACACCCAGCCTCTCGGCGATCAGCGGAATGACACGCGTCATATGCGCCGCCAGCTCACCACTTTGATCCTCATTCGCGAAATCATTCATATCCTCGATATGCCGCTTGGGAACCACCAACACATGGACCGGCGCGACCGGATTCAGGTCATGAAACACAATAAGCTGATCGTCTTCATAGACAACGGTTGAAGGGATCTCTTTTTTAACAATTTTACAAAATACACAATCGGACATCACGCACTCCTCTCAGCCTTGCCCGCCCATTTCGACAACTTCACGTCCATCGTCCAATCGTCCAATCAGACAACAGCTGACTTACAATCTTCAAGTCATTCAATTCAGCATGTCCGCGGCGAGGGCGGCGGAGGCGCCCAACGCCTCCTGCAGCTTGGCCGGATTCTTTCCACCCGCCTGCGCCATGTCCGGCCGGCCGCCACCACCGCCTGAGCAAATTTTCGCGGCCTCTTTGACAATATTGCCCGCGTGAGCACCTGCTTTCACAGCGTCCGGCGAGGCCATCGCGCTGAGCAACACCTTGCCATCCGCGACCGCACCGAGCACCACCAGCGACGGCTTCAGCTGTTCACGCAGTTGGTCGGTCATCTCCCGCAAAACTTTCGCGTCAGGAGCCTCGATTTGCGCCACCAGAACATTGATTCCATTCACATCCTTGACTTGATCTTTGAGGTCACCGGCCGACTGCGCGGCGATCTCCCTTTCCAAATCAGAGTATTTTCGTTCCGCGCTCTTCAAATCGTCCAGGACGGATTCCACACGGCGCGAAACTTCCGGCACAGTGGTTTTGAGCATGGCGGCGGTTTCTTCAAGTTCTCTCTGATAGCTGTCCATCAGCGCGAAAGCGCCCCGTCCGGTCAGTGCTTCAATCCTTCGCACCCCGGAAGCGATCGAGCTTTCCGACAGGATCTTAAAGTAACAGGCCTGTGAGGTATGTCGCAGATGCGTGCCTCCACACAGTTCACTGCTAAAGTCTCCGGCACAGACAACCCGCACATTATCACCGTATTTTTCATCAAACAGAGCCATCGCGCCACCCGCTTTGGCCTCGTCCATGGTCATCACTTTGGTCTCAATCGGCAGATCTCGCAAGATTGTCTGATTGACGATCTCCTCCACCGATTTGATCTGCGCCGCGCTCATCGGTTTGCCGTAATGGAAATCAAAACGCAAACGATCCGCGTTGACGCTGGAACCCGCCTGCGTCACATGCTCACCTAAAACTATGCGCAGCGTCTTGTGCAGCAGGTGCGTGGCGGTGTGGTTACGCGCGGTGTCCAGCCTTTGCTCCCGATTGACGATCAGCGTCGCCGCGACACCTTGTTTGATCAGACCCGACTCGACCTGCCCATGGTGCAGATAGACTCCTTCCGCGGTCATCGTCGTGTCAAGCACCTCCATCACACCGGAGCCCATCTCAATTTTTCCAATGTCACCGACCTGTCCGCCACTGTTCGCGTAAAAAGGTGTTTGATCGGAAACAAGAATGATCCGAGCTCCCTCACCCGCCTCGTCGACCAGCTCAACGGTGTCATCGTCCTCCCCCCGCAGCGCGAGGTATAAAACACTCGCCTCGCCGCGCAACTGATCATAGCCGATGAAGGTGGTTGACCTCTCCTGCCGGATTTCTTCCGGCAACGCGCTTTCGTTCCAGGCGCTCCCGCCTTTTTCAAGTGTCGCCTTGCGTGACAGCTCTCTTTGCGCTTTCATCAGCTCGTCAAAGCCCGACTCATCGATCTCGACGTCGGTCTCGGAGGCGATTTCACGGGTCAGATCCACCGGGAATCCGTATGTGTCATGCAGCTTAAACACTTTATCTCCGGGCAAAATACTGGAGCCGGACTCTTTCAGTTCGGCCAAATATTCATCCAGCATCTGTGAGCCTTGATGAATGGTTTTCTCAAAGCTGACCTCTTCCTGATTCAAGACTGACAGAATATATTCTTGTCGTTCGGCAAGTTCGGGGTATGCCGTCTTTGACATTTCGATCACGACCGGTGACAGTTTCGTCAGGAAACGGTCCTTGATGCCGAGCATTTTTCCATAGCGGGCCGCCCGGCGCAACAAACGGCGCAGCACATAGCCTCTGCCTTCGTTCGACGGCCGGATACCGTCAGAGATCATCATGGTGCCGCTGCGGATATGGTCGGTTATGACTCGGATGCCGACATCGTCGCGCCCGTTTTTGCCATATTCCAGATCAGCCAGTTCACAAACTTTGTCCAGTACCGAGCGCACCGTATCGGTCTCAAACAAATTGTCCACGTCCTGCATGATACAGGCAATGCGCTCGAGGCCGGCCCCGGTATCGATGTTTTTATGATCCAAGGGCAAATAGCTGCCATCCTCCTGGCGATCAAACTGAGTGAACACCAGATTCCAAAACTCGACAAAACGATCGCAGTCACAGCCAACGGAACAGTTGGGATCGTCACAACCATGCCCGAGACCGCGATCAAAAAACAGTTCAGAACAAGGCCCGCACGGTCCTGTTCCGTGCTCCCAAAAGTTATCTTCTTTCCCCATTCGGAAGATCCTGTCCTCCGGTAGCCCCACAACATCTTTCCAAATATCATAGGCCTCGTCGTCTTCAAGATAGACAGTGGCGGAAATCTGTTCGGGCGGCATGTTCAGCACTTCAGTGGAAAACTCCCAGGCCCAGGAAATGGCTTCTTTTTTAAAGTAGTCACCAAAGGAAAAATTACCCAGCATCTCAAAATAAGTTCCGTGCCGGGCGGTCAGCCCCACGCGGTCGATATCCGGAGTGCGGATACATTTTTGACAAGTCGTCACGCGTTTGGCAGGTGGTGTCTGCGCACCGGTAAAATATGGTTTGAGCGGCGTCATACCCGCGTTGATCAGCAAAACAGAGGGGTCATTTTTGGGCACCAGTGAGAAGCTCGGCAACCGTAAATGATCTTTCGATTCAAAAAACGAAAGAAATCGTTCGCGAATTTCATTTAGTCCAAGTTTTTGCATATCTTCAGCACCTTTCTTGCGTTCATTCGCAATTACCAATTTTAACCCAACATGTGGTTTCTAACAATCCTGGCCGATTCGGCACTTGGGTCTATGATAGAATAAACCGCATAAAATACAAATCTGTCGCCAACACCCGAACAACAAAACGCGTTGGCGCAAAACAAAGGAATGTGAATGATATGACTGATCAGATGGTTGATAAATTAAAGATGGCTGACGCGAACCGGGCGCTCGCGGCTCAGTTTGGTCTACATTTTCCGCGTTTTTTACTCCCGAACCCGGAATTGGATCCCTCATTGTGGAGCGTGGTCGCCTGTGACCAATTCACCTCCCAACCGGAGTATTGGGAAGAGGTGCGCTCCATTGTGGGCGACGCGCCATCGACACTGAACCTGGTGCTGCCCGAAGTCTATCTTGAAAGCCCCGGCGATCGTCCAATTGAGAGCCGTGTCGAAGACATCCATCAGAACATGAATGAGTATCTCGACAATGACGTCTTTCAGGAACTGTCACCCGGACTGATTGTCATCCGGCGCCTCACCGCTCAAAACCGCATACGAACCGGCTTGGTCGCCGCCATCGATCTGGACACCTACGAATTCGAACCGGGCAACCGAGCGTTGACCCGTGCCTCAGAGGCGACTGTTCCGGACCGCATTCCACCTCGTCTGGCGGTCAGAAAAGATGCCAAAATCGAATGCGCCCATATCCTTTTGCTGTTGGACGACCCACAACAGGCGTGCATCAAACCGTTCGCCGAACAGGTCAGCTCAGCAGACAGTGGCTACCGAAAGTTGTACGACTTTGAGCTGATGGCCGGCGCCGGTCATTTGACCGGCTGGTTCGTCCCCTCGGACTGCCCACTACTAAATGAGCTGCTTGAGCAGATGGCGCGACTGTCCCTTTACACCGATCATCAAATGATGTTCGCCGTCGGAGACGGAAACCATTCTCTGGCGACCGCGAAAGCATCGTGGGATCAGCTGAAAAAAGAGAATCCTTCCATAGCCACCGACCATCCCGCGCGCTACGCGATGGTTGAAATCGAGGCGCTCAACGATCCCGGCCTGTTGTTTGAGCCCATCCATCAAGTTTTGTTTGACACCTCCCTCGAAACGGTCGAACAATCCGCCAAGGCGTTCTACGGGAACAGGCTTTCGATAGTGACCATGGATCCATCCATTCTACTCGAGGATGGCAGTCTCAAAAAAGAGCGTCCAACGGTTCCTGAAGGTCAGGTCGGCATTCCTGTGCGTTCGGGCGACCATTTTCATTTATGGCAAATCAAGTCGGACGATAAATTGGCGATCGAGGTTTTGCGCGATTTTCTCGATCCATTTATGAACGAGAAAGAATTGTTCACCGATTACATCCACGGAGACGAGGTGGTCACACAACTCACCGATGATCCGGACAACGTTGGATTTTATCTGCCTCAGATGGATCCCGACGATTTCTTCAACCAAATCATTCACCGAGGCATCCTGCCGCGCAAGGCTTTTTCTTTGGGCGACGCGGTTGACAAACGATTTTACATGGAATGCAAAGCCATCTGATCGCGCCTGATCAAAATTTCGTTAGTTATTTCGTTAGCCTTTATAATCAAACTCCCGCAAATGAAAGTAAAAACTCCTTGGCCACATTATCTTAGAGTGCCAAGGAGTTTTTGTGACTGCGCGACTCACGCCGGATGCGCGGCTGTCAGGCGTTGAGGTCTAAAAATAAAGACGGCTGACTCTCAGCACACCTTCTTGTTTCATCAATTCATCAATCACCTCGTCTTCGACAGGTGTGTCCACACAGACAAAGGCCTGCGCGTGATGGTTGACATTTTTCACCGCCCAAATCAAATTGGAGATATTAATGTTAAAGTTTCCAAGAACCGTGCCAACCCGGCCGATCACACCCGGAATGTCATCATTTTGCAGCGCAAGCATGTATGGCGTAAGCGGGATGTTGACGTTGTATCCAAAGAAGTCCACCAGCACCTGAATCTCAGACCCAACAATTGAACCACTGACACTCAGCACTTTGCCGGTATCCTGCGTGAATTCGACTGTGATCAGATTCTCATAGCGTGTACAGGCGCTGGCTTTGTCTTCCAGCACTTTAATACCCATTTCCTCAACGTTTTGACGCACATTGACAAAACTAATGCGATTTTCGGAAATCGGTGTCAAAAAACCTTTCAATATGGACAGCGTCAGCAGGCCGGTCTCCTCGGTCATCAATGTGCCACAATAAGTGATCTTGATCCTTGTGACCGTTTTATTTTCCGCTTGAAAATAAATACTGCCGAGGCGTTCGCAAAGACGGATAAACGGTTTCATCTGGTCGGCGCTGCCGCTGACCGGAGGCATGTTGACCGCCGGCACCATTTCACCTTTAAGCGCGCGGGCGATGATGTCAGTCACACCAAATCCAACTCGTGCGGCGGCCTCTGTCGTCGACGCGCCCAAATGCGGGGTGTACGTGAAGTTGTCCAGGTCCAGCAAAGGACTGTGAAAGTCCTGCTCTTCCGGTGTTTTAGTGAATTTGGGTTCGCTGGAGAGGACATCCATCGCGGCGGAAGCCACCTGTCCCGACACCAGCGCGTCATGTAAATCCTGTTCATTGACCAGCCCGCCACGGGCGGCGTTGACCAGCCGAACACCTTTTTTACAAAGAGCGAATTGCGGCGCGCTCAGCATGTTGGTTGTCTCTTTGGTTTTTGGCGTGTGGACGGAGATCAGGTCGACCAGCGGCAATAATTCCTCCAACGTCTCACAATATGTCACATTGAAATATTCCATGCGCTGTCTCGTCACAAAAGGATCGTACGCGAGCACTTTCATACCAAGGCCCTGCAATTTAGTAGCGACTCCCTGAGCGATTCGACCAAATCCGATCACACCGGCGATCTTGCCCTCCAGTTCATTTCCAACCATGCCACCGCGACGAAAATCCGCGCGGCGCGCTTTCATGTTGGCTTCGCCAATGTTGCGAAACGCCGAGAACGCCAGTCCTACCGCCAGCTCGGCGGCGGCGTTGGTGTTCGCGTCAGGTGTGTTGCAGACCAAAATACCTTTGGCGGTGCAGGCGGGGATGTCGATGTTGTCCACACCGGTTCCGGCGCGTCCGACGATCTTCAAGTCAACCGCGCGCGCCAACAAAGCAGCGTCGACAGTGGTCGCGCTACGCACGATCAAAGCGTCAAATCCGGGAATCATCTCACACAATTCTTCTGCCGTCTTGCCCTCGACCTCAACGACCTCGACGTCTTGAGAACGGAGCAGATCCAAAGCGTCCGGAGCGATTTTTTCGGGAACTAAAACTTTCATGCCTGCATCTCCTTAACAACGGTATCAATGGTGTTCAGCAATGCCTCCAGCTCGTCCATGGTCGTGTCCGCCATGTGCGCGATGCGGAAGGTTTTGTCTTTCAGCGCGCCATATCCGTTGGAAATCGAATATCCTCGCTCACCCAGCAGCCGATTTAAATCAGAAACCGAGAGGTTATTTGTATTTGTGATGCAGGTAACAGTCTGTGAAAGATGCGCGGGGTCAGAATAGAGCGCATAGTTCTCAGTCGCCCATTCACGTACCCGGTCCGCCATTTTGCGATGACGGTCGAAACGATTGTCCAAGCCTTCTTCTAAAATATAGTCCAACTGAGCGTCCAGGGCGAACATATGAGACAAAGAAGGAGTGCTGGGGTATTGGTATGGTTTTTCTTCCACAAATCGGGCGAGCTCCACAAAGTCAAAATACAGACCTCTGTGTTCGACGGTCTTGGCGTGTTCCAACGCTTTTTGTGAAAACGAACAAAATGACATGCCGGGCGGCAACCCGATGCATTTTTGCGTGGAGGTGATACAAATATCGATACCCAGTCGATCCACCTCGATCTTGTCTCCACCCAGAGAACTGACGGCGTCGACCAGCCAGATCACATCCGGATATTTACGGATGACGGCGGACAACTCGTCCATGGGGTTCGCGACGCCGGTCGCGGTCTCATTGTGCGTAATGGTGATCACATCATATTTTCCGGTCGCCAAAACCTCATCCACCTGCGCGGGATCTGTCGCCTGACCGAGCTGCGCGCTAAATTTGTCCGCGGGGACATTGTTGGCGGTGCACATTTTATACCAGCGATCGCCAAACGCGCCGATCGAAAACACAGCCGCTCTTTTTGCGGTACATGATCGCACTGCTCCTTCCATCAATCCCGATCCGGACGATGTGGAAATGAGGATCATGTTCTCCGTATACATCAACTTACGGATCTTGTCCGATATTGATTGTTGCAACTTCGTGGCGTCTTTGGTGCGATGACCGATCATCGGTTTAGACATTTTCTCCAGTACCTCTTGGCGCACGTCAACCGGTCCGGGTATGAAAAGTCTTTTGTGCATAGTATCTCTCCTTCATTTTCTACCGGCTCGGACATCGCTCGTGTCACCACGGTTCCGAACCTCGCAAACCTGCAATCCTACTTAAAAATTCTTAATTCTTGCCCAAAATCCAGTGCTTGGGCATGGTCGCGATCCACCAAACTTTACCGAATTATTATACACCAAATTTAACATCGAACAAAAAAATGGCCGCTTCTTTGCTGCAAGAAGCGGTCCATTTCATAGTTGTATCAACACTTGATCAAAATTTCATTTATTTTCAGCAGTTCAATGACTGAGCGAACCAATTTTGATCATTTTTTGATTGTTCATTACGGAACAACGATCACATCACCGGGCGACAGCACCCAGTTGATCGTATCTTCCGCCTTCGAATAGGAATGACCGTTGGCGGCCGCGATCTCCAACATCTTCGCCTCGACATCGGAGTCCGGATAGAACTTGCGAGCGATCGCGTATACAGAGTCACCCGAAACGATCGTGTACGTCCGCTGCTCAGCGGCCGTGGTCGGAGCTTCAGTGGTGGTCGTGGTTGGAGCCTCGGTCGTGGTCGTAGTTGGAGCCTCGGTCGTGGTTGTGGTCGTCTCTTCCTCGGTCGTGGTCGTCGTCTCTTCCTCAGTCGTGGTGATCTCACTGACGATGGAGCCGGGTTCGGCCGTGGTCGTCGAGCCGGTGATCAGCGTTGACTGATTGGTCAACGGCGAGATGGTGGTCGGCGTCGTGATCGAGTCGGTCGCTCCACCTGTGGCCAGAGAGTAGATAATAAAGCCCAGCAACACACCGGCGATGACAATCAGGACAATGACCGCGATCAGTTTGCCGCGGGACTTGTCCTTCGGCTCCACGCCGTCCGGTGTCTCCTCATAATCATCTTCAAGATCAAAGTCGGCATAGGTCATCGGCAGTTCGT
Source organism: uncultured Oscillospiraceae bacterium (assembly GCA_964487355.1). Taxonomy (GTDB): domain Bacteria; phylum Bacillota; class Clostridia; order Saccharofermentanales; family Fastidiosipilaceae; genus JAXGYX01. The sequence goes on from CAZAPS010000003.1 coordinate 59,338, forward strand.
CTTGAACCACGTCTTCTTCCTTGTCGTCAAAGTCATACGCCAGATCGTCATCTGTCCACCCATCCGTCTCGTCATCCGACCAGCCGTCAGAATCATCCGGATCAGCGTAGATCTCATCATCATCATCGGTGTCGATCAGATCGGGCCGCTCGTCATCCGCGACCTCTTGAGCAAGACTTTCACCGTCAGACTCAACAGGTTGAACCTGAAAAGCGTATTTCATCGTCTCATCTGTGGACGGGATCGCTTCATCCTGCGCGTCGGCCGATTGCTTCTTTTGATTCAGTAGATCAAAGGCCGCGCCAAAACCCAAGGGTCGCTGCAACTCCGTCTCGACGGCGTCGGTCACACCCTCCTCGATGGCAGGCGTCACCTGATCTGAAGTCATGTCCTCAGCGACAACAGTTGGCGCTTCTTCTAACGTCTCAGTTGGAATTGGCTCAGAATGCTCGGTGTCGGGAAGTTCAGAGTCACCGACCCGGTCTTCCGTGAAGTATTTTGCCGCCGCCGCGGACACGGAAACTTCGGCCGCTCCAGCCACCTCCTCCGGTTCGATCTCGGCGGGCTCTGAATCCGGCAGATCCAGTTCATCCAGCTCACTTTCATCAATCTTCTCATCCGCTTCGAAAGGATCCACCTTCCACGCCGATTCATCCACGGTGGGGACGGTGTCTGCCCGCATCGGTTCATCAGCAGCGGAGATCGCATCCTCCCGTGTCGGCTCATCCGCGGTCGTTTCGTGCGGCTTCGCCACTTCAGAGGCCCATCCGGCGGCCGCTCCCATTCCAGCGGCTGCCGCGGCGATTTGGCTGCGCTCCGCGGCGCTGAGCGCTCCGGTCGTCCTTTGAGCTTTATTGATCTTCACCGGACCGGTTTGCGCCGCGAAACCCTTGCCAAGTGTGTCCCTGACATTGATGCCCTTGGACAGTGTGTTACGCCCAACTCGATCCAGTGGTTCGATTTCTTCGACAAAGCTGATCACGATCTGCATCGAAACATTCGGTATCAGGCGCACCGCCTCGCTCATGATCATCCCGGCCGCGTCACTTTGATCCTCGGCCTCGTCAAGCAGGCGCAACATGCCCTTTTGACCGACCGCCTCCATCACTTCACGATTACAGACGATCAGACAGTCATCCGGTTTTAATTGAGCGATATTTGAATAGCGAATCGATCCCGCGATACCTGCCGCGAAGTCGTTCATATTATTGATTTGACGACCCGCGGTGTCGATCGGCTCCAGCGGATAGTCATCTTCAGTCAGCGCGAAAATGGCTTCGTCACGGTATAGGTAGGCACATCCTCTTCCTAAAGTGACCGCCGCCATCTCTCCGTCTTTGACGATAATCCCTGAAAAATACGGCGGACTGACTCCCTTATCTGAAAGTGTGAGTCGCCCGGCCACGTTGACCGCGCTTTCGGCGAGCTCGTTGATTTCATAATCTATGTTGTGTCTGTGATTTTTCTTTAGATCATTGGCGATGGCGTCCAAGATCGCCCGATTGCCGTCATTTCCATCGGCCGGAGTTTTAGACCCATGCGTCGAGGCGTATACCGCGATAAACGCGCCGCGATCCGTTCTATCAAGTGTTAGATCAGCAAAAAGCTCTTCGCGTTTGCCACTGATACGGCCGTCCAGATAAAAAGCATCAATGGCTCCAACCGTAGGTGTGTATCGTGCCGCGATTGTTGTCGCTAAACGCGTATTACTCGCCATTATTGTCCTCCCAAATTATACAAGACAAAAGTCTTTACAAACTCAACTCACATTTTTAGAGCTAAGCTTCGCTATTATTTATTGAGATATTATATCATAAGAAGAACAATGGAAATGGAGAAATCAAGATTTTGAGTCAAGGTAACAAGAATGTGTACAACACGACAATCGTCGTCATAGGAGGCGGAGCCGCCGGATTGGCCGCCGCTGTGAATGCCGCGAAAAGCGAGTTTTCGGTCACCATGCTTGATCAAAATGAGCAATTTGGCGCGAAGCTGTTGCTGACGGGTGGAGGTCACTGCAATTTCTCTCACGCCGGAACAGTCGAAGACCTGGTTGCGGGGTTTCATGGTCAAGGTCGCTTTTTATACTCAGCCCTGTCAAAATACGGCAGAGACGAATATATCCGTTTCTTAAATGGTTGTGGGATCCAAGCGAAAAGCGACTCATCGGGACGTTGGTTGCCGAGCGATGGGCGGGCGACGGACGTGCGCGACGCTTTTGTGAAGCGCGCGCGACAACTGGGGGTTCAGCAACTGATGTCCATGCGCGCACGAACGATCGAACGGGTGGGCGACACATGGGTCTTGGGTCTGCAAGCAAATGACTCTCATCCAAGGCTGACCGCGCGCGCGGTGATCGTCGCGACCGGGACCGCGGCCTACCCTTCCGTCGGTGGGAACCGTGACGGACTGGAGCTGGCCAGGCAAACCGGCCACTCCATCATCAATCTGTCAGCGGCGTTGGCCCCAATCAAAACCAATGAAAGCTGGGTACCGGAACTTGCCGGGGTTACTTTGTCCGACTGTGGGCTCGGCATACGAAGACGTGGCGAAAAAATACTGGAGCAGGCACGAGGCGAACTGCTGTTCGCTCATTTCGGACTGACCGGTCCATTGCCGCTCAGTCTCTCTCGTTGGATCGACAAACCGGCAATCTGGGAAGTCGTGTTGGATTTTGTTCCGGAACAAAATGAAGAACTGATTTATCAGCAATTGACGCACATGGCCACGGACCAACCGAGAGCGCTATTGCGCAATCAGCTCCGACTCTTCATACCACGCTCGGTGGCGGAAATCTTATTGACACAGGCGGGTATGCCAAAGTACGCGTCGGCCAATGAAATCAGCAAGAAAAACTACCGCCGACTTGCCGAAACTCTTAAACGCTGTGTGTTGACTTCCAACGGACCGGTCGCTGCGGAAACCGGAATGACATGCAGAGGCGGCGTGTCTTTGGCCGATGTGTCGTCAAGAACAATGATGTCAAAACAACAGCCCGGTTTATTTTTCGCCGGAGATCTACTGGACATCGACGGACACAGCGGAGGTTATAACCTACAAGCCGCGTTTTCAACCGGGATGCTGGCGGCGGAAGGGGCGGTGACCTGGCTGCGAGAATCCAATCAATGACAGCAGATCTTGTGTAAATAAACGGGAGGTCGGTGACCGACAAGTCACTCGACCTCCTGTTTCTAGAAGTATTGTTATGAACGGCCATCCCATCCAACCGGCTTCGCGCAATTTTATTTTTGCATTATATGAATCGCGAAGCCTCCAAACTCACCGTTCAAATAAACATTTTTGATCGTGCCGTCGTCATTGTAGGCGGCGGTATCCATGTTAAACGCCAGGCCCTTCTCCTTGAGCTCCTCGACAGCGGCCGCGAGGTCTCGCGTACGCATGGCGATATGTCCATTTTTTCCAAGGAACGGAGTCTTCATGCATTCAAAATATTGACCTGCGAATTCCGACTTTTGACCATGTCTGGGTTCCAAATTGAATACCATGCTTAGCAACTCAGCCAGTTTGATCGCCTCGTCCGCATTCGCGGTGTTGATCCCAACGTGTTCGAGTTCAAATATGTTTTTCATAAATGTGCCTTTCTTATACCCGGTGATTTTCCGGATTATCTCATCGGGAACAACAACAGAGCGCCGGCTGACAGTGCCAACAAACGAATGAAATACATTGGAACCGTGAATTTCCAGAACTGTCTAATATTGTATTTTCCGGCTCCCATAATCATTGCCGGCATCCCGTCAATTGGCAGGAAGTGTCCACACCAGCCGGAGACCACTATGGCCGCCGCCGCCGCGATCGGGTTGAGGCCAAGGCTGATACAGGTTGAAATCGCCAACGGCGCGAAGATATAAACAGTACCGATCGTTGAGCCGGTCAAAGTTGCCAGCACACTTGTTAAAATACAAAACGCAAACACAAGAATGAATGGATTGATATTGTTTCCCAGTAGTTTGGCCACACTCTCTCCAACCAAAGCGGTCAATCCGGTCTCACCCAGCGCGTCCGCCACGCCAATCACACCGGCCGACATCAAAATGATGGGCGCGCTGATGGCGTCACGAATCTCCGTGAAATCCAGCACCTTAAAGACCAGCAGCCCGGCCACACACAAGCCGGTGATTGAATAGCCGATATCACCCAGGCTACTTTGCAGGATCATGCCGACAACCGCGATCACAAAGAGCACATACGTCGCGTATTCCTGTTTTTTCGTTAAAGTCGTGTCCTCTTTTTGCTCGGTCGCGATACTCTCTTCAGAAGTGTCATCAAGCGGATGATCCGGCAGTAATTTATAAGAAATCAGGGACCAGGCGAGAAAAGATGCCGAAAGGATAAAATTAACTACTGAAAACTTAACCAAAGAGACGTTGGCCATGACACCGCTGGTCTCCAGCACCGCCACCACGATTCCATATTGCAAGGCGACATTGAATGGAATCAGCGGATGGTTCGCGGCGAAGCCGGCCGGCATCAGCACACGTGACGGCGGCAGACTTTTGCTGTAAGGCAGCGTTGAAAGCAGGCCAATTGTCAAGACGTAGTATGCTGTGGAGCCGGTTCCAAACAGACTGCAACCCAGCATGACAACCAAAATCATCAAAACATATGCTTTGAAACCACCCTTGCTTGACATGTTGAACATGCCACGTTTAAACCGCCCAATAAAACTGGTCTTCTGCAAGGCGGCGATGATCGCCATAAATGAGGCGAGCATGATGATAGTGGGATTTGAGAAACCCCCGAACGCGGTTTTAAGATCGGTCACACCGAAAACAACCATTAACAGACATGCGATGAGCGGCGGTGCCCCGAATGGAATTTTGTCTCTCATGATTAGAATAATCATGAAGACAGTGACGGCAAGCGCAATAATCATCGGAGTGGTCATGTTAACTACCTCCCTTTTCTTGACAAGTCATGTCTCGTACGCCGGCCCTTCTCAGTCGGGCACGGACATGCATGTCGGCCATTTGTTATGTATTGTTTATTTTGTGGGATGACAAATTCTGTCTGTCATGTAACGCAGATCCGGCGGTACCAACTCACGGTCACGCGCCGCGGTTGAGCGCCAGGCGGATGGCGTAATCGATCGCGTTGACCAGGCTGCTCTCACTGCTCGTCCCTTTTCCAACCTGATCGAACCCCGTTCCGTGATCGACACTGGTCCGGATAATCGGCAATCCTAAAGTGATGTTGACCCCCTCCACCGCCTTCCAGCTTTGTTCTTCGCGGTCGTAGACGAAGCCTATTGTTTTTAAAGGGATATGTCCCTGATCGTGGTACATACAGACAACGATGTCATACCAGCCACCTAAGGCTTGGGGGAACACAGTGTCGGGGGGGACGGGCCCAATGGCGTCGATGCCCTCCGCCCGCGCGGTCTCAATCGCCGGTATGATCTCTTCAATCTCTTCATAGCCGAAGAGTCCGTTCTCACCCGCATGTGGGTTCAGCCCATTGACGGCTACACGCGGATTGTCGATTCCCAGCTCTTGACAGGCATGATGGGCGATCCTGATCACATCGAGCACACGCTCTTTTTTCACCCGATCACAAGCCTCACGCAGCGAGACATGGGTGGAAATGTGAACGACTCGCAGGTCGTGGTGCGCCAGCATCATGCTGTACTTTTGAGTTCCTGTATAGGTCGCGTAGATCTCCGTATGTCCATCAAAATGTGTATATCCGTCTGAATGCGCGCCTTGGTCCGACTCAAGCGCCAGATTCATCGCTTTCTTGTTCAGCGCGTTCGTGCAGGTCGCGTCCACTTCGCCGGCCAGAGCCAGTTCGATGACCTTTCTCACGCACTGAAAAGCCGCATATCCACCCGCGACACTGACCTCTCCAAGTGGCAGATCGCTCGGATCCGAAATCAATTCCAAATGCAGCACATCAATCGTGCCCGGCGAAAACACGGCGTCGGAGACCTGCTCGCAGCGGTGAATCCGCAGATCACGGCGTCCAACGAAACCGGTCGCCTGTTCAATCATTTTGGCGTCGCCAATCACGATGGGGCGGCAGCGCCGATACAGATCCTCGTGTGCCAGAGCCTTCACTGTGATTTCCGGTCCGTTGCCGGCCGGGTCACCCATTGTGATTCCTATGATCGGTCTCTTCATCCCGGTCCTCCTTAGTCAATGGCCGCTTAATTCATACCTTTGGCCGCATTCTCCGCCAGCACCTGTTTCAACGCCTCGACGCCTTCTTCAGGCACCTGGTTGAATGGCGCGCGGCACTTGCCCACACCATGGCCCAGCAAAGCGACCGCCGTCTTGACAATCGTGTTTGGGTTGCCGTACTTAAAGCAGTTACGAAATGATTGAATGGAGTCATTCGCGGCCATCGCCTCCTCAATCTTTCCAGCTTTGAAAAGATCATAAATAGATGCCATGACATGAGGGTAGACATTGGCGCAGCCGGCGATACCACCGGTTCCGCCCGCCAACAAAGTCCAGATAATCAACTGATCGTTCCCGGACAAGGTGGAAAACTTACCACTGGTTTGATCCTTCGTCGCGGTGATATAACCCAGGATGTTCGCAAAATTACCCGACGAATCTTTGGCGCCGACGACATTCTCAATTTGCGCCAATTTGCCAACGGTCGCCGGTGTCAGAGCGTTGCCTGTGCGCGCGGGGATGTTATACAGCACGATCGGCATATCGACCGCGTCAGCTACGGTTTTATAATGCTCATACAGTTCATCCTGACTAGCGGCGGCGAAGCTGGGTGTGATAATCGAAAGCACATCAGCTCCCAGTGAGTGGGCCATCTGACTTTGTTCGATGGTCTCTCGGGTGGAGACACATCCTGTACCGGCATAGACCGGCACACGCCCGTTACACTCGTCGATCACGGTGCGCAAAACCAGTTCCTTCTCCTGTCCATTCAGGATATAGCCTTCACCGTTTGTTCCAAAGCAGAACAGCGCGTGCACACCGCCTTCGATCTGTCGATTGACCTGCGTGCGCAACTCGGCGACATTGATTGATTCATCCGCGTTCATCGGCGTGATGATCGGAGTGATGATGCCTTTGATTTCGACTGTTTTCATTGTTTTTCTCCTCATATGCTTAATCTGTGCCCACAACTACATGATTCGTAACCTTGTTTAGCGAGGTCGAACGGATGACCTGCTTTTATACCGTACTTATAGAATTTCCATATATAACTTACGGGCATCATCCGCCCCAACCTGACGCATGTTGTTCACCAACAGGCGCTGCACTTCCATACCCGCTTCCACCAGACCTTCGAGATCTTCCTTCGGCACATTGAACTCTTGTAGACTGATCGGAATATCCAGATGTCTGACCATGTCCTCAATCCGTTGAATGACCCAATCTGTCTTCTCCTCTACGCTCCGGCTATCATCGCCGTCATGACAGCAACGGTCATAGACAATCGCCAGTCTCTCTCGCACAGCCGGCTCTTCGCTGTTGAAACGCATGACAGGCGCCAGTAAAATCGCGTTGGACACACCATGCGCGATGTGGTATTTGCCACCCAGGGGATAGCTCAAAGCGTGCACCGCGGTCGTGCCACTCGAAGTGATCGCCAGGCCACCATAGAATGCCGCTATCTGCATCGCGCTTTTGTCATCCATGGCTTCGGGGTCATCGCAGGCTCGCTCAAGATGCTTGAAAATCAGATCCATGCCTTCCAGCGCGTACAGATCGCTGAAAATGTTGGCTTTGTTACTGGTGAAGCACTCAATACAATGGCAAAGCGCGTCGAGGCCGGTCGAGGCCGCGATGGCGCGGGGCAGCTTCTGAATCATGCGGGCATCCAGGATGACGTAATCCGCGATCATATGCGGGTTGACGATCCCCACCTTCAATTCTTTTTCGGGCACAGCCACAATCGCGTTTGGTGTGACTTCGGCGCCGGTACCGGCCGTTGTGGGAATCACGACGATTTGAACGCATTTTTTCGCCCGCCCCGGTTCGTCAAGAAGCTCTTTGACTCCATACTCATCAGTCACAAGTACGCCGGCCAGTTTCGCCGCGTCGATGACCGACCCACCTCCGCAGGCCACAATGAAATCAGCCCCATCGCTTTTAAACTGATCGATCACAGCCTGAACCTGCATATAATTGGGTTCGGCAGGCAGATCGTCATATACTGTGCACTCGGCTCCCGCCGCCGCGATAGCCGCCAAAGGAAGGTCAACCAAGCCCGTCGCCTGTATACCTTTGTCGGTAAACAAAGCAACCTTCTTTGCTTCCACAGACTGCAAAATATCCGTGAGCCGGTCGATAGAGTTCTCTCCGCCGTAAACAGCGTTCGGCAAGGTCAGGTTATACTGTTTTAACATGTTCTAAACTCCTTAAAACTTAGGTCCATCGATTCAAATATCACAGCGAGCTGTCGGATCATGCGAAAGACACATATGACGCGTCCATAGTCCAAAACTCGGCAAACAAGCTTTGGTGACTCCATATGATCCTTAGACACCCTTGGCGGCGGTTGGATTGTAAAGGCCAACCTTTTCACGTTTTTCGCCCATCACATCCGCTTCGGTGAAACGCATCCATTTGATTGTCTGACGTGTCCAGGCAACAAACGCGAGCATTAGATCATCATTTTGACACTGCATCAGATAAGGATATTCATACTGCAAATTATTCGTGCGATTCTCCTCGCCCATGAAACCTTCGCCACGTTCCATCCAGCGGATCAGAGGGAAGCTCAAACCGCCATCTTCAGACAGGGCCACCGCCACAGGGCAGCGCAATCCGGGCCAGGCCGCTTGTCCTGAAACAGGCTCAGGCGTCTGAGTCGGGTTATACGCGATGGCCACACGCCCACTTTTCAGACGCGTCGCGCTGATCGATGAATTATTGTTGGGCAACGGTGTTGGTTGTGGAACTGTCCAGGTATCACCCCAATCGAAGGATTCACTGCGGTAGATATAATTGGCCTCACGGCTTCGCATGAACGCCAAAAGGTGACCATCGTCCATCTCGACCACATTCGGATGGACACGGCCGTGACTGCCCGGCATCATGACTTGACGCCAGGTCTCTCCGTTATCATCCGAGATCTGGAAAGCCGACGGATCCCCGGCCAGTCCTTCTTTCGAGTCGGTACAAATCCAATTGCCGAAGATCCAGCGACCGTTCTTCAGCATCTGAATCGGCTGCCTCGCGAACGTGCCCTCTTTAGGAAAGACCGTCTCGTAAGCCGCCCAGGTTTTACCCCCGTCCGCGCTCCGCTGGCGCCTTACAACAGACGTGAACTGCATGTTGTCTTTTCCTTCAACACGATCCAGCTGAGCCGTGTACATCGCCCAGACCTGCTGATCCGGTCCATAGAAAAGCGATGGATTTTGTTCGCTGCGATCCGGATCAGACGATACGTCAACCGGTGCTTCCCAAGCGTCCGCTCCCTGCGGTAAACGGGCACAGACAATATGCGTGTCCGCGGATCCTTCATAAGTTCCGGCAAACCAGGCACAAAGCACATCGCCATTGGGCAGCTCCAGCAGCGCCGGCGCGTGACAGGAAGGAAACCCACCATCAGGCAACTTCGCCTCAAGCGTCCCCATATCTTTGTTGAAATAGATTTTTCCGTCCGTGGTCAATCCGGGCAAGACCGGATAATTCTTCTTCATAAAACTAACTACCTTTCTCTGGTTATAGCTGACTCATGCTGATTTCAATTGCCATCATTCCGTTGCGCGACTATATTCGTTAGCAGATCCACCTCCCCGAATCCACCCGATTTTGTAATCACCTCGTGCCACCGTCCGTCATAGTTGAAGCGCGACAAGACAACGCCGGCCGCAAGTTCACCCAGCGGTTCCAATTCATTGATCCCAATAAAACGCATACAGGCAAAGAGTGTGTCTCCACCCGTAATCAACAGGGTTCCCGTTTCCGGATTATTCAGCAGTGAATGAACAATGTGCCCTAGAGAATCCGCGACCCGCGTTCTTTGCTTCGGATCATCCATTCCAAGTGTCACCACATCGCCCTCACGCGCCGCTGCCACACCATCGCTTACATCGACAATGCTGTGATTGTGTTGACCGACCATCTCGTTGATGGCATCCACCGTCCGTCGACCGGCCTCGGTTCGCCAATAGCCTTCTGTCAGTCGTTGTTCCGGGGTCAAACTGTACCGGGCAAAGCCATGCCGCTGGGCATGATCCAGTTGGTTCAGCGTGATCTGATTCACACTTCCACTCACCACTGTAAGTCGAGCATCACGAAAGCCTGTTTGCGAAACAGGTTTTATCTCAAAGCCGAACAGTTCAGGCAAGACATTCGCCAAGCCGCCACAGCCCGCCAACAAGGTAATCTGTTTTTGAGCCATGATCTGCCCAACCGTTTTCTCGAGATCCTCTCGTGTTGAGGCGTCAAAGACGAGAATTCCCTCTTCGTCAGGCAACTTTGTCTCTTCATTCAAAGCGGGAAACGTATGCACAGGCACATCGCTCTGACTCCCGATCAGTTCGGTGATTTTTGAATGGAGCACGGGTTCGAAAGGGTCCTGTCCAAAAACACTCTGCGCGACAGGTAAATTTTCTATATATTGTTCGGCGTTTATCGTAAAACGATTCATTTGAGGGTATGCCGGTAAAAAAGCCAATCGTTCACGGCCACTCTCTCGCAAAACAGCGGCCAATTCAGCTCCGACATTGCCCCGCAAGGCTGAATCTGTCTTTTTGAAAATGTAGGGTATGTCCATGCGAACAGCCTGACGCACGATGTCGGCCACGGTTTCATACGCGTCAGCAGGCGTCAGGTGGCGTGTTTCCGCGTCTATAATCAGCACATCAAGACAACCACTATGTTTTGACCACTCCTGTAGCGGTGGAGTGATCACCTTGATTGTGGCCGTGCTCACCGCGAAGGCCACCGCTGTATCCAACGCCCCCGTGAAATCATCTGCAATAATCAACAGCTTAGGCATCTCTTTTTTCTCCAAACCAGCGACAAGTTCATTGTGTTTATAGATGTATTTTGTCAGGGAGAATCAGCATGAACAAGATCACATTCTGTGAAATATGTATCTATTTGAAACGTTTTTAATGTTTCCGCACGTACCATCTATTAAGCATTGTCATATTGAAACACTTATAACAGCATCCGCATTTCAATTTGTTCAATTATGATACAATCGAGCCAAATGGGAGCCAAAATAATGGCGAGGTTGTCAGATTATGAATAGAAATAAAGATCACATCCACATTTTGGTCATCGCGCCCTATGAGGCCATGAAGCGCTCCATAGAACAAGCGGTGGAGGCCTACCCGCAGATCATATTGGACGTGTTTGTCGGTGACCTTGACGAGGGGGCCAATCTGGTCTCTCAACATGAGGACAGAGGTTATGATTGCGTCATTTCACGAGGCGGCACTGCTGAGCGGATCCGCGAGATCACCGAGTTGCCTGTAATTGATATAGAAATTTCTTTGTATGATGTCTTGCGAAGTTTTCAATTGGCGGAAAATTACGACAAGCGGTATGCGGTTGTCGGCTTTCCCAGTATCACGAAGTCCGCGCATACGCTCTGCGATCTGCTGCACTATGAAATCGAAATCATTACAATCCATAGCCGCGCTGAAGTGCGGCAAGCTCTGCAACTCCTGCAAGAATCCGGCTGTAAGGCGGTTGTCAGCGACATGGTGGTTCACACAGTCGCGCGCGGCATGGAGATGGACGCGTTTTTGATCACATCGGGAGCCGAGAGTCTGCACATCGCTTTTGAGCAGGCTATCACACTGGGTTCAACGATGCGCGGCTTGCGCCTTGAGAATCTATTCTTGTCGGCAGTGCTGCAGAATGAGGAACATGATCTCATTGTTTTTGACGGGCAGGCCGAAGTATGCCATTCCACATTTCTCACTGTGAAAAGTGAGCTCTTGAAGCTGCTTCGAGACAAATTAAGACAGGTAACGGAGAAGAGCTCCGTACGGTTCTACTACAATGAAGCGGATGACCTGTTTCTGATCACCGGGCGCGCCCTGCGCTTCAGCCGCGATCGATATGTGCTGTTTCAGATTAAAGAGGCGCAGATCAGCCTCAAAGCAAGTCGCAACGGTCTTCGATTCTACGAGCGCTCAGTCTGTGAGCGACTCTTCACAAGCAGCTTCTACAACATCAGCGGCGCCATGGGTGAACTCGAGAGCCAGCTTTCCGCACTGGCCGCGGCGCGCCAACCCATTCTGATCGTTGGTGAGCGGGGTACCGGAAAAGAGCAGATCGCAAGGACGCTCTACTTACGGGCTCAGCAATCTGAGCGACCACTCGTCACTGTGAATTGTGAACAGATTGATGAGCGTACTTGGTCCTGGTTGTTGAGCAACAGCAATTCACCGTTAGCGGGACAGGGCGCCACAATTTATTTTCAGTATTTAGAAGAGCTAAGTGTTGAACGTGTGCATGAGCTCTCCACTTTGATCCGCGAAACCGCGCTGGAACGTAGAGTCAGGCTGCTCTTCTCAGGTGTTTGCGAAGATGAGGGCTGCATCTCAGAAGGTGGTCGTATTTTAAGCCAAACAATTAATTGCCTCACAGTTCATCTACCGACTTTACGGCAGCGCAGCGACGAAATACCCTCTCTCGCCAGTCTGCACCTTGGTGTCCTGAACCTTGAGCTGGGCAAGCAAATCGCCGGGTTTGAGCCCGGCGCGGGAACACTCCTGCAAAATTTCCACTGGCCATACAACTATACCCAGTTTCGCCAGGTGCTGTATGAGCTGGCCGGCCTTACGAATTCAGCTTATATCAGAGTGAACACGGTAGCCGGCGTGCTGGCCAAACAGCGGGCACTCTACCGTGACACCGTTTCCACGGCGTCGGAATCAGCTGCGCCTGATCCGCAAACTTTGGAGGAGATCATTCAGCAGGCGATGAGGCAGGCACTGGTCCAGCATGGCGGTAATCAGAGCGCGGCGGCCAGACAGCTCGGCATCGGCCGCTCGACTTTGTGGCGCAATCTGAACAAGGCGGAAGATGCTACATAAGTAAAACAAGCCACAAGTACACAAGGTACCTGTGGCTTGGCTTCGTGGGTATAATATATAAGGAAGTAGGTAGTGGCGGAGAGAATGATCCGACGTGATTGAGAATGGTGGGCTCGAGACGATTCGAACGTCCGACCTACCGCTTAGGAGGCGGTTGCTCTATCCCCTGAGCTACGAGCCCAAATAACATCCATCACACCATCTTCACCGTAACGACACGGACCCTCGTTATTTTAAACGCACGATTTGACGTTTGTCAATTTTTCACGCAAATTCAAACGCTTGATTTAGCAAATGATTGGAGATCACCATGGATAGGCAGGAACGCTCTTTCACTTTTCCCGGACTGGATCCCAAAACCGACGCGGTTGAAATCGTCTGCAATATAGACGACATGACAGGAGAGCAACTGGGCCACGTGATGGACGCTCTGTTGGATAAAGAGGCATTGGATGTCTCTTGCATGCCTATTTTAATGAAAAAAGGGCGCCCCGCCTATCAACTGGTTTGCCTCGTCAAGCCTGCTGACGCACACCGTCTCGCGGTCGAAGTGATGCGACAGACGACGACCAACGGGGTTAGGTTTCGACCGTGCCATCGACTGATCTTGGATGTCGAATCTTATGTCGCGCGGACCTCGCTTGGCCCGGTGCGTGTAAAACGCGCCACAGGTCACGGAGCGATCCACATCAAGCCTGAGGCGGACGATATCGCCAAGATCGCCGATCAACTGGATCTTCCGTTTCACGAGGTACAACGCGTCGTGAGCAAGGAAGTTTTTGAGGCTTCAGATGTGGAGAAAAACAGTTAGGTCCATTCAAGAAGAAAACGAAAAGGCTCCGAGCCACTACTCTCGGAGCCTTTAACGGAGGAAGATAATGAAAAATGAAAAAG
>CAZAPS010000003.1:73328-102467 GCA_964487355.1 uncultured Oscillospiraceae bacterium
CTCTTTCGCTCCGAAGATGCCTTCGGAGACAGCGATGGGAAATTTAAACGGACTTGCGGTGGACACAAAGACCACCGGACGCCGATCGCGTGAACGATGCGCGTACCGCCCATAAACATTGAAACCAACCGCTGTGTGTGTGTCGATCACATGGTCATATCGATCATAGACATCCCGAATGACTTTAATGGTCCCATAATCATCGCAAAAACCGCCCACAAAAAGTGTTTGAATCGCTTTCTTGGTCTCAGAGTCAATAGAGTAAGTGCCTTTTTCCTGTAGTTCTTCCATCCAGGATCTGACCCTTTCGCTGTCATGACCGGTCAATTCGAACAACAGGCGCTCGAGATTGCTCGACACCAAAATATCCATCGATGGTGAGTTGGTTTGATAGAACTCACGATTTCGGTCATACGTTCCGCTTCTTAAAAAGTCGGATAGGATTTTGTTGCGATTCGACGCGCAAATCAGTTTGCCCACCGGCAGACCCATCTGCCTGGCATACCATGCCGCGAGAATATTTCCATAATTGCCGGTCGGCACTACAACATTGAATGAGTCGCCTCTGCCAATCTTCTCATCTTTTAAAAGGTCGGCGTAGACGGACCAATAATAAGCGATTTGCGGAGCGAGGCGCCCCCAGTTAATGGAGTTCGCCGATGACAAGACCACATTCTTCGCAAGCAGATCGGCAGCCAGCTCATCATCCGCGAACAACCGTTTGACCCCCGCCTGCGCGTCGTCAAAGGAGCCTTTCACCGCGATCACATGACAATTGTCACCGGTGGTGGTGACCATCTGCAGACGTTGGACCTCCGAGACCCCATTTTCCGGGAAAAAGACGATAACCCGGGTCCCCGGAACATCTTTGAATCCCTCCAGAGCGGCCTTCCCTGTGTCGCCTGAAGTCGCGGCAAGAATACAGATCTCCGCGCTCTCACCGATTTTCGCCGCGGCAGCCGTCATCAAGTACGGCAGAATCTGCAGTGCCATATCTTTGAACGCGGATGTCGGTCCATGCCAGAGTTCAAGCATGTACTCACCGTCAACATATGGATTCAACTGCGCCAATCTTGCGGGGAATGCGTCAAATTTCTCTTCGCTGTATGCTTTTTCGCAATACTCAAGTAGCTCTTCCTCTGAAAAGTCACTTAAATATTTTGACAGTACCAACGCCGCCCGCTGTGGATAATCCATATCGATCAGACTGTTGATTTCCTGTTCAGTCAACCGGGGAATCCGCTCGGGAACAAACAGTCCGCCATCAGGCGCGATACCTTGTTTGATCGCCTGGGCGGCCGAGTACCGGTAATCGCCTCCACGTGTACTGATATATTCCATTTCTACCTCCATCTATGGTTTGTGACCGGACGCCATCCGGATCAATTGTCAGTCAGTTTCATCCGCCGCGGCTTCCTCCATGTCGGAAGGCTCGTCCGGATCGGTCAGAGCAGTGAATGAAACATAGGTGCTTTCTCCTATTTCGACAGTCATACTCGACTCCGTCGAGGTGACAACGGTTTCGGCCGGCAACTTCGTTTGTTCTCTCTTTTCTCTGACAATAAGGAGCAGCGTGAAAATTAAAATCAACACAACGACCACAGCCACCGCGAGCGCGATTGAGACATCACCCTTGCGTCGTCCGCCCTTCTTTTTCGTAGGGCGGTGGGTCGGTATCTCTCGCCGCCCCTGCTTAGACGGCGGGCGTTTCAAATCGGCAGGCTGACGCGCATCTTGTCTGCCGGGTCCGCGCTTTGGTCGGACCGGTCGCCCGTCCGGCTTGTTTTTTGGACGGATGTTTTGCCCACTTGATTCAGGCGTTGAAGGAGCGTTTGACCGCTGTTTGGCTTGAGTGGCCACCGCTTCGGTCCGGGTCGTCTCCCGCCTTTGTCTGGCCTCATCTTTGGCGCTCGACCTGTCGACTGATGTTTTTCGTCTCTCCACCAACGAAGTGTCGGTTTGACCTGAATGACTTGACCGTGGATCATCCGAGGGTGTCGAAAGGTCGCCATTCATATTTTTCTCGGACAGCTTTGTGGCACGAATACCGCGCTCCGTGTCTGTGGTCGAAATCGCTCCCGACTGTCCGTTTCGCCTCACATCCGTGACCTTCCGGTCCGTCTGCTTGGATCCTTTGTCCACGGCTTCCAATTTAGCGGTTTCCGGCCGGGCGGTTTTTGTTTTTTTCAAGATCGGCGCACCATCTTTTTCCTGTTTTTCGATAGATTTAACCCGTAGTCGATCTGATCCCACACTTCGTTTCGGATCCAAGATCTCTTCGCGCCGGTCAGCGGGGGTTTTGGCGCGGCGTTCGCGTTCAATTCTTTGACGACGCACCTCCCCTTTTCTGGTATAAGAATGAGCGCGCTCCGATTGACGCATTCGGCTTCCATATGTCACAATGCGCCGATCATTCGCAAACCCCGGATCACCAAACGGCTTGCCTGATTTAATCGCCTCGATTTCGTCTTTTCCCGCCATTTCCACCGGTGCGTCGACACCGGGAATTTCCAGCATGGAATGAGATAGATTTTCAATGTCAAAATGGGGGAACTCATCGGAAGCCTTGCCACGTCTGCCACGTGGATCACCATCCTTGGTTAACAGCCGAAGATATTTTTCTGTCTTTTCCCGTTCGGCGGCAGTCAGCATCGAGCTTTGCAGTAACTGGCGGAGCGCGTTTCCGGCGGTCTTGGTGTCCCTCCAGACCATCTGGCAACAGGCGTTCAGTTGAACCGCCTGAACGAACATGGGATAGCGGGCCGAAAGAGATTTCAACGCGATCGCAGCCATGTCGACATTTCCTTTTTGGATTTGCTTGACCGCTCGATTATAACGATCCACCGCCTCCGCCTTTTCCTTCGCGGATGCGAAATTAACAACATCACGTTCAGTGACAGGCTTAAATTTTAGAGCCTCTTCGTTCCAATTCAAATTGAACTTCCTCCTCCGATATAGTCGAGCAAACACGCATCACCTCTCCGGCGATATAAAGGCTGCCACTTACAAAAGCGGGAGCGCCTGTCGAGCGCTGATTTTGTCTGACGGCTCGGACCGCCTGCTCAACCTCGTCAAATTCAGCTATATCCGAAACATTATATCGGTTTAAATGGTCATTAGACAACCGCCGAAACCAGTCCGCTAGTTTTGTCGCCGACAAAGCGCGGTCGGAATCGGGCGTCACACAGTATACTCCGCTGACAGAAAACGTTCGGTCGGTCAAGATCGCCCGCATCATCGGCTGCCAGTCCTTGTCCGCCAGCACTGCGACCAGCAAGAGAATCTTTTGACCTCGAAACATATCATCCAACGCGTGCGCGGCGCTTTTCATACCTTGAAGATTATGCGCGGCGTCAAATATAAGCGGAGGATCCTTTAACAATAATTGTAGACGACCGGGCCAATATACTCCGGCCAATCCGGCACGGATGGACTCCACTGTCACAAGCTGAGGAACCAGCGCACGCGCGGCCCGGATCGACAGCGCGGCGTTGATAACCTGGTGATCTCCGGGCAGTGGCGCGATAAACGCCTCTTCGAGTTCCGACAAGAAAAATGATCGGTGGCTCAATACTTCGCCCTGTCGCTTCGCGTCACTTTCATCGTCTGTCAAACGGACCGTGGTTTCATCGGTCAGCACAAACGGTATTTTCAATTTGGCGCATCTCAAAGTGAACACTTGTAAAATCTTATGTTGAAGGTCAATCGCCTTTTGGTAATCCGGCGACTCGATATTATCTTTAACATCCAATGAATTATCCAAGATCAGGCAGCAGGTTCGCTCGGTTATGATGCCGGCCTTTGCCTCGGCGATCTGTGTCAGGGAATTGCCCAGCAGCTTTTCATGATCCACGGCGATTTTCGTCACCACGGCCACTTTGTTCCGGTCAATGACATTGGTCGCGTCCAACTCTCCGCCCAATCCTGTTTCGATCACCATGGCCTGACAGCCTTTACGCTCGAACCACACAAACGCGGACGCGGTCAGCAGATCAAAAACAGTCATCCGGGCTTCCGGCATGATCCGAGCGCGGACGATCTCGATCTCTTCACGCAAACCGTCCAAATCCGCTGTGGGAATCATCCCCTCCCAAAGATCTCCCGACCGGTTTTCGACAGCTTCCCGTCCGTCCAAAATCCTCAGACGTTCATTATATTCTTCTATGTGCGGAGAGGTGTACAGGCCGGTCTTCAACCCCGACGCGGCCAAAATCGCCGCCGCGCAGGCGGCGGTCGATCCTTTGCCATTGGTCCCCGCGATATGGATCGCCGGAATTTTATTTTGTGGATTTCCAAACTCACTCAGCAGGCGACGCATCCTGGCCAATCCAAAACCACTGGTTTCCTGAACTATCGGTTCCATCATTCACCGTCTTTCCTCTAAATTAAAGATCATGAATTTACTGATAAAATAATTCACAATCACAACCAAAAACGCCGCGATGATTTTTGCGACATCCTCATTCATAAACAACAAATTGGACATGACAAACATGCCTCCATACTCCAACACCAACGTTGTGATCATCCTGCTTCCGGCAAACCTGATCAATTCGCGCCGGAAGTTTCCGGAACTGACAAACACATATTTTCGGTTGGTCAAAAAGCCAAACAAGACCGCGCCGACAAATGAAATGGTTTGGGGGATCAGCCAACCATAGCCTCCCAGGTAACTCGCGCCCAGTGTCCGAACAAATATGGCGTTGACCAAAGAGAAGCTGCCAATGCTGACTACGGAGGTCAGCACGCCGAACACAATGTAGAAGAAAATCTCATAGGATAAAAGAGTGAGAATGATATTTCCCAGCAAGAGCGCGACGCCAAGTATAAAAAACATGGTCACTTCGGTGACCCCTATTAAGGATTTCAAGATAAAGGCACCCAGCGCGCCGGCTGACACGCTGATGGCGCAACGAGTCCAAAAGCGCAACCGATAAATGCCGTGGAGCGTTCGTCCTCCGTCAGGATCGACATCGTCGTCGGGATCCGTCGATTCAGTTTTACAGATAAGCTCATCCGCCGCATACAAAAATAAACAAAAAGGCAGACAGCCGATCGTGTGCGCGATCAACACCGGTATCATGCCGGCGACTGTGCCAAACAGCTCAAAGAACAGATAAATTGACAAAGCGATACCTACATACACCAGAGAGCCGGACGCCGTTCTGGCGAACACCCCGCGCAAAGACACACTGTCCGGTTTGGCGAATTCCGGTGAAGATATCGGTTTTTGCATATTTAACCTCAACATTTCAGCGTGGACAGTCAAATCTATTTTTTTGGACGACCGCCGCGGCCTGCGCCGCTATTTCCGGATCGACCTGATGGTCGCTGTCTGACCTTGTTCTTTGCTTTTTTACCGCTCTTCCGCTTCGCGACCGGGCGCGATGCCCCTTTCGCCGGTTTGGCGCGGCGCACTCTCATACCCGTGGGAATTTGCAAGAGTAAAAAGAAGATCATCAAAATGACAAACAGCAACGCGAACATCAGGAGCAACGTCACGACCATACGGCGTGGCATCTGAGGATGATCCGTCCGGTCAGTCTGCAACACGTTTGTAAAGGACAGTTCGCCGGTCGATTCATCGACTTCCGTCTCAATCACGTCGGCTTCGGTGGAATATGTGGCGTCGGTGCGAATCACACCCGGAAGGCCTTCGTCCAAGCGTTCGGTCTCCACCGTCGTGGGCGAACCGTCACTTTGGGTCGGTTCGGGTATGGTGTACGCGGTGGTTGGCAATGGTTCGCCATCACCTTGAATCTGCACAAAACGATAAGCGCCACCGAACTCGGTATACAGATCCTCCCCTTTCGTCATAAAAGAGGCGGATTGAATTTGCACTCTCCCACCCGGCGCTCCCCTCGCGCGCAAATTCACTTTGCCGATTTCATTGACACCGGTCGGCAATTCTCCGGAAATCTGAAAACCAATCAACCCATTGTCTTCGTAAGTACCGACGATGTCCGCCGAGTCGTAGCGCTCAGAGGTAACTCCAAGATACTCAAATGAGTCCGGATCATAGCTCAAGATGATCTCGCCCTCATCCGCGGACGTGGATTGTCTAACACGCAAAGTCACCACCAATTCGTCGCCGCGCTCCACCCGGTCCGGCGCGCTGACATTCAATATTGCCTGGCCGGCGGCATGGACAGTGACCGAAAAACACAAAATGGCCAGCAAGGCCAACAAAAAAGAGACATAGCGGAGCCTCTCAATGACACTGGTTGTCATTGACTTTTCTCTCCTGCCAAGTCTATATTTTCCACAACAATCCATCATTAATTCCATTTCGATCAAGTCATTTGTTTTAGGTTCAAATCACTTGTTCCCGGTATTTTCCCAACCGACAAGGCGCCTGCCGATCGATCTTGCAAACCGATTGAAATCAGGTCGGGTTTAGCTCATCCAGCGTCAATGAAAATGAATCCGCGAAATGTTTCATAAAATAATCCGCTTCCGGAAGGCCCATCCGCCGAACTCTCTGTTCGGACTGGCGAAGCGCGAGCGCGAACTCTCCATTGCCCGACTGCACTTCCTGCGCACATTTCAAATACGCGCAAATCCTGTCCGCCGCACGCACAAACTGTCTTTCCTCCAACGCTTTTTCATCACAGTCTGATTCGCACATCAGGCCACGGTACTCGGGGATCATGAAATCCGGCAAAAAAGACAGCAGCCGTTCCAGAGCTGATTCCTCAACACGCCGGTACGCCTCTCGGATGGAGTCATCATAGTATTTGACCGGTGTCGGTAAATCACCGGTGATGATTTCGGGTGCGTCATGATACAGACCCATCACAGCGACGCGCTCCGCGTCTACTTTCGGCGCCTCCGGTTCGCCAACCACATTGGCGTTACGCAAAATCGCCATCGCGTGCGCGACCAAAGCGACCATCAAAGAATGCTCCGCCAAGTTCTCACTTGAATGGTTGCGCATCAGGCTCCAACGTTTAATCAGGCGCATGCGATCCATCATAGCAAAAAAATGATAGCCCTTCCCGATTTCACTCATAATTTCTCCTTAGTGAGTCTGGCCTGACGCAACAGCAAAGTTTTCTTCACACCTTTATCAAACCGGACCACCACAACCGCGTCACCGGCCACCTTTTCGTTGGACAGCAGCTTGCCCACACCAAATCGATTGTGCCTGACCAGCATCCCATCCACCAATTGTGAGGGTTTCAAATAGCGATCATCAGAAGTAGGAGCGGTGTCGCGCATGGTTTTGTCCGTCTGGCGGATATACGACAGGCCCTTGTTTCGTTCTTTGGCGGATCCTCGCGCCGTTCCCGAGGCCGAGCGTCCCACCACGCCGAACGAGCCCCCCGCCGCGTAACCCTTTCTTTCAGATCCCTCACGCCGCTCAACACCGGCTGATCGCGCCGTTCCATACGCGGCCGCGTCGCCTTGGACCGAACCACCGATCTCTTCGAGGGTTTCGGTTGGAATCTCTTTTACAAAACGTGATACCGGCAGATATTGGGTCTGACCATATAACATTCTGCTTCTCGCCGTTGTGACATACAGTTTGTCGCGCGCTCTGGTTATCGCCACATAGGCCAGTCGCCTCTCTTCCTCCTCACCTTCCGGCGTGTCGGTCGCTCTTCGGTTGGGGAAAATGGTCTCCTCCGCGGCGATCAGAAAAACGACTTTGAATTCCAATCCTTTCGCGGAGTGAATTGTCATCAGACGCACATAGTCGTCTCCCTGACCTTCCAAATCCATCTCGGAATATAGCGCCGATTGCTCCAAAAACGCCGTCAGCAGCTCAACCAACGTCGGCGGTTCCTCCGCCAGCGCGGCGGCGGCCATGGCGCTTCCATCCGTATCCCAGAACGCCTCATCGTCCAACGCGCTTTCTCTCACATAGTTTTCGGTGAACTCTTTGGCGTCCGAAAGCAATTCCTTCAAGTTCTCGATGCGGTCGACGGTCAGATCTTTACCGCTTTCCTGCTCCTCGATGATACTTTGAATCAAGCCGGACTCATTTTCGACATACTCCAGGAAGTCTTCAAACGACAGCTCATTTTTTGACAAACAAGCGGCGAGTCCGTCAATCATCTCGGCAAACGCGATCAGTTTGCGCGCGGCTCTACTGATCTGTGAGAATTGATGCGCTTGGCGACAGATCTCGAGACAGCTGACATTTTCGCTTGCGGAAAGCGCGCGGATGGCCTCAACAGTCACCGTCCCAATGCCGCGTTTTGGCACGTTGATCACCCGTTCAAAGGAAAGATTGTCATCCGGCATCAAGATCAGGCGCAAATACGCGATGACATCCTTGATTTCACGGCGGTCGTAAAATCGCATGCCACCAAAAACACGATAGGGTATGCCTCGTTCGCGAAAGGCGCCCTCCATGCTGCGGGACAGCGCGTTGTTTCGATACAAAACAGCAATGTCACGGTATGACAAACCTGTCTTATCCCGGCGGACACGTCGGTTGATCTCGTCCGCCACAAAGCGACCCTCATCGTACTGGTCGTTTCCACGATAAAAAGTCACCGCTTCGCCGCGTTCCGATCCGGTCCACAATTTTTTTCGTTTTCGCCCGCGGTTATGCGCGATCACCTGGTTCGCCGACTGCAAAATCACACCGGTCGAACGATAGTTTTGCTCCAGTTTGATTATCTTGCAGCGTTTGTAGTCTTTTTCAAACTCCAAAATGTTACTCAGATCCGCTCCACGAAAAGAATAAATAGACTGGTCATCGTCTCCGACCACACAGATATTTTTATGTTTTTTGGCCAACAGGCGGACGGCCTCGTACTGCGCCGCGTTGGTGTCCTGGTACTCATCCACCAGAATATACTCAAATCGACTCTGCCACTGTTCACGCACTTCGGGATGCTCTTTCAACAGCCGCACCATGTTCAATAAAATATCATCGAAGTCCATGGCGGCGCTCTCCTGCAATCTGCGCTGATAAAGCTCATACACTTCGGCGATCACCTGATCGATCGATCCCGCTGCGGATTTCGCAAAAGCGTCCACATCCAGCATCTGATTTTTGGCTGTGCTGATGCGTGATTGTATGTAGCGAGGCTTAAATCGCTCATCCGAGACCCCCAGATCCTTCATGGTCCGCCTGACCAAAGCCAACTGGTCGTCCGCGTCCACAATGGAGAACTGGGAGGGGTATCCCAACAGCTCGGCATGGCGACGCAAAATCCTGGAAAACATGGAATGGAAAGTGCCCACCCACATTCTGTCGGCGATCGGCCCTATCAGTTCGCCGATCCGCTCTTTCATTTCGCGCGCCGCCTTATTTGTGAATGTGATCGCCAATATGGCGAACGGGCTCACGCCGGCAACCTGTATCAAGTGAGCGATTCGTCTGGTTATGACCATTGTCTTGCCGGATCCGGCGCCGGCCAGCACCAACATCGGACCGTCCTTATGTAAAACAGCCTCGTGCTGCTGAGTGTTCAACCCTTCCAGCAATTCTTGCTCACTCGCTCGACCGCCGGGCGACTCAAAGCGCTCCGTCCAAACCCCGCGCGTTTTGGACGGATTCGATGTTGACCGCGTCTGCGGCGGCTCGCCACCCAAAGGCTGTTCCTCCGCGGGCGAGCGCTCAGGAAAAGAAACCACCTCGACGGCTTCGGCCGGCGGTTCAAGCTCGTCCAAATGTCGATTCGCCTCGTCCTGTCGCGCTAAAAATTCAAATAGATCCATTTCGTCTCCTCAACGATTTTCTGTATCGTTCATTATATACCATTCTCAAAAAAATACGCACCAAAAGAACATATGTTTTCCACATTGCGCAAAAAACACTCCGAACTCGCTTTGAGTCCGGAGCATTCGACAAGAAAGATGACGGCTGTCCACTCATTGGCGTGTCACGCCTGTCGTTGCGCACATCGACGAAATTTAATATTCCGGTTCAAGCAGACCGTAATTTCCATCTTTTCGTTTATAGACCAGACAGACCTGACCGGTCTCCGGTGACAGATAGAGCAGGAAAGCGTGACCGAGCAACTCCATCTGCAAAACCGCCTCTTCGGGCGACATTGGGCTCAACGTGAATGTTTTGCGTCTGATGATCTGGGGCACGTCCGGCTCCAAAAGATCCTCGGATAAATCCGGCATTTCCTGTTTCAAAAATTCGTTCATATACGCGAAGTCACGGACATTCTTCACCATGCGGGTTTTGTGTTTGCGAATCTGTCCCTCCATGATGGAAATCGCCTCATCCAGCGCGGACATCACACTGTCCGCCAACGCTTCGGCGCGATAATAATGTTTGTGGATTTTCATCGTGATTTCCGCGCTGATTTTGTTGGCCTCCGGTCGAACCTTGACCGAGACGGTCGATTTGTCATCAAAATAGCGATTGAATTTATTAAACTTCTTCTCAATTTTCTCGTTTAGCTGGTCACTGATTTTAATGTTTTGTCCGGTTATAACGATCTTCATAGACCGCTCCTTCCTATGTCAGCACTAATTCAGGCCGATGTCGGCGCATTTTCAAAGCCGACCTTTTATTGATTGGTGAACATGAACAAAAGGAAAGGGGAAAACAGATTTTCCATCGCTCATTTCATCATTAATCATAGACAACTTTGTGGTCCGAAACAAGATCAGATTCAAAATAATCCACTTCGGTCCGAGCGGAAAACCAATGGAATTTCAAATTACGTTTGTTCATCCTCATCGGTAAACCGGACACGACCGGTCAACATCCGCGCGCACGCGCTGCTTGGTCGGTGGTAAACCTGCTCGACCGATCCTTGCTCGACCAATTCACCTTTTGACAACACAGCGACTTTATCGCACAAATAGTAGACAACATTGAGATCATGAGAAATAAACAGGCAGGCGAATTTCAATTCATCACGCAAATGTTGAAACAGATCCAAAATCTGCGCCTGGACCGACACGTCCAACGCGGATACCGGCTCATCCGCGATCAACAGATCCGGAGATCCGATCAGCGCCGCTCCGATCGCGATCCTTTGTAACTGTCCGCCGGACAACTCTCTTGGATATCGCTCCATGTACTCATCGGAAAGGCCGATCTTGTCCAACATTTCAACCGCCATCGCCCGTCTTCGTGCGACATCTTTGATCCCACCAATCAACAATGGCTCCTCCATTTGGAAACCGATGCTTAATTGTGGATTGAAAGAATTATAAGGATCTTGAAAGACCATTTGAATGCCCCGTCCGGTTGCCAAAATTCGCTTTTTCCCTTTGAGCCTGGTAATGTCGGTTCCTTTAAAAACAATATTGCCTTCGCCACAGGGCAGTTGTCCCGTGATCAGCCGGGCCAGCGTCGTCTTGCCCGATCCGGACTCACCGACCAGGCCAAAAAACTCTCCGGCGCGTATCTCCAGGGAAATATTTTTAATACCATCCATGTCCCAAGGCTGATCGTGTTGTTTGAGTGGGCGAGATTCTTTGCCACCTTCAACAATCGGCCCTGCGTCCACCACACCGCGGGCGCCGCGCCAGCCACTTCCATAAGTCGCGCCAATGTCCTTAAGGGACAAGATCGGTTGTTCAATTTTAACTGTCGTCATTCGCCTCCTCTTTCGTTATCGAATCTGTTTTTTTATCGCGGTCTCCGTCAGTTCCGATCTCATTAAGAAAGCATGCCGCGGTGTGTCCCGGACCGACGACGCGGGTAGCGGGAACTTCATTGTGGCAACGGTCAAAGGCGCGGGGACAGCGATCTGCGAACAGACAACATGTGGCAGGGCCCCGACTGTCCGGCAGGCGCCCCGGTATGGCGGACAATTTTTGTCCTTTTTTATTCGGAGTCGGCACCGACTGCAACAACATTTTCGTATATTCGTGTTTCGGCGAATGCAACACATCCATGGTGGGACCGGTCTCCGCCGGAATTCCGGCATAAAGCACACATACTCTGTCACACAGACGTTTCACGGTTCCAAGATCATGAGAGATATATAAAATAGCCACATCATCCTTGCGACTGATGTTCAGCAACAATTCCAATATTTGATCTTGAACCGACGCATCCAGCGCGGTGGTCGGCTCATCGGCGATCAGCAATGGCGGTCGTGTGATGACAGCCATGGCGATCAGCACTCTCTGACGCTGCCCGCCGGACAACTCGTGAGGATATCGCCGGTATAGCCTTTCCGGCTGCTCCAGACCAACATCCCGCATAGTGGACAAGGCTCGTCCTTTGCGTTCGGACCGTTTCAAATTGGTGTGCAACTTCAGCAATTCAGAAATTTGTCCGCCCACTCGCATAGTGGGATTCAACGCGGCCATCGCGTCT
Organism: uncultured Oscillospiraceae bacterium; assembly: GCA_964487355.1. GTDB lineage: Bacteria > Bacillota > Clostridia > Saccharofermentanales > Fastidiosipilaceae > JAXGYX01. Next base: position 85,582 of record CAZAPS010000003.1, read on the forward strand.
TGAAAAACAATGCCGATCTGCCTGCCGTTAAGTGAGCGACGCTCGGAGCGAGACATGCCTTCCAGATCTCGTCCCTGAAACCGCATGGTTCCCTGACCGACTCGAATCCCTTCCGGAAGCAGCCCGGACACCGCCAGCGCGGTCATGCTCTTGCCACAGCCCGACTCACCAACCAAGCCCACGATCTCACCTTTGTGGACGGTCAGCGACACCTGCCGAACCAGCTCCGCCTGAGTCCGACTCAAGACCTTTAACTGATCGATCTCCAACAAGGGCGCCTGTTGATTGACTTCGCTTCGTGTCCGTTCGTTCATTTTCGCCGCCCCGATTCCATTGATTTCAAACCATTGCCGACAAAAAACGCTCCCAAAACCGTCAAGACAATTAGAAGGCCGGCGAAAATCGCGCACCAGGGAGCGTTGAATAGATATCCTTGCGCGTCATACAACATTCGCCCCCAGCTGGGCTGATTGAGCGGAATGCCGATACCCAGATAACTCAAGCCGGATTCCGCCAGTATGGCGTTGGCGAATCCAACCGCGGAGGCGGACAGGATGTGCGGACGTAGCAGCGGCAAAATATGCACACCCATGATTCTAAGATCCGTTCCTCCGGCAAGCTTGACTCTGCGGATAAAATCACGCTGGCGATACTGCTGAAATCCGGATCGAACAACCCGGGCGAACGAAGGGATGAACATCACGCCCAGCGCCACGGTGATCTGCCAGATTCCGCCACCGAACGCCGTGACAAACAACATGCCCATTAAAATAGTTGGGATGGCCAACATCGCGTCATTGAAACGGCTGACCCAATAATCAGTCGTTCCGCCATAATAGCCCGCGACAGCGCCCAGCAGCATGCCACCTCCACAGCCGATCAGCACGGTTCCCAGCGCGACAAACATCGTCGGTGGAAAACCGCTCATGGCTCGCACAAATACATCGCGCCCATAGTTGTCCGTGCCGAACCAGTGTGACGACGAAGGAGGCTGAAAACGGTCCAGCGGATTCATCGCCAAAATAGTATGAGGACTAAATTGGCTGATGATGAACAATATTGGTGGAATCAAGAGCAGACAGGCACCACAGACAATCTGCCAGTTGACGCGTCTTCTCGCTTGTGCTTTAAAACGGGATCTTCGCATCAACACGCACCGCCCACTTTCCCCCGCCTCGCTCTTTTCGCGGGGCGTTCGCGCAGCCGTGGATCGATAAACTGATTTAACAAATCAACCAGAAAACTGACCAAAATCACAGCGAACGCGATGAATAGGATGATGCCCTGTGTCAAAGGGAAATCACGCGCCTCGACGGCGGTGATCAGCAGTCTCCCAATGCCCGGAAGCATGAATACCTGCTCAATGATCACACTGCCACCAATCACATCCCCAAGCACTAGCCCCAACGTGGTCACGACCGGAACCATGCTGTTACGCAGCACATGGCAAAAAATGATTCGTCTGCGCGTCGCGCCTTTACTTCGGGCGGTCCGCACATAATCCATAGAAGTTTGCTCGACAACGGCGTCGCGCAAAAACTGCACGACAAGCGCGACACGCGGCAACGCGATGGCCGCCGCGGGCAACGCCAGCACAAACAAAAACAAACCAACGCTCTGCGCGGGCTCCGTGTATTGCAGGTTGCTCAAAGTCGGACTGACCGCCGCCGCGCAGAGGCGCAGCAGGATCGCCATGAAAAATGCCGGAATCGCCAGGTGCGCCTCGGTGACGACGTGGATGGCGCTGTCCAAAACGCCTCCCGGTCGGCGAGCCGCCAAAAGTCCCAACGGGATAGCCAGCAAAAGAACCAGCAAAAAAGCGAACAACGCCAATGTCAAAGTCACCGGCAAGCGCTCTTTGATCAAATCGGTTACCGTCCTGTCAAATCGCACCGAGTGTCCCGGATCACCGGTTAGCAGCTTGCCCAGATAGACGGCGAACCGCGCCGGAAGCGGCTCGTTTATGCCGAGCTCCTCTTCCAGCCGAGCCACCTTGTCTTCGGGAGCGTTCATGCCAAGCATGATCCTCGCCGGATTTCCCGGTATCACATAAAACATCAAGAAGACTATAATCACCAGAATTAACAAAGTGATCATCATGTCGCGAATCTTTTTTAACAGGTAAATGCCCACAGCCGCCTCATTTCAAATTCCGAGCGCGCGCCTCCCGGCGATTGTCATTTCTTATAGTATACAGCGGACATGTCCTGTACGTACAAAGGATAGGTCGTGTAGCCACCCAATTCTTTTTTGACGGCGGTCAACAAAGCCGGATCCTGCAAGAAAACAGAGGCCGAATCATCAGATAAAATCTGTTGTAGCTCCCGGTATCCCTCCACCCGCTCTTGTTGGTCGATCGCGGTCACCGTTTCACTCCAAATCTCATCATATCGCTCATTGGCGAAATTGATGAAGTTATCCGGAGCGACGCTTTCGTAACGCCCCAGCACACTGCTCGGCGAATACTGGAAAGTCAGCGCGATCACCGTGGACTGGTACTCGCGGTTCATGTACACGTTGTTGAGCCAGGTGCCCCAGTCGACCGGTTTGATATTGAGCACCACGCCCACTTCGGCCAGCTGGGCGGCCAGCGCCTCGGCTGTCTGCACATGAATCATATAGTTGACCGGGACCGTCACATCCAGTGTCAGCCCATTTTCGTATCCTGCCTCCGACAACAGACGTTTGGCCTCTTCGCGGTCAAACTCATGTCCGGGATTGATCGTGTCGTTGTAATAATCGCCCATCGCAGGAGACATGCCCGATTCGAGCAAGGTTCCATAACCGTATGTGACCGTGTCTATCACCAGCTGTTTATCAATCGCCAAGTTAAGCGCCTTGCGCACATTGAGATCGTCAAACGGAACCACTTCATTATTCAGCGCCCAGAGTTGAACCATGTTGGACTGCGTCTCAATCAGGTCATAATCCTCTTCCACCAGACTGGCCTTGTCCATTGTGAGATAGGGGAACAGATCGATGTTGCCCGCCTGCAGGTCAACCATCGCCGCATCCGTCGAGGGCACGATCTTAAAGGTCACTTGAGCCAGGTGGGCCGGATGGGCGCCTGAATAATCGTCAAACTTTTCCATCACAATGTGCCGCTGAGTCTCATACTCCACAAATTTGAATGGTCCGGTGCCGATCGGAGCTGAGTTTTGCTCGGTGTATCCCGCCGGAATAATCGCCTGGGTTAAGAATCCCAGCAAATCCAGATCCGGCTGTTTCAAGTTCAAGGTTACCGTTTCACCGGCGTCGTCCGAGACGATCTCTTCGATCACTTTGAATTCCGGTATCAAAGCAGTCGGATCGTCCGCCAACAGCCCGGCACCACGCTCCAGCGAGTAGATCACATCTTCGGCGGTCATTTCCTCGCCGTTGTGAAACAATACACCTTTGCGCAGCTTAAACTCATACGACCTGCCATCGGCGGCGATTTCAAAAGACTCGGCAAGCGATGGAGAGAATGTTCCGTCTGTCTCCAGTCTAACCAAGCCTTCAAACAAATTGTAAATGATCTCTTTTGTGCCCGCGGCCTCCGCAAGATAAGGATCCAGAAAGTCCGGTTCTTGTGTGACCGCCACGATCACTTCACCACCCTCGAACGGTTCGCCCAAATCAGTCACAACACTCTCCCGTGTTGATTGCGCGGTCGGATCATTTTGTTTTCCTCCGCCACAACCGGCCATTAACAGCAGGCTTATCAGCACGGAAAAAACAATCAATTGTTTTGTGATTTTTCTCATTTGTACTACTCCTTTTTTCGTAAAGTCAAAACTGCTCCACATCAGAAAGTGACATCCCCCTGTCTTGTCGACAAACTTGTCGCTTATGGTAAAAAAACAGCTCACTGCACAATCCGGGTGCAGTGAGCTGTCGTAATAACCTGAAAAGGTGGCTCACAGTTTTTTGCATTTTAACAAATACAAAGACTATCAGCAAGAAAAATCATTCGACTCGGCGCTGAATTAACCGCTTTAGTTAATTCATCCGTTCATTTCGTCTTTTTCCGCGACATATTTAAGCAAATCGACAACACGGTTGCTGTATCCCCACTCATTGTCATACCAAGAAACGACCTTGAAGAAACGTTTCTCTCCGGGCAGGTTGTTTTGCAAGGTCGCCAACGAGTCGTAAACCGAGGAGCGGCGGTCGTGGATGATGTCCGCGGAGACAATCTCATCGTCACAGTAGCCCAAAATGTCTTGCAGGTAACTTTCCGAAGCTTTCTTCATCAAGCCATCGATCTCGTCAATGCTGGTGTCACGCTCGGCGCGGAAGGTCAAATCGACAACCGACCCGGTCGGTGTCGGAACACGAAATGACATACCGGTCAGTTTTCCCTTGGTGGACGGCAACACCTCGCCGACAGCCTTAGCGGCTCCGGTGGTGGAAGGAATGATATTGACGGCGGCGGCGCGTCCACCTCTCCAATCCTTCAAAGAAGGACCGTCAACTGTTTTCTGTGTCGCGGTGTACGCGTGAATGGTGGTCATCAGACCGGTCTCGACACCGACACCTTCCTTCAACAGCACATGGACCAACGGCGCCAGACAGTTGGTGGTGCACGAAGCGTTGGAAATCACATTGTGTCGCGCCGGATCATATTCATCTTCGTTGACGCCCATGACGATGGTCTTCACGCCACCTTTGCCCGGAGCACTGATGATCACTTTTTTCGCGCCTGCGTCAATATGCCCCTGAGCGGCTTCCGCCGATGTGAACAGTCCGGTGGACTCAATCACATAATCCACACCCATTTCGCCCCAGGGTAGATCCGCCGGGTTCCGCTGCGCCATGATGCACTGAATTTTATCGCCATCAACGATCAACACGTCGTTTCCCTGCGCGTCGGGTGAACTCTTCTCCACACCGATTTTATGGTCAAACCGGCCCTGGGTCGTATCATATTTCAACTGATATGAAAAATAGTCAGCGTCGGTAGACACATCGGCCACCGCCACAACATCCACTTCTTTACCCAGCAGTCCCTGATCGCACAACGCTCTGAAAACCAAACGACCGATCCGGCCGAATCCGTTAATCGCTACTTTAATAGCCATATAAATGTTCCTCCTGAATTGTTTGTTGAAATTATTTTAAATTTTCTTGCATAAACATACCTTTGTGATTTTACAGCAATAAATATCGTACTTCAACAATAACAGCGTTAAATCCGAATAAATCTGCTGATAACGGCGAAAAAAGAAGACAAAAACGCAGGTTTTGCGTTTTTGTCTTGCAGTTAACGTGTTTTTTTTATTAAATCAGGCGACTGAGTGTCTCTACTTCCAGCCCCGATGATACGCTTCCGGTATTAATTCGTACTTTTTGCGACCCGCCGATACGCGATGGAACCAGAACGGATCGCGCAGCAGCGCCCGTCCCAGCGCGACAAAATCGGCGCGCTCATCTTCCACAATGTTTTGCACCAATTCAAATGAATCAATCAGTCCGACCGCGATGACCGGCAACCCGGACGTCTCTCGTATCCGTTCAGCGTATTGGACCTGGTAACCATGGAACAGGTGAATCGGCACAGTGATCAGCCCACCCGAGCTGACATGGACGGCGTCAAGCCGATCCTTGACCATGTCGACGATGCGCGCCGATTCTTCCAGATCCAGTCCACCTTCGCTGTGATCAGTCGCCGACACACGAATCCAAAGTGGTTTGTCTTTGGACAATACCGAACGCACACCGTCCACAACCTCTCGCAGCAGTTTCACGCGCTCTTCGGTCGTGCCGCCATACTCATCTGTCCTCTCATTGCTTAGTGGAGACAAGAACTCGTGCAGCAGATAACCATGAGCCGCGTGAATCTCGATCCCATCAAAACCCGCGCGATCCGCGCGTTTCGCCGCCTCGATAAAGTCATTGACAACCTTGTCTATGTCATTCTTGTCCATCTCGCGCGCCAGCGGATACTCATCAGGAGCGAAATCGATCGCGCTCGGCGCGACATGCTCCAGATCGCTGACTTCGCATTTTCTGCCGGCGTGACCCAACTGAATCGCGATTTTGGCGCCCAGAGCATGGCATCTGTCGACCAGCTCTTTCATGCCGGGCACCTGATCATCCGACCAAAGCCCCAGATCATTCGCGGAGATTCGTCCCTCCGGCGAGACACCGGTTGCTTCAACAATAATGAGTCCCACGTCGCCCAGCGCCCGCGCGGCATAGTGAGCCAGATGAAACTCATTCACTTTTCCATCATTTTCCGCGACGTACATGCACATGGGAGGCATGACAATGCGATTTGATACTTCCATGGAGCCAATTTTAGCTGCGGAGAAAACATCCATAATCAATATCCTTCCTTCCCGTCTCGACCATCGAGCCGTTAATCCACATTTCAATTTAATCAATAGTTTACCATGTTGATTGACAGAATGCTGTTCACTCAAAGTATGCTGACGTCCTCATTTTCCAAGCTCAGCTCGACACCGTGCTCAGACCGAACGATCAGGCCGCCCCGATCGTCGATCCGCACCACCTTCGCCCGGTACGGCTCACCAAGGACAGGGGTCACACGGACGAGCTTGTCAATCAGCGTCGACCGTTGGCGATATTCCGCCAACACACTCCTCCAGTGTTGACCTCGCCACAGATTCAGCAAACCGGCCGTGATTTTCGCGATGATTCGAAGCCGGGTCAACTCCGCGTCTTCTCCCACCTTCAAGGTCACGGCGATATCCTTCAGCCATGGCGGAAAAAGGATTTCATCATCCGCGATGTTGATGCCGATTCCCACAACCAGCCCAATCAGCCCTCCTGATCCTGACCACCTGCTCTCCGTCAGGATGCCACCCAGTTTGCCGCCACGATAGATCAAATCATTGACCCACTCGATGCCGACCCATTCACCTGTCACCTCTTCTATCGCGCGACAGGCGACCACTCCCGCCGCCGCGGTGATCAGATTGAGGTCGGGCTGTCGCTCACCGAAGGTCTCGCCGTCCGGGCGCAACAACAGCGACATATACAATCCACCTCTGTCTGATGAGAAAAAAGAACGATCCAGCCGCCCCCTCCCCGCCGTCTGGCGCTCCGCGACCAGTAACAGCGGCGACGGACAATCGTCCCTTGTCAACAACTCGTGACACAAATCGTTGGTGGAAGGACATTCACTGAGCGCGACCACTTTTACATGAGAGTCCCCGGGACCGACGTTCCGCGCGGTCAATTTCTGATCCTCCAACAAACTCACCAACATCCGCTCTATCCGCAGAACTCTTTTCCGGATCACCCCATCCGGCTTAAATTCTCTTTCATTCACGCCGTCATGCATGACTTCACCTTTCTATCTCCGGTGCCTCAATCGTTTGACAACAAGATATGAATTCATCGATGGAACGCGGGTACACATCCTCCGGTAAGATCCTCGCCAGACGCACCAGTGCCGGACTGCTCAACCGCGCCCGACGCAACAGCTCGGCGTCGGTCAAAATGGTGTCCACCGAATCATCCGCCACCACATTCCCGCCCGACATGACAATCACCCGATCCGCCCACCCCCAGGCAAAATCGACGTCATGGGTCGCCACCACCAGGCCGATGCCTTGATCCGACATCGAGCCCAGCGCCTCTTCCAATCGCGCCAGATTGACCTGATCCAGCGAAGTGGTCGGCTCATCCAAAAAGATCAATCGGGAACGCATCGACAGGACGTCCGCGATGCTGACCCTGCGTTTTTCGCCCCCACTCAACATATGTGGAGGACGATCTCTTAGTTGTGTCAAATCCATTTGTTCCATCGCGCGCTCGGTCCGTTCCCTCACTTGTTCAATCGTCAGCCCCAGATTCAGCGGTCCAAAGGCGATTTCGTTTTCCACCGTCGTTGAAATCAACTGGTTGTCCGGCTCTTGAAAGACAATGCCAACCGTCTGCCTCAGGCGCAGCAAATCTTTTTTCTTACGCGTCACAACCTGACCGTCGCAAAACAGCCGCCCGGAGTCGGGCGTCAACAAACCCATGCAGCTCAAAAAAAGTGTGGACTTCCCACTGCCGTTGACACCCATCAACGCGACTTTCTGGCCGGGGAAAAAATCCATTGACACCCGATTCAAAGCCGGCGACGCCACGCCATCGTATGTGAACGTGACATCTCTTAAAGATAAAATTGGTTGAATCGTCGTCATATGGCAATCACCTTAATAATAAATCCGCGCCTCCAATCAACAGTGTCGCCAAAAGATAGATTGCGCAAAAGGCGACCGTCCCGGCCGAAGTCTCATGCTCGGCAGGTAAAAAAGATATGGAACCATTGTAACAGCGTGCTTCCATCGCGTCATACAAAAAAGACGCTCTGCGAAAGGATACCAACAATAATTGAGTCATGATGCCGCCGGCTGAGCGCAAGCTGTTGCGCGTTCCGAAAAAGCCAACTCGAGCGGCGGCGGCGACGCGCATTTGTGACAGCGTCCGACCAAAAATGAAGACAAAGCGATACATCAAAAACATCAGCTCGATCAAGATGTCCGGCAGCCGGGCGCGCCGCGCCACCCGAATGAGGTCCGGCAGAGGCGTGGACAGACTCAGCGCGTTTAAAACGCTGACCGCGGACAGAGCGGTCAACAAAACTTTGACTGTCGTGTTCAAAGAGTCCGGTGTCACAACTACCCACCCACCAAGCAATGGGATGGACAGCAACCCGGTCGCGGCCGCGGAAAAATCAAATAACATGACAATTCCGCTCATACATAAAAATATGAGCGGAACGCGCATGATCCTGAGATAGATTCGTAAAGAAACGCCTCCCATCAAGGCAAGGGTGATCATGCCCAGCAGCACAAACAGGTTCGCCCAAAGTGATCGAAAACCAACAACCGAGATGATCAACGACACCGCCAGCGCGGACTTAAGGCCGGCTGAGACTCGACGAAATCGTGACTCACCGGCGATCCGATCGATGGTGGTCAACGAATCGGAAGTAAGGCGCGTCCGATGTTCTCTCATTTAAGCGAGGCCGTCACTTTGTTTTGATCAAGGCTGGCCGGTCCGTCATGGTCCGATATCTCGCCACCGTCTTTGTCCGTGCCTCGGCGCGATCTGCCAACCAGATAGCCAAATCCAAAAAATAAAATCCCGGAGCCCAACGCCGCCTGTAAGCTGAACAGCAGTGACTCGGTTTCACCTCCCGGCGGTTCCATGATGTTGTTCGCCCAAGGCTCATAGTCCGGAGAAAGATCCCCGATCATATCTTCGGCCTGCCCGTCTGAACCTTCAAATTCGGAATCTTTGATCAATGCCAGCGGAACCACCGCGATCACAATCGCGAGAATCAACAACGCGATTACAATTTTTGTGTTTTTTGTCATTTCAAATTCCTCCCCGCGCCAGGCTCAGCTCCCGCAATTCCGGTTTGGCGTATTTTTGCAGTCCCATGACCACGATCACAGTCAAGATACCTTCGATAATCGCCAAAGGAACCTGGGTCAGCGCGAAAATGCCTAAAAACTCAGTAAACGAGCCCATGACTCCCCCGATCGCCGCGGGGTGCGCAAGCGCAAGCTGCACACTGGTGACAACATAGGTCATCAAGTTTCCCAACGCCGCCGCGATAAAAATCGAAACCAGCTGATTGACTTTCAATTTTTTCAGTAAATGGTAGAGACCGTAACTGACAAACGCGCCGACAATGGCCATGCTGAACGTGTTCGCGCCCAGGGTCGTCAGCCCTCCATGTGCCAGTAAGATCGCCTGAAACAGCAAAACGATGATACCCAAAACTGCCATTGGGGTGGGGCCGACCAGGATGGCGCCAAGGCCGATACCGGTGGGATGACTGGACGATCCTGTGACACTGGGAATCTTCAAGGCCGACAACACGAACGCGTAGGCGCCGACCATCGCGAAAATCAGCAAAGTTTTGCGATGCGCGGCCACGGTTTTCCTGATCCGGATCAGGCCCGCCACAAGGAACGGCACACACAAAGCCCCCCAGACAACTGTGTGGATCAACGGAAGGTAGCCTTCCATGATGTGCATCGCCCGCACCTTCTCCATACCCGGGGCGCCGAGTAGGATCGCCAGCACAATCGACGCGCCAATCCAACTCTTCTCTCGTTTCGAATAATCAAACATACAGATTACTCCCTTTCTTTTTCTTCGCGGGCATAGGCGCGAAAACAACGACATATCGATTGTTTCACGCGCTTTGTATGATTGATAGGCAGAAAAAAACATCCTTTCGCAATTAAAGGATGTTGATCGTCGCACATTCATCATCCAATTCATGCCTCGCAAATTGTCTGACAACATGAGCCCGGTAATCTGGCTTGACGAAACTCGTCTCACAGTGGCGGGACCGCGTGGGTATCTCACCCAACTTCCCCGGTGGGCGAATCATTTGCCCTGCCCATATTCTCTATATGAATAGGCCCAGTTTATCACATTCTTAGCTTTAGTAAAGACAATTATCAGATCGAGCCGAATAATGCAAAATCAGCAAAAGAACGGTATGATTTACAGCAAAGATCAAATAGAGGGCGGCAGGCAAATGAATGATCAGATTGTGAGACGATTCGCGAATATCTCGCCGATGATCGGCGACACACCCCTGTTGGAAATCCATCTTAAATATCGTGAGGAACCGATGACTGTCTGGGCAAAGGCGGAGTATTATAATTTCACCGGAAGCATCAAGGACCGCGTCGCGTACCATATACTCAAGCGCGCTTATGAGACCGGTCAGATAAGTGAAGGGCAGCCCATCGCCGAGGCTACCAGCGGCAACACCGGCATCGCTTTCGCCGCCCTGGGCTCATATCTGAAAAATCCGGTCACGATCTTCATGCCGGACTGGATGAGCGCCGAACGCGTCAATTTGATTCGTGGTTTGGGGGCCGAGGTTGTTTTGGTCAGCAAAGAGGAGGGCGGCTTCACCGGATCAATTGAGCAATGCGAACGATTCGCCAACGAGCACGGCGCCTTTCTGCCCCGGCAGTTCGCCAATCCCGTGAACGTCGAGACTCATACCCTTGTCACGGGACCGGAAATCATACGTCAACTGGATGGGGCCGGACAGCGGGCCGGAGCGCTCATCGCGGGAGTCGGCACCGGCGGCACAATCATGGGACTCAGTAGATGTTTTCGTTCCAAGTGGTCAAATTGCAAGGCGTTTCCGTTGGATCCGGAAAATTCGCCAACCATGTTTTCAGGTGGCAAGATCGTCGGGTCACATCGCATAGCGGGCATAGGCGATGAGTTTGTCCCGCCGATTCTGAAGTTGGAAAAGCTTGACAACATCATAATGGTCGACGACGGCGACGCCATCAACATGACCCGCAAACTGTCTTCCACCTTAGGCCTTGGTTTAGGGATATCGTCCGGCGCGAATTTTCTTGGCGCGATCATCGCGCATGAAATCATGGATGACTCCGACGCCGCGGTAATCACAACCTTCGCCGACGACAATAAGAAATATCTGTCAACTGACTTGATGCGAGAACAACCGATCAGGGAAGATCATCTTACCTGTGATGTGGAGTTACTGGAATTCAAAGCCCATCGCTAGCCATCTCACCGCCTTTTCTGATACACGCCCTACCGCAAAGGCAGATCAAAGACACCGTAAAGGTGTTTTTTGATTGAAACAGTCGACTCACGTGATATACTCAAATAGTACGGAAACGCAATTATTGGTAGTTATATTTTAACCGAATACAAGATAGCAAAAGGAGAATCATTATGGGTCGTTTAGATGGAAAAGTGGCGATCATCACCGGCGCGAGCTCGGGCATGGGTCGTGACACGGCGTATCGTTTCGCGAAAGAGGGCGCCAAGGTCGCCGTTGTGGGTCGCAACGTTGAGCGGACCAATGAAGTGGCGGACAAAATCAAGGCGGATGGTGGAAAGGCCATCGCCATCATCGCTGACATGGCCGACCTAAGCAATGTGGATGTGATCTTTGACGCCACAATGAAAGCGTTTGGCACCGTTGATATTCTATTCAACAACGCCGGGCTGCTGAGTCTGACCTCAATCATGGACATGACGATGGAGGAATGGACCAAGATGTTCAACGTCAATGTGACCGCCGCCATGTTGCTAAGTCAAAAAGTCGCTCCGGTCATGAAAGAGAAAGGCAAAGGCTGGATTCTCAACACCGGGTCAGTCGCGGGCACCAGCGCCCGTTGGGGCCCCCTTGCCTACTGCACCACCAAGCACGCGATGAATGGATTGACCGTCGCGCTGGCGCGTGAACTGGGTCCGGAAATCCGCGTGAACGGCATCTTGCCGGGGGCGATTGTGACCGCCATGCTCGACAGCGTTGGTGGAGAAGCCGCCAGTGGCCACATGGTCGAAATGAGTCCGCTGAAGCGCGTGGGGCAAGGTGATGAGATCGCCAGCACAGCGCTCTTCCTTTGCACTGATGAATCTTCTTTCATCACCGGTCAAAACATCCGGGTCGACGGTGGAGTTGACGCTTAATCCCGCCACACCCCATAGTCAGACGATCGCCTGTGCCCGATCATCCCGGCACAGTTGAATCAATAAAAGAAACGAGTTCGGCGGTTTGCTGAACTCGTTTCTTATTTCTACTTTGCGCGCACTGAAAACCGTGCGCCCTCAAACGTCAAATCAACGACTATGGTTTGAGGGCGCAGATGAAAAAACGTCCGGTTCATTCAGCGTGGATTCATGACTGAGTCAAAGGTGCTCAATATTTCACCCAAACCGCGCCTTGATCGGCAGACTCGACACAGCGGGTCACCCAGCGGATGCCGTCGATACCCGCGTCGATGTCGGGATAGACCAGATTGTCCAGAGTCTCCTGATCACCGCGATTTTTCGCGTCAATCGCGATCGCGAATTTCAAATAGATATTGGACCATGATTCGACCAAACCTTCGGCGTGCAGCGCGCCCAGACGCTCGTACTCGTTGCACTCGTCGTAAAGGTAAGGCATGGCGCGGATCATGCGCTGAATCGGTTGTCCCTGCACCTGATACAGCAACTCGTTCGGCTGATTGTCCGAGAACTCCACACTGGCCTTGGAACCAACAATCCTGACTCTGTGACCATCCATGCAGCCGGCGTTGACGGCCGAAGCCCACATTCTACCCACTGCGCCGTTCTCATAACGCATCAGGACATAGGCATTGTCCTCCAGCGGAGCGCGGCTCTTCACAAAGCTTTGTCTGTCGCACAAGACTTCCACCGGTTTCATATCAGGGCAAACCAGGCGAGACATATAATAGGTATGTGTGGACAGGTCACCCAGCACAAAGGAAGGTCCCGCGACTTTGGGGTCGACACGCCATTTTTGTCCTTCACTGATCTCGTCGCCGATTTCGTCACAGGCGAAGCCATGGGTATAGGACAATTCGATCATATGGATGTCGCCGAGATCTCCATTTTTAACCATTTCGCGCATCTGCAAGAGCAGCTGATGGCCGGAAAAACCATACGTCACACCGACGATCAGGCCCTTTTCCTCAGCCAGTTTCTTGATTTCATCACCTTGTTCCAATTCGAAAAACAGCGGTTTTTCACAAATGACATGCAGTCCATGATTCAACGCGTATTTGGTCATCTCATAGTGCAAAGCATTTGGGGTGGCGATGGAAACCACTTCGATGCCATCCTCGCGCTTGCTCTCTTCCGCGATCATGGTTTTATAATCCGGATAGCAACGACTTTCTTCCACGCCCAGATTGGTGCCGAAAGACACGCCTCGCTCATGGTCCACATCAAAGGCCCCCGCCAGTAGTTGGAACGCTGTGTTGTCACGCAACGCGCCTCCCCTGTGCTTATAGCCCACACCTCCGGTCCTGCCGCCACCGATCATCGCCCAGCGCAAAGGCCGTTCAATCTTTTTCTCACCGTTTAACATAGTACACCTCCACTCTATTGATTTTGTTTCTCTTTCGCTCAATCCAAAAAACATGTCGCAACGAATGACCGAGTTTTCGCCTTCCTGTACACACTCGATTTTTGTTAAAATGGCGATGTTTTTCTTGATTGGCTAACTCTTTATCTATACTTTAGACGATACGATTGCTTATGTACATAATCATAATTGTTTGAAACATCATCAAATTTGCTTTATATTTAAAATCATCAAGTGTTCTCTGGTCATTAACGTGTCAGCAAACACACGAATTTAATTTTGAAGGGAGAAATCATGATGAAAATCGCAGATCCGGGCATCTTGGAAAAATCGTCCTGTTTCTTTTTTGAGCCCAGCCCTTTGTCCAAGCAGCTTTTCTTCTATCCCACCTGGTTGGGGCGCTACTATTGCACCAGCCGTTACTATATAAAAAGAGATCGGTATCAATACATGCTGCTCATCTATGTGAGTGCCGGCAAGTTTTATTGTGAATACCGCGGTGAATCGTATGAAGCGGAAAGAGGTGACATTTTGCTGTTGGACTGCAATGAACCTCACTATTATCACGCGCGCGATGGGCTTGAGTTTTCATATATTCATTATGACGGCAGCAACGCGCAGGACATCACACATTACATACAGGAACAATATGGTTGGCACATCAACAAAGACAACAACGAGACGATCGCCGATCTGTTGAACGAGATGCTGATATTCTATGAGTCCAACGGCGTGAACAGCGTGGTCGATCGCTCCGCCATGGTTTATAAGCTGTTGGAAGAGCTGCTGAAACCGTCCGCCGAAGAACAACAAAGTGATCGAGAGATCAACAAAGTCATCCGCTACATACGCGCCAATATTGACAGGCAACTGACGCTGCAGGAACTTGCGGATTTGGTCAATCTCAATCCTTTTTATTTTTCACATTACTTTAAAAGACGGACCGAGTTTTCTCCACTTGACTATGTGATCAATGTTAAGATCGATCGCGCGAAAAGCATGTTGATCCGAACGACCACCCCCATCACGGAGATCGCCTACTCGCTTGGCTACGCGAGCAGCACAGCGTTCTCGAATATTTTCAGCCGCCGAGTGGGCCAGTCACCGCGCGCCTACCGCAATTATCATACCAACAGAAAAAGTTAAAACCGCGGCGAGCGCGCGGTTCAAACAATAGAGTCGGTCAAGCAAGCCTAAGTGGGGCCCGGTTCACTCAAAATGGATATAGACATCTTTCGGAAGCGCCAAACCCGCCGACACTTCAATACATTTAAGAATACCGGCGATCGTTGGACAGGACGCGTGCCCCGGAAATGTCTTGCCCGCGAATTTTGAGATTGGATCTTGTCCCGGCTTCACCAGCACGACTTCGTACGGATCAAATTCGTTGCCCAGCTCCTTCGTGACGCCACGTACCGCCTCGCAGGCGGAGTGAACATCGATTGTCACGATATTTTCTTCTTCGTCATAAGTCGCGGTCACACGGGTTGTCAATCCGCAAATACCGGGTTCAATCGTCACTTTGGTTATTTTGTCATCCATATCCGGGCCTCCAAATCCATCACGCCAACGGTGATTTAATTTTCTTTCTTTAATTATACTAATCCACTGCTCCCTATCATTCCAGCGAAATCACCCGTCCGACAATAAAAAGCCCTTCAACATCGCCAACTCGTTGAACAATCGATGGATGGGAGCGTAAATTCGGAGCCAAAATCCTCAATCGCGGTTACAATATGAATGAGGAGGTGAGCTACATGTTCCATATCACAAATTACGCCTCACCGGTTGGAGAGATCCTGCTGGCGAGCGATGAACACAGCATCGTCGGTCTCTGGATTGAAAATCAAAAACACTTCGCCGCCACAGTGCTGAAAGACGTCATGGAGAAATCTGATTCGACGATCCTGCGAGCCGGCACAGAGTGGCTGGATGAGTATTTCGCCGGGGAAAAGCCGGATATCTCGCGTCTCCCACTCGCGCCCGCCGGCAGTGAGTTTCGCCAAACGGTCTGGGCATTGCTCAATGAAATTCCCTACGGAGAGACCACAACCTATGGAGCGATCGCCAAACGGACAGCAGAGCGACTGGGTAAACCGTCCATGTCAGCCAGAGCGGTTGGCGGAGCGATCGGACACAACCCAATTTCCATTATTATTCCCTGTCACCGCGTAGTGGGCGCGAATGGCAAGTTGACAGGGTACGCCGGCGGTATCGATATCAAAATTAAACTGCTGGAACATGAAAAAGGAAAAATCACCCTAATCAAATAAAGCTTATTATAAAAGATAATGATAAAATAAAACGGCGTTTGCGAACATTTCGAGCAGCGCCGAGATTTTTTAAAGAAAACAAACGACTGTGGCGAACCGGCGCCATTTATTTTCGGAGGAGGGACACATGACAAGAGACGAAATTTTCTCTTTGATTGAAGAACATCAATATATAAAAGCCAGAGACGTGTTAATCCGCATGAACGCGGTCGACATCGCCTTGACCCTTTCCGAAGCGGAGCAACATCAGTTGTTGATCATGTTCAGAATCCTTCCCAAAGAGATAGCCGCGCAAGTCTTTCCTCATCTTTCGACTGATTTGCAACAATATATTATTGAATCGACACCTGAACGAGAGATCGAAAGCATCCTCAATGACCTATTCTTCGACGACGCCATTGATTTTATCGAGGAGATGCCCGCCAACGTCGCAAAAAAGATTCTGGCCAACACCAGTGAGGAAAAAAGGAAATTAATCAACAAGTTTCTCAATTATCCCGATGATTCCGCCGGTAGTCTGATGACGATCGAATATGTCGACCTGGTCGAGGAAATGACGGTGGCCCAAGCCATGCAACGCGTCCGCGACACCGGCGTGGACAAAGAGACGGTCGACACCTGCTATGTGTTAAACAACACCCGCATCCTGGTTGGTCACATCACCATCCGAAAACTGATCCTCAGCGATCCGTTCGATCTGATCAAAGATATCATGATGACCGACGCGCACGCGGTCAGAACAAATGATGACCAGGAAGACGTCGCGGCGTTGTTTA
>CAZAPS010000004.1:0-87719 GCA_964487355.1 uncultured Oscillospiraceae bacterium
GGTTTCACGCACAGCCGTGTCCAAGGGATACTCTCTCTTCTCGGCGGCGCCTCCCGGAAAGCTGATCTTGCCTGCGTGACTCTTGAGGTTGGAGGAACGCACTTCATATAGCAGCGCCAAACCTTCCGGTGTGTCCACCAACGGGGTGATGACCGCGAATCGTTTGCATTGGTCCGCACCGTCTATTGTAGGAATTCGTTGCGCGATGCGACGTTGCACCGTTCTGAGACTTGGAAGCCCACGGTCAGGCTCGCTCTCAGCCACCGACCGCGTGTCATCGGTCAGCGAGTCCCGGCAACCTGCCGGCGCTTGTTTGGAATCGACTGTGTTTATATTCGTCTCCGCCTGTTCAGTTTGTGTACAATCTGACAATTCCTTCGGCGAAGGACGGTCAGCGGACTCATTCATCGGTAGATACTCCCCGGAACTACCGGGCATGGGCAATAATTGACTCGGCGGAATGGGGATCTGCCAAGCGGTGTCCACCGGGATCTTTCGCAAATTGGATTCAGGCTGTTTTTCATCTTGGTCCACAACCATGTTATTTTCCCGATCATCGACGGGCAGGTCAGCTTGATTTTTATTCATTAGTCTCTTCCCACAGCCTCATATATCAACGCATTACAAATCGCCGCCGCTATATTGCTGCCTCCCTTACGGCCTTTGGCTATGATACTCGGCACCGGAAGCTGTTCAATCAACTCCTTTGCCTCGATCACATTCACAAAGCCAACCGGAGCCGCCACGATCAGCGCGGGTGGCTCTTTTCCTTCCATAATCAGATCGTAGATTTGAATCAACGCCGTGGGCGCGTTGCCGATCGCGAAGATCACCTTCTTACCAAGTTCATTTTGCAACGCGAATCCGCGTTCCATGCAGATGGTCGCGCGTGTGCATCCTCTTGCTTTTGCTTCCGCGACGACATCCGGGTCACTCATAAAACAATGGACCGATCCGCCGCTGGCCGCCAATCTGTTTTTATTGACTCCCGCCTGCGCCATTCGGGTGTCGGTCACAATATGGGCGCCGGCACGGATGGATTGGTGAGCTGTAAGAATCGCGTCCTGCGAAAACAACAGATTATCGAGATATTCGAAATCGGCGCTGGTATGGATGACACGCTTTATGACCGGTTCCTGCAAAGGATCCAACGTCCGGTCTCCCAGTTCTTCGGTTATGATCTCAAAACTGCGTCTTTCAATTTCATCGGGTTTATAATTGATCAGGCCTTCCCAGCCACGTTTGTTCGTTTGAAAATCCGTGTTCTCCACCATTTGTTTTTGATTATGATAAATGGACATGTCATTTCCTCTCTGCTTTTATCCCATCACTTCAGTGTTGAACCAGCGCAGCACTTCCTCAACCTTTGTCATGTGATCTTCTTCGACAGTCTCCCCGCTCGGCCTGGCGATCACGACACAGTCGGCTCCTACCTCGTGGGCCGCGGTGATTTTCTCCAAATAGCCACCCGGCGCCCCACCGTCTTTTGTGATGACGATCCCGGCCCGGTAATGACGAAACAGCGCGACATTCAACTCTTTGCTGAACGGTCCTTGCAGCGCCACTATATGGTCCGGACGAATGCCCGCCTCAAAGCATGATTCCAGAGAACGGCTCGTAGGGATCACGCGCGCGATCAAGCGGTTTTTGTCGAGCGCTTCGGCATAAAAAGATAAATCCTTGCTGCCGGTCGTCAGGAAAATCTTAGCCTCGGGGGCGTGCCGATCCAAGCAAGAGGTGACCACGTGGACCACTTCTTCTCGATTCGAGACACGGATAATGGCCTGATCTCCCGTCAACTCTGATGATCGGTCGAACCGCTTATATACCAGCCGCAAGGTTTTACATGCTTGCCGCACGTTCTTCGACACCTCAACCGCGTAAGGATGGGAGCAGTCCAGCACCCTAAGAATGTTGTATTGTTCCATCAGGGAAATGAAAGCGTCGACATTTCGCCGGCCGCTGACAACCACGGCTCCTGAGTTCGCCAACAAATCAGCTCCCCATTCGGTGGCCACACTGGCGAGCACCCGCGCTCCTTTTTTCACGAGAGCCTCGATCACCACACGCGCGTCGGAGGTGCCGGCGATCACCAAAAGATCAACTTGCTCGTTCGGCGAAAAAGTCACTTTTGTTTCCGTCCTGCCTTGTCAGGTGTCGGATTCAAATATTTTTCCTCGTAGCCGCGCGGTGTGAGCAGCTTGCCATTTTCAATCTTTGTCTGTGAATTGCCAATGATCACGATCGAAAACATATCGACATCCTGGTTGGGCAAATTCGCCAACGTGGTTGTGATCACCGTCTCTTCGCTTCTACCTACATGTGAGGCGACTCCGCAAGGTGTGTCCGTTGAACGACTTCGGGCGATGATCTCACAGCATTTGGCCAAATATGTGGCACGCTTGCGGCTTTTGGGGTTGTATACGCAAATGACAAAGTCAGCTTCCGCGGCGGCCCTGACCCTCGCCCAGATGGTGTCCAGCGGAGTCATCAAATCGCTTAGACTGATGACAGCGAAATCGTGCATCAAAGGCGCGCCAAGCAAGGCGGCCGCGGACGAAGCGGCTGTGACCCCCGGAATGATATCAACAGTCAGCTGATCTTCGGTCAATCCTCTACGCGCGACAATTTCGAGCAGCAGCCCCGCCATGCCGTACACGCCACTGTCGCCGCTGCTGACCAGGGCGATCCGCTTGCCACTCAAGGCCTCATCCAGCGCGTATTCACAGCGTTCCACTTCCTTTGTCATCGCATTGCTGTAAAACGCGGCGTCCGGAAAATACTCGCGCAGTATTTTAATATACGTCTTGTAACCGATGACCAAATCCGCCGAGGTGATCGCCTTTGCCGCCCGAAACGTCATGTCATCCAGATTTCCCGGCCCGAAACCCACGACCGCGACCGCGCCCTTTGATTTTTCCCCTTTCAAACCGCTCTCATCCATTTTATTTTCCAATCTAACCATTCCTGAAGTCGATTCTTTTCTCACTTTTGATTTGGTTGGCAAGGTGTCGGACAGGCCGGCCCACCTTTTCCGGCGACACGGTTTCAGCATGCTCATTCTTATTTTGTTGAGTTACAAAAGGGAAGTATCGCTGTTGTATCTGTGGTGAGAGACAGCGCATAAAAACCTCAAATTCTTCCGGCGAAGCATATTCGCGCACGTTAAAAATAAGATTATGCACGACATCCGTCGTTTCCATTCGTTGGCCGGCCAATCTCAGACGTTGATCCAACTCACAAATCATATCATGACCTTGCGCGAAGATCTGCCACTTGGCGAAACGATCGACATAGTCATCGATCCGCGCCAGCGCGGCCTCGTTTTGCTTACTTCGCAATCGATTGTTCTGCGCGGACAAGTGACGAAACTGATCAATATCTTCGATTACAACATTCGCGAACTCAGATAGACCGGTGTCCACGTCAAGTGGCACGGCAAGGTCCAAAAATAAATAGTTTTTATTATTAGCAATAAAAGGGGCAGCCTCTCTGACGGTAAAGACATAATGCGGAGAGGACGTGGCGGTAATCACCACATCAGCTTTTGACAGTGCCTGAAATCGGTCATCATAGTTGATATAGGTTAGATTCGGATGACGATACAGCATATCATTTGAAGAAAGCATTTTTCTCGTGCGAGTCGTCGCTAATATTGTGCAATTTGAGGCTGCACAAAGGTTTTTCAACACGCCGGTACCTGTCTGTCCGGTCGCGCCCACCAGTAAAATTGTCGGTCGATCACAAAAAGAGAGCGCGCGTTTGGCGGCCAGACTCGCTATCGATACCGGAGCGGCCGATCCGGAAACGGCGGTCTTGATCTTTTTGGCGGCGGTGACAGAGTCTCGAAACAATGTGTTCAACACGGTTTTCGCAGTTTCATTCAGCCTAGCCAACTCGTGTGCCTTTTTGATCTGGCCTAGAATTTCCGTCTCTCCCAGCACCATGGAATCCAATCCGCAGGCGACCATTATCAAATGTCTCACAGTCTGCAAGTCCCCATAAAAATAAAAATATTTCCGGATGTTTTGTGGATCGAGATCATTCTTCACACTCAAAAGATCTTGTATCGTGCGAATCGCCTTTTGGTCGGGCGCCGTGAAATACATCTCCAGACGGTTGCAAGTGTTGACAATGACACATTCTTTAATCCCTTGCTCAGCTGTCGCCCGCCTCATCAACACGCCTGCCTCTTCATCGCTTAACGCCATGGCGGATCGAAGCCAAAGTGGGGCGGAATGATAATTGATGCCGGTCACAAAAACGGTCATTCTAAAATAATCTCCTTTCGCGGGAAATCGATATCGTCACACCGCTGAATCTACGTTTATCCACCAGTAAGCTTCCTTTTCGGGAAGCCAGCCAGGCAGCAGGTCCGGAGACCGAAGGGACGCCAACTGTTTGTCGGACAAATCTTGACTCACCAAAATCAATCCCCAGCGTCTGAGCGGATGTGATCGCCCGGTTCAATTCCTGCGCGGTGTAGGTGATCAGGGAAATGCCGCGCTCTTGGCAAAGCGCGAGCAGGGCAGGCTCTTTTCCTTTAATGTCGATCGTCGCGACAGCGGCGATTGAGAGTGGACTTTCTCCGATCTCCTCCAGCAGGTGATCCAGACAATCGGACAAATAAGACGCGGCCACACCTTGTTTGCATCCGATGCCAACAAACAGTATACGTGGGTAAATTCGCAGCGCCATGTTTTGGTTCAAACCTTGGATCCATTTCGCAGGCTGATCTTTCTTCCAGCATTCTAACAGATCGGCTCGTGTCGAAAAAACAACATAAGAGCGAATTCGATCGGGCTGAGGTTGACCGCGGTCGAGTCGGATCACTGTTTTTGAAAAATCATGTTCGACCTCCAAGTCGCTAATGAATCCCACCGGTCTGCCTGCGACAAGGTCACCACTGACAGCCGGCAGCACGGCGATGTTGGCAATTTTGCTGCCGGTCTCTTTGGCGAACAGATCAAAGGCGGTGACTTCTTCCAGATCGGTCGCCGTTGTGATGACCGGCGTGCAGCCTCCACCAAGAACCGCGCAAATCTCCCGCGCGAGCTCATTCGCGCCACCCAGATGACCGGAAAGCAAACTGATCGCGAACTGTGCTTTTTGATCGAGCACGACAACCGCCGGGTCGAGCTCTTTGCCGCCTAGCAAAGGCGCGATTTTACGCACGACAATGCCCGTCGCCATAATCATGATTAAACCATCATAGTGTTCAAACACCGACGATAATTCAGCCAGTTTTTTAATTTCCAAAGTAGTTGAGCGGGTCAGATTGAATTGTTCGTCGGCCTCGTTGGACAACAATCGATCGCTTAACGCCTCGCCCTGAGGCGTCAAAAAAAATACCGCGAGTCTGCGAGGCTCTGACTGACCTTTGCTTTGTTCAAATTTCTCTTTCCGGTTCGGCATCAGATCCCTTTCGGTAACCATGAGTGAATTTCGCGTCATATAGTTTTGACAGTTCATACTCTTCGCCCAGAAACGCTCCGACCATGACCAGTGCCTGGCGGACAATGCCTTGTTCTTTTGTCAACTCGGCAATCGTTTCCAATGTGCCGTGCACGATTGTCTCATCAGGCCAGCTCGCCCGATAGACCACCGCGACAGGCGTCGATGGGGTATACCCACCGGCGATCAACTCCTCACTTAGCGATTCGATTTGTCCCACACTCAGAAAAATAACCATGGTCGCCTGATGCGCGGCCAAAGAGCTGATGGTCTCACCTTCAGGCACCGGTGTTCGACCGGCTTGCCTTGTCAAAATGACAGTCTGTGAGACACCGGGCAACGTCAGCTCACGTCCGAGTGTGGCGGAGGCCGCGAAGACTGAACTGACTCCGGGCACCACTTCATAGGCGATCTTTCTCTTCTCCAATTGATCGATTTGTTCTTGGATTGCTCCATACACAGCGGGGTCACCGGTATGCACACGCACCGACAGCAAGTTTCGCTCTTCGGCCTCGATCAGCACAGCCATTACCTCGTCGAGGCTCATCCCCGCGCTGTCATAGACTAACGTTTCCGGTTTTTTATCTTCGAGCACCGCCGGATTGACAAGGGATCCTGCGTATACGATCACATCAGCCTCGTCGATCAGACGTTTCGCCTTGAGTGTCAACAGTTCCGGATCTCCCGGACCGGCACCGACAAAATAGATCATTTTCAAAGCCCTCCTTTTTTCACGATCACGGTGGAAAAATACGGACGCTTCAGATTCGAATCAATTTGCCCAAGCGGCTCGACACACTCATCGGGAAAACCAAGTCTCGACAACAAGACCGCGTGGTGGTCCATTCCACGCTCATTTAACAAGTCTGACAGATCGGTGGCCAACGCGCCGGCTTTCATGATAACCAACGTCTCCGCGTGATCCAGATATTCAAAAACCTCGTCCGCTCCTTTTAGACCGGGAACAATCGAAATTGATTCATCCTGCCGCGCCAAAGAGACACCCGCAGTGGCGGCGGCGGCGGTCACAGAGCTGACCGCCGGTATGATTCTCGTATCAAAACCACGTGAGCGCACAATCTCATCCACATAAAAACAAGTGCTGTAAATTGTGGGATCACCGATCGTGATCATAGCGATGTCCGAACCGGATTCGAGCACCCGCAACACCTCTTCGGCGGCCGCCAAGCGGTGTTGTATGGCCGCTTGCCGATCTTTGAGCATCGGAAATAAAAGCTCGATGATTTGCAGTTCGCCCGTGTCCAACCTTTCCTCGATATAGGGACGCACGACCTGCAAAGCCACGCTGTCTTGCCCGGGCGCCGCTACCGGCACCGCTAAATAGTTCACTTGATTCAATATATTGACCGCTTTGAAAGTCATAAGCTCGGGATCGCCGGGTCCGGTTCCCAGACTGTAAAACATGGGGGGATCCTGTCTTATTGGGCGCGGTTCACTTGCTTCATTCATACTGATCTTCTTTCTACTATTGACAATACACCCCGGTTACAAACCTTGGCGTCGGGCTCAATTATCTCGCCATCCAGTCCGCTCGAATCAGCCAAACCGGGTTCTCCGCCTGCGCCAAATTATATCCACCACGCTGTTTAAAATGCGTAACGGCGAGCTGCATGATTTGAGGTGAGTCAAAGCCGGTGGCGCGCAACAGCTCAACCGCACGTGTCGGTGTCTCCAGCGTCACGGCGCTAATCACAACCTTGCATCTTGGTCGCTTTGCGTCTAATTCACGTAAAGTGACCGCGGATAGCAATTCGCTTAGGTAAACGAGAATTGGTCGTAGATTTCCACCTGATCCACCGATAAAAACACGGTCCGGGCAGGGCAGGCCTTGTAACGCAAGCGGTGCCTCCCCTTCAACCACGACAATATTTTCAACATTATGTCTGACCGCGTTCCGGCGGACCAATTTCGTCCCGGCACGGTCTCGCTCAATCGCGAAGACCGATCCACGATCCGCGGCCGCGAGTGCCATTTCAACGCTGACCGAACCCGTTCCCGCACCGACATCCCAGCAAATATCACCTGGACGAATCGCCAGCAGTGAGGCGATCTGCGCGCGTACCGCCTGTTTCGTCATCGGTTTGGCACCTCGGATAAACGATATATCGGGCAACCCGCCGGCGAATGATTGAGTCACATCATGACGGTCCATCTTATCTTGCGTTTCAACGCTTCGTGGAGCTAAAGGTTCCAAAAGAACCAGACAAAGCGCGTCAGGTTGAATATCGCGGTGACGCAAGATCTCAGCCGGGCTGCCCGAAACAATTGTCTCATCCGGATAGCTCAGGTTCAGACCCGCCGTGATCTGGAAATCGTCTCTTCCCATCTCGAGCAAGGTGTTGGCGATCCGCCTGACATGGTGCCTTGGATCGGTCAGCAGCATCGTCTTGCGGTAATTTGACAAAGAGTTGACGAATGAGTCATCTTCTTTGCCGTGCAGGCTTACAATATCCAGGTCCGGCCAATTAATACCAAGCCGGGCGCAAAAGTACTGTATCGAGGAAATTCCGGCGATGGTTTCAATTTTTTGATCAGGCTGTTTGATCCGAAGCTGTTTTCTGATCCAGGCCGCGACACTGAACGCTCCGGTATCACCTGTTGTCAAGACAGCGACATCACCTTGCTCAAGCGCTTCGGTCAGCGGAATAATCAGTGCGCCAAGATGGGCGTCGATTTCATGCCAGACGCGTCGTCCTGTGTTTTCAATCATGCCCGACTCAACCACCATCTGAATGATTCGTTTGCCGGCAAATAGGGTTTGACAGCGGTCGATCGCCTTCCAGGCGGCGCTCGTCACCCACTCAGCCGTTCCCGGACCCATACCGATCAGAAAAAGTGTATGTTGATTCAACTATTTACTCATTTCCAGCAAAACACAAATAAATGATCATTCGTGTATGCGCAAAGTGGTCCATAACAGTTCGCCCGTTCCGTCGGTCATAAAAACATCCGCGAGCAGTCCAAGTCCCTCGAATCGCATGATCCGGTTTTTCGCCTTGTCGGCGATCCGCCGTGAGAAGGATTTGTCAAGCGATTGAGTCGCGAGGATATCCAACGCGGCATCGGTTGTGCGGCAATCCGTCAGACGGTTCAGGGTCTCAAGCGAGACACCCAGCAACGCGGCGTTCGCCACCACAAGTTCATTTCGGGCATCCGCCACATGGCTGTGGGTGTAGAAGATTCCCGCCGACACCTTGATTATTTTACCAAGAGGCCCGCTAATTATCACCCTTTTGAAACCACATTCAGCCGCTTTCTGCAACATGAAGCCAACAAAATTGCTACACATGACCGAACGAATCGGATTCCCCTCGGCATCCACACAAATTTCCTCATGTCGCAGAATGCTAAGCTCTGATTGGTTGCCAAAAGAAAGGATGATCGAGTCGGATCGACCGGCCGCTCTCGCGACATGCAGCTCCTCCGCAAGTGAGTCTTTCCAAGCCTCCTCCGACATAGGCCGCACAATGCCTGTCGTGCCAATGATGGAAATTCCGCCTTCAATGCCCAACCTCGGGTTGAATGTGCGGTGTGCGACCTCGTCCCCGCCGGGAACCGATAATTCAACCGAAAACCCATGTCTTTCCGACAGGAAAGGTGTGATCGCCCGGCGAATCATCTCGCGCGGAACCGGATTGATCGCGGGCTCTCCGGGTGGAATTTTCAGACCGGGCAAGGTAACAATGCCAACACCTTGACCCGCGTGAAATGTGACAACTCCTCTGTCATCGTTCAAAGTGACAACCGCGCAGACGCTCAATCCCGTGGTCACATCCGGATCGTCTCCCCCGTCTTTGACAACACAGCAACGATAGCCTCGTTCAAGTGGTTCGATGGTGTCAATCTCCAAGCGCAACTGTTCACCGCCGGGTGTCTGGACCGGGATGATTCGATCGTCAGGCAGGTCGTCACCAACCAGCAACATGGCCGACGCGGTCGCCGCCGCGGTCGCCGCCGATCCTGTGGTAAAACCACTTCTCAACTTTTTTTTAGGAATATTGTTTTTTGAAGTTGGATCCATTTAACCTGCATCCTGCTCTTTTGTGATTTTCCGCTAATCTATGTGGTCCTCTCGCTCAGTCTAAGATTGATTTGTCGATCCGGACATTAATCCTTATTGTCCGAGGAGTCCGTCTGCTCACTCACGGCAGACGGCGATGTTTCAGGTGAGTCAACTTGTAAAGGTGGCAAAATCGATTTTTCTCTCAAGATGGTCGCATGGATCAAAGCACCACCAAATATTACCATCATGATCACAAATACCCACAGTAAAAGGAGCATGACGCCGGACAGTCCGCCGTAGAGAAATTCATATCGACCACTGCCGCTCAAAACTATCGAGAAGAAAAACGAGATGATGATCCACGACATCGACATCAAAGAGCCGACCACAAAAGCATAGCGCACCTGCCCCACCCTGCCACTTGATATAAAAAGCGCAATCCCAAATACGAAACTTAAAATTAAAAATGTGACTACATAGCTCATATAGTCGATGAGCCACAACCCCTGCAGCCATTGAAAATCCAACAGCTGTCGAACCCATTTCACCAACGTCTGTCCAAAAATCAAAACAAACATAATCACAATCATCAACACGCCCATCAGCAATGTGCTGATGACTCCAACGATTCGCGCCAGCAAAAAGTTTGAACTGATTTTCTTGCGTCCATAAATTGAATATAGGTTCCCCAGCATGGTGCCGAACCCTTTCGCGCTGGCAAAGATCAAACTCAACAAACTGACCCATACCGTTCCCCGCTGCGCGATGTTGTGCAGGTCGCCGACCAATCCGGCCAATACGGAAATCACATGAGTTGGTAAAATAGAGGTCAATTGCTCGACAAGCAGTGTGATGTCGATGGTCTGGCTCAACACCGCGATCAAATACAGCAAAAAAATCATTAAAGGAAACAACGCGAACAGCATATAATAGGAAGTGCTGGCGGCCATGCCAACCACATCCATTTCAGAAAAAGACGAAAAGTATTTTAACAAAAACCGCACCGGCCCACGGCTGGAGACTTTTCGCGCGCTATCCAAACCGGCGCTTTTCACGGATTTAAAAACTTGTTTGATTCTACCCACCGCTCGGGCGATCATCTGCTTCACAGTAGAAAACTTCATTTTGCGATGGCCTTCGACAGCGGTTCCACCTGCCGATTCTCATAGACAGAGAAATAAAAACCCAAATCCGCCAACACATCAAATCTTCGCTGACCTCGTTCGATCAATCGCCAGTTGGGCAGCTCGTCCAGGTTGTCCAAGTATCGATCAGCCTCTATTTCTTTGTCAAATTGAGTCACATAAGCCAGTCGCGTATAGGGAAGGAGTTGATGATACACACTTGCTCCGCCCAAAATCATGATGTCCTCGGTTGGGACATCCGCCAGCAATTCAGCCAGCTCGGCGATTGAATGACAGACCTCGGCACCTTCGACTGAAAATGCCGGGTCGCGACTCAATACGATATTGCGACGATTTGGCAACGCGACTCCATTGGGATAGGTGGACAGTGTCTCTCTCCCATAAACCAAAATTTTATCTTTTGTTTGACGGCGAAACCACGCCATATCCTCTTTGAGCGTGGCGAGCAGTCTGCCACCACATCCAATTCCCCAGTTTCGCTCCACCGCGACAATTAAATTCATAGCCGTACCCATCCCTAACTTTAATCTTCGCACGGTAAATCGATTGAAAGAAAACAGTTGAACGATCAGACCGCAACGGGAATACCCAAAATTTTTCCGTTGTGTCTGTAATTTTCCAAAGAAAAACTGTCCGGTGTGAAATCATAAAAATTGTTGATATCAGAATCAATAATCAATTTTGGAGCCTCTAAAGGCGTTCGCTCAATCAGTTCTTTGACGATATCGATATGTCGATCATAAATATGCGCGTCGGCTATCACATGAATTAACTCCCCAACCCGCAGTCCCGAGCTTGCGGCGAACATATGCATCAGCACCGCGTACTGTGTGACATTCCAATTATTGGCCGTCAGCATGTCCTGCGAACGTTGGTTCAGTATGCCATTGAGCTTGTCACCCACCACATTGAACGTCATGCTGTACGCGCAGGGGTACAGATTCATCTCATGCAAATCCGCCATCGTGTATATATTGGTCAGGATACGCCTGCTATGAGGATTATTCTTCAAATCAAACAAGACCCGGTCGACCTGATCGAACAGACCTTCCTTGTACTGATGCTTGACTCCGAGTTGATAGCCATACGCCTTGCCGATCGATCCATCCTCGTCGGCCCACGCGTTCCAGATTTGACTGTTCAAATCATTGATGTTATTCGATTTTCGTTGCCATATCCAGAGTATCTCGTCCACACAGGCACGAAAATTTGTGAAACGCAAGGTCAAAATAGGGAATTCCGTCGCCAAATCATATCGATTGACGACGCCGAATTTTTTCATGGTATAGGCGGGACTGCCGTCTTCCCATCGCGGGCGGACAGCCTCGTTTTCGGTGGAGCTACCTGTTGTCAGGATGGATTTACAGTTCTCTATAAATAAATGGTCAGCTTGACTCATGACGCACCTCAATTTTAATATTCTCGTAACAGTATAACAAAATTTGATCTTAAGTTCGCTCTGTAGATTTTAAAGAACGTGCAGGTAGACAAGTGATTCCGAAAACCCGGCACACTTAATTTACATCGATCCGTTCCTTGATTTCATTGAATTTTGCATCTTTGATCCCGGGAATGTTCATAATCTCCTCAATTGATTGAAATTTGCCATTTTCCTCTCTATATCTGATGATCTTCTCGGCGGTCGCCGGCCCAATCCCCGGTAAACTGACGAGCTGGTCTACAGAGGCCTGATTGAGATTGATCGTGTCCACGGCTTCCACGGACTTTGTGTCAGGCGTGATCATCTCCGAAATATCGTTGTCGACGATCTCACCTTGCGCCGGCACGTAAATCATTTGTCCGGCTTTCAACGTCATTGCCAGATTGACCTTTGTCAGGTCCGCCTCCGCCTTCACACCGCCACATTCCAAAATCGCGGTCTCCAGCCAGGTACCGTCCGGAATCAAAACCACTCCCGGTCGCTCAACCGCCCCGGCTATATAGACCGGAAACAAAGAAGTTTCTTTCAAGGCCTGTGCCGTCGATGTCACAACCGGCACAGACTCATCACTTGTCTGAGAGGCGGACGCATCAGTTTCCAGGCGCGAAAACTCAGCGGCCGATTCAATTTCCAAATGCCCGCCGGAGACCGGACCCGGTATGGATAGAACCAGCACGATGCCCAGCAGCGCGCTGACAGATAACATAGCGCTAAATAATTTACGTAGTTTCTCACATACCTTTCGATCCTGAGTGGAAGCGAGAAAACCCACTCCTTTCTTTGGCGACAAATTGACCACCTCCCCACATAATCCGAGACCGTGCATCACGGCCGGTTTGTTTAAATCAGCATACAAAAACCGCTCTCATTGGGGAGCGGTTTTTCTCTTCATAATTGGCAAATATTCCACATTGCCCGACAGACCCAGTGGAGTCGGTCGATGATCAAACTGTGGATTCGCCGCTCTGACTCACCGTTTTCGTCATCCATAGCTTTTCAAGGCTGTAGTGCTGCCGTTCCTCTTCTTGAAAAATATGGACCACGATATCAAGATAATCAAGCAGCACCCATTTGTCCCGATAATTGCCTTCAATATGTTCGGGGCGGCGCTCAAATCGCTTGATCATTTCACGTTCTACCTCGTCAGCCAACGCTTTGACCTGAGTGCTCGACCGACCCGACGCGATGATAAAATAATCCGCCAAAGTCGTCTTGTCCGCGACGTCAATCATTTCGACGTCGAGGCCCTTTTTATTTTCTAAAATCTCTTTGATTTGATCCGCAATCTCTTTAATCGTCAACTATGTCATCCTTTCTGATCGCCGGTACCCTCGGCGCGTCCGCCAGTGTAAGAATCGCATCCACTGAATATGGATGCTCAATCTGATCACGTTTCAATATGCTTGACCTCACGGCCTCCAAGCATGCCAAAGTGGCCCGATTGAGGTCAAATTTGGCCAACTCTCGAATTGGTTTCAAATCGAAAAATGAGCGGCTAGGCTCGATTTTATCAGATAAGAAGATGATTTTCTCCAAATTGGATGGATTATTTCGCAAAGTCGTGTGATAAGTGATCGCGTCGAGCAACTCCTGATCGTCAATGCCGTATCGGTCGCGCGCCAACTTTGCTCCAAACGGGCCATGGACAATCTGCGGATAGCCCTCCAGCCAGTGGGCCTGCTCCGGATGTTCATCCAGATAGTCCCGCGGGCAACGCTCCTTCGCCAAGTCATGTAAAATACCCGCGACCGCCGCTTTGTCGGCATCCACCCCAAAACGCAAGGCCAGTCGAACCGCGGTCAGGGCGGTGCCGACTGAATGCAACAAGCGCTCACGCGTGATTTGATTCCAAAGTTCTTGTTGCACGCGAATCAAAAAACGCACCGTGTCGTCTGACAGCTCGCGTAAAAGAGAATGATCGCGATAGACACGATACCGGCGGATAAACTCACCCACAGCTTGAGGAACCTGTGGTAGATCCATCTGTGGACATTCAATCAGTCGACTTCGAATCTCGGTCGAGGAAAGATCCATCTCGGGCATGTCAAATGTCTGAATCACCGCCTTGTATTGATGTCGCAGATGGTTCATTTGGCGTTGAATCGAATCAGTCTCAAAACCGGGTCTCGTGCCAACAAGGAGGGTGCAGTTTTCCAACACGCCTTCGGGATCGTGCCAGTTAGGTAAATCGAACAGCACATCGGTGCCGCAGATCAAATAAACATCCCGCGCAGACTCAAGCTCGCGATTAAGTTGTTTTAAGGTATCCACAGTGTAAGACGGCCCAAGCCGCCGAATCTCAATATCACTGATCTCAATCAGAGGCGACTGCCTGACCGCCAGTTCAGCCATGCGGTATCGGTAAATCGTCGGACTGACTCCGGCGGGATCTTTTAATGGCGGGTGGCCACTCGGCATGATCAAAACACGTCGCAACTCAGCTGTTTCAAGGGCCGCCTCGACGATTGCCAGATGGGCATTGTGTATTGGGTCAAACGTGCCGCCAAACAAACCGATCCTCACTGTCGGTTTCATTTTGGGATCGTCCTTCCGATATCCTTGCGGTAGTGCATGCCGTCAAAATGAATTTTCCTGATGTTGTCATATGCCTCATCCAGCGCCTCATCCAGCGTCGCGCCTGTCGCGCAGACCCCCAGAACGCGGCCGCCATTTGTCACTACTGAGTTGAGCTCGGCGGACCAGGTGGTTCCGGCATGGAACACCGTGGCCTTACAGTCTTCCAGGCCGGTGATCGGTTTGCCTTTTTCATATTCAGCCGGATATCCTCCAGAAGCCGCGACCACGCAACACGAGGCTTCGTCCGACCATTTGATGTCGATATCCGCCAAACGTTCATCGATCACGGCATTGATCACATCCAACAAATCGGTCCGCAACAGCGGCAGCACCGCCTGTGCCTCCGGATCGCCAAAGCGAGCGTTGTACTCAATCACTTTCGGACCATCATCGGTCAGCATCAGACCAAAATAGATGACCCCCTTGAACACTCTGCCCATGTTTGCCAGAGCGTCAATGGTCGGTTGAAAAATTGTCTCATTCAGCCGCGCCCATTGTTTCTCATCCAAGTCCGCGCCCGGCACAACCGCGCCCATGCCACCTGTGTTGAGTCCAAGATCGTGATCGAGCGCTCGCTTATGATCACGTGAACTCGGCATCGCGGCAATCGTTTTACCATCCGTGAACGCCAAAACAGTCAACTCCGGTCCGGTCAGACATTCTTCTATCAAAACCCGAGAGCCCGCGTCACCAAATTGATTTCCACTCATCATTTCCCGCACCGCCTGTTCGGCTTCGGCGCGATCCACGCAGATCAGCACACCTTTGCCGAGCGCGAGTCCGTCGGCTTTCACCACAACCGGGAATATGGTTTGGCGGCTCAGCCAATCCAACGCGTCCTGTTCAACTGTGAAAACCTCAGCCCCCGCGGTCGGGATACCATGTTCGCGCATTAATTGTTTTGAAAAGATCTTACTCGCCTCGATCTGCGCCGCCGCCGCGGTCGGCCCGAACGCCCGCACACCGGCGTCGGTCAGTCGGTCGACCAGCCCAAGAGCGAGCGGATCATCCGGAGCGACTACCACCAGGTCCATCGATTCATTTTTCGCGAAATCGACGATGCCATCCAGATCGGTGGCGCTCAAAGGCACACATGTCGCAAGTTTACCAATGCCATAATTTCCCGGCGCGCAATACAGCTCTGGTTTCTGAGGGCTTTGCGATAACTTCCAGATGATTGAGGCCTCTCTGCCGCCTCCGCCGATCACTAGTATTTTCATATTATTCTCCATCAATGTAGAAAGTGCCTTTTGCCTGTAAAAACCATCGCGATTCCCAACTCATCACAGGCCTTGATCGAGTCGTCGTCGCGCACCGATCCGCCTGGCTGGACAATGACCTCGATCCCCGCCGCTCCGGCGAGACGTACACTGTCATCAAATGGGAAAAACGCGTCCGACGCCAACACGGCGCCTTTTGCCTTTTCTCCGGCCATTTTGATCGCGATCTCCAAAGCGGTCACTCGATTGACCTGGCCCGGACCCACACCCACAGTCACACCGTCTTTAACCAACACGATGGCGTTCGACTTGACGTGCTTGACCACCTGCATGCCAAAATAACAATCATTCAAGTCCTGTTCGGTCGGAGCCTTTCGGGTCACCAGGCGCAAATCCGCCGGATCATACACTTCGTTATCTTTTTGTTGGACCAGCAGACCGCCACCGACACCCTTGACACCAATCGCCTCCTCCACGAAGGGGCGCGCGATCTCCGGCAATTCAAGTAGTCTGATATTTTTCTTTTGTGACAAAATTTCAAACGCGTCCCGCTCAAAAGACGGCGCCACGATCACTTCCAAAAAGATCTTCGCCATGCTTTCAGCCGCTGCCATGTTCACCGGTCGATTGAGTGCCACGATGCCGCCAAACACAGAAACCGGGTCGGCCTGATAGGCGCGTTCCCAAGCTTCGTCAATCGTGTCGCGGACAGCTATGCCGCATGGATTCGCGTGTTTGACCGCCACACAGGCGGGCCGGTCAAATTCTTTCACCATCGCGATCGCGGCGTCGGTGTCCGAGATATTGTTATAGGACAGTTCTTTTCCGTGCAGCTGTTTCGCCTGCGCGAGTGAATCGGCGACCGGCAGGGGTTCACGATAAAACACCGCTCGCTGGAAGGGATTTTCGCCATAGCGCAGATTTTGCTGTTTTTCATAAGTCAGTGTCAACTGATCGGGAAACACTTCCGTCTGATCATCACTGCGCCGAGACGCCTCAGCGCGCATATAACGTGCGATCAGGGCGTCATAGGCCGCGGTGTGCTCAAACACTTTGACCATCAGCGTGAAACGGGTTTTCGCGGTCGTGTTTCCTGTCTCAGCTATCTCGCGCAGCACCGGATCATAATCGGCGGGGTCGGTCACCACCGCGACCGACGCGTGATTTTTCGCAGCCGCGCGCAACATGCTCGGTCCGCCAATGTCTATGTTCTCCACACATTCCTCAAAAGAAGCACCGGGCCTCAGCACAGTTTCCCTGAATGGATACAAATTCACAACAACCAGGTCGATTGGTACGATCTCCATGGATTTTAGGAAATCCATATGGTCGGGTTTCGCTCGGTCCGCCAACAGTCCCGCATGAACAAAGGGATGCAAGGTCTTCACACGTCCGTCCAAACACTCGGGGAATCCGGTAATCGAGCTGATCTCGGTGACCGGTATGTCATGCGCCGCGATCTCGTTGTAAGTGCCGCCGGTCGACACGATTTCAATCCCCAGCTGACTCAAGGAGCGGGCCAGGTCAACGACGCCGGTTTTGTCTGAAACACTGATTAAAGCACGTTGGATCATACTGTCTCCTTTATTAATTGATTATGT
This sequence comes from uncultured Oscillospiraceae bacterium, assembly GCA_964487355.1. Classification (GTDB taxonomy): domain Bacteria; phylum Bacillota; class Clostridia; order Saccharofermentanales; family Fastidiosipilaceae; genus JAXGYX01. The sequence continues at coordinate 17,463 of CAZAPS010000004.1, forward strand.
ACACGGTTTATAGTATCAATTCAGATCAACGACTCAACTGAGCCGAGTGTCGATCTAAACATTTTCCGTCATTCAAACACTTTGTTCCTCGACAATCCGGGTAATCCTTCCCGATACCGCTATTTTACCGGCGGTAAACAGCCGCACCGCTTCAGGTAAAATAACCTGTTCACATTCACGCATGACCCGAAGCTGCAAGGTCTCAGCCGTATCATCCGCATACACATCAATCGCTTTCTGCAGCACGATCGGGCCGGTGTCGTAATTATTGTCCACCAGATGAACAGTCGCTCCGGTCACCTTGCAACCATATTCCAACACAGCCTGATGCGGTTTGATTCCGTAGTACCCCGCGCCACCAAAAGCGGGTAGCAGTGAAGGATGGATATTGATGATTTGATTCGGGTAACGTTGGACAAATCCCGCGCCAAGTTTGGTCAAAAAACCCGCCAACACAATCAAGCCAACCTCATAATCGGCCAAGCTGTCGAGCAAAGCCTGATCATAGGCTGTCTCAGTCTCAAAATCTCGTCTGCGCACCACTGTGGTCGAAATTCCCGCTTGACGCGCACGTTCTTCCGCCCCGGTGCCGTCTTTTGAGGCGATCACCCGAACGATCTCACAGTCCGGCAACAGTCCGTCTGCTTTACGATCAATCAAACATTGTAGATTGGTCCCGCCACCGGAGACAAACACGGCAACATTCATTTTCCATCACCTGTGTAACCATTGCCAACCAGGTCGATCTTGCGCAGGCCCGCCGCTTCCGCTTCCGGAATGCCCGCCGGATAATTGCCGTCCAGGCAGGCAGTGCAACAATCACTGCGCAAGCCTTTCAATGAATTCTTGAGCCCTTCAAGTGAGATAAATTCCAGACTGTCCGCGTTGATCAGCTTTTGCAGCGCGGCCTTGGTCATATTGCAGGCGGACAGCTCGCCTTGACTGGGCGTGTCCACGCCATAAAAGCAAGGGTAGACGACCGGCGAACAGGCGATACGCAAGTGCACCTCCGTCGCACCACTGGCTTTGATCATTTCCACCAGACGGCGCATGGTCGTGCCGCGCACAATTGAGTCATCGATCAGACAGACTCGCTTTCCTTGCAAGGTGTGACGCAGCGGCGCGAATTTCATCGCGATGGAGATCTCCCGTTTCATTTGCGTCGGTTGAATGAAGGTGCGCCCGACATAACGATTCTTGAGCAGTCCATGATTGAACTCAATTCCGCTTTCTTTCGCGTATCCCAAAGCGGCCATCATGCCGGAGTCCGGCGCTCCAACAATGACGTCGGCTTCCACCGGCGCCTCAATCGCCAATTGGCGACCGGCGGCCAGCCTGGCAAAATGGACATCCGCGCCATCGATCACACTGTCCGGTCTTGCGAAATAGACAAATTCAAACGCGCACAATTTTCCCTTTAATGAATTATTGCCCGTTTCATCTGGTTGAAAGTACTCCGCACTGAGACCATTCGCGTCCAACGTGACCACTTCTCCCGGGTCGACATCACGAATGAAAGTTGCGCCGATTGTGTCCAACGCGCAACTTTCGGAGGCGAGCACATAAGTGTCGCCCAGCACACCGATGCAAAGAGGGCGAATTCCGTCCGGATCACGCACACCGATCACTTTGTCTTTGGTCATGATCGTCAACGCGTAGGCGCCCTTGACTTCCGCCATCATCATAAAAATCGCGTCTTCAATGCGTTCGGCCAAAATTGAGTTTCGGGCCAACAAAGACAGCATGACCTCGGCGTCCGAGGTCGTTTGGAAAATCGCGCCTTGTTCCTCCATCCGATCGCGCAATTTTTCACAATTGGTCAGCATCCCATTGTGCGCCAACGCGATCTGACCCGTTTTGGACTTGATCAAAAGCGGCTGTGCGTTCGCCACATTGCTGTCACCGCCCATCGGGTAACGCACATGCCCAATCGCGGCATGCCCCTGCAACATGTTCAACGTCATGTCATCGAACACTTCCACGACCAGTCCCTGCTCTTTATGGCAAAAAATCTTGCCGTTGTTGTTGACCGCGATGCCCGCGCTGTCCTGTCCGCGATGTTGCAGAGCGAACAGACCCAAGTACGCCAACCGCGAGATATCGCCGCGCTGTTCGCTTACATCAAAATATCCGACCACTCCGCACGCATCGTGTAATTCATGACCCATAACTTTTCTCCATAAGAATGAAAACCGGCCGCTCGACCGGTCTGTTCAATCCTTTCTTGTCAGCTCTTCAGCGCTTGTTAAGTTTGTTTTGCAGTTTCTCATTTTTATCCGCCACAGCGGCAGCCAAACTGTCTTTGTGCTTTCGCAGCAGATCCGCGACTCGAGGCTCCGCCAACGCGAGGATCTGGGCAGCCAGTATGGCCGCGTTCGCCGCGCCGTCGATCGCGACGGTGGCGACCGGTATACCGGCAGGCATTTGCACCTCAGCCAACAGAGCGTCCAAACCGTTTAACGGACCTGCGGAGATCGGCACGCCAATCACAGGCAAAATGGTATACGCGGCCAGCACACCGGGCAAGTGAGCCGCCAGTCCGGCCGCGGCGATGATCACGCCAAAACCGTTTTGCGCGGCGTCTCCGGCTAACTCGGCCGCCCGTTCCGGAGAGCGATGCGCCGAACAGACGGCGGCCTCCCATTCAATTTCAAATTGATTCAGATATGAAAAACAAGGTTCCAACTTAGGAAGATCGGAGTCACTGCCCATGATAACCAGAACTTTTTTACTCATGGTTTCCTCCATTCACATTTCCTTCACCGGACAAATAGGCGTTTATGAAACCATCCAGATCGCCGTCCATGACGGCGTCCACATTGTTCTCCTCAAAATTTGTGCGGTGATCTTTTACCATCGTGTATGGGCAAAACACATATGAACGGATTTGACTTCCCCAGGCGATGGCCATCTGCACACCTTTCAAATCATCGACTTTATCGAGATGCGCTTGACGCGCCAGGGCGAATAGTTTGGACTTGAGCATGCCCATGGCGGTCTCCCGGTTCTGAACCTGAGAGCGTTCATTTTGGCAAGCCACCACCACGCCGGTCGGAATATGGGTCAGACGAACCGCGGACGACGTTTTGTTGACATGTTGTCCGCCGGCTCCGGATGCGCGATACACATCCATTCTAATATCTTCAGGTCGAATATCGATTTTTATGGAATCATCCAATTCAGGCAACACTTCCAGCGACGCGAAAGAAGTGTGTCTGCGGCCGGACGAGTCAAAAGGTGAAATTCTGACCAAACGATGCACACCGATTTCCGAACGCATGTAACCGTAGGCATTTTCACCGGTGATGGAGAAGGTCACACTCTTGAGTCCGGCTTCATCGCCATCCAGCATATCAAGTTCTTTGACGACAAAATCATGTTGCTCCGCCCAACGCACATACATGCGATAGAGCATCTCCGTCCAATCCTGAGCTTCGGTACCGCCCGCTCCCGCGTGCAGTGTGAGAATCGCGTTTAGATGGTCGTGTTCACCGGTGAACAAAGTCTCCATGCGCAGCGACTCATAGTCCGACTTCAGCTTGTCTATGCCGTTTTGCACCTCGTCAATCAGCTCACGATCTCCATCCTCGTTACCCAGCTCACTCAAAACCAACAGATCTTCACGCGCACTCTCCAACTCATTAAAACGAATGATTTTTTTGCGCAAATGATTGATCTCGGTCTGTATTTGCTGAGCGCGCTCCGGATTGTCCCAAAATCCCGGTTCCTGCGCGCGAGCTTCCAGCTCGGCGGCCCGATCGCTCGATCGTTCAATATGTAAAGCTTGTTGGAGAACATGGAAATCATCCTCCAAGCCTTTCAATTCCAATATGAATGTTTCAAATTCAATCATTCTTTTCCCTTTTATTTCACATATGTGTCAGATCATCTTTTGGCGTAACCTTTGCGTGAATCGTTCCAGACGATCCATCGCCTCTTTAATTGTCTCAAAGGAGGCGGCGTAGCTGATGCGGACGTTCCCTTCTCCACATTCACCGAACGCGGATCCCGGAACGATGGCCACTTTCTCTTCTTGCAAAAACTGTTCACAGAACTCAGCTGAACTTAGGCCGAAGTCGATGACACTCGGAAAGATATAGAAAGCGCCCAGGGGTTCAAAACAGGGGATGTCCATTTCGGTCAATCGTTTGAATATGAAGTTTCGCCTTCGGTCATACTCTTTTCGCATCGCCAAAACCTGATCCAGGCCATTTCTCAACGCCTCGACCGCGGCATATTGCGCGGTGGTCGGAGCGCTCATAATCACATATTGATGGATCTTATTGATGGCTTCGGCAATTGGTTCCGGCGCCAACGCGAAACCAATGCGCCAGCCGGTCATCGCGAACGCTTTGGAAAATCCTCCGATGATCACTGTGCGTTCATATAGCGAAGGAAAATTGGCAAGCGAGTAAGGCTTCGCCGGCGGATAGGTCAATTCCGCATAGAGTTCGTCCGATAAAATCGTGACTTGAGGATGACGTTCAAAGACCGGCACCAACTTGGCCAGGTCCTCTCTTGTCATGATCGCTCCCGTCGGGTTGTTCGGATAGCCTAGGATAATCAACTTTGTGCGCTCGGTGATGGCGGCCTCCAATTCTTCCGGGGTCAATTTAAACTGATTTTCTTGCCGCAGAGGGATGGTCACAGCGACCCCTCCCGCAAGGCTGACAACCGCTTTATAAGCAACAAAACAAGGTTCCGGAACCAGCACTTCATCTCCGGGATCGATCAGCGCGCGCACCGCGTCGTCAATCGCCTCGCTTCCGCCGACAGTGACGACAACTTCATTGAGTGGGTTGTAGCGCAGATTGAAGCGTTGTCTCATATAGTCACAGATCGCCTCGCGCAAGTCGACCATGCCTTGATTCGCGGTATAGTGCGTGTAGCCCTCTTCCAGCGAAAAAATGCCGGCGTCTCGAATATGCCACGGTGTGACAAAATCTGGCTCGCCAATTGAGAGGGAAAGGCACTCGCCTTTCATCTCGGCGGCCAAATCAAAGAAGCGTCGAATGCCGGAGGGTGGGATTGAATTGACACGGTTGGAAACTCTATGTTTAGGCGTGACATCGGTTTCAGTCGACCGCCTCTCATCTCCCCCATTGGAGGGAATTTGATTCATATTTGTCATAGCACTATGGTCTCCCTGGCATCTTCCGAATCCTGCTCGAACACAACACCATTTACCTTATAGTTTTTCAGGATAAAATGGGTGCGGGTCGACAACACTCCATCAACCGGAGCGATTTTATCAGAAACAAAACGGGCCACTTCCTGCAAGTTCTTGGCCAGGACGATAACCATCAAATCATAATCGCCGGACACCAGATAGCAGTTGCTGACTTCCGGATATTGATAGATTCGGTGCGCGATACGGCCAAACCCTCTGTCGCGTTGAGGTGTCACACGCACCTCGATCATCGCCGTGACGAATTCATCTTCGGTCTTGGTCCAGTCGATCAAAGCGCCATAACCCATGATCACCTGATCTTCTTCAAGTTTTTGAATTTCCGCTTTCACCTCCGCCTCGCTCATGCCCAGCATAAGTGCCATATCCGCAGGTTCAAGTCTGCATTGGTTCTCCAGCAAGCGAAGAATTTCATTTTTCTTTTCCATGGTATTCACTCCTTAATATCAGGTTATTGCGAATCATCATTTGAGAAATTTTACACTATTCAACGGGCGTTGTGAAACGGATCTTTAGGCGTGGTTTCCTCGGTTCGCCAGACCTCTCCCGGTCCGGGCTCCAATACCTCGTCAAACAATTCCCTGGCATTCAGGCCGGTGTGCGCTCCTGTCTCCAGATCACCTACCTGGCGATAGAAGAAAACATATAGCAATCCCAAAAGTCGGCCACGCATCAATATCAATAAGACATCAAAAAAAGGCAAGATCCACTGTGTGATGGCGGGATTGTCCGGGACCAGCAGACTTGCCAGGTCGAATAGGATGCCCAACAGCGCGAAGGACACAAAAATGTATAATTTCCGTCCTTTTGTACGCCGTATGCTTTCCTTAAGCCCGGCGACAAATCCCATTCCATGTTCGCTATAAAACAGTGGAGCGAAACACAGGGCGCAAACCAGCACAATAAGTGGAATCCAAAACAAAAACGAACTGAATAGCGCCGGTATGATCAAAATCAACAAAAGCAGCAGCACCTTTGGAAGAGAGATCAACATCCGTTTGATACCCTCCCCGGCGAGTTTGCCGACACGCTCGGCTGAATATCCGCCCGCGTACGTCAGCACCAGCGTCAGGTTGACGAGTTGCAAGATCAAATAGGAGATCATGAAGACTATGTTTCCTTGGCTGAGCGGCGCCGGCAGCGCGGCCAGTGCCTGAGGATTCATCGCGTAACTCATCATGTTTTGACTGACTTCGTCCGTATACAGCATAAGAGCTGAAAAATTATTATCGCCGATCGGAAAAAGTGAAAACCCCAAGTTAAGCGCCAGCGCCAACAAAAAAATAGCGCGCACAAACCATTGGCTTTTCGTTTTGTAGAATTTAATTGACTCGATCGTGAAAGCGGTACCCATGTACACCTCATATTTCCAAGTGGCTGATTACCACAATTTTTCGCAAATTTTCACAGATAAATTTAATTATATCACCCTTAAGATTTTAGTGCTTGTTTCCCTCTAAAATGTGTAGTAGTATAAGCTCACGGATTTTATAGAAACAGACGGGCCTTGTAATTGAAGGAAATGGATCCACTATTATTTTGCACCTCATGTTCCCCTTTTAGTCCGAATTATTTCAGGAGGCAAAATTATGCCAGACAGAACAATTAACTGCAAAGACTGTGGAGCCGAATTCGTCTTCACCGAAGGTGAACAAGCTTTCTACAAAGAAAAAGGCTTTGAGAACGACCCGGTACGTTGTCCGGACTGCCGTCGCGCTCGCAAGCAAAGACGTCAACAGAACAACAACTACGACAGATACTGATCCGTGATCATCTGAACGCAGTGACCCCCCTTGACTCGGTGAGCCAAGGGGGGTTTTCTTTTCGGTCCGCCACCTGATTTGTCAATGCGGGGCGGACCAAACTCACATTCATTTAGATGCCGGCCACTGATTCAGCCGGTGTCCCGGCACATCATAGGACGCGAAGGATCGAAACCTCCTCCGGGCTCCATTCACTCAAAGCCTCGGCCAGTCGACCTTCGGTGACGGTTTCATCAGACTGCGCGCCGGGCATCTCATTTCGGTCACCCACACGCAATACGAGATCATCACCGCCCAACTCGATAATTTCGGGGCGCAACCGGGCCAGCCCGCGCACAATGCCCACGCGCTCATCCGCGCCGCCTTTAAAGCGCACAATCGCTCTTACCAGCACGTCCTTATGGGAAATCAGGCGACCGGGTGAAGCCTCCGGCCAAGTTTCCGCGTCAGCTTTTGTATACGGCAATGTGGCAAGTTCAATGACATCGGCGACCACGGCGCTCGCTGTCGGCCAGGTCCCCGCGCCCTGTCCATAAAACATCGTGTCTCCCACGGAGTCACCGGTTACCTGAACGGCATTGAACACACCATGAGTGCCCGCCAATGGTTGATCATTCGCGACAAAATGAGGCGCGACGATCAGCGCGACGCGGTCGTCATCATATCGTCTCATCGAGGCGATCAGTTTGAGATTTCCTCCTAAAGCGGCCGCGAGCCTGGAATCCTCCACCGACACATCGCGGATACCGACCGTATGTATATTCTCAGCCGGTACATGTTCATGGATCACAATGCTCGCCATGATGGCCAGTTTTCGACCGGCGTCCAAGCCATCCACATCGGCGGTGGGGTCTTGTTCGGCATAGCCGTTTTCCTGCGCCTCGCTCAACGCGTCCTGAAAACTCACTCCATCCTGTTCCATGCGCGTTAAAATATAATTGGTGGTGCCATTCACAATTCCGGCTATTGATAAAATTCTGTTTGCCGCCAGATCGTTGCGCAGCGGACGGATGATCGGTATGCCGCCACCGACGCTAGCCTCGTATCGGTAGCGCACCCGATTGTCCGCGGCCAGCCGCAGAAGCTCCGGACCGTGGGTCGCGACAAGCTCTTTGTTGGAGGTCACCACATTTTTGCCCGCCTGCAACGCGCGCTTCGTCAAGTCATACGCGACCCCGGTTCCCCCTATGGTTTCAACCACAATGTCTATGGAAGGGTCGGAAAACACAGTATCGGCGTCCGACACGATCAGATGAGCGTAAGGATCATCTTCCGGAAAATCCCGCACGTCGACAATCGTCCTGACTTCCAGGCGAACGCCACTTCTTTTTTCCACCTCATCTGCGCAGCGCGCAATCACACCGGCGACACCGCTACCCACGACACCATAGCCAAAAATGGCAATACTCATACCAACCTCCTCTGCGGGAACAAATGCTTCACATACAATATCTCACCAGCCAACCAAAAATGGCGAACTGTTTGGACGAACATCAATATAGCATGAAATAAAAGCCATGGTCAACGAATCGCAAGCGACCGACCTCTTCGCGGTCGTCCCGGTGTATTATAACTCCTTGTCAAGGCGAGCTACCATTTTGCGTAGCGCCATACCTCTATGTGATCTCTTGTTTTTTTGTTCCGGAGACAGTTCCGCCGAGGTCAAATTCAAATCTTCCAGCAGGAAAATCGGATCATATCCAAAACCATGGGAGCCGCGCGGCTCGTCAATCAGTCGGCCTTCCATTGTGCCCAATGACACAAAAGCGGACCCATTCGGGCGTACAATCGCCACCGCACAAACAAACCTGGCGCTCCAGTCTTCCGGAGCCGTGTCCGCCAACATTTCCCACAGTTTGTTGAATTTTTTCTCATAGTCACTGTCTTCGCCGGCGAACCGGGATGAATAGATGCCCGGAGCGCCACCCAGCGCGTCCACACACAAACCCGAGTCGTCACTCAACACATAGGCCGTGGGAAACCGATCATGGATCGCCCTGGCCTTTTGTAGGGCGTTAGCGCTGAAACTATCGCCGTCCTCTTCCACATCCGCGAAAAGGTTCAGCTCCTTTTGCGACCGGACGGTCAGCGGCAAAGCACTTAAAATTGTGCGAATCTCAGTTAATTTATCCTCATTGTGCGTGGCCACAATCAGCAATTGATCTGTTTTTGCGTTATTCATCTGTCTCCTCCCGATCAGAACCCTAAGTAATAGCAACTCTGAAAAGCAAGGCGTTTGATCGTATCCTTTTTAAAAGGTGAGCTCAAACCTGTTTTCTCCAGCAGCAACAAACAACTGTCATCCAATGTGTGCGCGCAAAATTGATCAAACTGAGTCAAAGAAAGCTCGCGATCTTCGCGCGCCTTATCCCAGACGGATAATCCGGACACAACTGAGATGGCCTTGGATAAAGAAGAAAACGGCTCCGTGTATGTGGAAAGCAAACTGCGCCACGTGTGTAATTGTCGGGCAAGCCAGTCTTCATCCTCAGCCAAATCCGGGAAATATCGCGCCACCAAAATCAACCACTCTCTGTTCCATTCATCGACTCCCAATGTGAAGTTTTGGTGCAAATGCATTTGGAATCGGTCGATCAACGCAAGCAGAGGCAATTCTAAAATTTGCGAACACACATGATATTGGCGCCAAGCCTCCGCGGCGTTTGGATCCTCGAACAACCCTTCCACACCCCGGTGGCCCAAAAACTCCATGACTTTGCCCCAAATACGCAGCAAAGCGAGCGGCACATCCTGATAAAAATAAATGCCCGAGCGATCTGAGCTGAGCAGATGTCCATAAGCGCGGCCACCGATATTCAGGAAATCCGCCAATGTCGAGGGCGATAATTTGCGATTGGAAAACAAGACGGGCAGGGAAGGCTCGGTCAAACGATAACATTTGGCTCTGCGTTCCACATTTTGCCAGTCAAAAGTCTGGATATAACCGAGTTTGTCGAGGTTCAACCAGAAATCGCCGATGTCCTCACCAAGGCTATCTTTAAATACGCGATTGATTCGCGCCGCTTCGGGAAAAGAAGCCGACAAGGATGGCGGGGGAGCGGTTGTGATCGAGGCCCGAAAAACATCGCCGGGACGGACACCCGTCGACTCTTGATCGGCCGCGCGCAGCACTGAGGCCAACGGCACGAAATAGTCTTCGATGTACTGATGCAACTGTTCGGCCTGCGCGGGAGAAAAATCCAAATAACTCAGTCTGCGGTAACCTAACTGCACGAATGAATCAAAACCCTGTTCAGTCGCAAGCTCCTGTCGAACCCGCAGCAGGTCAGCAATATCAGTGGCGAAATCCATAGGAAGATCGACCGCGGGACGCCAGTCTTGGTGAGTTTCAAGCATGCTGAGCTCGCTAATGAACTCGCCATTCGCCTGAATTTTTTTGACAAGAAAGTCCTCTTCCTCTTGTTGTTCTTCCACATAGTGGTGATGGATCGCCCGCCAATTATGAACGGTCAGCAGTGGCATTTTCCCCATCGCCTCGGCTATTTCAGGCAAAATCTTCTTATCATCCATAACGCCTTCAAACAGCAGCTGGATCAGTGATGTGATCTCTTTTCGCTCGATACGGTAACGCGCCCGCTCCGCTGTGTAAAACGGATCGGAACGATTCATTTGATAGCACACTTCAGCGATCGAGCGCGCTTGGGCGTATTCGTTATAAAGCCGGCGGACCGGCTCGATCGTCGTCAAAAAATGTTCTGGCCCACCGCGCCATTTTTGGGCGCGCACCGCCTTGGCCAAGGCCTGCTGAATCTCACTTAAATAGACAGGCTGATAAACCAAATCCTGAAATGAGCGGCAGGTGTCCCAAGCCGGCCAGTGCGGTTGATTTGGCCGGGCACGCGCATCCAATTGATCGGTCAAGAGCGTCATCACATTTTCTCCACGGCTTCAATGCCGAGCAGTTCCAGTCCAGCTTTCAAGATGCGACACACGCATTGGCAGACCGCCAATCGACCGCGCCGCAATTCTTCATCCTGTTCGTTTAAAATATGCTCATTGTTATAAAACTTGTTGAATTGTCGTGCGATCAGATGGATCTGCCGCGCGATGATGTACGGCTCGTTGGTCCTGCAGGCGTCCGCCACGCTGTCCGCGAAACCATCCAGCGCGACCACGACCTGATAAACTGAGTCGCTGGCGATTCGGTGATACGCGATCGTATCGTCTTGAATCTCATCCTCCGCCCGGCGCAATATGCTGCGAGCACGCGCATAGGTATATTGCAGATAAGGCGCGGTGTCGCCTTCAAAATCAAGCACTTCTTCCCAGCGAAAGACAATATCGCGCTCACGCCCATTGCGCAAAAAGAGATAAACGACCGCACCCAGACCAACTTTCTCCGCGATCTCGTCAATCTCTTCGCTCGACATGTCCTCACCCCTCTGAGAGGCATTTTTGGCAATGATCTCGCGGGTTTTCGCGACCGCCTCATTCAGCAGATCCTCCAGCTTGATCACATCGCCTTCTCGGGTGGATAATTTACGATCCGGGAACTTGACTGTGCCAAAGGGGACATGGACACAGCGCTCGGCACAGTCGAATCCGGCTTTGTCCAGAACAGAGAAAACCTGCTTGAAATGCATGGTTTGAGGGATGCCGACCACATAAATATTCTTTTCGAACTGATATTCTTCTTCGCGGTACAAAACCGCCGCCAAATCACGTGAAGCGTAGATTGTCGTGCCGTCAGATTTAAGAATGATACAAGGCGGCAGATCATATTCGTCCAGACGCACAACCTGAGCTCCTTCACTTTGCTCCAACAAATGTCGCTCGTTGAGCAAATTCACAACATCGGGAATGCGGCCACTGTAAAAACTCTCACCGTTCAAATTATCAAAACGAATGCCCAGGCGGTCATACACCCGGGAAAATTCCTCCAGGCTCAAATCACGGATGGTCTGCCAGAGCCTCATTTCATGTGGCTCACCGTTTTCCAAATTACGAAATGCCTCGCGCGCCCGATTCTCGAGCTGACTGACGCCATCATGTTCAGCTTCCTCCCGCTTGGCCTCTTCATGAAATTTAACATAGACACGCAGCAATTCAGTGATCGGCTCATTCTTTAGCTGTTCCTCGTCGACCCACAAGTCGATGGCCACAATCAGCTTGCCAAACTGAGTGCCGTAATCACCCAGGTGATTGAACCGGACCACATCGTATCCTTGCTTCGCGTATATTCTCGCGAGAGATTCACCCAAAATCGTGGTGAACCCATGTCCAATATGGAACGGTTTGGCGATGTTTGGCGAGGAATATTCAACAATAACCGTTTTTTGTCCGCCGACATCCGAACCACCCGGCTGATAGCGCTCGTCCAAAATCATGCCCAGGGTGTTCTTGGTTCTCACCCCCCGGTTGATTGAGAAATTCAAAAACCCACCCACAGCCTCCACGCGCTCAATGAAATCAGGAAGTGGCCGCAGTTGCTCAGCCAAATCCGCGGCGATTTGTTGAGGTGCGCGCCGCATTGTTTTCGCCAGACGAAAACAAGGGAGCGCAAAGTCCCCCATTTCCTGTTGTGCCGGCACCTCTATATAACTTTTTACTTCTTCTCGTGCAAGATCTGTTTTCTCCGCTATAAACAACGCGATCTGTGAAACAAAGTCCATATCGATAACACTCCCTAATGCGCCACTTGCTGATCGGCCATCTCAAAGCCGCTTAGAATATAAATTAATCGTCAAAATCGTTCGCAATCAATTATACATACCAGATTTGCCCGTCACAAGCGAAGCAGGCACTTTCGGCCGGGAGGCGATATGCCGAACCATTCATTCGCACCACACGCTCATCGCGACTCGCGTTGATCAGTGTGAGCGCGCTCGCCGGTTCACAGTCATCTGTTTGTGACCTCAAATCCCGAGGCAATTGACGTCGGAACACATACAGTTTTTCCTCGGCCATAATGGTACCGACAGTCCCTTCTCTAAGCACACGATATTTGCCTCGCCACATGGTTATTTTACGAAACGTCTCCAGCAAGTCCCGGTCTTCTTGCCCCCACGGATAAGTTCGACGGTTGAACGGATCGGTATAGCCTTCCATGCCGACCTCATCGCCATAATAAATACAAGGACATCCGGGATAGGTCAACAAGAAAGCATATGCGATCTTTAACAGTCGCGAGCCTCTTTTTCTCTCATCCCCGGTCAGGACAATTCTGCTTTGTTCACGCCTTTTTGTCACGTTTCTCTTTCCGCTCACAGCGGTGATGAACCGCTCCACATCATGTGAGCTCAGTAGATTCATGTTTGACATAAAAAAAGGATCCGGATAATGTTCGCGTATGCTTTCCAGCTCATTATCCAGGCGGACAGCGTCAATCTCACCTTGCAAAAAACGCAACACCGCATTGCGGAAAGGGTAGCCCATCGCTGAATCGTGCGTAAGTCCGAACGCGAAATCGCGGAAATGACCGTAGGAAAACTTATTGCTGGCGTCCTCCCATATTTCGCCAATCAACACCGCATCATGCTTGTATCGCTTGACCGCCCTCTTTAAATCCCTTAGGAAGGAATCGCTGAGCTCATCCGACACATCCAACCGAAACCCCGCCGCGCCGCGATCCAGCCAGGTCCACACAACACCATCTTCCCCCAAGATATATTCTCGGTAGGATAACTCCGCGTCGTTGACCTCCGGAAGATTGTCAAAGCCCCACCATGATTCATAGGTAATCTCACCTTCATCCGTTTCGGCCAAAGAATACCAGGAAATATAGTTGGAATTCTCCTTGCTTCTAAACGATTGATAGGCTCCGGCGCTGTTGAAACGGGCGAATCGATCAAAGTACTTGCTGTCGGCTCCGGTATGATTGAAAACACCGTCCAGAATGATTTTCATACCCAAATCCTCCGCCTTCGACGCCAGTTCAATAAAATCCTGGTTGGTGCCCAGCATGGGATCAACATTGCGATAGTCCGCGGTGTCGTATCGGTGGTTGGTGCGCGCGGTAAAAATCGGATTCAGGTAAATGATCTCCACATGCAGAGAGCTTAGATATTGTAGTTTTTCTATGATTCCACGCAGGGTTCCGCCATAGAAATCCAGCGCCAAGTACCCTGTCTCCGGTTTACCTATATAATCGACATCTTCGTCCCAGATGTCGTGATAGATGCGCTCAGAGACAGGCTTCGCTTCATACATGTTTTTTAATTCAAACGCTTTGTGCCTGGCGAAGCGATCCGGAAAGATTTGATAGACCACAGCTCCACGAAACCATTCAGGCGCGGAGAAATCCGGATCATACATTGTAATCTGAAAGGGGCGCACAGTCGGTTCGAACGCGGGATCGACATGAGGAGGGAGCTCCGTCATCACAGTGGATCCATCAAGATTTTCAGAGGGGACCCCATAATAGATCTGTCCGGAGCGCGATTTTACCCGGAACCAGTAATAGAACAACCCACGATCACCCGGCAACAAAAAAGATATTCGATATCGTCCACCATCGGTTCTGCGTTCAATTTGCTGCATGACTGAATAGCTCTCCTCAAACGAGAGCATGCCGAAAGCGTAACAGACCGAGACTTCCCGGATTGACTCATCGAGCGTCTCAAGCACATCCAGATGCAGCGTCACACGGCTGCCCGCGGGCGCGGCGCCAAATGGAGAACGATAAAGTGATGACCTTGAGTTGTGAACAATTATCATAAAACACCTGTTGCGTCATGTGTCCGCCGGACCGTACGAGCTCACTGCGGGCCTCGCCGTGTGCCACACTTAAAAAATGGCCGCCTGCACGACACAGGCAGCCATTTTGGATCAAACCGAACGATTAGTCTTCATTATTAAAGCAATTCGGTTGCCAATCCTGACCAAAAAGATTCCCGTAAAGAGCCAGATATTTAGCGGCCGACGAATCCCAGCTATAGTCACCGTTCATTCCGGTCTGCACCAGACCTTCCCAGGCATCCGGGTGATGTCGGTAGATGTCGCAGGCGTATTTTGTGGTGAACAGCAACTCATGCGCGTTGATGTTGCTGAAGGAAAAACCGTTGCCCTCGCCGGTGAATTGATTGTAGGGGAACACCGTGTCCTTGAGTCCGCCGGTTTCGCGCACAATCGGTACCGTGCCGTATCGCATCGCGATCATCTGTGACAGTCCACAGGGCTCAAACAACGATGGCATCAAGAACATGTCAGAACCGGCATAAATCTGATGCGCCAATTCATTGTTGTAATGAATGTTGATCGAAAGCTGCTGTGGGCGGTTGCCGGACATCTTGCGCAAGGTGCTCTCGTAGTATGGATCACCCGTGCCGAGAATAACGACCTGCATGCCGTCATACAGCATCTCATCAAGGATGCGAATCAAAAGATCGATACCTTTCTGGTCGACCAGTCGGGTGATCACACCCAGCAAGGGCGCGCCCGCGTTGACATCCAGATTTAATTTTTCCTGCAAGGCCTCTTTGCAGAGTGCTTTGTTCTTCTTGTAGTTTTTGACTGTGTATGTCTTGGCCAGGTGTTTGTCGGTGGCCGGATTGTACTCTTCCAAGTCCAAACCGTTCAAAATACCGGTCAACTTATAAGAATAGTTTCGCAGCACGCCATCCAGGCCTTCACCATAATACGCTGTCAGGATCTCTTGAGCGTAGGTCGGTGACACCGTGGTAACCGCGTCGGAATAGACTATGCCCGCCTTGAGAAAGTTCGGCACGCCGTCCTTCAGCACACCATAGGAAGTCATATACTGCGGTGAAAGATCGCAAAGGTCGGCTATGCGCTCGACACCATGAATGCCCTGATATTTCAGGTTATGGATCGTCAACACCGTCTTCACGTTGGTGTGGTAGCCGTGCGGACGATAGTGGGCGTCAAGCAGACAAGGGATCATGCCCGCCTGCCAGTCATTGCAATGCAGAATGTCCGGCTCGAATTCCATTTCGTCTCCCATGGCCTCCAGCACCGCGCGTTGGAAGAAACAGAACCGTTCAATGTCAAAAGAATAATCCTGATAGATCGCGTCATGCCCAAAATAATATTCATTGTCAATAAAATAATAGGTAACGCCATCTTTTTCCATATGGAACAGTCCGCTGTACATGGAACGCCAGCCAAGTTTCAGCATGGTCCAGCGTTTGAAGGTCAACTGATCCCCATGTTTTTGTTTGATTTGTCGATAAAGCGGCATGATCACACGCGCATCACAACCCGCCTTGACCATCACGCCCGGCAACACGCCGACGACGTCCGCCAGTCCGCCAACCTTCGCGAATGGCGCCACTTCAGATGAGACAAAAAGAATCTTAGGTTTGTTCATACTATCGCACCCTTTCCAATGACAATGGGATAGTTCGCATTGCCTATCAATTTGGTCCCGGGACGTATAACCGCATCTTTGTCAATAATGACATTTTCCAATTCACAGCCTTCGGAAATGAAGGAGTCTTGGAAAACGATGCAGTTTATCAGTTTGGATTGACCGGACAATGTCACACCGCGGAACAACAAAGAATTCTTTGTCATGCCCATGATGGTGCAGCCGTCGGATATCAAACTGTTGTCCACAATACAACTGTCATTATAATAAGCCGGAGCTTCATCTTTGACCTTGGTGAAAATTGGATTGGAACCATAAAACAGCACTTTGCGCACAGGGTCCTCCAGCGTTCTCATCGTTTCACTGAAATAGCTTTGCAGTGAATTGATGCGCAGCGCGACACCTTTATACTCAAATCCACTCACCTTCAGATCATCGAACATATAGATCAACGTGGTGATGCCGAAGTCTCGCTGTCCTTGCGCGATCATCCCGCCCAGAATGTCGATGAACAACTCACGTCTCATGACAATAGTGTCAATCGAGGAGCGGTTGCTGACCGGTTTGTCGGGGTTTTGGTAGACACCTTTAACCCGCTTGCGACGATCCAAATCCAATATCGTGTTGGGTGTGCCAAAATCAATTCCGTCGTTATTATACATGACTGTGATATCGGACTTGCTGTCAATATGGCTTTGCAACAAATCCTCATAGGTCATATTGTAAATCGTGTGGCACGAGCTGATGATAATATATTCTTGTTTAAAGTCTCTGTAAAAATCCCAGATGCCGGCGATGTCGTCGCCACTTCCATTATACGCCTCGATACCGATATTAGGCGGCAGAATGTGCAGGCCCTGATTTTTCCGATCCAGATCCCAGGCGCTGCCGGTTCCCAAATGATCCATCAATGAGCGATATTTCATAAAAGTGGATACGCCGATTGTGTAGATACCGGTATTCACATAGTTGGAAAGGATGAAATCGATGACCCGATAGCGACCACCGAATGGGATGGCGCCGAGCGCGCGGTGCCGGGACAAATCGCCAATCGTGATCCGTCTGTCATCCGCTATAATTAAACCAATCGCATTCTTTAACATTTTTTCCTCCTGAACTCAATTAGCGGAACAACGCACTAACGGTGGACTCGACAACGCTCTCATCGCCGAGGTCTTCTCTAAATTCAACCATGGTATTGCCCGGGATCACAGCACCTTTTTTAATCACCAAGCCGCGATCAATGACCGAAATCTCGTCTGAGCAAAGTTTCTGATTGTAATACGGATTTTCTTTGTCCTGCTTGCCGCCGATTTTGGCGTTCTCGCCGATCACGGTGTCCATGCTGATGATCGCCTTGTTCACCACCGCGTTTTTACGAACGATGACACCCGGCATCAGCACCGAATCCTTAACCACCGCTCCCTCTTCGACCACAACACTGTGAGACAGCACTGAATGCTCCACGGTGCCATAAATCTGGCAGCCATCGGTCATGCAGCTGTTGCGCACCACCGCGCCGCTACTGATATAGTGCGCGGGCTTGACCGGATTTCGGCTGTATACGCGCCAAGAAGGGTCTTTGAAACTGATCTCGTCCGGCTTGTCCAATATATCCATGTTCGCGTCCCAAAGACTGCGAATGGTGCCGACATCCTTCCAATATCCGGAGAAATGATAGGCGGACAAGACCATGTTCTGATTCAACATACTGGGAATGATGTCTTTGCCGAAATCGTGGCTGGAGTCCGGATTCGCCTCGTCGTCGATGAGTTCCTTGCGCAACACATCCCAGGTGAAAATATAAATTCCCATTGATGCCAGATTGCTCTTGGGTTCCGCCGGTTTCTCCTCGAACTCAACAATGTTCAGTCCGCTTTCGTCGGTGTTCATGATGCCAAAGCGGGAAGCCTCGTCCCATGGAACCTCGTACACGGCGATCGTGCAATCCGCCCCTTCGTCGATGTGCTGGCGCAGCATCGTATCGTATTTCATTTTGTAGATATGGTCTCCGCCGAGAATCAAGACGTATTTAGGAGAAAAATTATCAATGAAACGAATGTTCTGATAAACTGAGTTCGCTGTGTTCTTATACCAGTCCATTCCTTCAATTTTTTGGTACGGAGGAAGAATATACGCGCCACCGTCATTTCGGTCCAGATCCCAGGGATGACCCGTGCCAACATACGTGTTCAGGTCAAGTGGCTGGTACTGAGTAAGTACGCCAACCGTGTCAATTCCTGAATTTGCGCAATTACTCAACGGAAAATCGATTATGCGATACCGACTTCCATATGGTACCGCGGGCTTTGCAACATCGTTCGTCAAAGATCCCAGTCGCGAGCCTTGACCGCCGGCCAATATCATGGCAATCATATTTTTCTTGGACAAAATCATTCCTCCTCATATTTTTGCATCAACCGTTTTCAAAATGGCAATCGCGTCAACGAGGTAATTTTGAAACTGTCGGATGCAGTTGAATCGAGATTCTGTTTGCGACATAGGCGGATGCCCGACGCAAATTCTGATTTCCACCTTTTTCTTCCTCACCTTTTTCAGTTATTATACCCCAATATAATTTTTTTATGTACATTAACAACAAAAAATATGCAAAACTCACTTTCTTTTAGGTGTTTTTCCCACAAAGATGGGCAATCTATTTGATTGTTCTTTACGTACAAACCCATTTTCAGATCGGTTTTAGATATCTTTCGACATATTTTGCTATAATTACTGACACTTGAATAACCGATCGGTTGTTCGCCTGGAGTGTGATCTCCAAATGAGTGAGCTGGAGAGATTTATGAAATATGTAATATTTTTGGGAGACGGCATGGCCGATCTTCCCTTTGCGCCTTTAAATAACAAAACACCATTGGATTTGGCGCGCAAACCGAATATGGATCGAATGGCGGCCGGCGGATCGCTTTACAGCGTTCAAACTGTTCCGGACGGAATGCCCCCGGGCAGCGACACCGCCAACATGTCAGCCATGGGGATCGATCCCGCCCGCTATTATAGCGGACGTTCTCCGTTGGAAGCGGTCAGCATGGGGATCGATATGAAAGACGACGATCTGGCTTTCCGCGTCAACGTGGTCACTCTGTCAGATGAGCGGCGTCTCGAAGACTGTGTCATGTTGGATTATTCGTCAGGTGAGATCACCTCCGAGGAATCCGCGCAATTGATCGCGACGCTGAAACGTGAGCTGGACAGCCAAGAGTATCAATTGTTCGCCGGCAAAAGTTACCGCCATTTGTTAATTTGGCATGGTGGTCCGCTCGGCAACGACCTGACCCCGCCTCACGATATCACCAACCGGCCGGTGCGCGAGTATCTACCTAAAGGTCCGGGCGCCGATGTCTTTTTAAATTTGATGAAAAAAAGTCGCGAACTGCTGGTCAACCATGAAGTCAATAGAGCGCGCCGCAAGCGCGGACTCAACACCGCTGACTGTCTGTGGCCGTGGGGCGAGGGCACTCGTCCGTCACTGCCACCACTCAAGGAAAAACACGGCCTGAACGGGGCGGTGATTTCGGCGGTGGATCTGGTTCAGGGAATCGGCATCAGCAGCGGCATGAAAGTCATTCTTGTCGAAGGAGCGACCGGCACGCTGAGTTCCAACTTCAAAGGAAAGGGCGAAGCCGCGATTCAAGCTTTGCTGAACGATGTCGACTATGTGTATATTCATGTGGAAGCCCCCGACGAATGCGGTCACCAGGGCGACGCCCGCGGAAAGATTCAAGCGATCGAACAGATCGATGAACACATCGTCGGGCCGGTTTGGCAGGCCTTGGAGCGACATAGGAAAAAAACGGGTGAGCCTTATCGCATGCTGTTGTTGCCCGATCATCCAACTCCGCTGGCGACACGCACCCATTCGTCCGATCCGGTACCCGCGGTGTTGTTTGACAGCGAACGTCAGCGCGAACAACCGACCGATGCGCGCTATGACGAGGTCAGCTGTGAGCGGGCGGCGAACGGCCGGTATCCGGCGGGTCACCGTTTCTTCGCGCACTTTATCGACGACACGGTGGATCCTTTCGCGAAATGATCTGATCCTGTCACATACCGGCCCACAAGTCCCGGTATGATTCACCAATTAAAAAACCAGTCATATCATGCGCACCGCCAAGGTTGGGTGGCGACCCGATTTTGGCGGTGTTTCGCATCTGTCGAGAATTCACTACAGAAATATCTTGTCGAGGTCACACAAGGTGACATCTTTCACCCATGCGCACAAGAAACCGTCTTCGCTCACAATGATCAATCAAACCGGGAACCGACAAAGTCGCATAAAAAAACAAGCCCGCGAATCACCGAACTCGTCTCACTATCAGCCATGATAATTTAAGCAAAATGCTAAATGGCGCAATCTTTTGATCACTTGATTAACGCTAAATCTTACACAAAAACGCGTTCCATCCTTCTTTATGTCGATGCTCAATCACCTCAAGAGCGGCTTCTTCCAGTTTCGCCAGCACCTCTTGTTTTTTATGATCGACAATCCCACTGCAGATAAACAGACCGCCCGGTTTGAGCCTGTCACGGACTTTAAGGGCCTCTGCTGAGATCACGTCAGCGACAATGTTCATTAAAATGACATCATAGCTCGCACGAGGGGCGTCTTTCAATTCACCTGACAAGCAGTTCACCAACGCGTCAACCCGGTTTACAATCGCGTTGGCGGCGGCTACCTCAACCGCTTCAGGGTCGATGTCCAGTGCGTCAACCGACGCGGCCCCCAGAAGAACGGCCGCTATGCTTAAAATGCCACTGCCGGTTCCCACGTCCAAAACGGTTTTATCCGCCGGAGGAAAATCATCCAACAATTCCGCGGCCAACATGGTTGACGTGTGACTGCCAGTGCCAAAGGCCATACCGGGGTCCAGCCACATCACCAACTCTCCTTGGAGGGCATCATAAGTCTCCCATGAAGGGCAGACGACCAGACGGCGGGAAATATGGATCGGTTTATAAAATCGTTTCCAACTGTTTGCCCAATCCTCCTCTTCGATCAGCCGCAAGCTGTGCCAGCCTTCGCCCACAGGCAAAAACATTCCAACACGATCCAAAGCGCACTCAATCCTGGCTCGAAAAGAGGGCACGTCATCCAGCACGGTGGAAGGAAAATAAGCGGCGATCGAGACATGATCCGGCAGTGATGACTCAAATTCGTCATCTGAGACGATCAATGACCCCGGCGCGTGAATCATACGCAAAATCTCGGCCGGATCCTGAGTGGCCAGGCCCTGAGCGCCTTCATTTAAAAGCGCTTCGCCCACCGCGTCCGCGGCCGCCTCCGTGGTCCTTATTTTCAATTCCGCATAGGGCATCTTGTTCTCCAAATCATTCTGTCAACCAGCCATACGAAAAAATCGACCGCGATCTTCAGCGTCATCATTTCGCGCACGGCTCTCAATTGAACAGATCCTTCAACTTGCTGAAGAAACTTCCTCTTTTTTGGTAGTTTTTCTCACAGCAGGAATCATCAAACTCACGAATTTTATCCTTCTGTTCTTCGGACAGATGTCTGGGAACTTCAAGATTCAAAGTGACAACATGATCGCCCCTTTGTCCCTGGCGGCGGATCACCGGGATGCCTTTGCCACCCAGCGTCACGATGTCACCCGGCTGGGTGCCTTCCTTGATGATATGTTTCACAGTTCCATCGATGGTCGGGATCTCAATTTCGCCGCCCAGCGCCGCCTGAGCGAAGGTGATCGGCACTTCACAATAAGTGTTATAGCCTCTGCGCGTGAAAACCGAATGAGGTCTAATGCTTATCTCAATGTACAAATCTCCCGGAGGTCCACCGTTATAACCGGCTTCACCTTCTCCTCTCAAGCTAAGCATCTCGTTCTCATTGATACCGGCGGGGACTTTGACATGTAGTTTCTTACGCACGTGTCGGCGGCCGGCGCCGTGGCAGACTTCACAAGCTTCTTTGATGATTTTTCCGGTCCCACCACATTGATCACAGGCGCTTTGCACCATCGACACACCAAAAATCGTCTGGCGTTTTGTCTGAATGGTTCCACTGCCATGACATTTGGAACAGGTCTCAGGCTGAGTGCCGGTCTTCGCGCCACTACCTCCGCAAGTGTCACACAAATCCTCACGATTGATCGTGATGTCACGTTCCGTGCCGAAGGCGGCTTCCATAAACTCCAGCGTCATTCGATACTTCATATCCGCGCCACGTCTCGGGGCATTGCGATTGACCGCGCCTCCGCCACCAAAACCGCCACCGAAAAACTGATTCAGGATATCACTGAAATCAAAGCCGAAGTCCGCGGAACTGAAATCACCAAAGCCTTGTCCGCTGGCGCCCGCGAAACCAAATTGGTCGTACTGTTGACGTTTTTGCGGATCACTCAGCACACCGTAAGCCTCATTGATTTCTTTAAACTTCTCTTCGGCCGCGTGATCGCCCGGATGAAGGTCGGGATGATATTGTTTCGCCAGCTTGCGATAAGCCTTCTTCAACTCATCCTCGCCACAATTTTTCGCGACGCCCAGCACCTCATAGTAATCTCTTTTTTCTGCCACATGGACCTCCTGGTTGATGCCAATCAGTTACAAGCGCATACCCGTCCGCAGGCGGACGGGTATGTTTTTTATACAGTAAATCATACATAAGTTGAACAATTCAGCCAACTGTCAGATGTGGATCAATTCACCTTCAGCCATTTCACTCATCGCCGCCGGCATCCTTGAAATCCGCCTCATAAGTTCCACCCGGAGCCGGTCCCTGATCAGCCTGCGGATCCACGTTGGCACCATCTTGTGGCTGTTCGGCGCTTTGTTGATACAACCGCTCGCTTACCGCGTAGGTCGCTTTTTGCAACTCTTCAGTGTCCGCTTTTATCTCATCCATGTTATCCGCGCTGATGCTGCCCTTCAGTTTTGTCACCGCGGTCTCGATGTTGGTTTTTTCCTGATCGGTTAGCTGGTCAGCCAAATCCTTCATTGTTTTTTCGGCGGTGTATATCGTGGACTCGGCCGTGTTCTTCGCTTCGATTTTCTCTTTGGTCAGCTTGTCCTCTTCGGCGTATTTCTCCGCGTCACGTACCGCGCGGTCGATCTCTTCATCGCTTAACTTGGTCGACGCTTTAATCTGGATTTTTTGTTCTTTGCCTGTGCCGGTATCCTTGGCCGCCACATTGACAATGCCATTTGCGTCAATATCGAATGTGACCTCGATCTGTGGGACTCCTCGAGGAGCGGACGCGATGCCGTCCAACACAAAGTGCGCCAGGGATTTATTGTCGCGGGCGAATTCACGTTCACCTTGCAGGACATGAATCTCAACTTGGGTCTGATTATCCGCCGCGGTTGAGAAAATCTGACTCTTTTTTGTCGGGATGGTTGTGTTGCGCTCGATCAGGCGGGTGCAGATGCCTCCCAGCGTCTCAATTCCCAACGAGAGCGGAGTGACGTCGAGCAACAGTAGATCATCGACATCTCCGACCAACACACCCGCTTGAATGGCGGCGCCCATCGCCACACACTCATCCGGGTTGAGTCCTTTAAACGGCTCTTTGCCGAAAAACGCCTTGACCGCTTCCTGGACAGCGGGCACGCGGGTCGAGCCACCGACCAGCAAGATCTTGGAGATCGCGTCTTTGTCCAGTCCGGAGTCGCTCATCGCGCTGCGCAACGGAACCATACTGGCTTCCACAAGGTCCGCGGTCAACTCATCAAACTTCGCTTTTGTCAAAGTCAGGTCCAGGTGTTTTGTACCGGTCGCGTCGGCGGTGATATAAGGAAGGTTGATGTTCGTGGTGGTGACACCGGACAGTTCGATCTTCGCCTTCTCGGCAGCGTCTCTAAGACGTTGCATGGCCATGCGATCCTGGTTCAAGTCGATGCCCTGATCCTTTTTGAACTCTTCGATCATCCAGTCCACGACTCTTTGGTCAAAATCATCGCCGCCCAGACGGTTGTTGCCATTGGTGGCCAACACTTGGAACACGCCGTCGCCGATTTCCAGGATCGAGACGTCAAAGGTGCCGCCGCCCAGGTCAAAAACAACAATGTTCTGATCTTCTTCTTTGTCCAGTCCATAAGCGAGCGCGGCCGCGGTCGGCTCGTTGATGATGCGCAACACTTCCAGGCCGGCGATCTTTCCGGCGTCATGCGTCGCTTGGCGCTGGGAGTCACTAAAATAAGCCGGCACGGTGATGACCGCCTGCTGCACGGTGTCGCCCAGATACGCCTCGGCGTCGGCTTTCATTTTTTGCAAAATCATCGCTGAGATTTCCTGTGGCGAATAAGTTTTTTCATCGATGTCAACTTTATAAGAGCTGCCCATTTCGCGTTTGATCGACTGAATGGTCCGATCCGGATTGGTCACAGCCTGACGTTTCGCCACCTGTCCAACCAGCCGCTCCCCATCTTTGGTGAACGCCACCACCGAAGGTGTTGTGCGATTACCCTCAGGGTTGGGTATGACGATTGGCTCTCCGCCCTCTAACACCGCAACACATGAATTCGTCGTTCCCAGGTCAATTCCAATTACTTTAGCCATATTATTTTCCTCCTGATTATCAAAATATATTTGAAAGCTATCCGCTATTTCAATTTTTATGGTCTATGAGCCGGTCCTTTATCTAATTCGCAAATTTACTGTACTCTGGCGAATTATTTCGACACGTCAACTATATTGTGGCGAATTAATTCGCCACTTTGACTATACTGTGTCGAATCACACGGTCACCTCGAATATAACCGGTCTCCAACTCTTCGACTATCTCCTGCTCTCCATACGCCTCATCATCTATATGTAAAACCGCCGAGTGCAAGTTCGGATCAAAAGTCTGACCCAAAGCCTCAATTTTTTTCACACCTTCTTTATTCAACGTGTCACAAGCTTGCTTCAGCACCATCTCGACACCTTGTCGAAATTGCGCGATCACGTCATTTTCCTCAACTTGCTCGGCCGCGGCAAGCGCGCGCTCCAGATTGTCAATCACAGGCAGCCAATCGGTGACCACATCTATCACCGAGTCAGCGTAGAGCGCCTCTTTCTCCTGCCTGGTACGCCTGCGAAAATTGTCATATTCCGCCATTAGGCGCATGTGCTTGTCTGACAGCTGGCAGAGCTCAGTCCGAAGTTGTTCGGTCTCAGACCCGACATCCTCCGCTTCGTCGTCCTCGCACGCTTCAGAGTTGTTCTCCTCGTCCGGAGTGTCCGCCCGTTCCGTCTCTTCCGAAACGGATTCCGGCGCGGGATCCTCTGTCACCGCCTCGCCAACTTCCGGCTGATCTTCCGGTCCACTTCTCTTTTGCTCTTTTTTCATATACTGTTCTCCTTCCGGTGATTGATTATTCATTCACGGCCACGATCCATTTCCTAGGCACAGTGAAATCGTCAACTGTCAGTTTCAATTGGTTCTGATGGCAGGGATTGCTGTATTTCATAACGAACAAAACGAATCCTGCTAATCACGTCGTCGTAGTTCATGCGCTTGGGGCCAATCACGCTGATATCGCCCAATAGCTGATCGCCCAGCTGGTAGGTCGTGGTGACAAAACTACAGTCCTCGAGCGTCTCAATCGCGATCTCCTGTCCAATTCGGATCATGAAGTAATCAGGATAGGCTCTGCGGCCTTCGGCCTCGGCCAACGGATCTGAATGCTCTTCAATTACCGTTTCACCCGCCGATCCGTCACTCATCCGGTCCGCCAACATGCCGACCACCATACCACCGTCTTTAGTCAATGTGTCCATCACATTCATGGCTCGATCAACATCGCGAAATTCCGGATGCTGAAATAAATTGGTGATTCCGTTGGTGTACGTCTCCAAATTTTCAGCCTGCTTGATTGAAACATAGGCCTCGTACAATACCTGATTCAACAAACTGTCCGGCAACTCAATTGAATATGCGCTTGTCTCCACCGTCACCATTGTGATGTCGCTCAGGCGCTTGCCTTGAAGACCCTGTTCCACAGTGTTGGCGATCTCGATCAACTGTTCCAGTGTGAACATGTTCGGCACACGCGCCATACGGTTTTTAACCAGCCCACCGTTGACGACCACAACTATCAAGGCGCGGCCGGGTTCGATCATCAAAATTTTCAATTGTCGCAAAGTGGAGTCTTTGGAATGTGGCGCGACAGCCAAAGCCGCGTAACCGGTTGTTTCGGAAAGCAACTCCGCTGTTTTTCGCAGAATCGGCTTAAATCCACTGAACACATCGTTCAGATCATTTTCCATCCGCGTCTTTTCATCTTCCGGTAAATCGGTCAATGTCATCAACGAGTCAACATAGGCCCGATATCCCTCATCGGTGGGAATCCGCCCGGCGGACGTGTGAGGCTGCATCAAGTAACCTTGTTTCTCGAGTTCCGATAAAATGTTGCGCACCGTCGCTGAGCTAAGATTTAAATTATGACGTGTGACAATACTTTTGGAGCCGACCGGCTCGGCGGTCGCGATATAGTCATCCACGACAGCTTTTAAAATTACACTTTTTCGTCCGTCCAGTGACATGTCAACCTCCTCACCATTGATTTAACGTAAAAAAATCTTTTCTATCAAAAAGGCCAAAAGCCCGTTTCACAGAATTAGCACTCATTTCTTCAGAGTGCTAACGTTAATTTACCACCACATTTGACATTAGTCAATGAATATCAATGTCAATTTGATGAACGTTTCATGAATAGTGGGATTTGCTCGATGGTCTATCAAATAAAAGACATAAAGACTTGATTCGCCAAATCCATGCCTAAATCGGTCAGGAAATAGCGGTCCGCCTGATGCTCAAGCAGGCCGGCCACGCACAAACGCCGCAATTCAGCGCGCAGATCGGGTGGTATCGGCACACCAAAACGTTCACTAAATTCGGCGCCGCCAATGCCCGATCTGACCCGCAGGCCCAAAAGAAAAAACTCTTTCATGGCTTCGGTCCGACCGATGATCTCTTCCACGACGCGGTCAACCGATCGATCGATCACCCCATCTTGAGTTTCATCCTCGGATTGTCCTTGGCCGTCGTAGTGATCCAAGTACCGCCGCAGATCGTCTGTGTTTGAATAGCGAATTCCGCCAACATACGAATGTGCCCCGCAGCCAAATCCATAGTATGGGGCCGCGTTCCAATAAGTTAAATTGTGGCGGGATTCAAAACCGGGCCGCGCGGCGTTGCTGATTTCATACTGTCTCAAGCCGTGACGCTCCAAATGACGCACCGCCGCATGATAAAGGGCGCGTTCAGTTTCATCGTCCGGCAACATTTCTTCCCCTGCCGGACCCGCGAAAAGATCCCAAAATGGCGTGTCCGGTTCAATGATCAATGAATAAAACGAAATATGAGACACACCTTCGTTCAACATGAGATCCAAAGTTTCAAGTACGTCATCCACGGATTGATCCGGCAAACCAAGCATGATGTCACCGTTGATATCGCTCCAGCCCCGGGATTTCGCGGCGCGGACAAACCGGACGAATTCCTCACGGCTGTGAAGTCTGCCCAAAAATTTCAGCAGCTTTGGCTGTGCCGCCTGAAGACCGATGCTCAAGCGATTGAAACCTGCCATCTTTAACTGTTTCAACCACTCGTCAGACGCCGACACGGGGTTTGCCTCGACCGTTATTTCCGCGTCTTTCGTCACCCCCGGATGCTGCCTCAATTCGTTTAAGATGTCGATCAGATAGTTGGCGGGAACTAT
The DNA here is from genome assembly GCA_964487355.1 of uncultured Oscillospiraceae bacterium. Taxonomy (GTDB): domain Bacteria; phylum Bacillota; class Clostridia; order Saccharofermentanales; family Fastidiosipilaceae; genus JAXGYX01. The sequence continues at coordinate 45,382 of CAZAPS010000004.1, forward strand.
GTTAGGCGTGCCTCCGCCAAAATAGACCGAACGCAACGGGCGCAATTCACCTTTTTCACAAAATGAGTCTTTCTTGGTAATCCTCAACACCCGTCTGATCTCAGTTTGAAGCGCCTTGGTGTAAGCCTCAACCCGCCTCTCTTCACCGCAGTAAGAGACAAAATCACAATAGCCACATTTTCGTGAACAAAAAGGCAGGTGGATATAGGCGGCGTCAGGAGATTGATGTTTCAAAATTCCCTCCCTGAGCTGCGTTCGTCAACAGGGCGCTGCGCAAATCGGCATGAAAACGTCTGAAACTTGGTGATTGATTGCGTTCAAGATCCATATGAAAGGCGATCCTTCGGGCCCATTCAAATTTGTATTGACCAACAGCCGGGTAACCGATCTTAATCAGCCGCGGCGCTTGTTCCCGCAAAATCGAATGGCACAGCACCTCCCAGGTTCCACACACACTATCTTGCTCATAGTCATCCAGCACACCTTCGTCCGCGTCGGGATAGGCGGCCAATATCGCCTGTCTGTCGCCCAACATCCAGGCCTCCATTTCCTCAGTCGCCAGGCCAACGATCAGCGGCACGGTCTTTGCCTCCACCCGACTGATCTCATATAATTTCTCGAACATCGGCTCGCGCGGCTGGTCGTCGGTGTCCATCACAACCACAATCAAAAGAGTCGTGGATTCCCGCGAAGCCTTGCGGTAGGCTCGCAGTTTCGCGCCCAACAGCGGCAAAAGAGTGGATTCTCCAAGCTGCGGTTTTTCGCGTGAATCACGGGGAAAATTCCCACTGCCACGGTGCGCGTACACGTGATGTGTCCATGGATATGGCTGAGCGGCGATCATCTTGCGCAACACCTGATCCATGATCACACTGCCGGACCGATCTTCGACCAATGTTTCAATCAACAGCATACACACTCCATCAATCAAATTTAATGTATGAATTCGACGAATCATCATTGAGATCGTCGACAACATTTATCCGCGACTCATCCGGTTCACCGGCCAATGAATACTCGGCATCCTCACCGTCGTCTATGCTGTCAAAATGGCCGGAATACCACAGTGACCCCAGACTGATCCCTTCATCATACATCGCGCGCACGACCGAGGATTCCGCAACACAGTTTGCATGGCTGCCGATTTTTTCACCATCCTCATTCATTGATTTGCGGAAAATCCAAACTTCCTCCGGAGCCAACATATCCAGCATCAGCGTGTTATGGGAGGAAAACATCAACTGAACTTCTCCATAGTGACGCACGGTGGCCTCCCTCATGGCAAGCGACAGCGCGGCGACCATTTCATGGTGTAGGCCGGTGTCCGGATTGTCCATCATGATCAACGGGCGAGGCTGGGGATCGGCCAGCATCAAAAGGAACAAAAACAACTTTGCCTCACCTACATGCAGGTTCTTTTCAATTTCACGCAAGTTGATTTTTCGCCGTCCCGGAATATGTTGGGTGATTTGTCTCATGATCTCCTGATACTTGTTTGGTTTCTGTCGCTTTAAATAACGTAAAACATTACGCACATTGCTCCCATAAATATTCAGGTGTTTGTGCCCGCCGCCGGAGGCAAGCTGCGTCGTGTCACCTTCCTTGTATTGCGTTCCCACAGGATTCATGGCGGATTTCGTGCCGATGCGGCAAAAATACCAGTGTCTGACATAGCGCAACAACAAATCAAGCGCAGGGTGGCTCAGCAAAGATCCATAGACCGACAGGCCGGACCACCGTCGGTCGGCGACACCCGCCGATTCTTTACCGGCTTCAGTCCAAATGGTTCCTGATCCATTGTTCAAACGTAAATAGACACGCACATCGTCATACTCCTCGGTCCGCCATCTGATTTTTGGCAACAAAGATTCCAGGTCCAGCCGCCTAAGCAGATCAGCCGAACAAAATCGTCCCAACACTTCTTCTTTTACTATATGCGGGCGATTGTGACAGTCCGCTCCGATCGTCAGCGACCAACTGAATATCTCACCCGCTTCGGGGAGCAGACAATGGACCGTCAAGGTGGTGTTGTCCTCACATCCATAGGTGCGCAGCTCACTGAAACCCGACCGTGACTTCAAAGTCGCCGCGTAGGGCAAGTCGTAGCGTGAGCAGTCGGACAAAAAATCCAACGCCTCGAAAACCGCGCTTTTTCCGGTGCTGTTTCTGCCAATAAAAGATGTCAGCGATCGAAGTGGGCGTGAAACCGAGTCTGCCAGTATGGTGTCGGATGCCCGACCTCGCTCAAGTCCCAAATCCCATGATTTAGGATTGAAGCCAATCGAAAAATCGTCCAGCACAGCGAAATGTCTCGCCTGAAAACCGATTAACATTTCCTATCCCCCTTCGACTTCCGACAGTTCATTCCACCGGTGTCAGATTGTGCGCTCCTTTACGCACCGCCTCCAATAATATGTACGCTGTATTGTTGATTCTTTTTTGCAAAGTTCCCCAAGGCAGCGTCTGTTTCAAAAATTCATCCGCGTCATAGTCGGTACCGGAAACGTTGCCGTCCACCTCTTCCAGCGCGGGGTGGGTCGAGTCTTTCACTTGGTCTGCCCGTTTAAAATCATAATTTCCTGATTCAATATAGACACACGGTATATTCATCTGATCAAACGGCAGATAGTCGCTGTCGCGCAAAGTGAACTCTCTGTAAAAATGTCGCTCTCCACTGTCAGCCGGATACTCGACCTCGTAAATTCCTTCATTAAGCAAAAGATCAATTCCATTTTTACTGCTCAACTCATGTTCAAACACAACATCGGTCGTCTGGTATAATTTGCGTCTCATTTCATATTTTTGCTCAGTTTTGAGCGCGTTTCGTCCAGCGTGAGCATATAGTTTATCGCCCGCGTAAATCGGCCCGATAATATAGACGGCGTCGGTTGAGCCAGAGTCCTCGGCGGTCATCTTCCCGGCGTATTCATACGCGCCGGAAAACTGATCATTGCCCGCTCCAAAGGCGATCAAAACGACATCATAACCGAAGGTTTGATCTTTCATCGCACGCGCCAAAGTAAGCAAAGCCGCCACACCCGAGGCGTTGTCGGAAATACCGTTATGGTTTGGGAAACTGTCACTTTGATCCTGTGCGACGGATACATCGTAATGCGCTCCGATGATCACCTGACGCTTAACCACCGGCACAACCGCTCCACCTTCATCTGAATTATCTGTCGAAACCTCACCGTCAACCAAACTCTCCGAAAAGTTTTCGCCATCACTTTGCTCTTCATCCAAATAGAATCCGTTTCCGGGGATTTTAACAATAATGTTTTGAGAGGCACCGGAATACTCCTCGTCATTTTTCGCGGAAAATTCCTGTATTTCCGGGTTGTAGCCCAGATCACGAAATTCTTGTTCGATCATCAGCGCGGCGGATCGCTCCATCTCCGAGTAAGGGCTACGATACGGGTACGCGTCAGCGAACTCAACGGCGAAATCCGAACCATACGAGCCATAAGCGGCCGCCTCAACACTTTCAGTCTGCTTCGCGCATGCGAAACCGGTCAAAAGCAAGAAAACGCAGATCACCATGGTGACGCTCAATCGGGCAACGGTCAACAATTTATTTCGGTTGGTATTCATAGTTCCTCCTAGCCATGCACTGATTTCATTTTATCGATTCCTGCCGCGTTATTGAACCCTGCGAGACATAAATTTAATGATGATCGCCCCGCCGCCCCCCGCGCGCGAGGTGTGCTCGAATTCGATTGGAATAAAACGAAATGAGCTGAGTCAGCACCCAGTCATAAATAAAACAAATCAGCATGGCCAATATGAAAATCAGCAGCGAAGGCAAAGAGACCAACTCCGTCAGAGTGTACAACAGCGATGGTACAAATGCCGTGATGAGTAGATAAGCCAAGATCAACAAAAAAGCAAACGCCAGTGCCTTAAGCCCAAGTCCGATCATCAGGTCCAGCGGTGTCCTGAGCGAAACTCGCCGCTCAATCAAACTTTTGATCATCGGCCAGACACCGAAAAACACCACAAATTGCCACATATGCGGCAGGCCAATCAATAGCGCGCCCAACAAAGATGACGCCACCCAGATCAGCGGACCCGAACGATCCCCCAGTTCAATGATCGCGATACAACTCAGAGTCGACATCAGCGTGAACAGCGCGAAGTCAGCCGTCGGACTGACTTTTGAAACAAACATCAGCAGCACAATCGCGGCGGTCGACACACCCCCCCAGGCAGCTGATTTCGCAAGCGACGCCGATTCTGACAGCCGGCGACCGTTTTTTTTGACGCTAGACATCTGAAGAACTCTTTCTCAATGATCCTGCCGCTTGTCGGCCGGTCGGCTGTGCTCGCTCAAATGCAGGTGCAGAGGTCACCGCCCAGGCATTCACAACAAGAGTCAGCGCAACACAACATGCATAAAGGCTGACAGCAGCCGCCGCCGGTGTTGCGACTGCGGTAGTAGGGGTCGCGATTGTAAGGACCTTGATTGCGATAACCGCGGTTATAATAATTGTATTGCTGCCCCCAAGCGCCTTGAGCCCCAAATGGAGAGCTCGAGGTTTGTCCGCCATACGCTGAGCGCGCGTTCGTTTGATCACCGATGGAGCCGGTGAGATCATACGCCCTTCGCTTATTAGGGTTGGACAAAATTTCATACGCCTCATTGATTTCCTGCATTTTCGCTTTGGACAGCTCTTGCAATGGGTGGTCGCGGTAATGATCAGGGTGATATTTTTTGACCAGCGCACGATACGAGCGTTTGATCTCATCGTCGGTCGCCCCTCTGCGAACACCCAATGTCTCATACAAAGATTGTTTCGTTTCCACTATATATTCCCCTTAAATTTTGTTTATATTTTTGTCGGACGTTCACCGGAAAGCACCCGCCGTCGCGTGTCGGGCAACCCCATTTGAATGATGTTGCCGACAATTTCCGCATCGTTGTAATATGGCAACAGAGCGGCTGTTCGATTGACACTCTCTTCCAATTCCTGCAACCGGTGATCGGCCTCGTTAATTTGATCATCAAATTGCGACAATGCGTTCCAGCGACCATGCTTGTGATCGTCTTCATGGTCATCCAACGCATCCAGCAAATAAATCCATTCACCCAGCTGCCGTCCGAGAATCTTTAGTGCCTGATGGTACTCTTCCTCCAAAGGATAGTCCGCAAAGCCAATCTCCACCAGCTCGCCCAACAACAAGCCGAATTCGCTCATGGCCGTTGAACCGTCTCCTCCGTCCTCAGCTTTGGTCAGGGCGTCCATCCGATTCATGACTCGTTCGGCGGCCAATGGTTGCCGAGCGCTCGCTTTAAAGAACGCCTTCTTCATCGCCATCATGGAGACGCGACTGACTAAAACATGTTCTCTATCGATCAAATTATCTTTTAAATTGTACCATGTCAGCAAAATTGTTAAATCCGCCCCATAGGCAAGCGCGCTGTCCATTACGGTGACCGGACGTTTGCGAAATGGATGCAAAGCACATCGACTTTCAACAAGTTCGACCTCCCGTTCAGCCAAACTTTGAAGCAACAACACAAGGAAGGTAACATCATAAGTAACCGCCATCCGCGGCAGCTGTCCATATTGGGCTCCAATCGCCTTGCACAACCCACAATAGGCGGCGCGATAGCGATTGAATTCACGAAACTTCAATTCCGCCTTCCATGGGCGAACATATCCAAACATCGGATCTCCTCATCAACAACTTTGCGTACAATGCGTCATTATCTTATCATATATGGTAATTTATAATGATGAAATGAATGAATTATATATGAAAAGAATGGAGAATATTTTATGCACAACAACGTCGTTCGCACCCGCTTCGCGCCCAGTCCAACGGGGTTTATGCATATTGGCAACCTACGCACCGCGCTCTATGAATATTTGATCGCCAAAGCGGCGGGCGGGGATTTTATTTTGCGCATCGAAGATACCGATCAGGATCGACTGGTCGAAGGCGCGCTCGACGCGATCTATGACACTTTGAGCGCCGTCGGTCTACAACACGATGAAGGGCCGGATATCGGCGGCCCCTATGCGCCTTATGTCCAAAGTGAACGCAAAGATGACTACCTCGAAGGGGCTCAGCGTCTGGTTCAGGAAGGAAAGGCATATCACTGTTTTTGCACGACCGAAAGATTGGCTGAACTGAAAGAAGCCGGTGGCGACCATGCCGGCTATGACCGTCACTGCCGAGATCTAAGCGCGGAAGAAGTGCGAAACAAGCTTGCCGCGGGTGTCCCAAGTGTGATTCGACAAAAAATGCCATTGACCGGAACGACCACATTTTCCGACACTGTGTACGGCGATATCACGGTCGACAACACCGAGTTGGAAGATCAGATTTTAATCAAGTCCGATGGCTTTCCAACCTACAATTTCGCGAACGTCATCGACGACCACAAGATGGCGATAACACATGTTGTGCGCGGATCGGAGTATCTGTCTTCAACCCCCAAATATAATTTACTTTATGAGGCGTTTGGTTATGATATTCCCCAATACATTCACCTGCCTTTGATTTTGGGTGAAGATGGTCATAAACTGTCCAAGCGTCACGGGGCAACCGGCTTTTCCGACCTGCTCGCCGAAGGATATCTGCCCGACGCGATCATCAACTACATCGCGTTGCTGGGATGGTCTCCCACCGACACACGTGAACTGTTCAGTTTGGAAGAGCTAATTGAGCGTTTTGACGTTTCCGGTATCAGCAAATCACCGGCGATCTTTGATTTCAATAAATTAAAGTGGTTCAACGCCGAGTACCTGCGCAAGATGACAGAGGTTGATTTTCTCAATCTTTGTCTACCTGTTTTCAAAAAAACATTGCCCGATCGGGAATATGACTGGAGTTTGCTGGCGAGCATTTTACAAAATCGCCTGACCACACTCGACGAAATCCCGGAGATGATCAGCTTTTTGGAACAACCGGACGAAAATTATTCGCTCGACATTTATAAGCACAAAAAAATGAAAACCACCTTGGAGAGCTCGCTTGACATGCTGACACGGATCCTTCCTTTGTTGGAAACAGTTGAGGACTGGACCCGGACCGTCATCCACGAAACCCTGATTGGAGCCGCGGTGGCCTGGGAGGTCAAAAACGGTTATCTTATGTGGCCCGTGAGAATCGCTGTGTCGGGTAAATCCGTGACTCCCGGAGGGGCGGTCGAAATCCTGGCCCTTCTCGGCAAACAAGAATCGCTGCGTAGAATCGAGATTGGCAGAACCAGACTAATGGCCGCGCGAAATGACTGACAGCGGGCGCAAGGACATCAATCAAACCGGACAAAATCAAACCAGAGGAGAAAAGATGGACAATAATCACAATAATCTAACGGAGAAAGCCGATCCGGCCGCCGCTGAAACCACAACAGACGAAACTCAGAATTTTATTCAAGCTTTGATCAGCGAAGAAATCGCGCCGGGTGGCCGCTGCGAGGGAAAACAGGTGCACACTCGGTTTCCACCCGAACCGAACGGCTATTTGCACATCGGCCACGCCAAAGCGATTTGCATCAATTTTGACTTGGCCGAACAGTTTGACGGTCTGTGCAACCTTAGAATGGATGACACCAACCCTGTAAAAGAGGATGTTGAGTATGTCGACGCCATTCAGGATGACATCCGCTGGCTGGGCTATGATTGGGGCGATCGATTCTATTACGCCAGCGATTATTTTCCGGCCATGTATGAATACGCTCGGGATTTGATACGAAAAGGACTGGCCTATGTCTGTGACCTCAGCGCGACGGAAATTCGCGAGACACGGGGCACGCTGACCGAGCCCGGTACCAACAGTCCGTATCGAAATCGTTCAGCCGAGGAAAGTCTCGATTTGTTTGAACGCATGAAAAACGGTGAATTCCCTGACGGAACCCATACATTGCGCGCGAAAATTGATATGACCTCGGGTAACATGAATATGAGAGATCCCGTCATCTATCGCATCTCTCACACCGACCACCACAGAACAGGCGACACGTGGTGCATCTACCCAATGTACGATTTCGCTCATCCAATCGAGGATGGCATTGAGGAGATCACACATTCTCTTTGCAGCATTGAGTTCGAGGATCATCGCCCTTTGTATGAGTGGGTAGTCGACAACCTTGATCTTCCGGCGAACCCAAGACAGATCGAGTTCGCGAGACTGGGCATGAATTATACAGTTATGAGCAAACGTAAGTTGTTGCAGTTGGTCGAGTCAAAGATCGTGGACGGCTGGGACGATCCGCGCATGCCGACTTTGAGAGGCTTGCGCAGGCGTGGTTACACCCCACTTTCAATTCGTAACTTCATCAACCGTATCGGGGTGTCCAAGGTGCCCAACACGGTTGATCACGCGTTCTTAGAATATTGTGTGCGCGAAGATCTGAATCTGAGCGCAGAGCGTCGCATGGCGGTGCTTCATCCATTGCGTCTCACATTGACTAATTATCCGGATGACAAGACTGAAATGCTGGAAGCCGAAAACAATCCCAACGACTCGTCCGCCGGCACGCGTCAATTGCCTTTCAGCAAGGAATTATGGATTGAAGCTGATGACTTCATGATCGAACCGCCGCGAAAATATTTCCGTCTCTTCCCGGGAAACGAGGTCCGTCTAAAACACGCCTATATCATTCGCTGCACTGATTATGAAGTTGATGAGAATGGCAATGTCGTCCATGTCTATGCCGAGTACGACGAGCGTAGTCGCGGCGGCGTCGCCACCGATGGTCGAAAAGTCCGCGGCACACTACATTGGGTGGACGTGAACAGCGCGGTCGACGCCCGCGTCAATCTATATGAGAATCTGTTTACGGTTGAGGATCCCGATGGCGCCGAGGGCGGTTATGAATCCGTGCTTCGCAAGGATTCGTTGACGGTGCTGGAATCATGCAAGCTTGAAGCGGGATTGGATAAGGAAAAACCCGGAATCGGCTTTCAGTTTCTGCGTCAAGGGTATTTTTGCCGCGACAATCATCAGAGCGTCGAGGGAGAGATACCGATTTTCAACCGCACCGTTTCTTTGAGAGACAGTTATAAATTGCCAAAATAAGTATGCTCGTATTGACAGTCAATTAACATGAGTATGCTCGTATTGACAGTCAATTAACATGAGTATGCTCATATTGACTATTGTACATCGAGCGATAGAGCCCCGGGAGCTTCACAAGCTCATCGTGGGCTCCTTTTTGTACAATTCGTCCATCCTGCATGACCAATATGAGGCTGGCGTCTCGGATGGTGGACAGGCGATGCGCGATAATAAAGCTGGTCCTGTCCCTCATCATTTTATCAAACGCCCGCTGAATCAAACGTTCGGTACGGGTATCGATGTTGGACGTGGCCTCATCCAAAATCAATATATGGGGATCCGTCAAAAACGCGCGCGCGATGGTCAACAATTGTTTTTCTCCAACTGACAGCGCCGCGCCATTGTCGGTCAATACCGTGTCATATCCTTTCGGCAAGCGGGTGATCAACTCATGCGCGTAGGCTGCCCGAGCAGCCGCGACCACCTCCGCGTCACTCGCGTCCGGACGTCCATACGCGATGTTGGCCCGAACAGTGCCGGAGAACAGCCAACTGTCCTGTAGCACCATGCCAAACGACTGGCGCAGACTGGCGACGTTTACAGACTGAACGTCCGCGTCGTCAATTAAAATGCGTCCTGAGTCGAGCGCGTAAAAATCCATCAACAGATTGACCAGCGTTGTTTTTCCCGCGCCTGTAGGCCCAACGATCGCGACCTGACCGCGTGGCGGTACATCTAGATCAAGTCCTGTGATCCATGGCTGATTTTTGACATATGAAAAAGAAACAGAATCAAATTTCACTTCTCCCCTGTCCACCACAAGATCGGGCAGCGCCAGGCGCAGATCTTCGAAATTGGCGTCAATCAACTCAAACAGTCGCTCACATCCCGCCAGAGTGTTTTGGAATTGTGAGGACACCGCGGCGAACTCGTTCACCGGTTTGGCGAATTGCGTCACATAGCTAAGCAGACTGGAAATTTTTCCGACAGTGATCGCCCCCGCCAGTCCTGATAGACAAGCCAGAATCCCTACCAAAACGTAGGCGATATGGTTGACAAAACGCGCACCCGGGTTTGTGAGTGAAGAATAAAACTGCGCTTTTTGCCCCACCACATATAATTTTGAATTCAGCTCTTTGAATCTATTTTGGAAAACAGGCTCCGCGCCGAGGCTGCGCGCGACCACCTGTCCGGCGATGGTCTCGTCAGCGAACGCGTTCAATTCACCTGCCGCGATGGCCTGTCGTCGATACATGTTAACCGAGTTGCGATTGATCACAGCTGTGACCACAAAAATCAGGGGCGTGACAGCCACCATCGCCAAAGCGGCCCGCACATCGATTATCAGCATCACAACAAGTGACCCGACCATGGTCAGGACGCCTGAACCCAATTGGATCATTAGTTGGTTCAATCCTTCCGTAATGGCGTCCGCGTCATTGGTCAGCCGTGAGACAAAATCTCCCGAAGGATGTGAGTCCACAAAGCTGAGCGAAAGACGGGACAAATTATCAAACGCCGCCTTTCGAATCTCTGAGGTGGCCAACACCGACACGCGGTTCGCGAGCAGCGTCAACAACCATTGAAACAGCGCATTCAATAGGAAAAGAATGATCAAAATCAACAACAAGCCACTCAGTTTTGGCCAATCCAACGCTTCACCCACAATCATCATGTCAATCGACACACCAATCACATATGGCGCCGCTATCAGACAGGCTCCCGCCAGTAAACCGCTCATAAAAACCGCTAACAGGAGAAACGGATGTCGCATGATTTGTTTCAACAGCCTGCAAAATGTGCCATTCTTAGGAGCGATATCAAATCTCTCAGAGTGTTTTGATTTCATTTAAACATCCTCCTCATCTTTATCCTGTTGTGATTCGTAGATTTCGCGATACAGCCGGCTGGTGAACATCAGCTCATCATGCGTTCCCAGCCCGCATGGCTTGCCATTGTCCAAGACCAAAATCCGATCCATTCCGGCGACCTGATAGATGCGTTGAGAAATGACGATCAAAGCCGTGTCCCGACCTTTCCATTTGCTCAGTTCTGAACTAAAGGCCGCGTCAGTCAGGTAATCCAAAGCGCTGCTGCTGTCATCCAGGATTAACAGCTCCGGGCGCGACACCAACCCGCGCGCGATCGCCAGGCGTTGTTTTTGTCCACCCGAAAAATTTGTTCCGTCACGTTCCACCTCGTGATTCAATCCATTTTTCTTGTCACGCACGAAGTCTTCCGCCTGAGCGATCCGCAAGGCTTCCCATAGCTCTGCTTCTGTCGCTTCCGGCGCTCCGAGGCGAAGATTGGATTCGACGGTTCCGCTGAACAGCGTAGGTTTTTGAAAAACCAAATGAATCTGACGCTGTAGAAGGTTGCGCGGCAGTTTTTCAAGCGGTGTCCCATCTAGTTGAACTTCTCCACCGGATGGAGTGTAAATTCCTGATAAGATATACGCCAAGGTCGATTTTCCCGACCCCGTTCCACCGATAACGCCCAATGTCTCGCCGCGTCCTAAGGTGAATTCAATATCGCTCAAAGCCGGTTCTCCGGAATTGGGATAGGTGAAAGTCAACCCTTCACAAACAAGAAGCGCCGGAGTTAATTTGGCATCCTCACAATCAGAAACATACAAATCTTCGCGTTTCGCCTGCTCAACCTTCTCAGCGGAGGTAAAAACTTCCGCGATTCGCTCCCCGGAGGCGATGGCTTTCGTCAACGTGACCACCAAATTCGCGGCCACAATCATGGCGGCGACGATTTGCGTCAAGTAATTCACCAGCGCGATCAACTCACCTTGAGTCAAACCGGCGGCTTGTATCTGCAGGCCGCCCGCGTACAAGACACCAACGATAGCGAGATTAAATATCAGCACAGTAAACGGATTGACGAATGCGGCGATATTGCCGGCTTTGATCAAAACAGTTTCCCATTCACGATTCTTTTTGCCAAAAAACTCTCTTTCTCTCTCTTGACGATGGAAAGCTCGAATCACGCGCGCACCTGTTAGATTATCCTGAGCGAGCTCCGCAAGTTTATCCAGTTTAATCTGGGCGATCTTAAATAGTCGAACGGTGGTTCTCATAACAAAATAAAGCGAAATAATCGATAAAGGAATCGCGATCAGGAGAATCAAAGACAACTTCAAGTGAATGGTCGCGGCCATTATGAAACCACCAATACAAAGGAAAGGTGAGCGCGTCAACAAACGAATGCTCATCGCCACTCCAACCTGTAATTGAGTGACATCGACTGTCAATCGATTGGTTAGCGAACCCGTTCCAAATCTATCCAACTCGGAGGTCGGCATGCTCATGATCTTATCGTACAAACCGTCCCGCACATGTGTGCCCACTCCCTGTGAAGCAATTGACGCCAGATATTGACAGGTCAGGGAAAATAATAGACCGGCAACAATCAAAATCCCCATTTTGACGCTACCATCGCGCACAACCGCGACATTGTTTTGACTGACTCCGAAATCAATCATATACGCCATCAACATCGGTAGATATAGTTCAATTACCGCTTCAATCAGTTTTGCCATGGGGCCAAAGACAAATTGCGGTAAATAAGGACGCAAATATCGTTTTAGTGTTCTCACAAGCCAATATTCTCCCAATCATCGTGCTATATGATAGCGACAGCCATTCGCATCATTCCATTTGTTTGTTCTATACATAATATACAAATTAACTGCCAATGTGCACAAAGATTATCAAGGATCAAAAAACAGTTCTGTGTCTTAGACTTCTTGACTTAATAGTCAACTATAGTAAAATTATTAAGTAGAGCTGATTACTGAATCCAAGGAGGATTTACTTATGAAACTATATAATGTTGATGTTGAAGAATTCGCGAAAATGATACAACAATGCAAAGGCAAAGTCACACTGATCACCGAAGATGGTGATCGACTTGTCACAAACAGCATGCTGTCCGCCCTTGTTGGTTTTGCCCCGTTCCTCAAAGTCGCGGAAGCGAAAGAGATCAATGTGGAATGCGAAATTCCCGAGGACAGAGAGCGTGTCATTAACTTTATGATGAACTATTCCGCTAAGAAATAATCAGCGAACAAAAAGCATGTGTCTCACACGTGCTTTTTGAACGTTTTGTTTAGTGATTTCACGGAGCCTGGCAAGCCGGGCTCCATTTATTTGTAAGTCACCACAAAAACTATTTATAATTCCCAAACTTTCTGTCCAATTGTGAAAAAATGATTGATTAAGTGGTTTTTTGCTGGAAACAGCGACCCCTTGGTGTTATTATTTTGTTACATGATTGTAACGAAGCGGTGGGGGGGGACTGCTTATCCTTTGTGCTTCGCAATTATCCGCTACCGGCGAAAATTAATTGACAGAATTAGGACATTTTGTTTTATGAATAAAAAAATTATTATTTTAGCTTTGATCGGTATTTGTATCTCCGGCACTTTGTTTGGTTGCGACAAAACACCACCTCGAAGTGAGATCATTCAGAATATTGATTCCCTGGACTCATCCCAATCCGGCAATTCAATGGATATGAATATGTTGGATCTGAATTTTGGCGGCATCGCTTTGCCCAAAACATATGTGAAGGTCGGAAATATCTCTCACAGTGATCCGAGCGTTGATTCCGTCTTAGACAGCGAAGACGATGAAAAGATCAACGATTCACAGGTTGAAACGACTGACACTGTATTGAGCGAAACCACTCTTAGCGAGTCGACTGTCGCGACGACTACTCTCCTCCCCTCTGAGGCACACTCAGAAGTCATGCTCGTCGCCCCCACAGAGCAGGTGACCACCGAGTCCGAGTCCATACCGACGATTCCTTTCATCGCCTCACTCACAACGACCACGGCGTCACCGTCCACCGTTCGTTTCGCGCAAAATGAGATCCATCCTTCAATCGCCGCGAAGATAACCCAAACTGTGGACTCTCAAACTTCATCAACGACCGGTGAAGTGGTTTCTGTGGAAAACGAATCATCCTCCTCACAGTCTAACCGCGAGTATCCCTTTCAGTCATTGCGAACCGGACTTCCCGAAGCGGCCACAGGCGGCAAGACCGTCGCTTTGACCTTTGATGATGGACCGAACTCACAGACCATTCATCAACTATTGGACTTGCTGGAACGCTACGACATCGACGCTACATTTTGCCTGTTGGGTGACCGTGCTTTGGGACAAGACGAAGCATTGCGCAGGATGACGGACGAAGGGCATTTACTGGTGAATCATTCCACCTCACACCAGGATCTTATAACATTGGATGATGAGGAGTTGATCGAGGAAATCACAATGACCGATCAAATCGTTGGCGACGCGACGGGAGTGAGACCCGCCTTGATTCGTCCTCCTTACGGAAGCTATGACGATCGAGTTAAGTCGACCATCAACCGCCCCATTCTGAACTGGTCGCTCGACACCAGAGACTGGGACAGTATGGATTCAGACAAAATAATCTCAGTTGTCAATGAAAAAGTTAAAGATGGTGATGTCATATTGTTTCATGATATCTATCCATCAACAATCGAGGCGGTGGAACAGATCATTCCTGATTTAATAAACAAAGGTTTTGTCATCGTGCGCGCGGATGAACTGGTCTCCGCGGACGGAAATCCGATTGAAAACCGGAAAGTCTACAGACACAAACCGCAATGACATTTCCGCTCGCTTCTTAATAACTGTTGAAAAATCACAAAGAAAAAAGCTGACTCGTTTACAAGTCAGCTTTTTTCTTTGTGATAATGAATCTGGTTAAATCATAATTTTGAAAAGATCAAGCCTTCGCGAAAACTAACTATGTCTTGTCTCAAAGACCGGTTTTTTCACGGATATAGTTGCGCGCCTTCAGCGCGTACTCAAACGGATTCGCTTTCGCGGGATCTTGCTCCGCCTCAACCACTACCCAGCCTTTGTAATCATGCTTTGCCAGAATTTCAAAAATGGCGGTGAAATCGACATCGCCATCACCGGGAACAGTAAATGTGCCCGCGGCCACCGCATCAAGGAAACTCATCTTCTTGTCAATCACTTCCTGGCGAATCGACATCCGCACGTCTTTCAGATGGACATGTCCCACACGGCCGATATATTTCTCGAGCATTGCCGCGGCGTCCTCGCCGGAGAATGTGAAGTGACCACTGTCAAACAACAGATAGACAAGGTCCGGATCGGTCATTTCGAGAAACTTATCAGTTTCCGCTTCGGTTTGCACGCCGGTGCCCATATGGTGGTGATAGGTGAACATCATACCTTCATCTTTGGCGATCTGTCCCAATGTATTGCAGGTATCAGCAAAGACCTTCCACTGTTCATCGGTAAAAACCGGTTTCTCATCAAAAATCGGCACAGGTTTTCCCTGAATTGAGTTTCCCTGTTCAGATGCGCCAATAACGGTCGCGCCCATTGCCTTCAGAAAAGATAGTTGCTCTTTGAACGCTTTGATATTTTCGTCCAATGATTTGGTGGTCGAGAACAATGAGAACCATTGGTTACAAATCTGAATGCCTCGAATGTCCAGCATCGGTTTCAAAACCGCCGGATCCTTGGGGTATTTCCCGCCAACTTCCGAACCGGTGAATCCGGCCAAAGCCATCTCACTTACGCACTGTTGGAAGGTGTTCTCTTTGCCGAGCTCGGGCAGATCATCGTTTGTCCAGCCAATCGGAGCAATACCAAGTTTCACGTTATCAGGATTTAACATATTGACCTCTTTTCCGTTTTAGGTTTCAATGCCACGTCGCGTGCAACCATTATGGCTGAACGCGACGCGGAAAATATCAGAACACGATTCGTTCTATGTTTTCAAGGAACATCAATATACGCGAGCTTCGCTAATATATTTTTCCAAGACCTTGCGCGCTTCCAAAACCTCTTCGGATTTCGAAACGGAAGCGACACCGACATGCCACCATGATTCATAACCTTGACTCATCGTCTTGGGCACAACTTTGACGTCAAACACAGACGGTCCGGAAACATTGTCGCGGCAGTCCTGCAACGCGGCTTTGAGCCCCTCGACGGTGTCAACTGAATAACCTTTGCACCCCAGTGATTCGCCATTCTTCGCGAAGTCTACGATCATGCGTGGACCTTCCAAGGTCTGATCGTCTTTTGATTTTCTACTCAGGAACACGGTGCCATAGCTGTTTCCGCCGTGCTCGTTTTGCAGATCCTCAATACAGCCCCAACCCTGGTTGTCAAGAACCATGATATTGACCTTGAGATTTTCTTGGACCATTGTGTGGATTTCGGCGTTCAACATGATGTATCCACCGTCACCGACCATCGCGTAGACCTCGACATCATCGTCCGCGGCCATGGCGACACCAAGGGCGCCATTCAAGTCATATCCCATGTTGGAGAAACCATATTCAACATGATAGGTTCCCGCGTCGCCGGGTCTCCACATTCTCTGCAGATCGCCGGGCAGACTGCCCGCGGCGCACACTACAATATCCTGATCGCGGCAGAATTCATTGATCTCGGCGACAGCGCGCACCTGATGCAGACCGTCCGAATGCTCTGAAGCGCGGACTTCATCTGAAATCTTGATCCACTCTTCTTTCGCATTTTTATATTCGTCGGCATAGGACGCTTTGTAATCGCCCAAAGCCTTGTCAATCGCGATCAATCCTTCGCGGGCGTCACCCAGAATCGCCTCGCCGTCCATCTTGACAGCGTCAAAGGGTGTGATGTTCAAATTCAGGAATTTGACATCGGGATTCTGGAACAGCCACTTTGAAGAGGTGGTAAAGTCTGAAAAACGGGTACCCACACCGATAACAAGATCGGCGTCTCTGCCAATGACGTTGGCCGCTTTAGTACCGGTCACACCGATGCCGCCCAGGTTATTGGGATGATCCCAGGCGATGGTGCCTTTGCCCGCCTGTGTCTCACCAAATGGAATGTTGTGGTTCTCGGCGAATGCACGGAAGGCGTCTCCCGCTTCGGAATAGACCACACCGCCACCACAAATCATAATCGGTTTCTTTGAAGCTTTGATGATCTCGACAGCCCGCTCGATCTGACTTTCAGTCAGCGCCCTGCGGTCGTTATGCCAAACGCGTTTGCGGAAAAAATATTCCGGATAGTCATAAGCTTCCGCCTCTACATCTTGTGGCATGGCGAGACAAACAGCGCCCGTGTCGGCGGGATCGGTCAGCACGCGCATCGCGTGGATCGCCGCGCTCATCAACTGTTCGGGCCGTTGAATGCGGTCAAAATAGTGGGTGACCGCCTTAAAGGAGTCGTTAACGGTGGTTCCGACACTGTCAAATATCTCAGCTTGTTGCAAAACAGGGTCAGGTTGGCGGGAAGCGAATGTGTCTCCCGGCAGAACAAGCAATGGAATTCTGTTCGCGGTGGCGCAACCACAAGCGGTGACCATGTTCAACGCGCCGGGGCCAATGGATGATAGGCAAGGAATGATCTCTTTGCGTTTTTTCTGTTTCGCGTAGGCCATCGCGGCCAGCCCCATGCTTTGTTCGTTTTTCCCTTGATAAAACGTGAGGTTATGATCTTCGAACTCGAGCGCTTCACCAACTCCGGTGACACAGCCGTGACCAAAAATGCCAAACATGCCCTTTACAAATTTGTTTTCGACTCCATCGGACTCGACGTACTGGTTGTCCAAAAATTTGACCAGGGCCTGAGCCATCGTCAAACGAATTGTTTTTGCCATTACCTTACCTCTTTCTCCTTTTGTATAGTTTCCGACCCTTCTCGGAAAACAATCCAATAATCACATTATAGCGAAATTTCTTATGATTCATAGCAAAAAACACCACGCCTCGGATAAGAAACTGCTTCATCGGTATCGGTTGCGATTGGATAGCGGCGCGTTAGACGGTTCGCACCGACACCGAGTCGAAACATTATGCGGTGACGCTCAATGGTTGTTCATAAAACAAAGCCACCCGCCGCGTTGATCGCGGCGGGTAGCTGATAAGCGAAAATTAAACTTCCACTTCGACCGGACGCCCTTCCTTAAGGGATTGAGCGGCCGCGTAAGCGATTTGAACAGCGCGGTAACCATCCATCTCATTGACGGCGGTCGGTGTGTCCTCAACAATCGCTTTGACAAACGAAGTAAATTGGTCGACAAACGCTCCGGTATAGCGATCAAGGAAGAAATATGGGATTTTATCCGAAGTGGGCTCATCCACGGTGAACACTTCAACGGTGGATGGCTTATCATTTTCACACTTCGCCAAACCCTTGGATCCCAGCACCTCGACTCGTTGATCATAACCATAAACGGCTTGACGGCTGTTGTCGATGGTTCCGATCGCGCCGTTGGCAAACTTCAAAATCACAAGAGCGGTATCAACATCACCGGCCTCGCCGATGGCGGGGTCGATCAGCACGGTGCCGGTCGCGAAGACTTCGGTCACTTCGCTGCCACTCAGGAAACGAACCATATCAAAGTCGTGAATCATCATGTCAAAATAAATGCCGCCCGAGACTTTAATGTAATCTACCGGCGGTGGGGCAGGATCTCGTGATGTGACCCGAACAATATGAGGATCTCCAATTCTGCCGGAATCGACCATGTCACGAACACGGCGGAAATTGTGATCAAAACGGCGGTTGAAACCGGTCTGGAATTTGACGCCGGTCTCTTTCACAACATCCAAAACCTCTCTGATCTTGTCCAGATCCTTGTCGATTGGTTTCTCACAGAAAACAGCTTTGCCCGCTTTGGCGGCGGCGATCGAGATTTCAGCGTGCGTGTCGGTTGAACTTGCGACAATGACTGCCTCGACTTCGGGGTTGGCGATCAGATCTTTGTAATCTTCGTACGTGTACTTCACGCCCAGCGCTTCAACCGCCTCACGGCTTTTGTCGATGAAGATGTCTGCCGCGGCGATGACCTCAGCGCCTTCAACAAGCTTGTTAATGTTGTTGATGTGAGTTTGGCCAATTCGTCCGGTACCGACGATACCCAGTTTTACTACTCTACCCATATTCTTACCTCAAAACCTGTTCGGATGGGGAAAACCCCGGCTGATAGTGTTGATTGGCAATTGTTTTTTAATACAATTACATGACATAATTGTACATATACAGTGTCGAATATGTCAACGTGACACAATACTAACTTGATATATATTCGCATTAGTTAGGCGAACCGCACAGTTTGAATTTGCTTTCGATCATTTTTGGTTTTATGCTTTATAAAAATATTTATCTTCAGGACAAATGAAAAGGAGTGCATATGCTTGATTTCACATTCAAAGCGCCTACACAATTTGTGTTTGGAGCCGGATCAGAGAGACAAGTCGGCGAACAGGTACGCGCCATCGGAGCCAATAATGTATTGGTTATATATGGAGGTGGATCGGTAATCCGTTCCGGTCTGTTGAAGCATGTTCTGCGGTCGCTGGACGATGAGCGGATCACTCACCATCAAATCGGTGGTGTCCAGCCCAATCCGCGTGTCGAATTGGTGAATGAATGCGTCGATTTCGCGCTCAAAAACAACATTGATCTAATTTTGGGAGTCGGAGCGGGCAGCGTGCTCGACACCTGTAAAGCGGTGGCCATCGGGGCGGCCAATCCGAAAACCCCTCTGTGGGACTTTTTCTCGTATCAAGTCCCGCTGACTTGCGCACTGCCTGTGGGGTCCGTCATGACGTTTCCCGCCACCGGCAGTGAAGGCTCCAATTCAAGCGTTATCAATTTTACAAAAAAAGGTTTGAAACGTGGTCTGAACAATGACCATATTCGTCCGGTTTTCGCGATTATGAATCCCGAATTGACTTATACGTTGTCACTTTTTCAGACGGGTTGTGGTGTGGTCGATATGATGTCCCATATTATGGAACGTTACTTTTCGAACACGCCCGATGTCCAACTGACCGATCGACTGTCTGAAGGTCTGCTGCGCACCATAATGGAAGCCGCCTCGACTATTCTTGTAGATCCTAAAAACTATGGAGCTCGCGCCAATTTGATGTGGGCCAGCACATTGGCTCACAATAATATCTGTGGGGTCGGGCGCGAGCACGACTGGAGCTGTCACGCCTTGGAACACGAACTTAGTTTTAAATATGACATCGCCCATGGTGCCGGCCTCGCTTTTATCACAATCGCCTGGCTACGCTACCAACTGCCTCGCAATCCTCACAAAATCGTACAATTCGCCAAGAATGTCATGGGCGTGACCGAAGGATCAAATGAGATCGAAATCGCCGAACTCGGCATCCGGCGGTTGGCGTCATTTTTCCGAAGTGTCGGCATGCCACTTACCTTTGAAGAAGGGGGTTGTGATCCGGCTGACATCCCCGAGCTGGTGAAAACCGTCAAACGTCTGCCAAATGGCCTGGCCGGACAATACGCTCCGCTCAACGACGAGGATATCGAGGCGGTCTATCGATTGAGTTGCGAACCTTCTTTTATTTGAGAACAAGCACTTGACGATCGGTCGGGTAGCCACGAATCATCGAAGCTGATTTCAATCATCCGGCGACTGCAGCACCAGAGTGGTCGATTGTTCTGTTCCGTCCCGATAAAAGCTCACCTCCACACTGTCCCCCGCCTTCAGGCGATTCTTGAGCGCGGTTATGTCCTGCACACTGTTCACCTCCTCACCGTTGAAACGGGAGATGATATCGGTGCGCTGTAGACCCGCCACGTCAGCCGCGCTGCCGGGTTTAACCACTTCAATCAGCACTCCGGCCGGCAATTGGTAGGCGTACTGCATTTCCGTGGAGACTGTCGACCCGGAAATACCAACTTCAGGAGCCTGCACCTCTCCAATTGAGATCAGCTGTTCGGCGATCGGAAGCGCGGTGTCCGTCGGTATCGCGAATGCGATCCCTTCGATGCCGTCCCCTCCGGCTTTCGCCGAATTGATGCCAATCAGCTCGCCTTTCGTATTCAACAGCGCGCCTCCCGAATTACCCGAGTTGATGGCCGCGTCAATTTGTATCACGTTATATAGCACGGAATCTTCCACTTCGACATTTCGATTGACCGAGCTGATAATCCCACTGGTCACGCTGCCCTCCAGCTGGCCAAATGGATTTCCGATCGCGATCACTGAGTCGCCTGCGCGCAGATCGGTGGAAGTGGCGGTTGTAATCGCCGGTAAATCCGTCTCATCCACCTTAATCACCGCCAGATCATTACTTGAATCAGCTCCCACCAACGTCGCCTGAAGTGTCTCACCGGAGGCCAAGGTAACCAATATGTCCGTCGCGTTACCGATCACGTGATTGTTCGTCAGGATATATCCATCCGTACGAATAATCACACCCGAACCCGCTCCGGGAACCGTTCCCACCTGGCCATACATATTTTGCACCAGTGAGGTGGTGTTGATCGCGACAACCGAGGGGGAGGCCTGCGCGACCACGTCCGCAACGCTGAGCGCGTCGCCCGGGCTCGTTCCTTGTTGTGTCTGAGTCAGGCTAGAAGTCGTGGCTTCGGTCTCCTCCGAAGATGACGACGTGACAGTCTGCGCGGGCACGCCACCCATGCCTGAATCGACAGGATAAGCCGAAAACTTCCGAGCTCCAACATAACCGCCCAATATCCCACTGAGCGCTGTGCAGACAAC
Organism: uncultured Oscillospiraceae bacterium; assembly: GCA_964487355.1. Classification (GTDB taxonomy): domain Bacteria; phylum Bacillota; class Clostridia; order Saccharofermentanales; family Fastidiosipilaceae; genus JAXGYX01. The sequence goes on from CAZAPS010000004.1 coordinate 66,946, forward strand.
TAAAAGCGCGATAAAGCCAATGGCGCGGCCGGTATTTCTTTTGGCGGCGCGGGGCTGAGGCTTTTCAAAACCTTGGCTTTGCGTATATTGATTGTCCGGGCGCGTCTGATAACCGGACGGCCGGTTCGGATCGCCTGCCGGACGCTGACCATATGGTCCCGGTGCCGGTGTTCGATAATACTGATTCATAAATATGCCTCTTTTCTTGACTTTGTCACTTTGACAACCAATTTTAACAATATTCTTCACGAAAAGCGGTGTGGAAATCCCAAAAAATATGACCATATTTCAAACGATTGGTGAACATTTCGAAATCAAATTAATCGCGGCTCAAAAAGCTCGAGCCGCGTTCGGTCGTATAAATCGATCATCTGTCATTTAAAGAAACGTTTTAGGCCCGACCAGTTGAGTGGGAACGGTGGGTAGCGATAATTTTTCTCTTTTTTGGTATCCGATTCATAAATGGTGATTAAGCGGCTGAATAAATCGTGACCGGCTTTGCCATGATAGCTGCCAAATCCACTATAACCCACACCACCGATCGGAAGATCGGGATACATCGTCTGCACAACCAGATCGTTGATACAACAAGTGCCGTAGATCCCAAATCGCTTCACCAAGTCAATCTCGTACTGATCATTGGAAAACAGATACAGTGAGGTTGGATGTGGAAGGTTGTTTAAAGAGTGCAAAGTGGCGGTGAAATCATTATATGTCAGAACAGGAAGCACCGGCCCATAAATATATTGTTTCATCGCCGGGCTTTTCCAGGACACACGGTCAATTATGGTCGGCTCGATTTGCAATGTCTCCTCATTCGCCCGGCCTCCCCACATGATTCGTCCACTGTTCATCAAACTTCGCAGTCGATCAAAATGTTCTCGACTCACCACTCGTTGAAATTCGGGATTATGGGTTGGATCGACGCCGTATGTCGAGCGCAACAAGGTGATCATCTGTTCAATCAGTTCCGTCTTAATGGATTCATGGGCGATCACATAGTCCGGAGCATAGGCGGACTGACCGACATTCAATAACTTCGCCCAGATGATGCGCTTCGCCGCCAGCGGGATATCCGCTGTTTGCGACACCACACAAGGGCATTTGCTGTCCAGATGCGCGCTGACAGGGATCAACCAGCGATTCGCCTCTCTCATCACGCGGCGACCGTTGCTCGCGTGCCCGTTAAAAAAAACAAAATTCGGTCTATCCTGAATCAATTTGACAGCGGCATCCTTGCTTCCCACCACCACTTTTACATATTTGGCGGGAAAGATTTCCGTCAATAAACCGGCGAGCAAATCTGTGGTGATCGGCGTTCGGATAGACGGTTTAATTACAACGCAATTGCCCGCGCTGAGGGCGTTAATTAGCGGAATCAAGGTGTTAAGCAACGGATTGCTCCAAGAAGACAGTATTAAAACCACGCCGTGTGGTTCGCGGCGCACCTCCGTGTTCGCTCTGCCGCCAAATCTGCGCGTCCGTTTAGTCTCTGACGAGTCCCAATCTTTCAAATGTTGAATGCAATAAGACAATTCACGATAGACAACTGAGAGCTCGGTCATAAACGTCTCGTACGGCGCTTTATCCAAATCCGTTTCCAACGCTCCGATCAACTCATTTTCATATCGCTGCAATTGCTGAAGCAACACCTTCAGTGAGCGCAGTCGAAATGCCAACTTTCGAGTCTGCCCATTCTGGAAATAAACCTGCTGATTCATGATGATCCCATCAGTCGCTGTCATTTGACTCTGTTTGCTATCCCTTTCGTCATAAATTCAGATCTCATTGATCTTCCAAGCCCAAGCGCTTGCTTCGGCGCGGCTCATTTTATCAGTTAACCAGACCACGCTCGGAGTCAACGACCACCGAGGTTCCTTCTTTCAGTATTTTTGTGGCGTTTTTACAATTATATACCACCGGCAATTCCAGTATTTTACCGACCGTCACGGCATGGCAGTCAGGGTTGTCGGTTTCCGCGACAATTGCGCGGCAAACTTTTAGAATCGGCAGCATGCTGTTGTCTGTGTCATGAACAACGATAACACTGTTTCTCATATCCGCCAGATCAACCTGTTGACGGTTCTCGGGCGTGATGATGCGAACCTCTCCGGTCGCCTTGCCCAGGTTGATGCCGATGCCTTGACTCAGCAATCGTCCCACCGTCTGGACTCTCATGGTATTGGTCATGCCGCTTACACCGACCGGCGTGCCTCCGGAAATGACCACGATGTCGCCTTCTTGAACGATACCGGTGTCCAATGCTTTTTGAGTGCCCATTTTAAACAGATCGTCGGTGTCGATCAACTCTTTGACCAGCACCGGAACGACACCCCAGCAGATGTTGAGCTGTCTGCGAGCCCGCAACGAGACAGTTGGCGCGATAATCGGACAGGACGGACGAAAACGCGACATCAGGCGCGCGGTGCGCCCACCCATTGTGACCGCCACAATGGCTTTCGCCTTCAGATCCATCGCCGTCATACAGCAGGCGTGCCCCACCGCGTTTGTCACGCTCGGCGCGATGTATTGGGTGTCTTGGCGAAACGCCTCCCAGTAATCGAACGCGTTTTCGGTGGTCTCGCAAATATTATTCATCATCTTGATGGATTCGACAGGATAGTCTCCTGAAGCGGTCTCACCTGACAGCATGACCGCTGACGTTCCATCCATAATGGCGTTCGCCACATCGCTGACCTCAGCCCTTGTCGGGCGCGGGTTGCGAATCATGGAGTCCAGCATCTGAGTCGCCGTGATCGAGGATTTCCCTTTGCGATAACAACTGCGTATCATTTGTTTTTGCAGCATCGGAACCTTTTGAGGTGGAATCTCAACACCTAAATCGCCACGCGCCACCATTATGCCATCTGACACATCCAAAATCTCATTGAAGTTATCGACGCCTTCCTGATTTTCAATCTTCGCGATAATATTGATAAACTCACCATCGTTGTCCTCGAGGACGGAACGGATTTTCCGAACATCATCGGCCTTGCGCACAAAGGAAGCGGCGATAAAGTCAAAGTCATGTTCGATCGCGAACTTGATATCCTCTATATCCTTCTCTGTCAACGCGGGCAGATTCGAACTGATACCGGGCAAATTGAGGCTTTTGCGGTTTGACAGCGTGCCTCCGTTTTTCACCACGCAGTGGACATCCTTGCCTTCTATGAATTCAACAGCAAGTTCAATTAAGCCGTCGTCAATGAGGATGATCGAGCCTTCTTTCAAGTCTTGCGCCAGCGTTTTATAGGTGACGGAAAACTCATTGGCGTTTCCCACAACATCTTTATGTCGAATCACAACTTTTTGTCCAACTTTAAATTCCGCATGATCGTCTTTAAATGTTCCGGTGCGAATTTCCGGTCCTTTGGTATCCAGTAGAAGAGCAACCGGCAGGTCCAACTTTTCCCGTATCTCCTTGATCCGTTCAACACGGGCTTTTTGTTCTTCGTGAGAGCCATGTGAAAAGTTCAGACGAGCGACATTCATACCGTTGAGCATCAACTGCTCCAGTATTTCCGGCGCGTCGCTGGCGGGGCCGATGGTGCAAACAATCTTAGTGCGTTTCATAATGAGTCCTACCTCTCCCGGTCAATCCGTGGCGTTCTTCTTAGATGTTAAATTTGTTGAGACCCGATTCTGATTGCGGCGCAATTCAGTTTCGGTTTAAATTATTCATTGCTCATAGGCGGTTTTTGTTTGTTCTGTGAAAGCCCGGGTATCGTGTGAAGTCGAACTTCACGAGACATTTCCCTAGATTCAGGTTGATGAAACTCGTCCGGGTTAAATGGTTCCGCAGTTTTTTTGGAAAACAGATCGCTTTTAGTTTTGCGTGCTTTGTTTTGTCGTCTGTCCTTTGTGATCCTCAAAAACAAGATGTCGAACAGATGTTGTAAAAACGCGGTCAACCGTAACATTCCGGAAGGGAAAAAAGCCAGAAACAATATTGCGATCGCCATCAGCAACACAACCGCGACAGCCAAAATGACAACCGCTGTCACAAGTCCATTCATCGAGTTTAAGATATTGCTGTTTTCCAGAAAACCGGAGATCACATCGTCATATCGTTTCATGAAAACATCAAACAGGCTTTCCTCACCCAATATCAAATGGGGCACAGCCAAACTATAAAGCAAAAAATAAACAGATCCGTACTTGACGGTCTGTATCAACAAGATACCCAAACGGGCCGGCACACCGACGTCATAGTAAATATATGACAGCAGTGGTGATACGAGGATCAACACAAACAATAAGATAGCCCACAATAACGGTTGACTGTAAAAAACCGAGCCCTTGTTGGCGCGGGTGACAAACCAGCCGCCCAACAACCAAAATACGACGCTCAACCAAAGCGCCGCGCCACGGTGGCGGGTGTTTTCGAAATCAGTGTCCGACCATAAGGAACCGAGCAGCGCTCCTTCTAAACAATCCATGAAATGGCTCCTTCAAAATTCATACACGACTATTTTATCAAAAAAACGCATTGATTAGAATGCTATAATATGAGCATGCGAATAGATCGATTATTGAGCAACGCCGGCTATGGCACTCGTAAAGAAGTGAAACAATTGATTCGGCGGCATAGGGTCCGCTGTGACGGTCGGCCGGTTGACAATCCCGGGCTGATCCTTGCGGAATCCGACTATTCACGTGTGGAGGTGGATGGGCGCAGAATCCATCCGGTGCACACAATCCATCTGGCCATGCACAAGCCGGCAGGTTATGTGACCGCCGCTGAGGACAAATGGTTCCCGACGGTGTACGAGCTGATTCCCACTGAATTCTCCCATGCCGGTCTCTTCCCGGTCGGAAGGTTGGACAAGGACACGACCGGATTGTTGTTGTTTACCAATGATGGCGCGCTGGCCCACCGCTTGATTTCACCAAAGTGGGAAATACCCAAAACGTATCGAGTTGAGACAGATGGCAGAGAATTTAACAAACCGGATATCGACGCTTTCGCGGCGGGTATCGTGCTCGATGACTTCAGGTGCAAACCCGCCAAGCTTGTTATTCGCGGGCCACAGCATGCGGATTTGACATTGACTGAGGGGAAGTATCATCAAGTCAAGCGAATGATGATGGCCACCGGGCGAGAAGTGAGTTCGCTGAAGCGGTTGAGCCTGTCGACAATTGATTTAAATGGCATTGAGGCCCCCGGTGACGTAAGACAACTGTCCGCCGCGCAGATACAATCACTATACTCCGAGACAAATCTCCTCCAACCGATTATCTGAAAAGTGTGATCCACTATGTGATCCGCTCAAACTTCGCCAATAATGATTGAAAGAATTGTGACGTCTCCGTTCAAACGGGGGGCGTCACAATTGTTTTTGTTGACGTTACAACGGCCTCATTGTCGGAAACAATAAAACATCTCGTATCGACATTGAATCGGTCAACAACATCGTCAGCCGGTCCAGTCCCATACCCATGCCGCCGGTAGGGGGCATGCCGTATTCCAAAGCCTGACAAAAGTCCTCGTCCATGCGATTGGCCTCATCGTCACCCGCTTCGCGGCGCGCCAATTGGTCCGCGAACCGCTTGCGCTGGTCAACCGGATCATTGAGTTCGGAATACGCGTTCGCGAATTCATCACCTCGGATAAACAATTCAAACCGCTCGGTCAAGTGAGGCGCTCCCGGTTTGCGTTTGGTAAGTGGAGATATTTCCACCGGATAATCATAGATAAAAGTTGGTTGAATCAACTCATCCTCGACATATTTTTCGAAAAACGCGTTTAGAATGTCTCCTTTGCCCCACTCCGGCCGCAATTCAATATCATGTTCTCGAGCGACCGCCTCAGCCGCCTCCAAATCCGAAAGTTTAGCAAAATCAACTCCGGAATATTCGCTGACCGCCTCGTTCATGGTCATGCGACGAAAAGGTGGCGTCAAATCGAGTTCGACTCCATTCCAGCTAATTTCATGGTGCCCGTGCAGCGCCAGGGCGCAATGAGCGATGATCTGCTCTGTCAGATCCATCATGCCCCGGTAATCCGTAAATGCCTGGTACACCTCAAGCAATGTGAATTCCGGATTGTGTTTAATGTCCAATCCCTCGTTGCGAAAGGTACGGCCAATCTCATAAACACGCTCCATACCGCCGACGATCAAGCGCTTCAAATACAATTCAGGCGCGATACGCAAAAACAAATCAATATTGAGCGCGTTATGATGCGTGATGAACGGTCGCGCGGCGGCACCGCCCGGGATGACATTCAAGATCGGTGTTTCGACTTCGATAAAATTCAAGGAATCCAGATAGTTACGGATTGTTTTAATGATCAGGCTGCGACTTTCAAAGGTTTTTCTCACATCATGATTCACGATGAGATCCAAATACCGTTGTCGATAGCGTGTGTCGGTGTCCCGCAGTCCATGAAACTTTTCGGGCAGTGGGCGCAGGGATTTAGCAAGCAGTTCGTATTCAGTGTTCCGTAAGGAGACCTCCCCCTTCCGGGTGCACATGACTTCACCTTTTACGCCAACAATGTCACCGATATCAAGATTTTGCCATTGTTTGTACCGTTCCTCGCCCAGCACATCCACTTTTGTGAAGATCTGGATTTTACCTGAGCGGTCATGGAGGTCACAGAAACTGACTTTTCCCATTCCCCGCTTGCTGAGCAGTCGACCGGCGACAAAGACAGTCTGACCCTCCAGTTGTTCGAAATCATCAATTATCGTGGTCGCGTGATGGGTCACATCATAGGTGACGGTCTCAAATGGATCCTCACCATGATTTTGCAAGTCAACCAGTTTGCTTAAACGGTTTTCAATCTGCTCATGCAGCTCTTGCGGGCTAAACGCGTCGGCCTCGGTGTCGGGCTGTTGGTTTTGGTTCATGTCATTCATAAATAACCTTTCATACAAAATATATTATTCCGGACGGGAAATTTTCAAAATTTTATAGTTGATCGTGCCGGCGGGTGCCTGCACCTCGGCGACCTGATTTTTCTTTTTTCCCATGATCGCCTGTCCCACGGGTGAGTCAGTCGATATTTTATTGCTCAAAATATCCTCTTCTTTGCTACTCACCATCAGGAAGGTCAGCTCATCTCCATTTTCCTCATCTCTGAGCAACACACTCGAGCCCAGCGTCACCTGTGTCTTGGAAATATCCTTCTCATCAATGACTCGAGCGTTCTTTAAGGTTGCCTCAATCTCGGCGATGCGCGCCTCATTTTCACCTTGTTCCATCTTCGCGTCATCATATTCGGAGTTTTCTGACAAGTCTCCAAAGGACAGCGCCACCTTAATGCGCTCGGAAATCTCCATGCGCATGGTGACCTTTCGATGCTCCAATTCTTCTTTCAAAGCGGTCACGCCCGCCAATGTCATGTCGTAATATTGTTCCGCCATAATCTTTCCTCAACCTCTCTATTTGTTTCATCAAAGACTGTCATCTTCAATTATCTTCAATTGTTTTTATTTTATTCTGTCATTTACTGCTGACGGTTGCTTTCCTTGGCGATGACATTATGCGCGCCACCCTCGACAATACTGGTCGCCGAAACCACAATCAAGCGACTGGTCTGTTGAAACTGTGGAATGGAAAGCGCTCCACATGAGCACATCGTCGCCTTGACCTTGGCCAGTGTGGCCGAAAGATTGTTTTTGAGACTGCCGGCATAAGGAACGTAGGAGTCCACACCCTCCTCAAACATCAATTGGCCGTCTTCCATCTCAGAATGTCCGTATCGCTGCCAATTGCGCGCCCGATTGGATCCTTCACCCCAGTACTCTTTGACATACATGTTGTTGACCAAAAGTTTGCGGGTCGGACTTTCGTCGAATCGCGCGAAGTATCTGCCCAACATCAGAAAATCGGCACCCATTGCAAGCGCAAGCGCCATGTGATAGTCATAGACAATGCCACCATCCGAGCAGAGCGGGATATACTCACCTTTTTCCAGAAAATACTGATCTCGAGCCTCCGACACAACCTGAATCGCGGTCGCCTGTCCGCAGCCAATGCCTTTTTGCTCTCGAGTGATGCAAATCGAACCTCCGCCTATGCCCACTTTGACAAAGTCAGCTCCGGCATCCGCCAAATAACGAAAGCCCGAGGCGTCGACGACATTTCCGGCGCCGACCGGCAGATCCGGGTAATTCTCCTTGATATAGCGAATTGTGTCATACTGCCATTCACTAAAGCCATCAGAAGAGTCGATGCACAAAATATCCACACCCGCCTCTATCAGGGCCGGAACCCGTTCGGCGTAGTCACGTGTGTTGATGCCCGCTCCCACGATCAGACTTTTCTTCGAATCAAGCAACTCGTCCGGATTTTCTTTATGTTGCTCATAGTCTTTGCGAAAAACCATGCCAACCAATTCCTGATTCTCATTGACGATTGGAAGCTGATTGATCTTGTGCTCCCAAATGATATCGTTGGCCTCACTCAGCGTGATGCCTTCCTGTGCATAGATAAGCTGTTCAAAAGGCGTCATAAATTCTTTTACCGGAATGTCTTCTTCCATTCGACTGACACGATAATCACGTGACGTCACAACACCCAACAGCTTGCCATGCGAGCTTCCATCATCCGTGATGGAAACAGTCGAATGACCGGTGCGTTTTTTTATCTTCAGGACATCCGCCAACGTGGCGTCCGGCGTCAGGTTCGTGTCGGAGGTTACTATTCCGGCTTTGAATTTTTTAACTGTTCTAACCATTTCCGCCTGCGAATCAATTGATTGCGAGCCATATATAAACGACAGACCGCCACACCTGGCAAGCGCGATCGCCAAACTTGAATTGGAAACCGATTGCATGATGGCCGATGTCAGAGGGATATTGATGCTCAGTTTGCTTGCCTCGCCCTTTTTAAAACGCACAACCGGCGTGGACAAATCGACATTTTCCGGCAATGTGTCTTTTTTTGTCAAATTCGGAATCAGGAGGTATTCACTAAACGTTCTCGATTCCGTATTGTATATTGTCGCCATTGATCTACCTCTCTTGTTTCAGATGAATTTACATATTATAAATGGTACTGATTATAGCACGATGTACATTATATATCAGCTTTCACTTGGTTCGCGGATCAGTTCGCACCAAATAACACATTGGATCGGTTCACACCATTTACCTGTTCACAGCAAGCAAAAACCCGACCGCGCGGTCGGGTTTGGTTTCGGTTCGTCTTAGTGATCGATCAGCACTCGGTCGCCCACAGGCCGTGTAGGTTGCAATATTCGTAAACAGTCGCGGGGCCATCTTCAATAATAAAGTCGGCGACCGGTTCCTGTCCGGGGCTCAAATCCACACGATAAGTGCGGACACCCTGTTTAACCAGAATAAACATAATATAGTGCTTTTCTACCATCGGATGGACCACACTACCGACCTGCACATGGACGTTGTTGCCATCGCGGGTCACTTCAGGCACATGTTTTTCGGCGGCGGCATCAACTGTGCCGGCGATCAACTCTTTCATCGGCTCTCCGCAGCAAATGACTTCGGCTTCTGTGGGAACAACTTTTTCCACTACTTGATGACATTTTTCGCACAGAAATAATTTAACTTCAGACATAGAAACCTCCAGAATTTCAGATTACATCGCTTTTTAACAATCGCCGTCGAATACAGCATACATATTATATCAAAACTTGCGACATCTTTTGTAACATTTATGCGAATCCGCTAAATCCCACACCGAAGATGACAATCATTAAGCGGTCCTCCGCTCCCCGTCATCTGACAATTCATCGCGCGACGCCGCGCGGCCCGTCGGTGGGCGCTCCGCCTCTTGCCATGTCAAAAGCAGTGGAATCGGCGCGCTGTCACGATCGACAATCTGTTCTTGAGCGAGATCCCGGATCAGAGGAGACACCTCCGCGATCCCCGAAGAGACAAAATAAACCTCTCCATACGCGTTGGCGCAAACCTGCGGACGATTCTCGCGCGCCGCCCGTCCACGCCCCATACGGATTGCCCGCCTCGTGGATTGATCAAGGTCACGCCGCTCCCATGTAGCCGATAAGATGATCGCCAAAAAACTCAACCCCGCAATCATCAGAAATATATTTATCATGTTTTCGCTCCTCATCTCATAATTTCGAACGCATCGAATAAAGAGAACATATTTTCGTTATGTTCAGTTTATTTGTCATTTCGCACCTTGTCAAGAACAAACTTTCGATTATAAAGGACTTCCTCGTTCATTGAACTGTTGCCAAAGCAACCATTTTCAGGGAAACTTTTTGGTGTAACTGGTAGAATATTGTCAATTAATAGTAATAATTGATAGGCGGAAACGTCTAGTGAAAAAGGAGAGCAGCTTATGGAGAAACTGTATGATGTAATCATTGTCGGAGCGGGCCCTGCGGGGATGACCGCGGGTATTTATGTGTCACGCGCGCGTCTCAACGCGCTTATGATTGAGGGACTGTTCCCGGGTGGAAAGATGGCCAACACATCCATCATAGACAATTATCCCGGCATCGACGCCGTCGATGGGCCCGACCTTGCCGCAAAAATGTATGAACACAGCACGCGCTTTGGGCTGGAGCAAGAGTTCGCGACGGTCACGTCGGTCGGTGTCCGCGAAGACGGCGTGATCGAAGTGAGCTGCTCGGACCGTGTGTTTTTGACCCGGGCCGTCATCATCGCGTCCGGAACGGTCAATCGACTTTTGGGCATACCGGGCGAAAATGAATACGCCGGCAAAGGAATCGCCTATTGCGCGGTTTGCGACGGCTCATTATATAAAGACGAAGAAGTCATCGTGATCGGCGGCGGAAACACCGCTTATGAAGATGCCGACTATCTGACTCGATTCGCTAAAAAAGTCACTTTGGTGCTGCGTCGGGATGTTCCGCGGGCAGAAAAGTATCTACAGGAAGTTGTTAATCGCAACAACAAAATTGAAGTCAGATATAACCTTACTCCTCAGGAATTTTTGGGTGATGGCAAAGAGGTCACCGGAGTGCGATTCAGCGACAGCAAAACCGGTGAGAATGTGGTCATTTCATCCAACGGTGTTTTCCCAATGGTCGGCCTGGTCCCCAAGACCGATTGTTTGGCCGGTCTCGACATATTGACTGACGACGGCTTTATCAAGACAGACTCTCGAATGGCGACCGACCTGCCGGGGGTTTACGCAGCGGGAGACGTTCGAGACACGGTTTTGCGCCAGATCGTGACCGCCGCGGGCGATGGAGCCGTCGCCGCTCAGGCTGTGATCGCCTATCTGGATCTGACCTGACAGCGACACAGTCCGCTTAATTGACAAATGAAAAGGTTTGCCTCCCTTTGCAACGAATCGCGTAGGGGAGGCAAACCTTTTATTAATTGATCAATTGTCTTGTCGGTCAAGTGTGCTGTGTCAGTCAATCACCGAGCACACTTACCTCTCCATTGCGCACTTCGATCGATCCGTCCTCGCTAAACAGAGATAAGGTCACAGTTGACTGCTCATCGGTACTTTGCAATTGATAGACTTCCGCTCGACTTTTTTTGAAATTGTCGAACATCCGCAGCGCCTCGTCGTCTTCGAGCGCTTCCGGCGCGACAACGACCAGTTTGTTGTTTTTTAATCCTTGAAACGCGTAATGATTGTCGTCTTCAATCTCAAAATCACTGATTTCACCAATATTGGCTTCCAACTTTGAACGCATGTTATCTCGTTGGATTACCAATGGCAGACTGATACCGACAAGCAAACCGAGGAATAGAATAATGCCACCGCTGATCAGCAAGCGTTGCTTCGTGGTGGTCTTGGGAATCTCGATCGGTTTGGAACGCAGCGCGGCGACTCGCTCGGCCGCGGTTGGTTGCGCGTCCACTTTTGAACGGGCGCGAGAGGCTTCAGCGGTCAAACGGGCTTTTCGCGCCGCCGCGGAATCCTTGCTCTTATATCCCACCATCGCAAGCTCGGCGTCCTCATCGCTGAGCTCTTCTTGAGGTTCATTCAAAAATGTATAATTCTTAGGATTCGCCTCTATGTCCAAAGCAATTTTGCCTTCGGTTTTCGCGTTACAAAACGGACACACGGCGTATTCTTTCCGATCGTCAAAACGGATTATCGATCCACAGTTGGCACAACGGCCATTTTTAATCGCCATTTATCATTCTCCTGATGATTCACTCAGATTTGTCAGTAAACCGGTTTATGTGACTTCGCCCCGGGAAATGGTCTCATTTTCACGGCAAAGCAAAATCTATTATAATTCTATAAGCTGATTATTACAATCATGAAGGAGGCAACGATGGCAGCATTTCATAAAAACGAATTCGACCCTGCCCACATGAACGAGGCGATCCGCCTGGCTCACCGGGCGCGGGAGCTGGGCGAGGTGCCGATCGGCGCGGTTGTCGTATGTGATGGTGTCATCGTCGGCAAAGGTTGGAACGTGCGTGAGACCGAGCAGAATGTGTGCGGACACGCCGAGCTTCTCGCCTTGCAGAGCGCTTGCCGCCATCTTGGTTCCTGGAGACTGGATGATTGCGACTTGTACGTGACGCTGGAGCCTTGTCTTATGTGCGCCGGCGCCATACAGAACGCTCGTCTGCGCAATCTGTTCTTTGGCGCCTATGATCCAAAGGCCGGCGCCTGCGGTTCGCGCTGGGACACCCTCTCTTTACCCGGGCTCAACCATAACGTTCACGTGCAAGGTGGTTTGATGCATGAAGAATGCGCCCAGCTAATCCATTCTTTTTTCCGCGATCTTCGTGCGCGAAACAAGCGAATTGAACAGCTGGAAGGCGGGCGTGGGGCACGGCGCCGGTCCGCCAAGGAGAACAAAAAACTCATCCGGCCGGACAAAAATCCGGTCTCAGATTAATCTTGTGGTATCTCAATGGCGCGTGAATCTCGCACAGACCAAACAAGCATACGGTCAATCGGAAGACGCGCCGCCCGGCGCACGGCTTCCGCGTAAATTTCGAGTTGAGATCGATAGTTTTCAATAAAATAAGAGTCAGGATCCATTCCGCTCGGAACCCGATCGGATTTGTAATCAACCAGAGTACAGCGCCCTTTGATTTCGAACCAGAGATCGATGATCCCCTGCACCATGATCTGATCATCATCCGACAAGTTCTCAGTCGGATATAATCCGCCCGCCGGTATGGTCAAGGTGAACGGTATTTCGCGAAAAACACCCAAACATTCATCTGTTCCATCCGGTCCCAGCACCTCCGCGTCGAGTATTCGCGCGGCCAGATCGGACCGGGAAAAAGCGAGCAGCGAGTTCGCGAACGGCAGCAAGGAGTGAAACTCACGGTCACTTAGACAGCCATCCGCGACCATCCACCTCAGCTGTTGTGTAGCGGCTTCTTCTGTGCACGCGGCGCGCAGCAACTCAGTATCCAGAAAGCGAAATGCCTTGTGCAGCGCGGTACCCAGTTCAGCGCCGGCAAGTAAGTCCGCGCCACTTTGCAGATCATCTTCAAGGCGTGTTTCGTTCGAACGTTGTGGCACCAGATTGATCGCTCTCAGGGGCAGACCCGCCTCAGCCGTTCGCTCCGCATTGAATTGATCGGATCTGCGTTTCATCTCGACAACCGTGATCTTCAGTGGAATGTCAGTTGACGCCGTTTTCTTCAAAGCGGGCCGAGCCAAAATGGATTTCGGCGCGCGCAACAGTGAAGTGACAGCTTTTTTTCGATCCTGAAGGCTCTCCCGGCCAAACAAAAAATCTGTCGTCAAGCCCTGGGTCGCTCGAGCCGTCATGGCCTTTTTTTCCTCTTCCATCTTTATTTCAGCCGGAGGCGCGATGATCCGCCATCCCGTGGCACCGTCTAGGAGTTGAGCTGACGCAGGCTGAGGATCGGCAGCTAAAAACAGACGCAGGGCGTCCGCTGAAAACTCTCCGGACGACAGCAACGCGGCCAACAACAGCTCATCATAGGTCTTCAGACCGGCGATATCCTCATCGCGCAGACCGGTGGAACTCAGTTCAAGACCTTGATCGATTTTTTCAACTGTATTGTGAAAATCGGGACTCAGTAGGTATAACTCTTGCTCGGCGCGGGTCATCGCGACATAGAGCAGACGTAATTCCTCGGCGAAATGCGCCTGTCGGACTTCCATCTCAACCGCCTTATACTGCATGGATTTCCAGGAATACATAATGCCATCCATATCTTGAGACACATGGAACGCAAATCCCAGTTTTTCTGAAAAGTCCACTTTTCCTGACAATGCCGGGCGGCCATATATATTGCGCGACATGCTGCCGATCAGGACTACCGGAAACTCAAGCCCTTTGCTTGAATGACTGGTTATCACGGTCACGGCATTTAGTCTCTCGGCATCTTCCTTGGTAAGTTTCTTGTGCTCAAACGTCACATCCTCACGTTGCTGTAAAAATCGGCTGAACCCGCCGATGTCGGTTCGGTAGCCGGTTTCATACTGCCGTGTCCAACCCATGAATGTTTCCACATTTCGTGTCCGGCGAGCCCCATCAGACATGATGGCCAAATTTTCCATCAGGCCGACCTCTGTCATTAGCTCCTCAAGCACCACCGAGATCGGCCGGGTCGTCAGACGTCCACGAATTTCATTCAGGCGATCGCGAAACGACACCAGTCTTCGAGCCAGTTTTGAATGCTCCTCTTTCCAAAAATCGGCGAACACCACCTCGGAAAACGGGGCTCGCCCGGAACCCCCCCGGGCGACCCAGGCGTGACGCGCCAAAGCCATTTCAGTCTCTGTGAATGGTCGACCCAACAGTGGCGAACCCATCACACTGATCAGCGGGTAGTCTTGTCTTGCGTTGTCCAAGACTTGAACAAGCGAGGTCAGCAGATTGATTTCATAAAGATCCTGATACTTCACTTGCAGATCTGACGAGGCGCGAATTCCCACGGCATGAAGTGCTTTGATCAGTGATTTGCAGGCATCATTGGTGCGCGCCAAGACCGCGATTTCACCATATTGTCTACCGGCGGCGATCAGTTCGCGGATTGTCTCGATCATGAGTTCCGCTTCGCTGACCTGATCGTCGCGGCCGACAATCCAGCGTACCGGTGTATGACTCGGCTCTCGCTCCTCATCATCTGGAGAAAGTGTGAACTGATGTCCGTCCACATACTCAATCTCTGCCACATTTTCTTTCATAATGAGTGAAAAAATCTGATTGACGGCGCTTAAAATGGTGTCCGAACTACGAAAATTACGATGCAATTCATAACACGTGCCTTTATCTCGATGGGATAGGTATGTCTTCTTGATCTGTTCGAAAATTTCCGGGCGAGCATGACGAAACCGGTAGATGCTCTGTTTGATATCTCCCACTACAAATCGGTTTTCGTTGGCAAGTTCATTCAAAAGAGAATTTTGTATGCTGCTGGTATCCTGAAACTCGTCCACATAGATTTCTTTATAAATCTCTCTATAGTGTAAAGACACTTCCGGCAGGCGCAGCAACCTTAAGGCATAGTGCTCAAAATCCGAAAAATCGACCTCTCCCCGTAGTTGTTTGGACGTCGAAAAAACATCGTCGAGCGCCAACAACAACTCCACGAGACATTCAAGCGGGGGCAACATCCGGCAGGTATCCTCCTCTATCTCCGCCACGGAATGATTGAACACGCCCTCTTTGTTAAAAACATAATTATCCGTGAATGATTTGGTTCCAAACTCCCCGTTGAGCATATGCGCAAGCTCACCAAAAACCGAACGCAACAATTGAATGGTCCGAGTCTTCAATGAATCATCTGTTTTGCGCAGGCTAAGCCGAAAATCGAGGGAGATTGGTTTTCCCAATCTATGGAGCGTGTCCCAGTCCAACCGCGTTTCGGTCAGGACATATCGGCAGATCCGGTCAAGTCGTTCTACACACCCAAGCAACACCTGCACGCGGACAGCGTTTTCTTTCTTGTTTTTAATTAAAAATAATTCAGGGTTGTTCAGCAAAGACCACAATTCATCTCTATGTCGGCCGTAACGCCTGACAAGCATTCTCAAACGTTCATAATAGTGATCGGCGACCAAGCTCTGAGGAAACGATTCGGCATCTTCCTTTAATTGTTCGATCAATCCGGTCGCGATTTCACGGTAATCCGCCATGCTGCGTAATTTATTGTACATCGAAAGTAGCAGCTCACGCAGAAAATTGTCCGAGCGACCACTTGCGAGCATGTCCGTAAGTTGTAAAAACACTTCGGTTTCGGGGTGAGCCGACTCGGCGGCCGCGACATACCGAGCCCGCAACACCCGGTCCACACAGTCATCCAGCAAGTGATCCCTGTCTTCGGGCGTCATAATGCGCAGATCAGTTTTGATCAACAAGTCATTTCCATCGGGCGTGGTGAGTAGATTCGCGTAATCACGCAAGGTTTTCAAACAAAAGGCGTGCATCGTCGAGATAGAGGCCAGGGAAAGACGGGCAAGCTGATGCTCCAGCCGTCGGCGTGTGGATTCATCTTTGGCGTCATGCAGCGCCTTTTTTAATTTTTCTTCAATTTTTTGCCTCATATTGGTGGCGGCGTTGTCGGTAAAAGTCAACACCAACACATTGTCGATATCCACCAGTTCCTGTCGCACCCGGCGCACAATACGCTCGGTCAGCACTGCGGTTTTTCCCGAACCCGCGGCCGCCGATACCAATATATTGCCACGCTGAGCGTCCAGCACCATTTGCTGTTCCGCGGTAAAATTCATCCGCCCGCCTCCTCCTGCTCAATTTTAGATCGTTCATCGTCGCGTTGGAGCAAAAACTCTAGTGGCGATTGAGACTCGGCATCACGCCCTGTCTGATCTGTTCGGTCATCCGCAGCGGAGTCGGCTTCGCCCATCTGCGCGAGTTGCTTGACATCCTGCAACAATTCAACCTCCACCTCGGTTGATTCGATACCACAGGCGCCTTTCGCGAGACAATATCGGCAAGGATTGTAGTCACTGGTTTCAGGTCGGCTGGGGTTGATTGAAAATTGTCCAGCCGCGATCGATTCCAGACAATGTGTCGCTTTGCTCATGGCCCGGCGCATCAATCTCGACAAACCCTTGGTTGACAAGGCAATGTCCGAGCCATCCGATTTGATCAGCGCGTCGGACGGAGCGGCGGGATCCGGCCGCGTCGTTAAAATCTGTTGAGATAATTTGCGATATCCCGCTCCCCCCGGAATTTCATGTGGATGGGCATTTTTCCAGGCTTGCAAATAAAGCGGCAACTGCAAATCAAAACCATGCCAGAGCATGCTGTCGTCCACCTTCTTTTTGCCCGATTTGTAATCGAGCACAAAAAACGCCTTATCCGGCTCGTCAAGCAACTTGTCCACACGATCGACAATCCCGGTCAGGTTCATGCGAAGTGTCGTCGAACCGATATCCAGACGGGCATCCGCGTCCTGGCCGAACTTCCATTCCAGTTCCACAGGAAGTCGACCCTCCGTCAAACTTTCAGCCACCTGTCCATACAGTGAATAGAGCGCGATTTTACCGGCTCTACGGCCGAACGAAGTTCGGTTTTCCGGTCGCGAGAAAGCTTTTTCAAAAGCGGGATCGGCGGCCGCCTGACTGACCAACTCGGCGATCCATCCCTGAAAGCACTTCGAGTCCCGCAAAACTTCAGAACGCAAATCGGGTTCGATCATCAAACGCGCGAACGCGATTTCCATTACCTTGTGTAAAAAATCTCCGAGTTCGCTAAATCTCAGGTCAAACTCGTCTCGTTCCCGGGCGCCCAGCACATGTCTCAAAAAATAGGCGTACGAACAGCCCATGTATTGCTCCAAAGCGGTCACCCCTGAACGCGCGACTGTTCCAAAAATCCCACCCACAATATCAGGTTCAATCAGCACCTGACGAGGTCCGATATCGTGCGGACTGTCCATCTTGCGTAGCGCGTCATCGTAGGCTGCTTCATCCGAGTCGCGACAGCGAACGGCCACCCGGCGCCAATCTTCAAGCGTGTCCTCGGTCATCGGCCCCAAGTGTTCCGGGAGCGACAACAGGCGCGACCTCGCCAACACCGGCGAATAAAGGCGAACGTCGAACGGTGAGGTAATCTCTTTGGCGATCTTTTCAGTTTCTCGAGTTTGAGCCAGCTCCATACATATCGAAGCCGCCCTTTTTTCATTTTGCCATAGCAGATATAACCGATCTTCTGGTAAGCGGGTCAGTTGATCGACCAGGAAGCGATCATTCGACGGTTTTTGACGAAACACACTGGGAAAGTCAAGAGAAAGCGCCTCTGATAAAAATGTTCGTTCGGTATCCTTCAGCAACCCCTCCGAGTATTCCGCCGAAGGAAAACTACCGTCCTCCGCCCCCAGGACGAACAGGACCGCGGGAAATCCGCCCAGCACGCGCTCCGGAGGACCCGCGAGCACTTGATCAATGGAAGTTGGGATGACCGCGGCGTCCAGGTTGTCCAAACCTGAGCGAATGATTTGTCGAAATTCTGTTAGTCGCATGGTTTGACGGCCGCAGATCAACTCCAGCTGTTCCAGCAGATCAGTCACGCCATTCCAGGAACGGACGATCAACAAAGCGTCATCCATTTTATTTTTCTTCTGTAGATCTTCGGATAGGCGATCGGTCAGCTCTCCCACATTCACTACGTCTATCAGGCGTCGCAAATGTTCACAGAGCCTGGCGGCGGGCGCCGGCTGACGCAACGCGCCCGCCAACGAACGAACCGGGTCGACATAGACCTGACGCAAAGCCAATTCCTCGGCGCAAGGCACAGGTTCGTTATTTTTCAAAACAGCGAACCGTTCATCTTCAAACAAATAACCGTGCTCAAGTCCAGCTGCTAGACATAGATTTTCAAAGCGATCCAGGCTTTCCTTTTCGACCTCAAACAAACCGCAGCGCAAATACCCCATCACATTGTCCAGCGTGAAACCATTCAAACAAAGGTCGAGCGCCCCGTTCAGCATCCGCCCAATTGGCGAATGGGTCAGCGGCCTTTGTTCATCGAGAAATAGCGGAACGCCGGCCTGTCTGAAAGTGGACTTGAGCGCCGGAAGGTAATCTTGTTCGTTGGCGACAGCCACCGCGAAGTCACGGTACCTGTAGTCACCCTTTTCAACAAGCTTTCGGATCTTTCCCGCCGTCCATTGGGAGGCGGTCAATGAATCCTCACATTCCAGCAACTGCGCAAAAGGAAAACCGTCCGTTCCCACACGGTCGGATAGTTGATTGGAATCGGTCCGCTCCGTTGGCCGGACCGGAGGGGAAAGATGGATCATATCGTGTCGCGGAAACAGGCGTTTCAAAGTAAGAAGAGTCCGTTGACCCGCGTCCTGCTCGTGAAGAATGTCAGGCGCCGGTTTCGTCTCGAATTCAGTTCCCACAATTGTGATCGTCAGCGAGCGGCAGATTCTGCCCAGACGTTCAAGCAGTGACAACTCCAATGGAGTGAAGTTGCGGTTCTCTCCAAATCCGGTCACCCAGACATGGGTCCGTTTCAACCAGGCGAGACGATTTCTCATGGTTTTGGTCGGGCCGGCGCTCGATTTAAATCCACCGTCGCGATCAAAAGCAAGGTCCAGCCTGTCACAGGCAAGCTCCATCCAGGATTGACTGTCCATCAAGCCTCGTTCTCGCAGGATACGTTTTCGCGAACGCATGATAGATGCCGTGTCCAGCAATTTGCGGCGTGTCGTTTCATTGGTCGGCTCAAGGCGCTCCAATTGTTCCGCGGATATGCCGTACCGCGTCATCTCGCCGATGATCATCTCAATCTCGAGCAGAAAACGGCGATTTTGACGCAGCACACCAAAATAGCTCAGCTTGTCACGCTGATTATAAAGAATGTCGCGCAGCAACATCGCGGCGCCCTCAGGCAATAACGTGTCGTTCGTGATCACGCCCAGGGCGTCCAACAAGCGGTAGACCAGACGATTAAAGCTGAGCACCTCACTCATCATCAGATTATCAGTGCCTTCCATCTCCAGATATCGTCTCTCAATCGAAAGCTTGCGATATTCCGGAACGATGATCAAGCCCCGTTGTCTGGGCCAGGCTTGGTTATGGTCCTTGACCTCGCGCAAAACATAGTCGGTCAGCGAGCGGACGCTGTTCGCTTGAACAATGGAAATGGTCATTCCTTCAGCTGACTCAATTCATCCAGGTTTTTACCGTTGGCTATTTTCATTGTCAAGTCATTGGCCTTCAGCAACTCATACAATTCATCCACTTCATTGAATCGCTTGACCTTCATGGTGGTCGTGCGAATCATATCATCTTCGGAAAAGACAAAATATTTGACCGCCTTGTATTGCGGCATTTTACGGTTGATAAAACGAATGTGATCCTTCAAAAAGCCACTGATTGAAGCGTCACTTTTGTCATCAACAGGAATTTCGTCTCGCCTAATCTGTAATTTCGCGCAGATGCTGGTGCTGTCCAGGCTTTCGTCGTCGCCCCAAACCACGCTCTCCAACACTCCGGGTATCAGATTGATGTAAATCTCAATCTCCTCCGGAAACGCTTTTTTGCCGTTGGTCAGCACGATCATTGACTTTGAGCGGC
Organism: uncultured Oscillospiraceae bacterium; assembly: GCA_964487355.1. Taxonomy (GTDB): domain Bacteria; phylum Bacillota; class Clostridia; order Saccharofermentanales; family Fastidiosipilaceae; genus JAXGYX01. The sequence goes on from CAZAPS010000004.1 coordinate 87,388, forward strand.
CGGTTATGTGAATGGACTCTTTGGCGTCAATATATCCCATATCCCCGGTACGCAGCCAGCCATCCGGTGTAATGGCCTCTCTGGTCGCCTCATCATTCTCGTAATAACCCAGCATGACACTTTTTGAACGAACCAATATTTCGCCCTCGTTCCCGGCTCCGCTGTCTACCTGATCGATCATGACTTCAACTTGATCCAAAGCGGGACCAACCGAGCCGACGACATTGTTTTTCGCGGTTCCAACCGACACGATCGGCGCGTGTTCGGTCAGTCCATAGCCTTGATAGAACTCAATACCAAAATCCAAAAACGCCTGAATGATTTGCGGATCC
>CAZAPS010000005.1:0-55450 GCA_964487355.1 uncultured Oscillospiraceae bacterium
CAATTATGAATCGCGCAATCTATCGGGATTATAAAATTGCATACGAATCACAACGAATTTGTTTGACATCGTTGAACATTCTGTGCTAGTATTTTGTTCGTTCACTTGCTGCCGGTGTGACGGAATTGGCAGACGTAGCGGACTCAAAATCCGCCGAGCTTCAACACTCGTGCCGGTTCGAGTCCGGCCACCGGCACCACGAACACCTTCCCCGCTTTCAGAATTGGAAGCGGGGACTTTTTTTATGATTCTCGAATCCCCTCGAACCGCCATCCGCAAATCAGCATCCGCCGCTGTCTGATTATTATTCAAAGGCGGATAGATAGAGTTCACACTCCCTGTTTGAGACAGGTCTCAGCGAGTGGACAGCCGGCGCAAATCGCCTTCTTTCGGCAATGTTCCTTGGCGTGAATCACAATCAACGCGTGAAACTCATTATAAAGTTGCCGATCTCGCTCAAGATTATTCTCAAAAAAGGATCGGACCGCCTCATAACCACGTCCGGTCTCCAAGGGATAGCGCCCACAGAGGCGGACCGTGTAGGCGTCCACCACAAAAGTGGGGAAATCAAACGCGTACAACAGAATCGAGTCGGCGGTTTCGGGACCCACTCCTTTTGTCGAAAGCAGTTCCGCCCGTAATTTGGGCAGTGGCTCGCTCTGAACGGCCGACACATCAAAATCGTATCCGCCATACCAGCCCGTCACGGCCTTAAGGTAGATCGCCTTCTGATTGTAAAAACCTGACGGACGAATGATTTGTTTCAGATCTTCAATCTTCATATCCCTAACGGTTTGTGCGGACAGATCATCGCCAAAGTTTCGGATCGCCAGCTCGACATTGCTCCAGGCGGTGTTTTGGGTCAGCACAGCGCCCACTATAACTTCATAAGGGGTTCGTGCCGGCCACCACTCCGGCGCGCCGTAATACGCGAGTAGTGTCTGATATATCAATTTCAGCCGATCGGCCATTACGTCCTCCTTGTTCTCGACGGACAGCACAAGCGCGGAGATAGGTTTCAATCGTCGCTCAGCGTGGTGTCATCACGTACATATTAAATCAGAAATGAGCCAATTTAGATAACCTTGTTCGCGGTCGATCAGGATGAAGCGAACGGCAAGATCAGAGCCAACTTGGCGCGCAATCAAACCGATGCTCATTATTTTGTGCAAATTGTCAGATTTTCTTGAAGTTTTCGACTTTATTTGCGACAATGCGTTTAGATGGTTTTGTCAATTGGCATACAACGCTTCTGATTGGCATACAGAACGCTTTATAAGGTGCCATTCTTGGTTTGGAGGTACGTATGAGTTCGTTGTCGATTGTCCTGATCGCGTCATTTGCGATTAGTGTGCTCTCCTTTATCGTCGCCTGGCTGCTCTACCGCTGGCTGGTCGGTGTACGGGTTGAGAATGAGAAAGCTCTTGAACTATCCAAATTGATCCGCGAAGGATCCAACACATTTTTGAGGCGAGAATATTATTATCTGGGTATTTTTGTGCTCGCCGTCTCCGCTTTGATTTTATTGTTTTTACCCAAGCCCATCTGGCTCGGAAACGCGCTGGACAACATCGTCATGGTCATCGCCTACATCTGCGGCGCGATTTTCTCCGCCTTGGCAGGTAAAATCGGCATCGCCGTCGCCACCAAAGCCAACGTGCGCGCAGCCGAGGCCGCGGCCAAACACGGCATCCGGCTTTCATTTCTGAGTGGATTTCGCGGGGGCGCAGTCATGGGCATGGCCGTCGTCGGTTCCTGCCTGCTCGGTGTCTGTGGTGTTTACGCCCTGACCAAAGATTCAACCTCTTTGCTGGGATTCAGTTTCGGGGCCAGCACATTGGCGCTGTTCGCCAAAGCGGGTGGCGGCATATTCACCAAGACCGCCGACATCAGCGCCGATCTCGTCGGCAAGGTTGAGCTGGGACTGCCCGAGGATGATCCACGCAATCCGGCTGTCATAGCGGATAATGTTGGAGACAACGTGGGAGACGTGGCGGGAATGGGAGCGGACTTGTTCGACTCCAACGTGGCGGCGATGGCGGCGGCGTTGGTCATGGGGATCACGCTTGACGCCCGGACCGGCGCACAGACCAACACCACCGCGGTTTTCGCCTATGCGGCGGCGGGACTCTTCGCTTCGATTATCGGCGTGGCCACGGCCAGACTCAAAGAAGGAACCAGCCCAACAGTGGCTTTAAATTCCAGCACCTACGTCACGACAGCCATATATTTACTGCTGACCGCTGGCTTGACCGCTTTGTTTGATTTTTCCTGGCGAGTCTGGGGCGCCGCGGCGATCGGCCTGTCTGTCGGAATAATCATTGGTCTGACGACCGATTACTTCACAAATGACGCACGCCCACCTGTGCGCAACGTCGCCAGGATGTCACAGTCGGGACCGGCGTTCACCATCCTGTCGGGGATGTCCTATTCGTTTATCAGTGTGCTGCCCTCGATGATCGGTATCGCGCTTGCCGCGTTGAGCGCCTATTTAATCTGCGATCCACTGGGACCCGGATATGCCATGTATGGTATTTCCATGGCCGCGGTCGGCATGTTGTCCATCGTCGGCATGATCGTGTCCAACGATGCCTATGGGCCGATAGTCGACAATGCGCGTGGCTTGGTTGAGATGGCTGATCTGGGCGAGGAGGCGCTGGAAGTTACCGATGAGCTCGACAGCGCGGGAAACACTGTCAAGGCGATCACCAAAGGCTTCGCCATCGGCGCGGCCGGTTTGACCGTCATTTCCATGCTGGGCGCCTATATGAACGAGGTCAACGTAGCCGCGATTGAGCTGGGTTATCTGGGAGCCGGCGAGTCATTCCTCAAAGGATTCGATGTGCTCGATCCTCTTGTCTTCTTCGGCTTGATCGTGGGAGCGGCGATACCGGCCGTGTTTTCCGCGATGCTGATGCGTGGAGTTGACAGAAACGCCGAACGCATGATTGAGGAGATCAATCGGCAATTTGAGGAAATTGACGGCTTGCGGGAAGGAAAAGAAGGCGTGACGCCGGAATATGACAAATGTATCGCCATAGCGACCGATGGCGCTTTGAAAGAGTTGATTCCCGCAGGATTGTTCGCCATGTTGTCCACCCTGGTCGTGGGCTTTGTCGGCGGCGTTTCAGCGATTGGCGGATACCTGGTCGGCAACATCGTGGCGGGATTGCTGATTTCCCTATTCATGTCCAACGCGGGCGGTTTGTGGGACAACGCGAAGAAATACGTGGAATCCGGCAACTATGGCGGCAAAGGTTCAGAAGCCCACAAGGCCGCGGTGGTCGGCGACACGGTCGGGGATCCATTCAAAGATACCGCCGGACCTTCGATCAACACACAGATCACAGTCATCTCCCTGCTTTCCTCTTTAATGGCGGGAATCTTCCTATCCTTTTCAATTTTTGGATGACAGGCGAGCTTTCGCTATCCAAGAGAGAACAGGTCGAGTAACCAAATGTGACCAATCCGGCGGCGCTCCGAAATTCGATCCGAGGATCCGTCCCGGAAATCAATCCGCTATCGGACGGTCCTCCTTGCCGAGGACGGCACGCTTGAACGCATTGCCCCGCTCGGCAAAATTTTCATAACGATTATAGCTGGAAGCGGCCGGTGAGAGCAGGCAAACGGCACCCGGACGGGTACGCCGGAACGCAAGCTCCACCGCCGCTTCCATCTCCTCCACCTCGAAAATCTCGGGGCCGGGATCATGTGTCGCGCAAAGTCTCGCCAGGGTTGTTCCCGTATCCGGCAGGCAAATCAACACGCGGACCGATGAGGAACAGATATAATCCGCGAAATCTGAATAGTCCAGCCCTCTATCCATTCCTCCGACAATTAACGTCTCCACCGTTTCGAGCGTCTCAATCGCGAGAATCGCCGACTCAGGTATCGTCGCGATTGAATCGTTATAAAACTCAATTCCACGGACTGTGCCGATGGGCTCCAGGCGATGAGGTATGCCGGGGTAGCGACGGACGCCCTGAGCGACGGCGCTTTCCTCCACACCGGCCGCCAGCGCCGCCGCCGCCGCCAGTGCAGCGTCACACGCGTTGTGCAACCCGCGCAAAGCCTTGTTTTCATTGTGGAACAAAAGCTGCCCATTTCTTTCGCAAGCGACACCATCGTAACGATAGTCCGGCTGGGACACATCGCGGCTGTCAGCAAAAGAATCCGGGTTCGCTTCGTCATCCATCCTCTTTAGGCCGACTGAAACGACCCGTCCGGTGGCGATAGGCAGCGTTTTCTCCACTATCTCGGGTTGATCCACATTAAGCACAAACACATCATCTTCTTTTTGACCACGTAGAATATTTAATTTGCTATCGATGTATTCGTCATACGAACGATAATGGTCCAGATGCTCATGATAAAAATTAGTGATGACCGCGACGTGTGGCGCCTGGCTGACAAACTGCAGTTGATGCGAGGATAGCTCGAGAGCGACCCAGCTGTCGGCGGTCAATGCGTCCATCCGTTCAAAAATCGGCGTCCCTATGTTGCCCAACAGTTCCGCTTTTAAACCGGCACCGCGCAACATTTCGTGAATCAGGCTGGTGGTGGTCGATTTCCCCTTTGTCCCCGTGACACCGATTACCTTACGTGTCGGCCCAAACCTCAAGAACAAATCGACCTGCCCCGTGATCTCCGTGTTGGGAAAGGCGGCCAACAGTCCGGGGCGCAACCATTTTTCGGTGTGCGCGGCGAACGAAATGCCCGGGCTTTTCAGCACGATATCATACTCGTTCAAGGAATCCATATATGTCTCACCCGTAAGTAGCTCCGGACCGCAAGGCAGGGAGCGAACCAACGCTTCCGGTATATGAATCTCATTTTTGTCCGCGACGGCGAGAGCCACAGGTCGCACCGAATGCAGATGCTTGGTGATCCACTCAAGCGATGAGCGACCCTCACGTCCGTAACCCAAAATTAGAATTTTCTTGTCGCGCAGATAGTCGGCCACCGCCAATCGGTTCATACCCTCCAACAACGGCAAGAATTCCGTCGGCACTCTGTTTCTGGCGTGAAAAGTGGTGAGCGGATCCGGCCAAAGCGGATCGTTATACGGAAACCCTTCGCTGTCAAGACAGACTCCGCTAATCGTGCCGTCCACACACTGCTCAAGGTAGCGTTTCAGCAGAACCGGCAAATCAGCTTCGAAAGCCCCGGCCGAACGCTGTTGACCGATACCCGGCCCGTTCAGATCGCGCCAACGCCCGATCAACAGGTTCAGCGCGTATCTCACCTCGGCGACCGTCCCAACACATTCAAAAGCTTTGACCTCCACCGCCCCATCCAATTGATCCAGCACGTCGACCAAGCTCCCATCGGCGAACATATTTTTCCCAAAAATCTCCGTGACCGTGTCAAAACCGACGAATGGCGCGATCATGATCGCGATGAACAGGCACTTGGCGCATTCTCCACACCATATATTTTGTTTGCTGCCCACGTTACATGAGCGAAACACCTTGAAATATTGAGGGTAGGACGCGAAATCGCGGGCGATGCACAGCTCGTTGAAAGGGCGCAACAGACTGAAATAGAAAATCGGCACGCCCAGGTGGTACCGCGCGTAGTTTTGAAACGCCTCTTCAAATTCCGATGTCTTGCTGAACTGGTGATTGACATCAGTCCCGGGCACACTCGATTCATTCGCCGACGCCTCGTTGGACAGCACAATATATTCCGCGCCCACAAGATAGGCGCAATAATAAGCGGTGAACGCGACCACCGCGGAGAACGGTGTGTGTCCGTTCAGATAGCCGCGACGATTCAACTCGAGCATCATCGGGTCCAAAGTCCGCCGCGGACACAACTGTTGACTTTCTTTGTAACCTGCGATCCGCATGCAGTCCAGCGCGGCCCGCGTCGGGTTGATCGCGAAAGTCAAGTTGTTTTCTTTTAATGTGGCCAGTCGCTCCAAAGTGACAATCGAGTCTTTGCCTCCTCCGACGGGGATCAAATTCAGTCCCCCCGGGCGCCAGTTCGTTGCCGCCCGGCCCACGTCATGATCACTACACAGGGCGGTCACCTGGATTGTCATAAATGTCTCAAAATCCGCCACGATTTTATTTTGATAAAAAAACTCACCCAGGCCGCCGAAATAGAGTTCTTTCCACCAGGCGATCTGCTCGGCGTTCAAGCCACCGCACTCAATCACCACGTGTGGCGAACAGGTGGTTTTCCAGTAACTTACCAACTCAACCATGCCCATGGAAAAGGCCAGTTCACGCGCCGTGCGGGCCAACGGATCATTCAACAGCTCCAAATGCCCGGTCGGGATGTTAATTTCAGGATGGAAGTCAGCCAATCCGGGAATTTCAAAATGCCAGACAATTCTCACCGTTTCATTTTCAAAAAACAGATCAAAGGATTTATAAATGAATACCGGCCAGATATCTCTGAGCTCTTGATAGGTTTTCATACGCATGATTGTGACAAGGTCAGCTGAGCCGGATCGGCTAAGCGCCCCGTTCTCCTTTCATTTATGGCGTTTCTCCACTGCTATGTAATTCATTATACCGTTCAACCGCGGCGAAGACTGGTAAAATATGCCTTGACACTCGATAATCTGATATTGACAATGAATGGTAGGAGGAAGGAAATGAATTTCGATCAAGTTTGCGAACAAAGTGGCCTGCAGCGGGAAACCGTTCGGTATTACGTTGAGTCCAAGCTGCTCGCTCCCCTTTTTCCGCGCCGTTATCTGCCCGAAGAGGGTGAATACGCGGATGAGGATGTCGCGCGGTTACAGGCGATCGCCAATCTGCGGCGCTTAAATTTCAGCATCGACGACATTCGTCTGTTATTGCTTGACCCGACAAAGAGCAAACAGCTCACCGAATCGCACGCGGGTGAATTGGTCAACACCCAAACGATCACCGCTCAACGTCAAGAGTATTTGAACCAACTGGCTCCCTCTCAATTTGAAAGCAGTGATCAAATAATCGATTATTATCAAAATTTGAATATAGACATCCCACTTCCGCGCCGCGACATCAATCAGGACGAAGGACAAAAAATTCGTTCCGACATCGCCGAGCGGACTCAACAAATCGAAGAGCTTCTGGAGCAATTGAACAAGTCCGAACGTCGGCGCAAAACGACAAATCGCGTCTTGCTTGTTCTTGTGATTTTACTTCTGCTCAGCCTGGGCTGGATCATCGCGCCGATTTGGATGGTTTATCTGCCCAAACCTTAGGGACGGCCTTCCCATTGTGTCAAGCGCTTCGTTCAATGAAAAGGAGAAGGACATTCAACCGTTACAGGATTTTGTCCAAATTATTATGCGAAAACGAATTGTAGGGCTGTGTGCCTGTTTTGTGCTCCTCGGCCTTCAGCTTGCGGCTTGCGTGGGCGGATCGAGTTCGAGTGATCCTTCCATATTGACACCGATTCCACTCGATCAGGTCACCGTTGATGTGGTCAGTTCCCCCACAACCGTGGACCCGGGCACCGTCAATCCATTAAACAGCATGACTGTGACTCCACTGGAAGTCTCAGCCGGTGCGTTTGACGAATTCCCGACTGATACCTGGACTCAATGGCCGGCGGAAAACAGTTTGCCCTGGCAGCTCCATCTGGACATGTCCGTCTATGAAAATCGTGCCCGGACCGAGCGGGCACTCGACGGTGTTACCATTATTTTAGATCCGGGTCATGGTGGTAAAGATCCGGGAGCCGTCGCCAATGATGAGACCGGAGTGGAAATTTTGGAGAAAGATCTCAACTTGCAAATCGCTTCGAAAATGGAGGCCGAGTTGCAAAAACTGGGCGCCAAAGTGATCATGACACGCCAAGATGACAGTTGGGTATCTTTGTATCAACGTGTCGTGGTCGCGGGAAACGCGACCTTGGAACAATGGGTGGCCGCGGCGACGAGTTCGGGTGTGGACGCCTCCTGGGTAAACCCTTTGATTAACAACATGCAGATTGTCTACGACATCAATGACGACACTTTGGAGAGCGAAGGACGCGGCATGTTCCAGGGCATGGGTGTCAATTCTGATGTGCGAACATTGTTTGACGCCGAACGTCAGACACCGAACATCATTTTCATCTCAGTCCACTGCAACAGCACAAAACTGAACCCCGACACCAACCATGGCCTGCAGGTGTATTACAGCACCAACCAAGCGATCTACGAAGCCGAAAACGAGAGCATCATGACCCGACCTGACGATCCAGACATCTTGCCTATCAATCCAAACTATCAATGGTACGACGATCAATCCAGACAGCGACTTGCCGAACTTGTGTTTAACCACACGACGGGGCAACTTCCTGACTTGTTAAATGAGGGTGTGAATGGGATACGGACCGGAAACTACGCCTTCACCCGTGAGATGAATGTCCCCTCGATTCTGCTCGAATGCGGATATATGAGCAGCCCCGAAAACTTGACTCTTCTGATGGACGAAGTCAGTCAGCAAAAGCTGGCGGTAGGTCTGGCGGATGCGGTTTATCAGTATTTTTGCCCTCAGGTTGTTGATGAAATCGATCCCGAACCCGCCACAGACGTCAATCCGTCAACTTCCGAACAGTATGAAAACGTGATCGCCGACGTCGACTCGCAACCTGGCGACTCGTTGCCGGAAACCACGCTTCCCTAATCAGATTCGATTATTAAACGGTACGCGCGGACATGTGCGCCGCGACACGCCGACCACTGCCCTCATAAATCATTGATTGTTTTTCGCCGCCGCGAAGACCAGGTCCTCCTTGGTTTTACTGGCGGCTTTCGCATGCTCAAACTCTGCTTGGATCTCCGCGGAGGGTTTCTTGGTAAGCAAGGAAACAAGCACAATCGCCAGGCAGGAAATCAGAAAAGCCGGCAGTAGCTCATACACATCCAGCGCTCCACCCAACGGACGCAGCAACAGCTTCCAGATGAAAACCATCGAGCCGCCAGCGACCATGCCGGCGACCGCGCCTGAACGTGTGACCCGCTTCCAAAACAGCAGGAACAACATGACCGGTCCAAATGTGGCGCCGAATCCCGCCCAGGCAAATGAAACGACCTGGAAGATAATTGAATTTTCATCCAATGCGATGAGCATCGAAACGACCGCGATCAACAGTAAGGTAATTCGGGAAACGATCATGACATGTCTGTCGGTCGCGTCTTTTTTGAATATACCCTGGTACAGGTTTTTTGCCACGGAGGATGAGGCGATCAGCAGATAGGAATCCGACGAACTGATCGTCGCGGCTAAAATACCCGCCATCACCAGTCCGGCAAGAACAGCCGGCAATAGATTGGTGGACATGGTGATGAGTATGTTTTCCGCCTGAGAGGCTGTGCCCAACGCCGTCGGAAACAGCGCTCTTCCCATGAGGCCCATGACAACCGCGGCGAACAACGAGATAAATACCCAAACCGTCGCGATGCGTCTGGAAGCGGTCAATTCATTTTTATGACGGATCGCCATGAAACGCAGCAGTACCTGAGGCATGCCAAAATAGCCGAGTCCCCATGACATCGTCGAGACGATGGTCTTTAACGTGTAAGGCGTGGCCACGGGCTCAAACTGAGGCACACCCGCCTGCACGACCTGAGCTCCGTCTTTCAGCACCGGAGACGCCATGCCAAAAAATTCCAAAAACCCCGGGAACGCGCGCACATTTTCAACAATCTGGCTCACGCCTCCGGCCGCGTAAATCGCTGTGCCGACGATTGTGACCAACGCGAAGATCATCACGATCGCTTGAATGAAATCGGACACACTCTCGGCGAGGAAACCACCGATCACGGTGTAAAGCACAACAAACACCGCTCCGATCACCATCGCGACAAAATAGGAAACGTTAAATAGAGCACTGAACAATTTACCGACCGTCACAAAACAGCTCGAGGCGTATACGGTGAAAAACACCAGTATGAACAACGCCGAGACCGTCATCAGAACCGGCTTGTCCTCTTTAAATCGTTTCGAGAAGAACTCAGGCAAAGTGATGGAGTTGCCGGCGACCTCTGAATAACAGCGCAGACGTTTGCTGACGATCAGCCAATTGATATAGGTGCCAAGACCCAGTCCGAGCGCCGTCCAGAACGCGTCGGACAGGCCCATCCAGTACGCGACGCCCGGCAGCCCCATCAGCAGCCAGCCGCTCATGTCGGACGCCTCGGCGCTCATGGCCGTGACCCAGGGGCCCAAAGTCCTTCCCCCCAGAAAGAAATTTTCCGTGCTGGCGTTGGCGCGTTTAAAAAAGAACACGCCCACACCGACGATGATCAACATGTATGCGATCATCGTGATCATTATCTTGATTTGATCATGATTCATACCTTTTCTCCTTGTGCATAATTTTTACAAAACACGTCAGACATTATAGCAAAAAAACGCGTGACAGAGAATTTAGCGTTTGGTCGTTTTTCTCACAAAAAAATAGTATGATAAAACGAACGTTTACGGTCCGGCGCTGTCGTCACATTTAGAAGCGTCAAAACGCTTTTAAGGAGGCGCGAAACGAATGGACTTGAACAAAAAAAACGTGCGGACAATTCTGTTGATCATCACGTTCGCGGTCGCCGCGCACTGGCTGTTTCAAAATTTAGGCTACATTCCCGATACAATCCGGACGGTCACCTCTTTTTTATCGCCTTTCATCATCGGCTGCGCGATCGCCTATATTCTCAATCTGCCAACCCGTTTCCTTGAAAACATCCTGTTTCGAAAAGAATGGAAAAAGGGCGACTCCGTCCGCCAACGGATCAAGCGCCCCATCTCAATGGTATTGGCCACCATCCTGGTGCTTGGCGCTTTTATCGGAGTCATGGTGATTGTCATCCCCCAATTGATCACGGCGCTTCAAACATTGATCGCCGACCTGCCGAACGCCATCGCCCGCGCTCAAACCTGGCTGGATAAATTCGAGTTTGACTCCCCCGACATCAGCAATTTCATCGACTCGATCGGCTACAGCATACAGGAGCTGTCCTCATCGCTAACCAAATGGCTGACGCAGACCGCCGGTACCCTGATCAACGCCACTCTCGAATATTCCGTCACCTTGATCCGCTTTTTGGTCAGTTTCTTTATTGGCTTGATCTTTTCGTTCTATCTGATCATGAAAAAAGAGAAGATCGGCATGCAGGCCAACGCCCTGCTTTACGCTGTGGTTCCCGAATCTCGGGCCGACAATGTGCGCACCTTTTTCACTCGCTCAAACCGAGTCTTCAGCAGTTTTTTGTCCGGGCAGGTTTTGGAAGCCGGCATACTCGGCGTGCTGATGACCGTGACCTTGATCGTGTTTGACTTCCCCTACGCCCTGCTGATCGGTGTTTTGATCGGCATCACCGCGGTCATCCCCATTCTTGGTGGCTGGATCGGCGGAGTCGTCGGCGCGATTTTGGAGCTGACGGTCTCACCGATGACCATGGTCTACTACATTATTGTGTTTTTGGTCGTGCAACAATTTGAAGGCAACGTCATCTATCCCCGCATGGTCGGTAAAAAAGTCGGACTGCCGGCGATCTGGGTGCTGGTGGCCGTCACGCTGGGCGCTTCGCTGGGCGGCGTGTTCGGCGCCTTCATCAGCATACCGGTCGCCAGTGTGATCTATGAATATATGTCGGACATGGTGGCGCGCCGGCTCAAGAAGAATCGTATTTCGGCCGACAAGCTGATGCCCGCGGACAGCGATGTGAAAACCTCATTGATCAAGCGTGAAGCCGGCGAGACACGGCTGGAGAAGACGGACGCCGGACAGACGCGCAAAGAGCCGGAGCAAGCTGAGAAATCCTGGTGGGACCGAGTGCTGGACGCCCTGAAGCGCCCACAAGAAGCGCAAAAGGAGAAAAAAGAAGCGAAAAGCCGAAAGAACGGCGACGACAACAATAATGACGAATGATTCTTTTTTCCCCAGCACACCGCACCGGGCCAGCCTGCCATTAGCGGACCGGAACCGTTAAGATTTGGCGATCATTTCACGCTGTCCGGTGATATCCAGACATTGCCGTTTCTGTTGCTGTCGACACACGCCTGAACAAATCGAACACCGTCGACACCATCTTGAATCTTCGGGTAAAAATAGTTGGACTCGTCCTTGACGATTTTATTTTTCTTATCGAGCAGATGGCGGCAGTATTCGTGGTAAATATTGGCGAACGCTTCATAAAAGCCTTCGGGATGGCCGGCGGGTATCCGCGAAATCGCACGACTTTCCTCACTAAGATAGTCGCGGTTGGCCGAGTAAATCTGCACGGGTCCGTTAAGCAAGGCCACATGTAAATGAGTCATATCTTCATGAGACCATTGAATCGATCCTTTTTCTCCATATATTTTTAGTTCGATGGTGCAATCATGGCCGATCGCCACGTTGCTGGTCCAACACAGACCATGCGCGCCACCTTCAAGGTCCAATATGATGCGCGAGGTGGTTTCCAGCGGCGTTGTCTCAGGATAGTAACTAAAGTCCGCCAGCACCCGGTTGAGTTTTAAGTTGGTCATCGCTTTCACCAGATAATAGAGATGGACGCCTGTGGCGGCGGTGGCATTGGAGTTTCCGGCGATTTCGGGATCCGAAAACCACGCGGCAAAATTCTTTTCCCCGCTGTGCAGGCCAAGCATCATCCAGTCCTGCGGATACAGCGCGACCACATCAATGATTCGTCCGATGACGCCGGACTCGATCAAGTGGCGACATTCGCGCATGATGGGATAATGCGCGTAAGTATAGGTGACACAGACCTCTTTGTCATTTTGTTCGGCGATCGCCTTGAGTTCTTCTGCCTCGGCGACGGTCAGCGTGAATGGCTTTTCACAGACCACATTGATGCCATGCTCAAGAAAACATTTCGCCACTTCGTAATGTGTGTGATTTGGTGTGACGATGCTGACAAAATCAATACAATCCGCTCGCGCGGATTCTTGGCGCGCCATTTCACGGTAGTCGGCGTAGATGCGATCAGCCGGGACACCCCAAAACAACCCATCCTTAATATTACGTTCTCCGTCCCGCGTGAAGCTGCCCGCCGCAAGCACCGCAAGATTGTCCATGGCCGCTCCTCTTCGGTGACTGTTGCCGATATTTCCGTCATTTCCACCACCAACCATGCCAAATTGAAGTTTTGTTCTCATATGTGATTCCTTTCCTTCAGTCCGTGTCTTTTGAGCATGGTTCCATGATAGCTCATATTGATCCGCCGGGGCCCGGTTCATGTCTGTGAATCTGAAATTATCTGATAAAGCAGAAAACATACGATACCTGTTATTCGTAAAATGGATGGCCATTATTACAAATATGTATACAGAATATTGATTTCGTTTACCGCCGAAATCTCAATTGTGCTACACTTTTGTCTGGTATCAATTAGATTAATATACTTGTGATCCAATGCGACGAAACGCGACTAAATGCGGAGGAATAGTCTATGTCCATAGCTTTGGCTACCATCATTGTATTGATCCTGGCGGTAATTTTTGTGAACGGATGGACAGATGCTCCAAACGCCATCGCGACCGCCGTCTCAACTCGATCGATCACCCCCAAGGGGGGCGTCATCATGGCCGCCATATTCAATCTGATAGGCGTGCTTGTGATGACCTTGATCAACGCCAAAGTGGCCGAAACCATCAGTAAAATGTGTCGGTTCGACCTGGTGGGCAATGGAGAGGGACAAGAGCCCACGATTGTGCTCGCGGCCGCGATGTTCGCCATTGTCTTATGGGCGGTGATCGCCTGGTTTTTTGGCATTCCGACAAGTGAGAGTCACGCTCTGATCGCCGGCCTGACCGGTTCGGCGTTCGCGTTGGGTGGCTTGCGAGCGATCAGCATGTCTGAATGGGGCAAGGTTTTGATCGGTTTGGCCATCTCGTCGATATTGGGTTTCACGTTTGGCTATGTCTTCAACAAAATTCTTGAACGAACCTGCAGAGGGCTCAATCGCAAAAAGGCGAATTCATTTTTTCGTTTTGGTGAGAAAATCGCCGCCGGCATCATGGCTTTTCTGCATGGGGCGCAGGACGGACAAAAGTTCATCGGCGTGTTTTTATTGGGACTGTATTTGAATGGCATTGTGCAAAAGACGCCTGACGGCTTTTTTGAGATTCCTTTCTGGCTTATGTTGCTTTGCGCGATTGTCATGGGGCTTGGCACCTCCATTGGCGGTTACCGCATCATCAAATCTGTTGGGATGGACATGGTCAAACTTGAAGTGCATCAGGGATTCGCGTCCGACATCGCTGCCGCTTCCTGCCTGATGTTGTCCACGTTGTTTGGCATACCAATCAGCACGACTCATACCAAGACAACCTCGATGGTGGGTGTGGCCTGTTCCAGAAGAGCGTCAGCCGTCGATTGGAATGTGGTGCGTGAAATGTTTTCGGCCTGGATTATCACTTTCCCCTTCTGTGGTTTTATCGGCTACCTGATGGCAAAAATATTTATGTTTATTTTCTAACAAATGGAGGATGGCGATATGGCTTTTTTCAAGAAAAAAGAAATCGATTATTATGAGCGTTTTGACCAAGCGAGCAACCTCGCGACCAAGGCGGCCAAACGACTGGATGAATTGATGGACAACTACACCGATGTGGCTAAAAAAGCGACAGAGATACATGATATCGAAAATGAGGCCGACATCATTTTTCATAAAACAGTCAGGGATCTTTCACGTGCGTTCATCACCCCGATAGACAGAGAAGACATCTTGCAAATCGCCGGCAACATCGACGACATCGTCGACTATATCGAGGACATCGCCAACATGATGGACATGTTCTCAATCCGGCAAATTCCGCAGCCCGCCAAAGATATGACCGCTCTCATTGTGAGATCTTGTACCGCGCTGGAAATGACGGTGAATGAATTCAGACACTTTAAAAAATCGGACAAACGTCTGGCCCAGCTAATCATTCAGGTAAACCAGTTTGAAGAGGAGGGCGATCGTTTTTACCGTCAGACTGTGAAGGATCTATATCTCACCGAGACCAATCCCGTCGAACTGATGAAATGGAAAGAGATTTACGACAAAATGGAAGACACGCTCGATGTCTGCGAAGAGGTCGCCAATTTACTTGAAGCCATGGCGATAAAGAATAGTTGATTCGCGCCGGTGGACTATGATCATCCGAGCGCGGTCAATCAGGGTGTGCCGGCTATCGCGATGGCGGATGGCGGACGTGTTCAGACATTGACAGCTGCGTCCTCAGCATAATAACCAAGTGGCGCGATACTGTGGATACTACAACTTGACAATCGTTGTTTTTTTAATCGGGACTCTGGCGGACGGGACTTGGCGTGAAGCCTTTTCTATATGCGTTTTTTGATCGTCAAAGAAAATATGCGCGTTAAATGCTTTTAGCACATCGGTCTTTTCGATTCCACCCAGGAAAAAGACCTCATCCACTCTAACATTCCACGCTCGAAACGTCCGAATCACTCTCTCGTGAGCCGGAGCGTTACGCGCGGTGACAAGGGCCGTTCTGATTGGCGCTCCATCCTTGGGAAAATTCGCTTGAATCAGTGATATGGTTCGTAAAAGCTTCGCAAAGGGGCCTTCCGGCAGGGGACTTTTCGCATTGTTTTGCTCATGCTTGGAGAACGCCTCCAAACCTTCGGACTGGAAGATCTTTTCCGACGCGTCTGAAAAGATCACAGCGTCTCCATCAAACGCGATTCTAATTTGCTCAATGCCTTCTGAAGGATCAGTTGGAAAATCTGCATGCGAACATATGATTCCCGCCGCGATATTGGCGTCGATGGCTTCCTGCACATCATCTTCATTCGCGGATAAGAACAGATCAGTCTTAAATGCCGGCAAATAGGACGATACGGACGATCCGCCAACCAGCGCCGCTCTCGTTATATTGAGACCATAGTGTTCCAGAGAGTTGAAAATTCTCAGACTGGTATCCGCGCTATTTCTTGAGATGATAATGATCTCGACCAGATCCTGTCGATTGGTGTTCAAATGATGCAAAGCCTTTACAAGAGGAAATCCGGTTCCGGGTCGCAATATTTCATCTTCATGGGCGATCTGATATTTCGAGTAAGCCTCGAGCCCTTCCTGCTCATAGATTTTGTTTTCTATCTCTAAATCAAATAGAGCACGCGATGAGATCCCAACAACAAGTTTATCAGTTAAAGTCAATGACATGGTTGTACGCCTCTTGTTTTTAGATATTTGAGCTTGAAAAGCGATAAAACAAAACAGTCACGATCGAGGAATGATATCCACAATCGTGACTGTGCTACACTGGTGCGGGAAACAGGACTTGAACCTGCATGAGAGTCCTCTCACTAATACCTGAAACTAGCGCGTCTGCCAATTCCGCCATTCCCGCGAAACATCACATCGATCAATCAAGTGCAAAGAGAATTATAGTTGCATTGAATCGCAAAGTCAAGCGAAGCTTTTGATCGACGGCACTCAGGTGACCCCAATTAAAAGCACCTCTCGGGCGGATCGCGCTTAGTGATATAATTTTTCGAGGTTTGATTTCAACGACTTCGGGAAATCAAGTTTTGGATAAATGTTCGGCGTGCGAAATGTTTAAATCACATTTTCATTTCAACGCCCGCGCTCTGTATGTTAAAAGGTATTATTTAATATACAAGAACCGGTCTTAAAAATCTGCGATGAAACGGAGAGATGATCACTCTGGACAATAATAACTCACTTCCTAAATTGCGCGTGGCTGTCCGCGAATTGGTCGATCACGTGCTACGAACCGGCAGCATGGGCAAAGTGTCCTATGATTCCGCGTTGAGCGCCGCCCGGGGAACACGAATCCATCAAGCGTTTTTCAAGAAAATCAACGACTTGTTTCCGGGCTGGCGGATCCGGGAGGAGGTCTCGATCAGCCTGCCTTGGAGTGAATCAAATATAAAGCTGCGTGTCAGCGGTCGCGCTGATCTGCTGTTGGAGGTCGACCCATCCTCCGCGGACGGTGGTTCTGATTTTATGCCTGAAGGGATCGTCGACAAGGTGAGCCGGATGGTCGTCGAAGTCAAGTCGGTGGACCTGCCACTGGATGAGCTGAATCCCAAAGGCAACCCTCTGCATTGGGCCCAGTGTCAACTATACGCCTATATGATCGCCTCGCTGCGCCGCGAGGAACGAAAGCTTGCCGGTCAGCCGGACGACATGACGGATCAAACGGTCACCTACGCCCTCGCCTACGTGTCGGCGGACTCGCTGGAATCCACATTCATTTATCGTCAAACGCCATTCAGTGAGCTCGAAAACGATTTCAATAGCTGGTGCGCGGTCTACGCCGCCTGGGGCACGCGTTTGCTCAAGTATAAGGAGAAATGTTCGGCGAGCTGCAAACTCTTTCCTTTCCCTTACCCTTCGTTGCGCGAGGGACAAAAAGAGCTGAGCACCACTGTCTTGCATAACATCAAGGACGCCGGCACCTTGCTCGCGGAGGCCCCGACCGGTATCGGCAAGACCATCTCCACCCTCTACCCCGCGCTCAAGGCGCTCGGTCACGGCCTATGTGACCGAATCGTGTATCTGACGGCGCGGACTTCGGTACGCGAGATCGCCTCGCAGGCGCTAAGTGACATGAGAGCGGTCGGCCTCTATGTGCGCGACATCACCCTGACAGCCAAAGAAAGAATCTGTTTTCGACCGGACATTTTTTGCGAAACCAATCTATGTGAATTTGCCGATGGCTATTACGACCGATTGCTGCCCGCCTTGGAAGAATTGCTCGAGACACAGGCGATCAACCGTGAGGTGATCGAGGAGTGCGCCCGATCCCACAAGTTATGTCCACATGAATTATCCATAGACGCCGCGCGGTACTGCGATGTGGTGATCGGCGACTACAATCACGCGTTTGATCCGCGCTCTCGCCTGTCGATCTTTGGCGACACTCAAACCCGCGATGTCTTTCTGGTCGATGAGGCGCACAACCTTCCTGACCGCGCCCGAGTCATGTTCAGCGCCGCCTTGAGTTATAAAGAGTTCCGCGAGGCCGCCAAAGCCTTGCACGCCCTAAAGCCGGAACTTGTGGAGATCATCGCTCCGATTTTAGACACATTCAAAATATTGAAGCGGCAGCTGAAAGAAAGCAATCCCGCCCTCAACGCGATCGAGCCTTCCATTGACGAAACGAATGTGTTGAGCGCTGAGAACTTTCGTTCGGCGTCGTCAAAGATGCCGCGTTTGACCGACAGGTTGCAGCGATTTATTAAAGATACCCAAAAACTGCTGGATCAGATTGAGGATTATGATACCAAAAAACCAATCCTGAACGCTTTTTTCTCGGCGCGACATTTCAACAAAATCTGTGATTGGTTCTGGGCGGACGACTATATCATCATGCTTCGCGACAATGGCAAAGACTTGATTTTAGAACAGACCTGTCTCGATGTCGCCCGTCAATTGAGGCGCTCGAGGCTGGCCAAAGACACCCATATCTATTTCTCCGCCACACTGACACCTCTTTCCTATTATGAGGCCATGCTCTGCGGCAGAGAGCTGGAAAACCCTCCCGACCATTTGATTCTACCGTCTCCGTTTGACGCCGGGCATCTCAATCTGTTGATTCATCCCCTCTCCACTTTATACAAAGACAGACAAAGCACGGCCCCTCGCCTGGGCATGGCGTTGGCGCTGGCGGTCAGCCGTCAAGCCATCAATACCCTGATATATTTTCCGTCATACGCCTACATGAAGCTGGTCTATCCGTGGTTTCGACAGGCGTTGAAAGATGAGCGGCATGTTATTGTGCAAAAAAAAGGAATGAAGGAATCCGAAAGCGCGGCTTTCCTGCAAAACTTTCGCACAAACGAGGGGCGGCCGACGGTGGGGCTGGCCGTGCTCGGAGGCATCTTCAACGAAGGAATCGATCTGGCCGGCGAGCGGCTGGGTGGCGTGATCTGTGTTGGCGCCGGTTTGCCACAGCTCAGCCCGGAGAGAGAGATTCTCAAAAATTATTTTGACACGAGAGGCCTTAACGGTTTTCTGTTCGCCTATGTGTATCCCGGATTCAACAAAATCATGCAGGCCGCGGGCCGGTTGATCCGCTCCGAGCGAGACAGAGGATATGTTTTACTGATCGATGAGCGCTATTTAAATCACGAATATGCCGAGTTGTTCCCCCGCTATTGGCATCCGATGATCGCGGCCGATCCGCGCGAACTGGGTGAGTTGTTGGATGAAACACCGCAGATCGAATGATCAAACCGACATCGATCACAGTTTTTGTAAAAAATCCAGTTTGTGGAAGGCGCGCTCCATTCGGTCTTGCAGGTATCTTGGCACAAACCAGTCGAGTTCTTTGGCGATCGATTCAGTCAATTCAAAATTGTACAGTTGATTCAACGGAGCGGTCAGAAAATACGACAGCGCGCGCCTTGTCCCCCTGCTCAATTCGATCGTCGACGGCCCTTCGTATCGCTCGTGCTCAAGCACTCTCTGACGACAGGCAGAGCGTCGACACAACGGACCGGACAGCGCGTATGAAAATGTCATTTGATCATCTTCACTCAAGTCGACCCCGCAGATCCCACAGCGATCGAGAGGCATCGCGAAACCACTGTCGCCCAGCACCCGGACTTCGCAGGCGCGCACAATCGCGAGCGGATCTTGTTTGCCGATCGACAGCGCATGCAGCGTGTGAACCGCTAAGACATACAACTCCGGCAACGGCACGCCCGGCTGGGCCACCGTCAGCCAGACTTCGGCGAGATGGGCGGCACAGGTCAGCGCGATCAGATCGTTTTGCAGTCCAATGAATCCTTCAATGAACGAGGTGGAGTTGATCGTGTAGCGTTCATTTTTTTCAAACAGGACATAGGAGGAGAGCGTGAATATCTCAGTGCCTTTGAGCAGCGCGCTCTTGGAGCGTCTGGCGCCACGGGCGAACACTTCGATCAGCCCGTGATCGGCGGTCAACACCGACACGTAACGGTCCGCCTCGCCAAAATCATTGACCCTTAAGTTTAATCCATTTGCGTTGATCAGCGCCATATCAGTTTTTAGTGGGTTTAAAACCCAATTCAGACAAGATGTTGCCGCTGTTGCGCCAGTCTTTGCGGACCTTCACAAACAGTTCCAAATAAACCTTGCATCCCAGCATCGCCTCCAGCGAGCGCCGCGCCGCGGTTCCGATCCGCTTCAAAGCGGCTCCTTCTTTGCCGATCAGTATGCCTTTATGTCCACCACGGTCGGCGAATATGGTGGCGTAGATTCGCACAATCTCCCGGTCATATTCAGAATGTTCCGAATCGTCCGAGGGCGTGGCGAACGTCTCTTCAAATTTGTCGATCAACACGGCGGTGCCATGCGGAATCTCATCATGGGTATAGCGTAAAATCTGTTCGCGGATCAGTTCAGCCGCCAGCGAGCGCTCGGATTGGTCGGTAAAGGTGTCTTTGGGGTAGTAGCGCGGACCCTCCGGCAACAACCGGATCAATTCGTCCATCAACACCTCGACGCCGTCTCCGGTCCTCGCGGATATCGGCACGATCGCCTCAAACGGGTGCCGTTCATTATAAGTGCTGATGATCGGCAGCAGGTTTTCCTTGACCATGTCGTCGGTTTTGTTGATCGCCAGCACAATCGGCTGATTCGATTCGGACGCTTTCTTGATGACCGATTGCTCCATTGAGGTGAAATTCCCTTTGATGCCATCCACCAGCAACAATACGATATCCGCGTCATCAAACGAGCGCCAGGTGTCCTGCATCATCGAACGCCCCAGTTTGTTGGTCGGTCGATGCATGCCCGGCGTATCGATAAAAATAAGCTGCGCATTCGGTTTGTTGACGATCGAGCGAACCGCGCTCCGCGTGGTCTGGGACTTGGGTGACACGATCGCCAGCTTGAGTCCTGTAAGATAATTCAACAAAGTCGATTTGCCGGCGTTTGGCCTGCCGACCAAAGAAACAAATCCCGAATAAAAGGGATCATCGTCGCCTTGTAAATCCACACCGTCCGCACCGCCTGTGTTCGGCATCCGAACAGCCGGGTCCTCCATGGACGGATCGCTGTCGGATCCGCCTGGTTCCTCAAGCTCTTCGAGTATCTCGATGGCCGCGGGCACGCCGTCATAGGTCTTCACATCGCGATCCAAACCCAACGCGTCCAGCACTTCATTTTGTTCGGTCTCCATCCGCCGCGCCATGCGCTCATCGATGTGATCGTAGCCACAAAGGTGAAGCATGCCGTGCAGGGCCAAAAACACCATTTCACGCAGTCGAGAGTGTCCAAATTCCTTCGCCTGGTCAAATGCGCGGGGGACACAGATGACAATGTCACCGACCTCGAACATGGGTCCTTCGTCTTCGTCCTCGAAAATGTCCACAGGGTTGAAGTCGCTCGTCAGCCGCCCTTCAAGAAAATCAAACATGGGAAAAGACAGCACATCGGTAACCGCCGAGACATCGCGCTGCTCAGCGTTGATTTCGCGGATTCCGGTCTCATCCGTGAACAGCACATTGATCGAGGGTTTGGCGTTGGCGAACCGCTCGTCAGCGGACACAGCCGTCCGTTTCCACGCAAGTTCCAGCGCGTCGCGGATGGCGGCGGAGCAAAAAGTCAGATCTTCAGACAGTCGCGGGTTTTGCATCAGATTGATCACCGGGGTACCTCACTCTTTTATGAAATTGTCCCGCGTACACTTGTAAGAAGGACTGAATAATCGTTTCCACATCTTGAAATGAAAGACCGGAAGAAACCAACTGGTCTTGGTCGATTTTAAGTTTTATGATGCGCCGGATCAATGCCTCCGCGCTGTTGATATCCGTGTGTTCCAAAGACTTCATCGCGGCTTCGCAGGAATCGGCAAGCATGACGATCGCCGATTCTTTGCAGGTCGGAATCGGCCAGGGGTAGCGATAGTGCGCCTCGTCGGGAGCCGGTTCACCGTTCGCCTCCGCCAGTCGTTTCGCCTTGTCAAAAAAATAAGCCTGTAAGGTGTTGCCATGATGCTCCATGATGATTCGCTGCACCGGCAGCGGCAAATGATACTTTCGGGAGATATTCAGTCCCTGCTGCACATGCGCGAGAATGATCTCCACACTTTTTTCCGGTGGAAGATGGTCGTGTGGATTGCGATCCGCCTGGTTTTCGGTGAACATATAGGGATTGTTGGTTTTTCCGATATCGTGATAATAAGCGCCCACCCGAACCAGCAAAGAATTGGCGCCGACCGCGTCCGCGGCGGTTTCCGCCAGGTTGGAGACCATGATGCAGTGCTGGTAGGTGCCGGGGGCCTCCAGAAACAGCTTGCGCAGCAGCGGATGGCTGGGCTGCGACAATTCCACCAGTTTCATAGGCGAGACCGAGCTTAGGAAAACTTCAATGATCGGATTGATTCCGATGGCCAGCACGGCCGACAGACCGCCCGCCAACGCGGCTATGCCGGCGTCGGTTCCGGTCTTCATCAGCGCGCTTTTCGCCATCAGGTCATACGCGAGAGCGGCCCATCCACCGCTCAACGCCGTGCCCACGATCAAAATCGCGTAGCGGTTGCGGCTGGCGAATTTCTCCGACAAGATCGCGGCGGCGATCACAGTCGCCGTGCTCGTCACCACAAACAACGGATCGTTGCCGGTCATCGGCGTGACAAGTAGATTCAGCAGCACCGAAATGACCACGGCGCACCGCATGCGAAAATAGATGGTCAGCACGATGGTCGCCGCCGCCACCGGACTGGCCAGTGGCGAGATGCGCGTGAGCCAGCCGGACATCAACAAAGGAAACGCGATAATCGCGCCAATCGTCAGGCGGTCACTCAATCTGACAAGTTGATCGATTTCAAATGTCACCAGGTAATAGTACATCATGCCGAGGCTGAGGATCACCAGTAAAACAATACTGATAAAAAAGCGATAGTTGAAGGTGCCTGTGTCGATCAGATTTACGCTGAGCAGCTGCTGATACATCCCATCCGTGATTGTGTCGCCCACCGCGACGATACGGGTGCCTTTGGGCACCATGATGGGATTTTGCTTGATCTGGGCGGCGGCCGCCTCTTTCGCTTTCAAAGTGGCGTCCTCGTCATAAAACGCGTTCGCCTTCAAGGTGACCGTCAGGATTGGACGCACCACTTCATAGGACTCTTTATAAAATTCCGCCGACTTGAGCAGAGTGTCTACTTGCCGACTGATGCTTTCATTCAAAGAAATGTTGTCATGTTTTTCGGCCATGATCAGCTCGGCGAACGACTCAGTTTTGTCCTTTATGCTGTCATATATGCTACTTTCACTGCCAAGCAACACACGATAGACATCGTTTTCGAAGCGCAAGGTTGTTTTATCTTCAACTTCCTCAGAAAGCTCGAGAATCGCCGTGGTCAGCTGGGCTTCAGTCACCTGATAATGAGTACCGCCGCTGTCCTCCGAGTCCGCGCCGATGGAGCCGGTGGCGCTCGAACGGTTCTCGGCGTTCAACCCGACTCGTTTTGTGTCGACCAGCGCGAAAAAATCATGTATTAAGTTTAAGCAGCCGCGGGAAACGTTTTCGGAACGACTCATGACCATTTGAATACGGGCAGCTTCATCGGCCGCCCTCACATTGGTCGCTTCCACATCAACCACATCCGCCGAGGCCACCACATCATATTCGCTGACGTCACCAATCGAAAGCGCATAGGTCTGTGGAACCGACCGCGAATAAACAAACACGGCCGTCACACTGACAACCACAATGGCGACCAGCCAACCCAATAGTTTTTTGATATCAAACTTCATGCCCCACTCCGTCCACTCTAGCGCCTGTCACGCCTTTGCCGTTCATAATCGTCGTAGGCCCGGATGATCTGTTGAACCAGGTCATTGCGCACTACATCTTTGGCGTCCAAATCGATAAAGGCCAGTTCATTCATGGAGCGCAATATCTTTCGGACCTCCTTCAATCCGGATTTTTGTCCGGGTGGCAGGTCGATTTGCGTGATGTCGCCGGTCACCACCACTTTGGAGTCAAAACCCATACGTGTCAAAAACATTTTCATTTGTTCGGGTGTGGTGTTTTGCGCCTCGTCCAGGATGATAAACGCGTGATCCAAAGTACGTCCGCGCATATATGCCAGCGGAGAAACCTCAATCAAACCTTTTTCCATGTTTTTCAAGTAGGCGTCCGCGCCCATCATTTCATGTAGCGAGTCATAAAGCGGACGCATATAGGGATCGACCTTCATTTGCAGATCGCCCGGCAAGAAACCCAGTTTCTCACCGGCTTCGACGGCCGGCCGGGTCAAAATGATGCGATCCACCAGATGGCGACGAAAGGCGTCGACCGCCATCGCCACCGCCAAATATGTCTTGCCGGTTCCCGCCGGACCGACCGCGAACACAATGTCGTGTTCGCGCATCGCCTCAACGTAGCGATTCTGACCGTCGGTTTTGCACTTGACCGGTTTTCCCTTCGCGGTGACACAGACGGTGTCCGGAGAAAACTCCGTCACGATGGCCGTCTCTCCATCTTTCATTTGCTCACTGAGGTAGTTGACAACCTGTCGACTGATCGGGTTTCCGGAAGAATCCAAATCCATCAACTTCAATAAAATCATGGCCGCGGTGTCCACCGCCTCCTGATTGTCTCCCAATATGGACAGACCACCATCGCGTTGTTCCACGCTGACGCCAAGATTTTTTTCCAATGACTTTATGTTGCTATTCATGCTGCCAAAGACGTTGGACAAGCTCTCCGCGCTTTTGACATCAACAAATCTTTCCATTCGTAATCTGATTTCCTTTCCCCGTCCAGAAAACTCCGATTTCTTTTGCATTATAGCGCATTTCAAGGCAATCTCAGTTCCGCCAACAACGAGGTAAACGATTCCGGCGGTGGGCAGCTGATATCCAGCCACTCATTGGTCATCGGATGGGCGAATTGCAGACAGGCCGCATGCAGGACTTGGCCCTGACGTCCATACGTCTTGCGCCCGCGCGCGTAGACCGGATCACCGACGACCGGATGACCGATATAGCGCATGTGAACTCTGATTTGATGGGTTCTGCCCGTCTCCAAATCCAATTCGACATGGGTCGCCGCGTCCAGCAGCTCCAACACCCGAAAATGGGTAACCGCTTTTCTCCCATCAGGCAGCACGGCCATACGCTGCCGGTTCGCCGGGTCGCGGCCAAGCGGCGCGATGATCGTTCCGCTGAGCTCGCCAATCGTGCCGTGGACGATTGACTGATACCTGCGGGTCACCTTATGTCCGGCGATTTGTTCAGCCATCTTGCGATGGGCGACATTGTCTTTCATCACCACCAACAATCCGGAGGTGTCTTTGTCGATTCGATGAGCGATACCGGGACGTTCGCTCCCGTTCAAATCGGATAGTCCCTTACCAAAATGATGGATCAGCGCGTTGACCAATGTCCCCCGCCGATGGCCGGCTCCCGGATGAACCACCATGCCCTGTGGCTTGTTCACGACCAAAAGCCAACGATCCTCATACACAATATCCAAAGGCAATTCCTGACCTTCAATGACAGAGGGTTCCGCTTCAGGAACGCTTACCTCCAAAATCATGCCGGCCAGGCTTTTACGCGAAGGTCGTACCGGTTTGCCGTCGAGGCGAACCAAACCCGCGTCCATCCATTTACGCACCTCGGTACGAGAGACATCTTCCATCGCCCGCGTCAACGCCAAATCCAGGCGCAGACCACTTTCTTCCAACTCAATCCATTCCATGTGTTCCCTCTTCACGCCCAGATCCTTTTGATCGCCCCTTTGTTGGCGATCCTGTCCGGTTCGCGTCTTCATCCGGTCGATCTTCCTGAAGTAATCGTTTGCTGTCTGTAAAAAGCAACGAGAGCAGCAGCAATGTGACGCCCACAACCAATATGGAGTCGGCCACGTTGAAAACCGGAAATTGATATTGACCAAATCGGAAAGACAGAAAATCAATCACGCCGCCGCGAAAAATCCGGTCAACCATGTTTCCGGCCGTCCCGGCTATGATCAGAGACAGACAAAATCGCACTCGGTGATCCTTAATTTTAATCAACCAATAGATAAACAAAACGCAGGCCCCAACGGAAATCGCGCTCAGCACATAGATCCCCCAGGATTGATTTGCCAAAAAACTCCAGGCCGCCCCGGTGTTGACATGATATTCGAGCACAAAAAATTCGCCGATCACCGACACAACGCCACCGGACGCAAGGTGGTTTTGCGCCACCAGTTTGGAGACCTGGTCAAGTAAAAGTCCCACCAGGATGATTATTGTCCAGACCATATCCACAACTCCTCAATTTTCGCATACGGATTCAACGCGTGTGATCCGATATTTCCACGCACGCGCGGGCCGATCATCAAACCTTCGTAAGCGAACCCGACACCCGTGAAAGGGGCGACTCGCTCGCAAGCGGAAACCAGTTCATAATATTGTGGCACATCCAGAGGCGATTCACTTTTTATCACTTCAAATCCGGCAAGTTCATTGGTCGCCCGCGAATAAGAATCAAACGCCAGCTGACTCAAAACACCCGCTCCCTTGGGCGCGTATTCCGAAACACGTCCGTACATCCAACCCGGATCAGGGTTGGAATCCAAACGCAGATCACAGACGGCGATGTCATACACTCCATCCGCCAACCGTTCCGCGTAAGTGTCGGCATAAAGGGCGTTGCCCTCTGCCCGAACGCCGGCCATGGTCAGTTTACGAACGGCGGTGTCCGCGATCATTTCAGCGATTTTATCGCCATGCAGATAAATGATCAGCAACGATCGTTTGTCTGACGACCAGCTGAAGTCCGCGGCGGGATCCGATTCAGTCGCGGCCGCGCCGAACACCGAGGCGTTTCCGGCCAACGAAGGATGGATTGGATAGGGCGCCTGACCGACCAGCGAAACCTCGACGACGTCGGTCGCCAGCGCGGCGGATGTCAGAATTTGTTTGACATATAGCAGGTCATCTTCTGTCTGAAACGGTGGATCTTTCCGATCAATATTGTAATTGACGAAATAGTAAGTTAGACCGTCATAGGCCCGCACACTGATATTTTGTCTGCGGATCATCTCACTGTACGAAGAGGATGGCAATGGCACCAGGTCCAACTCATCGGATGAGAACGCCTGTAACGCCGCTTCATAGTTTTCATAGACCCGCACATCAATCGTCTCAATCTTTCCCTTCGGTCCATCCGACCACTGTTCATTTTGTTCCAGGATCAGACCACCGTCATCTTTTTTCTCCAGCACCTCATACCTTCCGGAACCGGGTGGCGGACTGCCATCGAGATCACCAACAGTCACATCACAGATCGGCAACAACAAGCGGTAGGCGAAGAACGGATCGCGCTGTTTCAGTGTGAATACCAGCGTGCTTTCGTTCGGCGCCTCCAGCGACTGCACGATATCCAGAGATGATTTGTATGGGGACGATTCCTGCCGCTCGATATAGGAAAACAGTTCCAAATAATATCCCGCGGTGACAGGTGTCTGATTGCTAAACTTGGCATCGGTACGAAGCTTAACCGTGTAGATGAGTCCATCGTCATCCCAGACGCCATGTCCGTCCGCTAATTCAGGAACAAGCACCCCCTGCCCATCCGATACATATAAGGATTGGTACATAAGGTCACAGACATAATTGTACTGGGCATCGTCATTGGTCAAAGGGTTGTACGATTGCTGTCGGGGCATCCAAAGGCGCAGCGTGCCCGACACAATCGAATCATCCGCAAGTCCCATGTCATCGGGCGTTTCGGAAGAGGTCGTGGCGCTGACCACTGTTGGATATACCCCGTCCGTCGGATTGGCGGGCGACACGTCGCAACCGGTCACCAGCAAAATAAGAGACAGCAAAATCAGGGTGATCGCCGTCAAGCCGGCCGGTCGTGTCTTATTGGATTTATTTATCATGAATTGTTTGATTCACTTCCATCTAAAGTTTGTTCAGGTCTATGTGTATTTTCAATTTCATCTACATTATATCGTTCAATACTCAGCGCCTCGCCACTTTCTTTGTCGACTGACAGCAAAACCGCGTTCATGCTCGCCTTTCCTTTTGCCGGTTCATAGCGCGCGGGCAGACAGTCGACAAAACGGCGCAGAGAGGAGTTCAAGGTCATGCCGATGACTCCGTTGACAGCGCCACACATGCCGACATCCGTGATATAGGCGGTGCCACGCGGAAGCAAGCGCTCGTCACTGGTTTGAACATGGGTGTGAGTGCCAATCACAGCGGTCACCTTGCCATCCAAATAATGGCCCATGGCCTGCTTTTCCGAAGTCGCCTCGGCGTGAAAATCGACAATGATGACTCTGGCTTTGTGGGCCTCGCGCAGAAAATTCACCATATGTTCAGCCTCGCTGAAAGCAGCGGCGGGAGCGTTTAGGAAGACATTGCCCAGAAGATTCAAAACGCCAATTCTAACGCCCTCGTGTTCCAGTAGGACAAAGCCGCGGCCCGGCCAGTTCACATGGCCGTTGGCAGGCCTCGCCATGCGCAAATCATGTTCGATCCATTTCGCTATCTCCCATTTTGACCAGGTGTGGTTGCCCAGTGTGATACAGTCCACTCCGTGGCGATACAGTTTCTGAGCGATCGGCCCTGTGATCCCCAATCCGTTGGCGGCGTTTTCACCGTTTACAACACAAAGATCAATCGTCCGATCTTTTTTTAATCCGGGCACGGTGTCGCGAATCACTCGAAGGCCGGCGGAACCCACAATATCGCCGACGAACAGAATACGGATCACATTGTCCAACAAAATCAATCTCGCTTTTCATTCCTATGGTTTGATTCAATCCGTTTCATTCTAGCCGAAAAAAGACAAAAAAAACAGTCATCGGACGCTCAGATATGTCTGAGCGTCCGATGACTGTATCTAAAGACTTCACTTAATGGTTCGTCCATCCTAAGGTGGCGGTTCTCTGATCAACGGGCGTAATCCGTGATCCTAGTCTCACGAATCATATTGACCTTGATCTGCCCCGGGTATTTCAGTTCTTCCTCAATTTTTTTACAAATCTCATGAGCTGTCAGCACCATTTGATCGTCGCTGATCTGCTCAGGAATCACCATTACCCGAATCTCTCTTCCCGCTTGGATGGCGTAAGCTGTCTCCACCCCATCAAACTCTTTTGTAAGCTCTTCGAGCCTTTGAATGCGTTTGACATAGGTTTCGATGTTCTCTTGTCTCGCTCCCGGTCTGGCCGCCGACAACGCGTCCGCCGCCGCGACCAGGACGGAAATCAGATTATCCGGTTCCTTATCACCATGATGTGACTCAATCGCGTTAATGACGATTGGATCCTCTTTGCATTTACGCGCGATCTCGGCGCCGATCTCGATATGTGAACCTTCCGTCTCATAATCGATTGACTTGCCGATATCGTGCAGCAGTCCGGCGCGTTTCGCCATGGCGACGTCCAGGCCAAGCTCAGCGGCCATCATGCCGGTAAACCAGCTGACCTCAATTGAGTGTTTCAGCGCGTTTTGCCGGTAGCTGGTGCGAAACCGCATCCTGCCGAGCAGTTTGATGATCTCCTCATCCAGACCCAGCACACCGGTTTCAAAAGCGGCCTTGTCACCTTCCTGACGAATCGTCTGATCCAATTCACGTTTCGCCTTCGCCACCGAATCTTCAATTCGCGCGGGATGGATGCGCCCATCCTGGATGAGCTTTTCCAAAGTGATCCGTGCGATCTCCCTATAAATGGGATTGAAGCTGGATAAAATCACAGCTTCCGGTGTATCGTCAATAATCAGGTCAACGCCGGTCAGCGTCTCGATCGCGCGGATGTTTCTACCCTCGCGTCCGATGATGCGACCTTTCATATCGTCATTCGGAAGATTGACCACAGTGACTGTGGATTCAGAGACATAGTCCGCAGCGTAGCGTTGGATGGTGGTGGCGATGATCTCTTTCGCCTCCGTCTCCGCCTTCGCCTTGGTCTCGGCCTGCATTTGCTTGAGCATAATCGCCATGTCATGTTGATAGTCGGTGCGCGCGGTGTCCAACACGATGCCGCGAGCCTCTTCGACGCTCATACCGGAAACGCGTTCCAGTTCAGCAAGAATTCTCGTTTCCTGCTCGGCGACTCTCGCCTCCATATCTTCCACTTTCTCAAGTTTCTGATTCAACTGTTTTTCGCGGTTTTCCGCAGTGTTGATCTTTCGGTCCAGCGCCTCTTCTTTTTGCTCCACCCTGCAGCGCTCCCGATGGATGTCGGCCTTGCGGTCACGCACGTCCTTCTCCAGCTCGAGCTTGGCGCGGTGGATCTCCTCTTTCGCTTGAAGCAGCAATTCATGTTTTTGCCGCTCACCGGACTTGTTCGCCTCCCCCAAAAGCTTGCGGGCGTCCGCCTCATTTTGCTCCGCCAGTGTCTCCAGTTCCCGCTGACGCTTGCTAAATCCCTTACGGAAATAAACAATGGTCACAATCGCGCCGCCCAGAATTCCTATCACCAGCCCGATAATAATCGCTAGCCAAGTATCTATAAGCAATCACCTCCAGTATTCTATTGTCAATTTACGGTCAATATATGTGTGTTCAAATAATCTTGCTCACTACGCGTAAAAGTATACCACATTTTGTAAAAACACTTCTAAATTAATTTGTCGCGATATGAATGTGTACAAAATCTAATCACGTGTTATAATTAAAAAACTTTGAGTATCAAACCTTTCTATTGCCAAATCACTTTCTCCGACCACCCGGTCTTGCCTTTCATAAATATGGTGATTTGACGCTTGAAATCTACAATTGAAGGTAAATTGGAGTGACAAATGCTGAATTTATGGAAACAATATTTAATTGAGGATCTGGATGAGAGTGGCAATCCTGTACCACGTGGGTTCAATTGCCCGGAAAATTTCAACTTCGCCTATGATGTGATCGATGTGCTTGGTGCCGAGACCCCCGAGCGCCGGGCGATGTTGTGGCGAAGCGTCAACGATGAAAAACGCACATTTTCATTCAAGGACATGAAGGACATGAGCGACAGGGCCGCAAGTTTTTTTCTTTCTTTGGGAATAAGAAAAGGCGATATGGTCATGCTGATCCTAAAGCGACACTATCAGTTTTGGTTCGCGATTCTTGGTCTGCATAAAATCGGCGCGGTGGCGGTGCCGGCGACCAACCAATTGCGCAAAGATGATCTGGATTATCGATTTAAAGCGGCCAACATCCATACAGTCGTCTGCACGCTACAGCCGGGCGAGACGATCGCCGAACCGGTGGAGGAGGCGGCCGCCGATTATGGGAAGATTCACAACTTGATTGGAGTGGGCGACAGCCGCGAGGGCTGGCTGGACTTCGACGAAGGACTGGCGGGCGCGGATCCGTTTGACCGTCCCACGGGTGACGGGGCGACGTCTTTGAATGACTTGATGTTGATGTACTTCACTTCCGGCACGACCAACCAACCCAAAATGGTCGCCCACGATTTTTCCTATCCCATCGCCCATATCGCGACTGCCAAGTATTGGCAGAAGGTGGTACCGGACGGTCTTCATCTGACCGTTTCAGAAACCGGCTGGGCGAAATCCGTCTGGGGGAAGCTGTATGGACAGTGGTTGATGGAAGCGGGCATCTATGTCTATGATTTTGATCGGTTCGCGCCACTTAAGATTTTAACCTGCATTGAGGAGGATCGGTTGACCACCTTCTGCGCGCCCCCCACGATCTACCGTTTTTTGTTGCAGGAAAATCTGGACTCGTTCGACCTCAGTAGCTTGACGCACGTGACGATCGCGGGTGAGGCGTTGAACCCCGAGGTGTATGAGAGGTTTTTGAAAAAAACAGGTTTGGAACTCAAAGAAGGATTCGGGCAAACCGAGACAACCTTGTCGGTAGTGACCAATTATTGGATGAAGTCCAAGCCGGGCGCAATGGGCAAACCCTCACCCTTTTATGATGTGGAGTTGTTGAACCACGAAGACAAACCCGCGGAAGATCATGAAACGGGTGAAATTTGCATCCGCACCGGAGACAAGAAAATCCTTGGTCTGTTCACCGGTTATTACTTAGACGATGATTTGACGGCCAAGGTGTGGTCGAATGGCGTTTATCGAACCGGGGACTTGGCCTTTCGCGATGAAGATGGTTATTATTGGTTTATCGGGCGCAAAGACGACATCATCAAAAGCGCGGGCTATCGCATCAGCGCCTTTGAAGTGGAAAGCACACTGATGGAGCACTCCGCGGTCATGGAATGCGCGGTCACAGGAGTGGCCGATGAGATTCGTGGTCAGGTGATCAAAGCCACAATCAAACTTGCGCCGGGTCACGATCCTTCAAATCTGTTGAAGCGTGAAATTCAGGAATTTATGAAAAACCGCACCGCGCCCTACAAATACCCACGGGTTGTCGATTTTGTGGATGAATTGCCCAAAACCATTTCCGGGAAAATCCGTCGCGTGGAATTACGCGACTGACGCTGTTGCGCGAACAGCCGCGCGAATGACCATATAACTAGACGTCGGGGCGTGACAAATCGTGTTCAAACGGAAACCGGAAAGAGAAACGATATGGTATTGTCATGCATCGCGACTCAAAAAGACAACGGCAGACGCGCCGTGGACGTGCTGGTCAGACACACCGGCATGTCCCATTATCTGGGGAAAAAAATTCGCCTGTACGGCAACCTGGAAGTCAACGGTCGGTTTCAGCGTATGATTGATCCGGTGCGAACCGGTGACCAAATCCGCGCGACCTATGTCGCCGACGGTGAATTGCCCGAGGGCATCCGACTGAGGGACACCGCCGGAATTCAAATCTGTTTTCAAGACGACTGGCTATTGGTGGTGGACAAACCGCCTCACATGCTGACCCATCCCGCTTTCAACGGTCAACACGACAGCCTGACCACCTTGCTGTCGAACCACAACCTCCACCCGGTCAACCGCTTGGATCGAGGGACCTCGGGTCTGATTGTGTTGGCGCGCAATGGGCACGCCCACCACATCCTCGGAAAAGAAAAGATGAGCAAGGAATATCTGGGTCTGGTTCATGGTCGTCCCAAAACTGAAGCGGGCAGCGTCGATTTGCCGATTGCCCGCGTCAAAGACAGCATCATTTTGAGGGAAATCAACACGGACGGCAAACCATCACTCACTCACTACGCGACCGAACGGTTCTTCTCCTTGTCCTCGCGAACAGTGAACACACCCGTCTGCAGTCTGCTCCGCTTCTCGTTGGCGACCGGACGCACTCATCAAATCAGGGTTCATTGCGCCGCGCTGGGCACTCCTTTGATCGGCGATGGACTGTATGGTCACGCGGAGAGAATTGAGAGTGCCGAAAATTCACAAATGGTGAGATTTCTGGAAGAAAAAATCGATCGACAGGCTTTGCACGCCTGTCGCCTTGTGTTCAACCATCCGATCACAAAAGAGCCGATAGAAGTTCGCAGCATGATGCCGCCCGACATGGCCGCGTTGATCCTCGCCGCCGAGAGACTGTCTCGCGAGCAAAATCGATTATCACTCCCTGAAGGATGTCAGCGCGAATTTCGCTCCCAAAACACACCATCCTCAAATCCTTGAATCCGCGAATCGGTCTCCGCCATCTCCAACCGCTTCTCCGCCCAGGCACAGTACACTTCATTTCGCTCAATTCCCCAATATTGTCGTCCCAGTTTTTTCGCCACCACGGATGTCGTCCCCGAGCCCAAAAACGGATCCAAAACCAAATCATTCGGCGCTGAACTCGCCAGCATCAATCGCGCGATCAATTTCTCAGCCTTTTGTGTGGGATGCGCGGTGTTTTCCGCCATGGACCAAAAGGGGATTGTGATGTCGTCCCAAAAGTTGGACGGGCAGGTATCCCGATAACGCGATCCGGAATCATCCTCGATCCAATCCTTAGGTTTCCCATCTTTCCTATACGGAGCGCGCACCTTGCGACGCAGGCGCACCGCGTCCAGATTGAACAGATAATCGTCCGAAATCGTCGCGAACCAGATATCTTCCATGCCGTTTTTCCAATTTTTCTTGGCGCCTCGGCCTTTTTCTCTTTGCCAGGTAATCCGGTTTCGCACAACAGTCATTTCCTGCAGCACCCGCCCAACAACCAGACTTGAGCGCCAATCACAACAGATATATAGCGAGGCGGTAGACTTGAGCAATGGCAGGCAGACAGACAGCCATTCTTTGGTATATCTCAGATAGTCCCCGGATGACATCCTGGAGAATGAGTGACCGTGATAGTCTTTGTGTAAATTATACGGAGGATCAGCGATTAGAAGGTCGACAGACTGTTTCGGCAAAGCGGCGCAGACCTGCGTCATGTCGCCATGGATCGTTCGGTTATATGGTGGATGGTCCATTGTCTCGTCCGTGTGATTTTCCCGCGTGACCGGCCAACGGACACAACGGCTCAGGTAGTGTCGCTGTTCAAAACTGTCCAACTCAAGTGTTTTGTTGCGCTTGGATTTTTTGGGTTTATTATGATCTTTCTTCACTGCGCGCCGCCCATCCCCGACATCCGGTCATGCCCCGCGCCGGTGGCCTGTTTCGCCGCTCGCAGCTGGACGGCAAGTTCGACTGCCTGCGTGGTAGCAGTCTCACCGGAGAGCAGTCTGGCCACTTCCTGTACCCGATCCGCTTCATTCAATTCATAAATCTCGGTCAACGTCCGTTGATCGGCATGGCGTTTTTTGATCAACATGTGGTGGTCCGCCAGCGCCGCGATCTGAGCTGTGTGGGTGACACAAAAAACTTGTGCGTGGCTACTTAGTTCCAGCAGTTTTTGACCGACCAGCTCCGATGTTCGTCCGCTGACACCCGCGTCCACTTCATCAAAAATAAGCAAGGGGGTCTGATCCTCGGTCGCCAAGATCAACTTGATCGCCAACATAATGCGCGCCGCCTCACCACCCGACGCGATTTTGGCCAACGCTTTCAGGGGCTCGCCTTTATTCGGTGAAAGCAGGAATTCAACCGAGTCCATCCCATCGATCTGAGGCATGTTCTCACTTAGATCGACCGCGAAGCGCGCGTCTTTCATACCGAGCGCGGACAGTTGTCGACATATCTCAGTAGACAGGCGCTCTCCGGCGGCCGCGCGCGCCACCGTGAGTTTAACAGCTCTGTCCCTCAGGGCTGTTTCAGATTCCGCCAGCTGTCGGCCAAGTTCTTGGATCTGAGTCTCGCTGTCTTCGAGCAGGTGGATTTTTTCTTCAGCTTGCCGCGCGAATTCGAAGACATCATCAATCTCCGGACCATATTTCTTTTTCAAGCGATGCAAGACATCAAGCCGAGCATCAATTTTATCCAATAATTGGGGATTGTATTGCGTCTCTTCCGCGACACCTCTGATTTCAGACAGCGCTTCATAAAGAAGATCCTGACAGGTCGACAAGGTCTCCCAGGCCGCTCCCACGGCCGGTTGCAGGGCGGTCGTTTTTTCGATCAAAGACACCGCCTGTGAAATCTCGGCCAGCGCTCCGCCCTCCGCTCCCTGTCCGGTCAACAGATTCAGCACGGTGGACAGATTGGCCGTGACACGTTCAGCGTGTTCTTGCAGATCACGATGTTTTTGCAATTTTCTGTCTTCATTCTCACGGGGGGCGACAGTCCGGATCTCTCTCACTTGATAGCGCAAAAGGTCCAGATCCCGTTCGCGCTCAGTCGATGAGACGCCAAACTCTCCCAGTTTTTCTTTAAGCGAGCGACGTTTTTCCCAGAACAGACGGTAATCTCGCACAGCGGATTCCACCGCCGCGCCACCAAACAAATCCAGTAATCCTTTATGAGAGGCCGCGTTGAATAGTTTTTGGTTTTCATTTTGGCCATGGATGTCCATCAGGTGAGCGCTCACCTGTTTGAGCAATGACAAAGAAACCAGGCGGCCGTTTATACGGCACCAGGTGCGTCCACCCGCTTCAATCTCTCGTGTCAAAATGAGGATGTCATCCTCATCCACCGACAGTTCACTCCACAGATCAGACGGAATTTTGTCTTTTATCTGACTGAAAGCCGCCTCGACAATCGCGCGATCAGCTCCGGTCTGCACGAGATCTTTGCCGACACGCGCGCCCATCACCGCGCCAATCGCTCCGATCAGCAACGATTTACCGGCCCCTGTCTCGCCGGAAATCACAGAAAAACCCGGTTTCACAATCAGCGAGGCGCGATCGATCAATGCGAAGTTGCGAATATCAAGTCGTTCCAGCAAACCGTCTCTCCTTTAACGAAATGAAATCAGCTGTTTTAATTTCATCTGTAACGCCTCAGCGGTTTGGGCGTCTTTCGCCGCGATAAAAATCGTGTCGTCTCCGGCGACACTCCCAACGACCTCCGGCAGTTCCAAAGAATCAAGCGCCGCCGCCGCGGCTCCCGCCATTCCCGGCAAAGTACGCAAAATCAATAAATTTTGCGCCTGGCTCAAGGTGACGACCGCTTCCGAAAATACCTTCATCAACCTACCTTTGGGCAGGGTGGAGTCGTGCGACATGCTG
Source organism: uncultured Oscillospiraceae bacterium (assembly GCA_964487355.1). Taxonomy (GTDB): domain Bacteria; phylum Bacillota; class Clostridia; order Saccharofermentanales; family Fastidiosipilaceae; genus JAXGYX01. Next base: position 36,332 of record CAZAPS010000005.1, read on the forward strand.
ACATAGCGTTGCTTGCCGTTATCTGCCGCGGCTTTAATGATGTTGAGTTCTTTTATATCCCGCGAAATCGTCGCCTGTGTGATCTCCAACCCCTCCGCCCGCAGATGCGCGACAAGTTCCGACTGCGTGGCGATCGGGCGGCTGGCGATCAAAGCAAGCAACCGCTCCTGTCTTTGTGATTTTGTAGGTTTCATGTCATGCGTTCCTCCATATTTGACACAAATCCACGTCCGTGTATTTTTTCCGGCAGTGTCTGAAAAAAAGAAGGTTCATGCAGTCGGACAATACGCAACGGCCGCTTCGCTTTGCAAATTGAAATTCGTTGTCTGCAATCCAAGAGCACGTCATGTTGTCCGTCGATGCTCAAAACCGGTGTGTACGGGTAGTATCTCATCTTTAATTCCACCAGGCTATCCGACGAGATGATATAACTGCGATTATGCAAAGTGTGCGGGCAAATCGGTGTGATCAACATCAAATCCAACTGTGGCTGAATGATGGGCCCGCCCGCGGCCATGGCGTAACCGGTCGAGCCTGTCGGCGTCGACACCATCAGGCCATCGCTTGGGATGATTTCGATCAGACTGCCATCGATCCAAAGTTCAATTGGCAAAATCCTGGGTGAGTTGCCACGTGACAGTACCACTTCATTTAGGGCGAACCCTTGATGATTTTCCGACATGTCCGAAATCTCTGTCTCGTAGTCCACTAGGCAATCCAGCATCATGCGGTTTTCAATCGTGTAGTCTCTCGCCGCGATGCGTTCGAGGTCCTTGTCAAGATCTTCAGGGTAAAGTTCTGTCAAAAAGCCCAAGCTCCCTAGATTGACGCCGATCAAGGGCGTCTCTCCCAAATAACTTACATGGACCGCCGACAAAAAAGTACCGTCGCCACCCAAGCTCAACACGATATCGCAGTCATTGAAATTCTCCTCAGGTTCGACAGCGACGGATCGTTCCTCCATTTCGGTCACATCTTTTTGATAAATGATTTTGACTTCACAGCCAAGCTTGCGCAGCTTGGCGGAAACAGTCGCGGAAAATTCAAATCCCGGATCTTTGTATTGATTGGTCAACAAACCGACCTTCATATCGTATATCCCTTCTGACATCCTTTGACGCGGCTTATTGATTCAGCCTTCGTTTTTCTGCGTGTAACTCACGGGCGGTGGCCACGCACATCGCCACATCCAGACCCTCATCCGACCACGCCTCTTCCTGCGTGGCCTGGGCCACGGCGTGATCTCCCACACTCAAGTGGCGGAACGGGATCGGTCTGTTTTCACGCGTCAGCGCCAAAGCGATCTCGGACGCGACGCTGCCGCTGGGGCACACCTCTTCCAAAACCAACAGCGCTCCCGTCGAACGCGCGGAAAACAAAATTGTATCCAAATCGAGCGGTTTGACCGCTCGGCAGTCCACCACTTCACAGTAGATATTGTCTTCTTCCAGAACGAGCGCGGCCTGAACCGCGAAACCGGTCATATTGCCGGCGGCGACAATTGTGATGTCTCCACCTGTACGCACAACTTCCGCGAATGGCAGGGGTGGAGCGATCGTGTTCGAGGCGCCGGCCCGGTACCCGGCCGGACATTGCCCGACACCTCTGGGATAGCGAATGAAAACCGGCCCACGGCAGTCCTCCACAGCGTAGAACAACATTTGTTTTAAGCTGGCGTAGTCTCTTGGCTCCAGGATCACAGCGCCCGGCACAGCCATCAGCATCGCCCGGTCGTACACCCCCTGATGAGTCTCTCCATCAGTCCCGACAATTCCCGCCCGATCGATCGCGAACACGACATGAAGTTTTTGCAAAGCGACATCGTGCAAGACTTGGTCGATCGCACGCTGGATAAAAGTCGAATACATCGCGACAATCGGAATCAATCCTCCTGCCGCCAGTCCGGCGGCCATCGTGACGGCGTGTTGCTCGGCAATGTCAACATCGAAGAAGCGTTTGGGGAATCGTTCGGCGAATGGCAACAGTCCGGTGCCGGATGACATGGCCGCTGTGACCGCCACAACATTCCGGCGCTGTTCGGCCAGCGCCATCAAGCTCATCGTGAACGCGTCGGTAAATGAGCCACATCCGGCCATCGGGTGACGGCTGTCCATGACATTGGGCGCCAAGCGGGGCGCGATGCCCGTCTCCACTTCAAAAGGCGCCACGCCATGATAGATGTCAGGTTTCTCTTCCGCCGGCAGGTAACCTTTGCCTTTTTGCGTGCAGACATGTAGCAGCACAGGTCCGGCGTGCTGCTGCACGGCCTTCAAATAGATATCCAGCTGGGTCGGATCATGACCGTCGATCGGTCCATAGTATCGCAATCCCAACGCTTCGAACAAGATGTTTTTCGGCTGTATCCGCTTTCTCATTCGGTTTTTCACACCGGCGAAAAAATGGCCCATTGATTTGCCCACTTTGGGGATCCGCGAGATGAACGTGTCCAATCGCGACTTGAATTTAATATAGCGGGGCGCCACGCGGATTTTATCCAAATGGCGGGACAGCGAGCCAACATTCGCGTCAATACTCATTTGATTGTCGTTTAAGATGATCAGCAGATTCTTGTCTTCTGGATCAATGTTGTTTAGCGCCTCGTAGGCGAGGCCACCGGTCATCGCGCCGTCTCCGATCACCGCGATCACTTTTCCTTTTCTGGGAGGTTCCCGCAGACGCATGCCGCGCGCGATCCCCAGCGCGGCCGAGATGGAAGTCGCGCTGTGCCCGGTGTTGAACGAATCGTACGAACTCTCGTCACGTTTGGGGAATCCAGAGATTCCCCCCTTTTGCCGCAATGTCTCAAACGCGTCTTTTCTGCCGGTCAGAATCTTATAGGCATATGATTGATGTCCGACATCCCAAATGATCTTGTCCCGTTGAAAATCAAACTGACGCAGTAAAGAGATTGTCAGCTCGATCACTCCCAAATTGGACGCCAAATGACCGCCGTTACGCGAAACAACGTCGATGATCAACGACCGCAAATCGCCGGCAAGTTCCGCCAGTTGCTCCTTATTCAAGTCTTGCAGCGCATCCGGTGATTCAATTGTGTCAAGTATCGATGTCATGACCATTTCTTTCCAAAATTCAGCGTGTTCAAAAGGCACATGGTTCTTTATTTTTCACGAACGAGCAATGCTTGATTCAGCTCACTGAAAAAAGCCATGTTCAAACCATTGTCCACCATCGTCTTGATCTGTCTATCAATGCTTTCCGACAACTGACGCAAATAATCGCGCGTGGGCGCCTCGCCCAACAGCGAAACATAGGTCACTTTCTGATCGCGGGCGTCCTTGCCCACCGTCTTGCCGAGAACTTCGCTATTTGAAGTGACGTCCAGCAAATCATCCTGAATCTGAAACGACCGGCCCATCAGCTGTCCCAGCCGCTCAAAACTCATCACGACTTCCGGGGCGCTGCCGCACAGCAACGCGCTGCTGACCAAAGACGCGCTGATCAGCGCGCCGGTCTTCAGTTCATGCATCTCTTGCAGCTCGGGCAGGCTAAGCGTTTTTCCGGCGCTCTGGATATCAATCATCTGTCCACCGATCATGCCGTCCTTGCCCGCCAGCGCGGCGACTTTGGCGCCACACGTGGCGCCCGCCTTTCCTTCACGCATACAGATCTCAAACAGCAGAGAATATGCCTCATTTAACAGCGCGTCACCACTAAGCACAGCCGTGGCCTCGCCGAAAACCACATGATTGGTCGGTTTGCCCCGACGCAGATCGTCGTCATCCATGCACGGAAGATCGTCATGCACCAAAGAATATGTGTGTATCATCTCAATGGCGACCGCCAGCTGGTCCAGCGAACGGTTCGCGGGCGCGGTGGAATGATGAGCGGCGCGGCTCAGTCGAACGCCACTTGCCGGATGAAACACTTCACCCAGCAGAGCGTCGGCTGTGGCGTAGACCAATATGGCGCGCAGGCGTTTGCCCCCCGCCAACAGGGAGTAGCGCATGGATTCAATCAACGTCCGGTAAGCGATCGAGTCGTCTGACCGCAGCGAAGTGTCAAGCGCCTGTTCTATCCGTTTTTTCCACTCCTCCATTCGATTGTCATAAGTCTTCATCATTCTCGCCTCTTTCGAACGGCATCTCATGGACAGTCCCGTCTGAGTCTCGAACCAGTTGAGTGATCTTTCGCTCCGCCTCATTTAATTTGCGTGTGCAAAACGCGGTCAGCTCGGTACCTCTTTTGAATAGCTCCATGGACGCCTCGAGAGTTGTCTCACCCGATTCCATACGGCGCACCACAACCTCGAGCTCTTGCAAAGCTTCCTCGAACGTCATTTCCCCATCTTGCGGCTCGCCTGTCGGCTGAAGCGCTTCCAATGGCGTCTCTTTAAGATCGTCTGTCTGACCGGATTGGTTCTGATTCTCATTTTGCTCCCGCATATCTTCCTCCCTTGTCGCTATGACGACTCAATCGTTTTGCTCCATTCGCTCCGGCGCGCCGTTGTCATTCATAGGTAAAGAGCGGCGATCGACCGACTCAGCCAGGCAATGGATGGTTCCGTCGATCAGCCGAATATCCAGCGCGTCACCGGGCGCGACATGGCGCACGGTTGTGATCGGCTTGACAGTTTGATCGGTAACCAGTCCAAATCCCCGCGCCAGTACTTTCAACGGGCTCAAGGCATCCAGACTGAGTGACAATCCGGACAGGCTCTCTTTGCGGTCCCGCATCTGATTCGTCAGCGCACGTGTCATTCGGTCTTGCATGACATCCAATTCCTGTCGCCGGTTGTTGACCGGATCTAACGGGCGGGTGAGCGCCGGCGTCCGGGCCAACGCGGTGGCGCGCAGACGCAACATCTTCAGCAAATTGCGCAACGCGTTCGCCAGACGGCCCTTGGACTGCGTCAATTGTTCTTCCAGTGCCGCTTTGACCGGCACAGCGTACTCGGCGGCGGCGGATGGAGTCGGGGCGCGCACATCGGCGACAAAATCCGCTATCGTGAAGTCCGTCTCATGACCCACGGCGGATATGACCGGTATGCGACTCGCGTGAATTGCCCGCGCCAAAGCTTCGTCGTTAAATGCCCATAGATCTTCGATCGAACCGCCGCCGCGCCCGACGATCAGGACGTCACAATCCCCACGCTCATTAAAAAGACGGATGCCTTCAATGATGGTAGCCGCCGCGCCATCGCCTTGAACGATACAAGGAAACAGACTGAGTTCAAAACTTGGAAATCTACGGGTTAAAACATGGATAATATCACGAATGACCGCGCCCGAGGCGGAGGTCACCACCCCGATTTTCCGCGGCAGTAATTTGAGCGGTCGCTTGCGCGCCGGATCAAACAATCCTTCCGCCTCCAGTTTTTTACGCAAGGCCTCAAACGCCTCGAACAGGTCACCTTGTCCGGTCAGCGTCATGCGGTTCACATACAGTTGAAACTTTCCATCCCGCTCATAAAAACCCGCTCTACAGTCACAGATGACTTCGTCCCCATCTTTGGGCTCAAAGCGCAGACTCTTCGCGTCGCCCGCGAACATGACCGAGCTGACAACCGCGTTCGCGTCTTTGAGGCTGAAATACAAATGTCCCGATCGGTAACGCTTGAAATTGGACAACTCGCCGCGCACCTTCATCTTCGCCAACGCGCTTTGCGCGCCGATCAGACGCGCCATATAGTTATTCAGTTGCGATACGGCGACCACCGCGATCTCAGTCATCGCTGGACAGCTCCTTCCCGTCTTTCGCGCCTTTTTTGGCGCACGAAAATTGCTTTAAGCGTCCCAACACCGCGTTGATGTATGGGCGGCTGGAAGAATCCGCATACTTTTTTGTCAGCAAAACCGCCTCGCTGACCGAGACGTTGAAAGGAATATCGGGAAGTCTGGTGATTTCATAAGTCGCCAGCCGCATGATACAAAGGTCCACCGTCGGCAGGCGATCAACCGACCAGCCAACCAAAAACTCCTCGAAACACTGATCCAAGCTCTCTTTATGCTCGCTGATATACGTCACGGCGTCCGCGATATACCGCTTTTCGTCGTTGGACACCTGACGCGCGAGGTCGCCCGGATATTCTTCAGGCAGGAAATCATGGTCTTTCGACAAGGGCGCGTAGGTCACCTGATCCAAAAAAGTTTGAATCTGCTCATCGCGGTCCGTCTTTTGGATTTCCAATTGGTACAAGAGTTGAAAGGTTCTCTCCCTGGCTTCTCTGCGACTCAAGTTCATCCTCCCTATCGTGTTGTCAAATTGCCGGCACTTTCAGGCGAAATCTCCGCCTGTTGAATTACGTTGTTTCTTTCGCATCGGCCCCAAGCCGACACTAAACTATATCAAATCGGCATCAAATCGGCTACACGCGCTCAGCGAAATCGACCCGGCGGAAAGATGCGATCGATCAAATCCCGCAAATTCTCCGGGTCGGACAAGTAGCGCACTCCGAACACATAGCCACCGACGGTCAACGCCACGATGAACAACGTGCGCCAGAATCCGAAGATCATCAACAAAAGAGCGAAAATAAAACAAACACCGCCCACAATCCAACCGGCGTTTTTACGATTAACTTTATCCATTAAAGGCTCAAACAGTTTTTTCATATTCTCGTTCAATCTCAGGGCTCGGGCGTCGGCCTCGAGCGGACGCGATCAATGTTCAATCTTCGCGCCAACCAATTCCACACGTGTGACCTTGACCTCCACCGCGGCGACCGGAATGCCGGTGTAGCGCTCGACATCTTTTTTGATCCGATCCTGTACAATCGCCATTTGCGCCGGTATCTCAACATCCGAGTACAAGATAACCGAAAGGGAAACCCGGATGGCGTTGTTTTTCGCCGGGTAGATCCGCGCTTTCGCGGTCTTGACGCCCGCCTGCGCCAGCTTCGCTGAGTTCAGGGCGATGCTCTCGATCGCGTCAATGCCGATATCGACATTGCCGGTCTCACCCTCTCTCACCCGTGTCTTGCGCATGCGGTCACTCATCAGAGAGTATGTCATCATGAAAATCCCGGCTACCAAAAAGACCGCGCAGATTGAAATCGCGGCGGCCTTGGCTCCGGCGTTTTCGCCGATGCGCTGCACCATCAACAACAAAGTCGCCCCCGCCACCGGGTTGACAATCTGCCAACCCGCCAGCACGGCGGTCAATGACACTACCAAAGAAAAAAGAAACAATATAAATCGAATTCGTTTGCGCATGACAGATCAAGATTCCTCCGCCGGTATAATGTCAATCACGTGTACATCCACCGCGTCCACATTCAATCCTGTGAATGTTTCAACATCGGACTTCACATTCTCCTGAATCGACCATGCGACTTCGGGAATGATGTGACCAAAATAGACAATCGGATAAACTGTGACACTGACCGCGTTGGTCGTGTCACTTTTAAAGTAAACCTTCACACCACTGCTCTCCGGTGGGATGCCAAGGGCCACTCTGAACAAGGCCGCGCCACCGGCGGCCAGACGGGCGACGCCCTTGGTCTGCATCGCCGCCTCCGCGGCGTACTGGGCGATGAAGCCACGAGACATCGTGCGCTCGCCTTTCGCGATACCGCGGTACGTCTCAGCCATCTTACTTTACTCGTTCCATGTATTCTCCGGATCGGGTATCGATGCGGATTTTCTCGCCTTCGTTAATGAAGAGCGGAACCTTGACGATCGCTCCGGTCTCCACCTCGGCGTTTTTCGTCACATTCGTCGCCGTGTCACCCTTCACTCCGGGTTCGGTATGAGTGATCTCCAGCTCAACGAACAACGGCAGTTCCACACTGAAGATGTCTCCTTTATGTGAAACCACCTTGCAGACCATGCCGTCCTTTAAAAATTTCAAGCCGTCGCCAATCATCTCAGCCGTGAAAGGTGTTTGATCATAACTTTCGGTGTCCATGAAATAATAAAGGTCTCCATCCTGATAAAGGTAGGACATGTCGCGGCGCTCAAGGTAAACTTCCTCGAATTTATCATTGGGGTTGAATGAACGTTCGACCACACTGCCGGTGCGCACATTTCTATACTTGGTCCGCACAAACGCGGCCCCTTTTCCCGGTTTGACATGTTGAAACTCCACAACCTGGTAAACACCGCCGTCCATCTCAAAGTTCATACCGTTTCTGAAGTCACCTGCTGATATCATTTGAACCTCCTGGTCTGCATATCAATTTCCGCTGTCAATGTCGTTTTAGATTCTCGCGCAACCGCGCCGTTGTTGAATAAAATACGAAAAAATGCATAAACATACATTGTGAATCGTACCATACCATTCTATTTGTTTCATGAAATCCGGTCAATCATTTTCCTCTTCTTTGATTCCGGCGTACTCCGCTCTCATTTTTCGCTCATCCCAACCGAGATCTTTCATCAACGCTTCACGATAGAGGCCCAGTTTGTCGCGTGAATGATCGGGCAGTCGGGGATATTGCGGATTGATCGATTCCAAATGCGCGATGACGATCTCGGAGATCACAAATTTAGCATACCATTTGCGATTGCCCGGAATGACATACCAGGGGCAGTTCGAGGTCGACGTCTCGTTGAGCGCGTCTTCAAAGGCGCGCATATAATCGTCCCATAGATCCCGCTCTGCTATATCCGACTCCGAAAATTTCCAGTTTTTCGCGTCATTCTCAATCCTGCCCAAAAAACGTTTGGCCTGTTCGTCTTTGCTGATATTCAGAAAAAACTTGATGACGGTTGTCCCATTTTGATAAAGATGGTTCTCCCAGTCTCGAATCTGCTCATACCGTTTGCGCCAAATCTTCTCGGTCGCGCGCTGTGGCAACGGCTGTTTCTCCGGCAGGTCCCGCACCCTGGCGATCAACACCTCCTCATAATGAGAGCGGTTGAAAATTCCGATGTGTCCCCGTTCGGGCAGAGCCATTTGACAGCGCCACAAATAATCGTGCGCCAATTCAGTCTTTGAAGGTTGTTTGAAACTGACGACTTTGACACCTTGTGGATTGACACCACTCATCACATGTTTGATCACGCTGTCTTTGCCCGCGGCGTCCATACCTTGAAAGACGAGGAGCAGGCTTTCGGTTCCGTCGGCATAAAAGCGATCCTGTAACTTGAACATTCGGTCGCGGTTTTCCGCCAGCAGTTCGGCGCCCTCTGATTTGTCGCTCGGCCCGCCTTTTATTTCTTTTGGAAAATCACCTAGTTTAACCCGTTCGGTTTCCGGCACACAAAAACGGCTGATGTCCATCTTTCTCACCCCTTCTCACTTTTTACAGTTTCATTTGTCGGCTGGCCGCCTGGTCACGACAAAGATTTGTTATAATCGACATATCCAGGATAACATGTTTTCAATACATTATGACGCGCCCGCGTGAAGGAGTCGATTATGATCGTAAAACCGAAAATTCGCAATTTTTTATGTCTGACCGCACATCCGGATGGCTGTGCCGAGAGCGTCCGCCGACAAATTGATTATGTTCGTTCCCGTCCCTCGGTGGAAGGCGCCAAGCGTGTTTTGATCATCGGTTCCTCCACCGGGTACGGACTGGCCTCGCGCATCGCCTGCGCGTTTGGCTGTGGGGCCGACACAGTCGGTGTCATGTTCGAAAAACCGGCCAGCGGCAAGCGCACCGCGAGTGCCGGGTTTTACAACAACCGGGCATTCGAAAAAGAGGCGAAAGTGGCCGGATTGATGGCGGAAACGCTTAACGGTGACGCATATTCCAACGAAGTGAAAGGTCAGGCCATCGCGTTGATCAAAGAAAAGCTGGGCACGGTCGATCTGGTGATTTACAGTCTCGCCTCACCTCGCCGCACCGACCGCGACGGCGTGACCTGGTCCTCCGTGATCAAACCCACCGGCCGGCCTTACGAAGGCAAGACACTCAACCTGTCCGACAACACCGTGGAAATGGCGAGATTGGAGCCCGCCACGGATGAAGAGATCGAGGCGACGGTCAAGGTCATGGGCGGCGAGGATTGGATGGAGTGGATCCGCCGGCTGGACGACGCGGGTGTGCTGAGTCCGGGCGCGACCACATTCGCGTATTCTTATATTGGCCCATCCATCACCAACGCGATTTATAGAGACGGCACGATCGGCAAGGCGAAAGAGGACTTGTACCGCACGGCGGATGAGATCAGCGAGCGATTCAACGCGCAAAATTACAAAGCGCTTGTCGCGGTGAACAAAGCGGTTGTCACACAGGCCAGCGCGGCCATTCCATCGGTCACCTTGTATTTATCGATTCTATACAAAGTGATGAAAGCCGCCGGCAACCACGAGGGCTGCATCGAACAGATGTACCGTCTGCTGGCGGAGAAGATCTATGTGCCGGACACCCCGCTGGACGAGCGCGGGCTGGTGCGCATGGACGATTGGGAGATGTTGCCCGAGATCCAGCGAGAGGTCCTGGAGCTTTGGGAGAAGGTGGACAGTGACACGGTCGCCGCGTTGACGGACATCGCCGGTTACTGGGAGGATTTCCATAATCTGTTCGGCTTTGGCTATGACAACATAGACTACGAAAAAGATGTCGACATATCATGAACAGATGATCTGAAATAAGGCGCGCACAAAAAGGGGATTGTCTCAGGGCACAAAAATGTGTCATGAGACAATCCCTTTTGAATCATTCGACCGTGCCGGTGAAGGCGAACGGAATGTCGGTCGACCGGCTTACGTCTCCGGTTTTTTGATCGGTTCAATGTCGTTGTAATCAGAAAAATCAGTGACGATCTCCACAATCTCCTCATTGGTGTCATCTTTCGCCTTGATATGGCTCTCGATTCGTTTGATATATTGACCGGTGCTGTCAGGTGTCACCACAATCTTCATTTGAAAGATATCTTTGTTCGTCTGCTTCGCCTCTTCATTGGGAACAAAACCTTGAAATTTAACGGAATACGCATAGGTCAGATCATCAAAAACTCCTTGGTGAAAACCTTCAAAAGTCAACGTGTCGTTTTCCTTGGATGAGACAAATTGGTCATGATCCAGGACCTGCAGCACTTCCGAGTAGCCTATCACCGTGATCGTTTGTTTGTCGACGACTTGGTAGTGGACCCCATCGGTCGACACCATGTCCTGCCCGTTCACCCGCAACAGATGGATGGTCTCTCCACCTTCTTCCTGTTTGAGACGGGTGTTGCCGGTTTCCTCATTGTGATCCATCACGATATTCTTTCCCGTATTGTCCAGACTCAACGAAGTTTGAGAGTGGTAGGAAGTGACGGCACCCATATTGGCAAGCAGAGTCTGACGGATTTGCTCAGCCTTTTCATCTTTTTTACAGGCGCTGAGACCAATCGCGCAAACAAAAACCAAAAATAATGTCATCGCTTTTTTCAGCATGATTCGGATTTCCTTTCTTTTATAAAAGAAATGTAATGTTACGGATATATTACTTCCCCGTAACGTATTAATAAATAAATCATTATTTTGCTAATAATGCAAGTTTTTCGCAAAAATCAACCTGATTTATGTATAAATACCTATGATATTGATCATTTTTTTGCGCGACAACAAAAATTTAACGATTCGCGACGTAAATAGCCACGATCGACAACAGCGGGCACGAGCCCGGGAAAATCGAATTTCTCCCTCTTTACAACACCCCTCCCCGGGTGTAGTATATAGAGAGATTCGTTATATCCGACCGGCCGCGCAAAAGCGCCGGCCCATGATTTTAGAAAAGTGGTGATCTACTTGTCCAAACAGACACAGACAAAGCCGGAGGTAGACAAGGCTCTGCAAGCTGAGAAATATATTGTCAGCGGCATGACTTGCGCTGCCTGTCAGGCAAACATTCAAAAAGCGGTGAGCAAGCTCGACGGAGTCGAGGACGCAGAGGTCAATTTGTTGACCAATGAAATGAGCGTGCGCTTTGATCCCAACGCGGTCGATTCCGATCGAATCATCAGCGCCGTGGAGAGGATCGGCTATGGAGCAGGTGTCGACGCGAAGGGTCAGAAACAAGTGAGCACCTCAGCCGCGTCGGCTCAGGCGGACCGTTCCATCTCCGGAGCGGCAAAGAGCGACGCAAGTCCACCGGCGCAAAACCGCGCCAGCCGCGCGGCCTGGGAGACCGCGAGACAGCTTAAAAGACAATTAATTGTGGGCCTGTTATGGTTGCTGCCCTTAATGTACATAACGATGGGCGGCATGATCGGGCTTCCTCTGCCCTCCTTCTTGAGCGGTCACGAAAACGCCGTTAATTACGCTTTTACACAGTTGCTGCTGACCCTGCCGGTGCTCTTTGTCAACCGTTCGTATTTTCGCAGTGGCTTTAAAGGTCTGACCCATCTGCTACCCAATATGGATTCCCTGATCGCGGTCGGCTCCTCCGCCGCCGTCATTTACGGGATCTTCGCGATCTACCGCATGGCGTATGGAACCGGCCACGGTGACATGAGTCTGGTCGACCATTATTATCATCAGTTGTACTTTGAGTCCGCCGCCATGATTCTGGTCATCATCACGATCGGTAAATATTTGGAGGCCCGCTCAAAAGGGCACACATCAGACGCGATCACGAAACTGATCGAACTGGCTCCGGCGGAAGCTGAGGTCTTGATAGACGGCGAGGTGACCGTCGTGCCGGTACAGCAGATCATGCCGGGTGATCTTGTGCAGATTCGCCCCGGAGCGTCGATTCCGGTCGACGGTGTGATTGAGTCCGGACACGCCTCGCTGGACGAGTCGGCGCTGACCGGTGAAAGCTTGCCCGCCGAACGCGGTGTCGGTGAGAAAGTGACAGCGGGGACCGTCAGCCGAGGTGGATATTTTACCTTCCGCACCACAAATGTCGGCGACGACACTGATCTGGCGAAAATTATCCGTCTGGTTGAAGAGGCAGCCGCGTCCAAAGCGCCCATCTCCCGATTGGTCGATCGCATAGCGGCGATTTTCGTCCCGGTGGTGTTGGCCATCGCCCTTGTCGTCTTGATCGTCTGGTTGTTGACCGGAAATGGTTTGGAGATCGCCCTCAACATGTCAATTTCCGTGCTCGTCATCTCCTGCCCCTGTGCTTTGGGATTGGCAACTCCGTTGGCGATCATGGCCGGGACCGGCCAGGGCAGTCGACACAATGTGCTCATCAAGTCCGGAGAGGCTTTGGAGACGATGCACAATATTCAGACAGTGGTTTTGGATAAAACCGGAACCATCACCGCCGGACATCCGGTCGTGACCGACGTGCTCCCCTCGGAAAGCCACACAAGCGAAGAGTTGCTGACTTTGGCCGCCGGCATCGAACAACATTCCGAGCACATTTTGGCGGAAGCAATCATGGCCTACGCCGCTAAACAAAACATCACCCGCCCTGAATGCGTCAATTTCCAAAACATCCCCGGACGCGGCGTCGAGGCGGTTGTGAACGGACGGACCGGCCGTGGAGGAAACTTTGTCTTCGCCACGGAAATTTTGGGAAATTCAGTGGCTGATCAACTTCTAAACGAGCAAAATATCGCGCTCGCCGATCAGGGCAAAACCCCTTTGTACTTTTTTGAGGATGACCGTTATGTCGGCGCCATTGCCTTGGCCGATCCGATTAAAAAAGGAAGCGCGGAAGCCATCCGGGCGCTGCGTGAGAATGGTCTGAAAGTCGTTATGTTGACCGGTGACAACCATCGCACTGCGCGGGCGATCCAGCATAAACTGGGACTCGAAGATGTTGTCTCCGACGTGCTGCCTGACGAAAAGGCCGCCGTGGTTCAGTCCTTGCAGAAAGACGGGGCGCTGGTCGCCATGGTTGGAGACGGCATCAACGACGCTCCGGCTTTGGAAAGAGCCAATGTTGGCGTCGCGATCGGTTCCGGAACAGATGTGGCGATCGAATCAGCGGACATTGTTTTGATGAAAAACGATCTGCGGGATGTGGTCACCGCGATTTCGCTCAGCAAGGCGACCATGCGCAACATCCGTCAAAACCTATTCTGGGCGTTTATTTACAATGTGCTCGGCATACCGATCGCGGCCGGTTTGTTGCAGCCTTCATTTGGCATCAGCTTAAATCCGATGTTGGGAGCCACCGCGATGGCGCTCAGTTCATTGTTTGTCGTCGGCAACGCGTTGCGCCTTACCCGTTGGAAACCGGTTCCACTGCCGGCGGCTGAACCGGAGCGGGTGAACGATCCGTTGCTCCAACCACAAAATGATCAAAATTATCAACAAAACTCACAAAAAAGTCCACAAGGAGGAACATCCATGAACAAGCAATATATTTTACAGATCAACGGCATGTCCTGCGGTCACTGCTCGGCGGCTGTCACCAAAGCTTTGAAAGCCGTACCCGGAGTCTTGGACGCCGAAGTCAATCTGGAAGAGAAAAACGCGACAGTCAGCGCCGGCGAAAATGTGCTGGCGGAGGATCTTGACAAGGCAGTCGTTGAAGCCGGATACGAAGTGGAATCCGTCAACGAGAAATAAGGCGACAATCATTCGCCATATCAAGGCGGCGGGATAGACCGCCGCCTTTTTTTAGGAGGTCAGCCATGCAAGCGGACAAGGCTAAAAACATTCGACTGTTGAAAACCGCTCGGGGTCAGCTGGACGGTATCATCCGCATGATGGAAGATGATCGGTATTGTATCGACATTTCCAATCAGCTAATGGCCACCCAGGCAATTTTGAAAAAAACAAATCAAAATGTGCTGCGTGCCCATTTGGAAAATTGTGTGGTCAACGCGCTGACAGGTGATGACAGCGACGACGCGGGCACGAAAATTCGGGAAATCATGGAGGTCATCGAGAAAATCTCCGGGAAATAATGGTCCTTAAATTGGGTGCGCGCAAAGTTGGGTGGGCAGTAGAACTGACCCGATTGGATCAGGAGTTCAACACGATCACACGTTTGGTGGATTGTGTCAGCACGTCAAACCGATCGGTCCGCACCACGCCGACGTCTTCGATGCGCACACCGCCCAGCCCCGGTAAATAAATTCCGGGTTCGACCGACAGCACGGCCCCCGCCGGAATGGGGTCGAGACAGCTTGGGGAGAAATTCGGATTTTCGTGAATCAACAATCCAAGACTGTGCCCCAGACTGTGGCCAAAATATTGGGCGTAGCCGGCCTCATCGATCACCCGGCGGGCGCTGGCGTCGCAGGCCTGTCCGGTCATTCCGGCCCGGATGGCGGATTCCGCCGTCAATTGGGCGTTTAGGACGATTTCATAAATCTCCAACATGCGCCGGTCAGGTTCGCCCAAAAAAATCGTGCGGGTGATGTCGGAACAATAGCCTTGATACACGCAGCCAAAATCCAGCACAACAGTGTTTCCCCGGACCAATTCTTTGTCAGTCGCCACACCATGGGGCAACGCGCTGCGCGCGCCGGAGGCCACAATGGTCTCAAAAGACGGGCCCGACGCGCCGTGAAGACGCATAAGAAATTCAAGGCGCGCCGCCACTTCATTTTCGGTCATACCGATTTTTATTTGGGAAAGCAGTTCATCAAACGCCCGGTCGGCCAGGTCGACGGCCTTCTTGATTTTTTCGATTTCGGTCTCGTCTTTGCTCCATCTTTGTTTGTTGATACGAGAAGAGCTTGAAACGAGTTGAATGTCGGGAAGCAGTTCTTGCAATTCCCGGTACGCAGAGACCGTCAAGTCGTGATCTTCGACACCGATTCTCCGCCACTTTCTCTCCAGCGCGATTTTAGCGAATCCACGCAACTTACTTCCTTGAATTTCCACGATCTCTTGTCCGGCGCATTGTGACGCGGCCTGCTCACTGTATCGGCTGTCCACCAACAAGGTGGATCCGTTTACGGACAGCGCCGTGAGTGATTCTGTCCCGCTAAAGCCGGTAAAGTATCTTGTGTTTTCGCGCGATGACAGCATGACACAGTCCAACCGCTCCTCGTCAAGCAACGCTTGAAGCGTCTTCCTTCTGGACGCGGTGTCCGCTGTGTTACTTAAACTCAATCCGTTCACCCACCTTTTCTAAAATCAGCGCTCATAATAGATTTTGAACTCCATGATCGCGCAGTTGTTCTTTCATATCCAAGGCGTCGATATCCTGGGTCCCCGCCGATTCACATATGATGATCGGTTCCATGCCCAATTCGGCGATGACCGGGGCGAGATCTTTAAAATACGGTCCATAGAGGTAGTCGTCGAAAGTCAAATGACGAATCTCGCCGGATTTACCATATTCAATTTGGCTAAAATGAATATGCATCCTACACATTCTCTCGTGACCCAACTCTCGTTCGATTCGTTCACAAACCACCCGATAGTCTTCCGGCTGCCGCAAACCGCCTCCGGTGCGTGCATTCAAATGCCCAAAATCAATGCACGGCAACAGTCGTTCATCCAGAGAGCACAGCGTGAGAATGTCTTCCAATGACCCCAGTTGGTTTCGTTTGCCTATCAGCTCAGGACAAATGTCGACCTGTTCCAGCAAACCTTCCCCGTCCGCCTCCTCAATGACCTCTTTCAACAAAATCGACGCCCGTAGCAGAGCCTCCGAACGCTCAGGCTTGGCCGATCCCGGGTGCACAACAATTCGACGCGCGCCCATTTTAGCCGCGGCTCGCAATGAATCCAGAATATACATCTTGCTTCTTTGTTGTTTTTCCGGTTCTGTGGTGGCCAGGTTGATATAGTATGGCGCATGTAAGGACAGGTGGACGCCATGAAGCGTGGCTTGTTCCTCCAACCTCGCGGCCAAATGGTCGGAGACGCGCACGCCTCTGCCCGCCTGGTACTCAAACGCGTTGAGCCCCTGGGAACGAATCCAGCCAAGAACATCACGTGAACCTTTGCCACCTTCTTCAGAATATCGTCTCGGGCTGCCCGCCGTGCCGATATGGATCATTTTTTCCCCTCACCATCTAAAATATCATCATATGTCGGAACGCATTGAAAGCGTTTCAATAACCAATTTTCCATAATCCGTTTGACACGAATTTGCGGCGGCTCACCTTTTGTTCGATGAGGCCGCACGAGGATCGAGCCGATACCCGCCTTCCTCCCCGCCCAGACATCAGTGAAAATCTGATCGCCACAAAGTAGAATCTCATCTTTCGTCACGCCGTTTTCCTCTACAGCCTTTTCGATCCCGCGGACGCCCGGTTTCATCGCCATGCCGATGGCCGGCACACCAAGCGAGCGTCCCATCGCCGCCGCCCGCTCGGATTTCGCGTTCGACAAGATCACCGGAGTCAATCCACTTTGACGAACCCGCTCAAGCTGGCGCGACGCAAACTCAGATTTTTCCCGCTCTCCATGAACCGTCAAAGTATTGTCAATATCCAGTAGAATCAGGCGATATCCCCGCGCGTGATAATCTTCCAGCGGCAGACGCGATAAATCCGGATAATAGGCATCCGGACGCCATTTGGTTCGCCAAAATTTTGTGATCAATCCCACAACTACCACTCCTTAACTGAGCCATACTCCAAAACGATTATACACGTTTCAGAAAGTAATTCTAAAAAACTCACCTCTCAGGCCGGCTTTACCATGAATACCGGGGTATTTCTTGTATTTGACAAGCTGTTAAAATATAATGTCAACGGTTTAAAATTAAAAGGAGTAATCTGAATGAAGGTTTGTAAATTTGGCGGTTCGTCTTTGGCGGACGCGACACAGATACGCAAGGTGTGCGAAATAATCTTGTCCGACAACGAGCGGACGGCGGTCATCGTGTCCGCGCCGGGCAAACGGTTTGACAAAGATGTCAAAGTGACTGATCTGTTGATCGCGTTGGCCAACGCGATCGTGTCGGGATACGATGGGAAAACAGAACTGAAGGCCGTGATCGATCGATTCCAGGAGATCAGCGATGATTTGGAACTCGATGAGCGCCTGATCACCTCGATCAAAGATGATTTGACCGACAGAATCAATGGCTTTGATGGCAACAGCCGTCTCTTGATGGACACCATGAAAGCGGCGGGTGAAGACAACTGCGCGAAGCTGGTCGCGGCTTACCTTTGTTCAATCGGCCAGGACGCCCACTACGTGGATCCATACGACGCCGGTT
Organism: uncultured Oscillospiraceae bacterium; assembly: GCA_964487355.1. Lineage (GTDB taxonomy): Bacteria > Bacillota > Clostridia > Saccharofermentanales > Fastidiosipilaceae > JAXGYX01. The sequence goes on from CAZAPS010000005.1 coordinate 54,258, forward strand.
TCTTCCTGTCCAACCAGGATGGGCGGGTGGTGGTCGGACCACATACCTACGCCAATCTCGCGAAATTGCGTCAACGCACCGGACTATTGATTTTTCCGGGTTTTTTCGGCTATAGCGAGAAACGTGAAGTCATCACATTTTCGCGCGGTGGATCCGACATCACGGGATCAATCCTGGCGGCGGCGCTGAAGGCCACAATTTATGAGAATTGGACGGACGTGGACAATGTCTATTCAGTCAATCCGTCGTTGGTAAAAGACCCCCATCCGATCAAAGAGTTGACCTATGATGAAATGCGGGAATTGGCGTACGCCGGTTTTACCGTGCTGCATGAAGAAGCGCTGGAGCCTGCCTTTCGGAATAATATTCCCGTCAACATCCGCAACACTAACAATCCTTCCTCGGACGGCACCATGATCGTCCAAAGTCGAAAAAATTACGAAGGCGTGCTGACCGGAATCGCGGGTAAAAAAGGCTTCACCATCTTGCACATCAGTAAATATTTGATGAATGGAGAGATTGGATTTGCCTTCAAAGTTTTGCAGATATTGGCCGACCTGCACATACCTTTTGAACATATGCCGTCCGGCATCGATTCTCTGTCCATCGTGATGCGCGACGAGGTATTCCCTGTTGAAAAAGAAAAAATTGTGATCGACCGCCTCATGAATGAGCTGAATGTGGACGACGTGCACTCACAGCGCGGCATCGCGATCGTCATGATCGTCGGTTCGGCCATGGAACAGACGGTGGGTGTCACGGCGCGCGCCTGCAATTCGTTGAGCCACGCCGGCGTCAACCTGGAATTGATCATCCAGGGAGCTTCAGAGACCAGCGTGTTGTTCGGTGTGCGCAGCGAGTTTTGCAACCTGGCCGTGCAGGTTCTATATCACGAATTTTTCCCATTTTAATCTGATTAGCCGGTCAATCGGTCAGCTAATCAGATTGAGTGAGTTTAACGTAAAAAACAAGAGGGTGGCTTTTGTCAATATGACAGCGGCCGCCCTCTTTTCTATCGTTCGCCGGATCCGGCGTCAGTCAGACGCGCCCAGTGATCGGGGGCGGGCGCCGTCATAGATGTCTTCCGCCCGCAACAGCCAACTTAGTCTGCCACCTCTCAGGATTGAACCACTGACCAACTGACAATCCATATAGATGTAGTTGTTCTTATGATACAAATATGGCTTGGGTCC
>CAZAPS010000005.1:55550-64195 GCA_964487355.1 uncultured Oscillospiraceae bacterium
TTGAAACTTCCGTCGGTTTTCAACAAGGAGGATTCGGAAATCAAAATATAGTCTTGATCATATAATTGCTTCAGCATCGCGCTGAATTCTTTGGAAGTCAGTCGATTGAGGTCGGCGTTCTTGGCCCATTGGTCCCCATCGAACGCCTCCTCCGGGTTAGTGATCAGCGGATGGACGACCAGGTGGACAACCTGTCCTCTCCACTGCACAAGATCTTCCGGAATCTTGCGCCTCACATCCTGTTCATATGCGGCCAGACTGACATCGTCAGGATAGAGTTTGCGCAATGTGGAAAGAAAGCTGTTCGCGGTAAAGATCCGATCATTTTCAATCATGATGGACAGATCCTCCAACAAAACCGGCTTTAACTCATCGATCATCGAATTGTACAGCAATGTGGTTTGTTCGTAAGCGAAGCCACTTTTAACGACCTCTTTATCGTCCAGTATCTCGCGCATCTTCAAAGCGGCCGCCAACTTGTCGTTCGAGCCGTCGAGCCGGACAGCCTCGCTAAAACGCAGCTGAACCAACTCCATCTGTTCGATGTTTTCGCGAAACTCCGCGATTTGATCTTGGATCAGACCGCTTGCTTCCAAGGCCGCGAACATCGCGTCCGCCCGCGAGGGTTCAAGGTCGCCATTCAGCACGTCCCCCGAGATTGACTGTAGAGCGCCGGCCAGTCGGGCCACGGCCAGACCTTGAACACCGCTTAGGAAGTCAATTTCTCTGTCGGACAGTGAAGGCCGTTCCTCAGAGCGGATGCGATTCAAAATGTCGTCAATTTCAGCAAAAATCATACTTTCGGTATCCAATTTAAGAATTTCAAATTCATGAGGTTGGTTAAAAAACCCCGATTTTTCGAGTGATTTTTGCTGGATTTTTGAATAAATCTCCATTGCCCCGGCATAATTTTCCTCAGTCCACGTCGCGTTGAACTCAGACTGCATTTGGGTGGCCTGTTGAGCGGGATAGAGGCGTATGTAGACAACTCCCGCCAACAAGAGCAAGATCATCAAAATCAATATGAAAACAGTTTTAAACTTCCTCGCCTGTTGTTTTTTTTTCGCGTCCTGTTCAATGCGCTCAGTCCGCCTTGGTTTAATCTTCATTTTTCGAAGCCTCCGCATCTGAAGTCGCGGTCATTTCACTCAGGCCAATCTGCCTATATTCCAAAGTGTCTTCTTTAAGATAATATCCAATGTGCGGAATTTTTCGGATGCGATAATGTTCCGCGTCTTCCAAATCCTCCCGCACTTCAAGCGCCGATTTAAACAAAACCACATCCCCTCTGCGCTTGCCGGACAGCACCTGCACGCCGACCGTGCCACGCGTGACTTTTTCGGAAATTAAATCCGCGTCAAACAAAACGGCTTTGTTTGTGTCGGAAAGCATAAACACATCGTCGGCACACTTCGCATCGGCATTCGGCGCGTCCATCAACTGCGCCGTTTCCTCCTCGGTCATCTCGTCGACCGAACGAATCAGCGCGAAACCGACAACGGGGGAAGCGTCACTAAACGCTTTGACCAGTTTCTTGCGTTTGGTTTTCGTCTGATATGAATTAAGTGGCAACCGCGCCACCTTGCCATTGCGAAAACCAACCAACAGGCTGCCCAGGTAATCTTCTCCCGGAGCGATCATGAACAGCGGCAACTCGCCTTCGTCCATTTCCAACTCATTGGGCAAATAGGCGCCCAGATCGGACGGTCTTTGGTCCTCAAACTCATGCAGGAAAACTTTATAGGCGTTGCATTGATTGGTCAAAAAGATGAGTTCGCCGCGATTGGTCGCGGCCACTTCCCCGACAATCTCGTCATCTTCTTTTGTCTTGAGTTCTCCCGCGCTGCGCAGAGATGTCAAGGCCAGCTTCTTCAGATAACCATCCCGGGTCAAAAACGCCTTCAGACGAAAATCTTTGATCAGATCCTCTTCGGTCAGCATTTCCACATCGTCCAGATCAACCAGCTCGGTGCGGCGGGGCTGACCGTACTGTTCAGCGACTCTCAGCAAAGTCTCTTTGATATCCGCGTCGATCAGTGAAGGATCGGCGAGCTTTTTTTTGAGCAAGCGGATTTCCGTCTTCAGTTTTTTGATATCGGCTGTGCGCCGCAAAATATGCTGGCGGTTGAGGTTTCGCAGTTTGATCTCGGCGACATATTCCGCCTGTATCTCATCGATGCCAAATCCTTCCATAAGATTGGGCACGACCTCTTCTTCCAATTCCGTCTGCCGAACGATCCGGACCGCTTTGTCTATGTCAAGCAGGATCTGTTCCAGGCCGACAAGCAGATGCAGGCGATCTTGTTTGCTCCTGAGGTCAAAGCCCACCTCTCTGCGTACCGCTCCGCGGCGAAAAATCAGCCATTCGGCCAATATTTGACGCACACCCATCACCCGTGGATGTCCATTGACCAGTATATTAAAATTACAGGAAAAAGATGAAACCAACGGTGTGGACGCGAACAGCTTTTTCATCACCTGGTCCGGATCCGCCGTCCGCCGGTAATCTATCGTCACTTTGAGGCCATTCAAATCTGTCTCATCACGGACGTCGAGCACCTCTTTGAGTTTTCCCGATTTGATCTGTCGGCCAATGTCCTCAATGATCTGCTCAATCGTGGTTGAATACGGGATCTCGCTGACCTCGATCAGATTGTTCTTGCGGTCGACAGTGTAGCGTCCCCTCAGCTTGAACCCACCTCGTCCGGTTTGATAAATCGTCTTCATCTGCTCACGGTCATAGAGCAGCTCACCACCGCCTGAAAAATCCGGTGCGGGCATGATGTCCAGCAGATCACAGGAAGGATCATCAATAAAGGCGACGGTGGCCTTGCAGACCTCCTCGAGATTGAATGAGCAAACATTGCTCGCCATGCCGACCGCTATCCCCTGATTCGAGTTGATCAGCACCGATGGGAAGGAGACCGGCAAAAGCAGCGGCTCTTTTAACGTCCCGTCGTAATTGTCGATCAGATCGACCGCGTCCCGATCAATGCCGGCAAAGATCTCGCGGCAAAATGGTTCCAGCGCGACTTCGGTATAGCGTGGCGCGGCGTACTGCATATCGCGAGAATACTGTTTGCCGAAATTACCTTTGGAGTCCACATAAGGATGAAGCAGCGCCTCATTGCCTCTCGTCAGGCGCACCATTGTCTCATAAATCGCCTGGTCGCCGTGTGGATTCAGTTTCATCGTCTGACCAACGACATTGGCGGATTTCGTGCGCGTGCCTGTCTGCAAGCCCATTTTATACATCGTGTACAGCAGTTTTCGATGCGAAGGCTTAAACCCGTCTATTTCAGGAATGGCGCGGGAAACGATGACGCTCATCGCGTATGGCATGTAGTTTTGCTCGAGCGTGTCCGTTATGATTTCCTCGGTCAGGTAGGGTTCCGCCACCGGCCGGACCGGTTCTTTTGATTGTTTTGCCATTTACTCCTCTGCTTCTTGTCCCTATCATGTCAATCGTCCATGGTTGATTTTGGTATCTGAGACCGCTCAATTGACATCCAACATTTCCATATAAAGATGTCCATTATCCTCAATATGCTGTTTTCTACCCTGAAGATTGTCACCCAACAGCACATCGAACATGTCAGCCATTTTCTGTGGCTCGTCCGGACAGACTTGAACCATCCGCCTGGTCGCCGGGTTCATCGTGGTCTTCCACATCATTTCCGGTTGGTTCTCACCCAACCCCTTTGACCGCTGAACAATACATTTAGTTGGATCCAGGCGGGTCAAAATCTCCACGCGCTCCGCCTCGGAATACGCGAAATGAGTCTCGACCTCCCGTCCCTTGTGCTTGCTGATCTCAAATAGCGGCGACTTCGCGATATAGATCTTGCCTTCCTGTATCAAAGTTGGCGTCAAACGATAGAACATCGCCAACACCAGCGTGCGGATCTGAAACCCGTCGACATCGGCGTCGGTGCAGATGATGACTTTATCCCAGCGCAGCGCGGACAGGTCAAACACAGCGATATCCTTGTGTTTACCGGATATTTCAACTCCGCAGCCCAGGACTTTGATCAGGTCGGTGATGATCTCACTTTTGAATATGGTCGCCAAATCCGCCTTGAGACAGTTTAGAATCTTGCCGCGGATCGGCATGATCGCCTGAAATTCAGCATCTCGTCCAAGTTTGGTCGAGCCAAGCGCCGAGTCACCCTCCACAATATAGAGCTCACGCCGGCTCACATCCTTGGTTCGGCAATCGACAAATTTCTTGACCCGGTTGGTTATGTCCATCGTTCCGGTCAATTTCTTCTTGATATTCAAGCGGGCGCTTTCGGCGGATTCCCGGCTCCGTTTGTTGATCAGCACCTGATCCAACACTTTGTCGGCGTCCGCGAAATTCTCGATCCCCCAGATTTCCAGGTTGCTTCTCAATAATTCAGTCATGAATTCCTGGATAAATCGATTGTTGATCGCCTTTTTAGTTTGATTTTCATAGCTGGTCATTGTGGAAAATGAATTCGACACCAAAATCAGGCTCTCCTGAATATCGATAAACGTCAGCTTTGACTCGTTATTTTTATATTTTCCACGCTCTCTGCACAGCTTGTCCAGGATTGAGACGAAAGCTGAACGCACAGCTTTGTCGGGAGACCCGCCGTACTCCAAATAGCTTGAGTTATGAAAGTATTCCAGCGTCGCGTTTTCGTTGTTGAAACAAAAAGCCAGCTCCGCGCGCACTTTATAATCTTCGCGGTCGGATCGGTCCCGTCCTCTGCCTTCGCTTGAGAAGTAGACCGGTTCGGTCAGCCCCTTGTCCTCATCGAGCTCCTCCAGATATCCGACAACACCTTGCGGATATTGATAGGTCTCGTGCGTGTCGGTAACCTCGTCATCGAAGATGAATGTGACGCCCGCGTTGACGACGGCCTGGCGTTTCAAGGTCAGTTGGAAATACTCCAGCGGAATGCGAATATCGGTAAACACGTCTATATCCGGCAACCAGCGTTGAATCGTGCCGGTACGCAAAAATCGGGTTTCCTCTTTTTTCAGTCCGCCTACATTTTCGCCTTTTTCAAAATGAAGTCCGTATTTATAGCCGTCGCGCATGACCGTGACGTCAAACCAGGCAGAAGCGTACTGGGTCGCGCAGGCGCCCAAACCATTCAATCCCAGACTGAACTCATAGTTTTCCCCGCGCACGTTGTTGTATTTGCCTCCGGCATACAGCTCGCAATAGACCAGCTCCCAATTGTAGCGATTCTCGTTGTTGTTGAAGTCAACCGGAATGCCGCGCCCGAAGTCCTCGATCTCCATGGAGTAGTCGGCGAATCGACGTACGTGAATCGTGTCTCCGTATCCTTCACGCGCCTCGTCGATGGAGTTGGATAAAATCTCAAAAAACGAATGCTGACAACCTTCTATGTTGTCCGATCCGAAAATAACAGCCGGTCTCAAGCGAACTCGATCCGCCCCTTTCAGCTGCGAAATGCTCTCATTGTCATATGTTTTTTTTGATGGCATGTAATTCCTTTCAAATGATGGTTGCTATTCGTGTTCTGAATGACAAACAACTTAAAAGCGCCCGCACCGGACGCTTTATAAGTATACTCGATATCGCGCCGTGTCGCGGCTCAGTTGCGCAAAATCAGAAAAAAGACTCAATGGCGACCGCGCCGCCGCGGACAACCTCAATGCGGTTGAGGAAAAAACGCCGCAGCAGGTCGATCAACTCGTTGTTTCTCTCTTCGCACTGCACCAGCTGTACGATCGCGCGGTTTTTATCGTAGTCGACAATGTCGATCGGATAGACACCCGCCAGGCGGTACAGCTCTTTTTTATCTTGCTCGGACATGCTGTTGATTTTAATAAACAACACCTCTTTACTGTGCAGTGAAGCACTCGTGATGTCAATCACTTTGATCACTTCAATGCTGCGGTTGAGCTGTTTGGTGATCTGCTCAAAAGTCTTGTCATCGCTCGTCAGGCCGATGGTCATCCGACTGATCGTCGGATCTTCGGTCTCGCCCACCGTCAGACTGTCAAGATTATAGAGTTTGCTGGAAAACAGACCGGATATTTTCGCCAGCACGCCGATGCGGTTTTCGACAAACAAAGAAAGCCAACGTTTTTTTGTATCATTCATTTTCAGCACTCCTCAATATTCCAAGATCATATCATCCAACGCCTCTCCCGGAGGAACCATCGGCAGAACATTCGCCTCACGCTCAATGATAAACTCAATCAATGTCGGTGTCTCCTTGTTGGCCTTCGCCGCCAACAGGGCAGGAACAATCCCTTCTTCATCGGTCACACGTATGGATTTCATATTATAGGCGTCGGCGACTCGGCAAAAGTCCGGCACAAACTCAGGGCAGCTTTCGTTGGGGCCGGCACAAAGCGGATCACAACTTTGGCGCCTCATCATGCAGGTCTGAGAATAACGGCCGTTGTAAAACATTTCCTGCCATTGGCGCACATTGCCCAGGTAACCGTTGTTCATGACGGCGATGATGATCGGCAATTCCTGTTTCACGGCGGTCGCCAACTCCTGCATGTTCATCTGGAATCCGCCATCTCCATTGATGCTGATCACATCTCGATCGGGGTAGCCGATTTGCGCGCCAATCGCTGCGGGAAACCCATAGCCCATGGTGCCAAGTCCGCCCGAGGTCAGCAGTCTCTTTTTGTGGTCCAGTTCAATATATTGCGTTGTCCAGAGTTGGTTTTGCCCCACGTCGGTGGTGACAATCACATCGTCAAAATTCTCATTGATCCCTTGGATGATCTTTTCCGCGGTCAAACCATCATATTTCTCCATTTGAATCGGGAAATCTCTTTGCCAGCCGCGGATCCGCTCTACCCACTCATCGATGTCCATACGTTCGCACAGGTCCAACATGTTGAGAATCGCGTCATTGGCGTCGCCCACGATCGGGATGTCCACGACAATGTTGCGAGAAATGGACGCCGGATCGATATCGACATGAACAATTGTGGTCTCTGTGGCGAAGGTGCTCAGCTTGCCGGTGATGCGATCATTAAATCGACAACCGATCGAAAAGATCAGATCCGCCTCACTGATCGCGTGGTTGGACGCGTAATTTCCATGGATCCCGATGTTGCCGATATAAAGCGGGTGCTCGGTCGGCACCGCGCCTTTGCCCATCAAAGTCGTGATGACAGGAACATTGGTCAGTTCTGTCAGTCTCGTCATCGCCTCGTTGGCGCGGGCGATGTTGACGCCGCCGCCAATCAGGAAGATCGGCTGCTTGGCCGCTTCCAGCGCGCTGATCGCTTTCTTTAGTTGTCCCAGATGCACGCGCTCGTTGGGTTTGTAGCTGCGAATCTGAACATCCTCGGGATAATCCGCGCTGCCCAATGTGATCTGCACATCTTTGGGAATGTCGACCAAAACCGGACCCGGTTTGCCGGTGCGGGCGATATAGAAGGCTTCTTTAATGATGCGCCCCAAGTCTTCACGGTCATGCACGGTTATCGACCACTTGCTGATGTTGCGCATGATGCCGACCGCGTCAACCTCTTGAAACGCGTCGTTGCCGACCAGTGAGGACGCGACCTGTCCTGAAAAGACGACCAGCGGCACACTGTCAAAATTCGCGGTCGCCACGCCGGTAACTGTGTTTGTCACACCCGGACCGCTCGTGACCAGACAAACGCCCACCTTGCCGGTGGCTCTGGCATATCCATCCGCGGCGTGAACCAGCGCCTGTTCGTGGTGGGGGAAGACCATTTCAATCCCTTCCGCTCCGAATAAAGCGTCAAACAAATCAATCGCCGTGCCGCCCGGATACGCGAAGATCTTTTCGACGCCTTCCGCCTGCAGGGCTTTAACAAACAAATCAGCACCTTTGATTTTCATTTTTACGCCTCCTCATTTTCTTATAATTTATTCACATCCCCCGCCCATGGCGCTCAGGCATCTTTGGTCATTTCTTCATGGAACAAAAAGCCCTGAACCAATAATTTGGTTCAGGGCGAATATGTCAATCCGTGTTACCACCTGAATTTGGGGATGTTCCCACACTCTGTCGGTACGCGACGCTAAGTCGGATACCGTTTCCCGATAACGGGGGATACCGTCACCACCTAATAGGCTCTGCCGTTCAGCGCGACGCTCCAAGGTTACTTCCATTTCACGTGGATGAAGGCTCGCAGCGACCGCCTTCTCTCTGTGATCCCGTTTGAAATTTACTGGTCCTTATCATCGCGTTTGTTTAATTATGAATTATAGATAATCTATCAAACCAAGTGCGTCGTTGTCAAACGCAATCGCAAAATGGCGCGCTTTACGCGCTTTAATCATTATATTAGGTGCCCGGCCGATCGATTTCATGGGAATCAGTCGCGCCATGGATAGAGTCGGATGCCGAGCCATGAAAACCAAAACGCCGAAACCCCACGGGCGTCGGCGTTCAGATGGTGAGTCCAGCAGGATTCGAACCTGCGACCCACAGCTTAGAAGGCTGTTGCTCTATCCAGCTGAGCTATGGACCCAAATTCAGGCACCCATACGAGTGCCTGAAATCGTGGAGCAGGTGATGGGAATCGAACCCACACGGTCAGCTTGGAAGGCTGAAGTTCTACCACTAAACTACACCTGCGATATTGAGAACGAACTAAATTGTATCAAATGTGATTCAGCAATTCAAGCGTGTTCACAAAAA
>CAZAPS010000006.1:0-50003 GCA_964487355.1 uncultured Oscillospiraceae bacterium
CCTGTATCTTCCAACCCCTCGTCAGCAGACGACGCGATCGCCGACCCTGTCACGCTCTCCATCGGCTCCGCGAAAATCGGCAGCGCAGGTGGAAAGAGGGTGCTGAGTGTAAAGGCAAAAATCAATAACGATGCAAAAAATGTTTTCCGTTTCATGCTCTATCCTTTCTCACTCCGCCGGCCAACCCAGTGCTGTCAGTGGGTCGGTCCCGTTGTTCGCCGACTGCACGGCGTACGCCTTGACAGTCACCTCGATCGAGCTGTTCTGATAAAGATTGCCCATGCCGGATCCCAGGCTGACCCTGGTGAACAATTCATCGGTCGTCTCACCCGGTTCCAACACTGTGTTGTAATAATAAAAGCCATCCGCCTGTTTGGTCCAGGCGCCGGTGTTGAAGTCCAGCTCAACCAGATCCAGATCCGGAGTCTCTCCGGATTGACCGCTCAGGGTTATCGCCTTGTCTACTTTGATCCGCACAAACGCCGCATTGGCGCCGGTGTTGGTTAGTTCGACAATCTTTGTGATACCGGTGCCCGGCATCACGCCGTCCACTCCACCCTCCGGGAAAGGAATCGTCTTTTGCTCATCCGCCCATTCGTGGAGCTCGATGTCTATCTCTCCCGTCGTGATCACGTTGTGCGCGACATCCTCGGTCGTAAAGTAGGCAATCGATCCGAATACGGTCAGTGCCAGCAAAAGCATACCGATGGCGGCGATCATGGTTTTTCGTTTCATTTAAATCACCTCTAGTTTACATTCGTTACTTAAACTTGTAGTAATCCGTGCGTGTCTACAGGACATACATAAACATTCAGCAGGTTTGGATCGCCTTGCGCTGAACATTTGTGTATGTCCTGCGACTAACAGCCGCAGGACAGTGTTCAACAATGGGTGTGCCGGAGTGTCTCCCAACTGTCAGCACAGTCGAGCCTACCGACACATCCAAAATCAGGGACTCACGTTGGTCCAGGCCTCAGCCGGTGTGAAATCCGTGGAATTGTCTTTATAGAATTGAGACGCGTAGGCTGTCACGGTCAGCGTCGGCTGCGTCGATTCTGTCAACGCGTCCAACATCGCTTTGGTAACATCCTCTTTGACAGCAACCTCGTTATCCTTTAAGACGACGAACACTTGGTCCGTAGTAGACGCATCTACCACTCGGTAATATAGATTGGCCGGAATACCTGTTCCGGACAGTGCTGTCCAGCCATCTGCCACGGCGTAGGTCATAAAACTACCGAAGTTCGCGGACTCATCCAGTTCCACAAACAGATAGCACTTTTCACTATCTCCTTTAACAGTAACCACAGGATCTTTCTTGATGGTGTATCCCGGAACCATCTTATAAGGTCCCTCAGTATCCTCATCCAGCTCAATATTGATGTCGCCGGCGGTAAATGTGTTCACGACCGGAGCTGTTTTATCAGACAACCAGGCGATCGTGCCGGCGATGATCGCGCCGGTGATCAAAAATATTGTCACTAGCAGAGCGATGGTTTTCTTTTTCACAGCAATTTCTCCTATTTTAGTGATCTAAATTTACGGTGCGTCAAACGCCGCCCACGCCGTATCGGCACCAGTGAAGCCGTCCGCCTGAATCGCGTCGGCGGTAACCACGATCTCAAAGCCTTCGATTGTCGCCAGTTGCTCACCGTCGATAAAGCCCGGAACTGTGATGCTTGTAAACAATGGTGTCAGTTTTTGATCCGTCGTCGAAGCCTGGACTGGCTCTTTGTACCAGAACTCATAGGTGCGGGTGTTGTCGGTGTTTTTAACATTATTTTTATATGCCCACTCTGTCGCGTCATAGCCAGCGAAAATGTTGGTCAATACAGCGCCATCCGGTGCGAAGATCGCGTCCCATTCAGCTGATTTGTTGATCGTCATCTTCATGCGGACATAGGAATCCTCACTATTTTCCAGCACGGTGACCGTCGGATCTTTGTCGTATTCGTGACCCGGCAACAGATGGTATGTGTTTGCTTTGACACGGCTTGCTTCTTCGCCTTTAATTTCATCGCCATTTTCATCTACCTTGGCTTCGTCCAGCTTGATCTGCACATTACCGACGGTAAAGGTGTTTTTGACTTCGTCACTCGATGTCAAATACGCCATTGTGCCAAAGATCGTCGCTACGACCAGAAGCATGACAGCTGCCAGAAGGCTGATGGTTTTGGTTCTTCTCTTCATGATTTGTCTCCTCCTTAAAAATGAAACAATTTTTTATATGGGTCGCCTTGCAGCGTGACCATCATTAAGTTTTGGCATCCGAGCGGCGCCGGTCGCCGGTCTCCGAATCTGTGGATTCGGATATTTTCGTCACCACTTCATCCGTTCCCTCGCGTTGTGGCAATAAGGACAACAGAACCAGAATCACACCCACCGAAATCGCTATAAAATTGCCGGGTGGAGTCTGCAGATGATGCGCGAGGTAGCCAAGTTTTGGAATTGTAAGCACCGGACGCCCCAGCACGTTTTCAGCCCGCACAAGACCGCCGTCGGCGGCGTTGTTGGCGTCCCCCTTGGTACGAAATCGTAAAATGTCAGGATTCGAATCATCCGGCACCACCTCGGCGATTCGATGGGTGGCCACGGTATTCTCGTCCAACATAAAAGTGATGACATCTCCTGAGCTCAGCTCGATCGGATCGGCTTTGCGTACATAAATCAGGCTGCCCACATGATAAGCCGGCTCCATCGAGCCGGATAAAATGGTGAACGGTCTCAGGCCGATCAAGCGAACTCCTCCGAACGCGATCGCCAGACAAACCATGACGACAATCGCTATGTTGAGAGTGATGTTCCATACCGCACGCAGTTTATTTCTCAAGCGCTTCTCCAGATCTCGCGAAAGTCATTCAGCGATCACTTGAATCCTTGAATTACTTTCAAACATCGCGTTTACCGCGTTTACTGTCTTTCGTTTGTATTGCCTCCAATGAGGAACAATGCAACCCTGATTCGGATCATAGCCAAATCTTTGTGAGCATTCAGTCACGACTATATTAGAGCCTAACATACGACAGTCTCTAAACAAGTTAACTAGATATATTTACAGTTATAATAAATAATATTCAGCGGATTGCCACAAATTTAGACACATTAAGTTCACAATTAGGTATACTTTTGGTTAATTGATCAATTGATCACAGCCGTTCATCTCAAATCTCAGCAGACGGATTATGGCTTGAAACCCTGTAGATTCAAGCAAATAAGCTCAAAATCATAATATCGCGCACCTCCTCCGCCATTCATTATTTCACTCCAAAAGAAAAACGAAATCGGATGATTCACCGCTTTCGTTTTCCCGTCGTTCGTAGTTAAATATGGGATTTCTCCTTGGGAGAGCCTAATTTACAAGAGCGTCCGGTTACTCCAAGACGAGCAGCAAGGACATCTTAAACTGCTGATTTGCCGTGACACTGTGCAGGCCGTCGATGGCGAATCGGAAGCTCTCACCTTCCTTGAGGACATGGTCCTCGCCCTCATAGCCAATGATCGCCTCACCTTCGATCGCGGTGACCAACGCGTTCCCCGGAGCGCGATGTGGCGTCAGTCCGGTACCTTCGTCAAACGCCATCAACACATATTTCATGGTGTCGTTCTTAGCGATATCCAGATTGACGATGCTACCCTTCTCATACGAAATGAGATCCTTCAATTTCAGTGCCTGTCCGGGTTTTACAGCCTTGTTCATAGAGACCTCCTTATTGATAATAATTTCTGTATAGACCGCGCCCTCGGCGCATTCGACTCCGCAAAGCGTCTCGCCGGGTACCATCAACAGATCGCCGGCGGTCAACTCCACCCGTTTCGCGTCTTCTCCAAGTAAAAACTCAGCCGCACCTTCGGATCCCAAATACAATGTAGTCGTGTCATAACTTTCTCTGCTGATCGAGGTGTCCTCGCCCAGAAAGAAATAAGTCACATTGTTCTCCGACCCCATTTTCGCGTTTTGTGAGATCGTGAATCCGTCTCGCAACGGCATGATGCTGGTGATGGAAAATGCTTTTGACATGATATCATCTCCTTTTATATTGTTAGCAAATCGCAACCGGTACAGTACTTTTGATTTCTTGTTTTCGTATCGAAATTCATTGACCGCGACACGGACATCGAACGATCCGGACGGGTAAGGAAATTATTGATCGCGCTGACAAACTACTTGTCAATTCGGTAGATGTTAGGCTCGGCTAACTTATCTTATTAAATCGAAGAAATGGCGGCATGTCAATCACTAATCTGCTTTATCTGCTTAAAATCCATTATCTGACTATAATAATGATGAATATCTTGATTTGGACTGTGGTCCTTCTTCAATCAAAACACATCTTTGGCGATGTTCAGCGCCCTCAGCTTCGCCGTCTTTTTATACTGAATGCGCTCCATCCGAACCAGAACCTTATTTAAGAAGGTAATGGCGTCCGGCAGATAATCCCCCTTGTTCAGCATCACACATTCGGCGCGGGCGCCACCCTCCGCGGCGTCGGTGACTTCCGCCCGGGTCGGTATGCCGGTGGACACCATGCTGTCCAGCACCTGAGTCGCCCAGACGACCGGTGTGTCGGACGCTTCACAGATCCAGAGAATCTCCTGTTGTAGCTCCGCCAGCCTCAGATAGCCCGCCTCCACCGCCAGATCGCCTCGGGCGATCATGACACCGAATGGGTGCCTGCCCGCGCAGTCCATGATGATTTCCGGAAGATTCTTGACACCCGAAACGGTTTCAATCTTCGCGATGATCGGCACACGTCTAAATTGTTCCGCCGGCATCCGCTTTGCGATTTCGCTCAACACAAAATCAATGTCCGCCGCGTTTTTAACGAATGAAAAACCGATGATGTCGGTGTGGGCGCAGATAAAGTCAAGGTCATCCTTATCTTTGTCAGTCAAAATATCAATGTCCAGATCGGAGTCCGGAAAGTTGATGCCCTTGTCCACCCTCAAGCGCACCCCACGCGGTATCTGCACTTTTTTGATCCGGACTAGCAGGTCTCCATCACAAATCTCTTCAACTTTTCCTTCGACGACACCGTCGTCGATCAGCACCCGCTCTCCAATCTTCACATAGGCCAACATTTCCGGAATGCTGCAGGCAAGCACCATGCGCACCTCACTGTCCGCCCGAACACTGTCATTCGCGGTCAACAAAAACTCGTCGCCAACATTCACCCTGTTTTTGTTTTCAGACATGAAAATCCAACTGATCCTTGATTTGGGGCCGGCGATGTCCATCAGCACTTTGCAGGTCTTTGTCAACTCTCGCTCCGCCCGCCGGACATTTTCAATCATCTTCATCCACGTCGTCGGGCCATCGTGAGCGGTGTTGATTCGCGCCACGTTCATGCCGCGCTCCATCAATTCGCGCACTGTTTCATAGTGGTCCGCGCATTGGGCCGGCAAGGTGACCATGATTCTTGTCTTGCGCGCTTCCAGGTTTTTGCCAAACAACACCTCGCTGTTGGCGCGCAGTTGATCTCTCCCCGCGGTGAAGCTGGCCCGTGGAGGATGGACGATCGGCGTGACATCTCGGCCGGTGATTTTCCCAAGGCTCGCGATGACCGCGTCGATGGTGTCAAGGGTTCGAGACTCCAGCCTGCCAAGCGATGACAATCCCCAAGACGACAGCTCTTCTTGCAGGTCTCGAATATCGGTCCGCCTCAACGCCAGATAGTGAGACAGATTCAAAGCGCTGCTTTTGAAAGCGACATTCTCGATCACCGGCTCCCATTTTTTATAAAATTTCCTGCCTCTTTTGTGGACTTCATTTCGCAGTGCCAGCATTTTATCCAACAACTCATTCGGGTTGGCGCCATTCGTGCTCATCGGCGACCTCCTTCCATTCATTATATGTAAGGTGGGTTTTGTTCGATTATAAACCATGACGGTAAACGGGTTCAAAGTGAGAGTTAAAGGCGATGGATCGAGTGTGTATAATGGATCTTTAGATTAAATAATAAGCATATTAAAAACAATATTGGAGGACATCAACCATGGCCGCTTTCATGATAAGCACCGAAGATGAGAAACGTGTCAAAGCTTTGGGTTTTTTGCGCAACAGAGGAACTGATTGTTTCTCTGCCAGAATCCTGACCACAAATGGGAAGATCACCGCCGACCAGACCGCTTGTCTGGCGGAGGCCGCGCGTCGCTTCGGCAATGGTTCCGTCACCTTCACATCGAGGTTGACGGTGGAGATTCCGGGCATTCCCTATGATCAAATCGAGGCGTTTCGCGCTTACATCGCCACCGTGGGATTGGCAACCGGTGGTACAGGGGCCAAAGTCCGGCCGGTGGTCAGCTGCAAAGGAACCGTCTGCAAATTTGGTCTGATCGACACCTTTGATTTGTCGGCGCGAATCCACAGTCGATTTTATGAAGGCTATAGAGAGATCAAGCTGCCGCATAAATTTAAAATCGCCGTCGGCGGCTGTCCCAACAGTTGCGTCAAGCCGAGCTTGAACGATTTGGGTGTCGTTGGGCAAAGGCGGCCGGTCTATGACAAAGCCAAATGCAAAGGCTGCAAAATCTGCGCGGTCGAAACGGTCTGTCCGGTCGAAGCCGCCGTCGTGCGACAAGGAAAGCTGCATATCGATCAGACATGTGTGAACTGCGGTCTGTGTGTCGGCGGCTGCCCGTTCGGCGCGATCGCGAGCGGCATTGACGGTTATCAATTATATATCGGTGGTAGATGGGGTAAAAAAACGGCGCTGGGCAAACCGTTCGGCTCAATGCTGGTGGATGTGACCGCGGTGCTCGACACCATCGAATCGGCGATTTTGTTTTATAAAAATGAGGGTGAAAAAGGTGAACGGTTCGCGCAGACGATCGAGCGGATCGGTTTTGAAAATGTGGAACGGATGATCTTGGCGTAGATCGTGATTTTTGTTTGTCGAACTGTCTTCTACTTTCGTGTCGCCTTGCGCGTGAGCGCAACGGTCGAAAAACGCCAAACCGCCGAATTGTGTCGTAAATATGATAAAATACATCAAAGTCATTTTGATCATTATTAAAATTAATCTTTGTTATTATGACCATCGCTTTGAGAAAGGAGAACAAGTTTGAACACTTTTGATCAAAGCGCGGCACTAAATCCGGCGGCCGAAGATCTCGCTTCCAAGAAGAACGCGAACGCGGACAATCCCTTCCTGAACGAGGCGATCCCTTTTTCTCCCACCGCCAGGCAGCGTGCCTATGCTTGTTTTAAGCGATTCGTAGATATCGTGATCAGTTTGATCGCCTTGTTGATATTGCTTCTCCCCGCTTTGATTGTGATCATCGCAATCCGTGTCGAATCCAAGGGTTCACCCATTTTTAAACAGATCAGATATGGTCGAAACGGTCGACGTTTTACCATCTACAAGTTTCGCACCATGTATCAAAACGCGCCCCATGCGGTCGCGACCGAGGATTTCGAGGACGCCAGCGTCCATGTCACCAAAGTCGGACACCTGTTGCGCAAGACCAGCATCGATGAGCTGCCTCAACTGGTCAACGTGTTGATCGGAGACATGAGTTTGATCGGGCCGCGCCCGCTGATCGTCGAAGAGGAGCGAATCCACCTGTTTCGTTTGGCCAACCATATTTATGATCTAAGGCCCGGCATGACCGGCAACGCGCAGGTCAATGGCAGAGACGACATCGTGTTTGAGGATAAGATGAGGCGCGACCTCGAATATCTGCACAATGTCTCGTTTCTGATGGATTTGAAAATCATACTTAAAACCCTGACAGTGGTATTTCGTCGTGAAGGTGTGAAATATTAAATTTCAATATTTCACGTTGATCATCCTTCGCCACTCTCGTTCTAACAAAACAGATATGAAAGGCCCGGCTTGCTGGAGAGCGAGCCGGGCCCTTTATTTGTTTTGATATCACGAAGCTTCGTATTTATGCCGTTACATCTGCCCTCGGATGGGCATCAACTTACATAGATTGATGTGATTTAGAATGACCACAATTCACGCATCAAAGATTCCAGACGTTCGCCGTAGCTACTTGACGGAGCCCACTTGGCGCCCAACTCCTTGACGGTCTTGGCGGTCCCTTTAATCCACGTGAAATGCCTTGGATCCGAAGTATATCCGGCGGCATACGTGATCACCGCGCTGTTGATGCTCGAATGCTGGGTCTTTGGATAGCCAACTTGGCCGGCGTACAGCGCCAGATGATCGACCTGAGCCGAGATTCCCGTCCTCCAGCTGTCAAATTTCGCGTGCGCCTCTTTGTCATAGTCGCCGCCACCCACCTTAGTTTTAAGTCCGCAGGTATTGTGGTGGTCACTGGTCACAACGCCTGTGAAATTGCCATAGCCGGTCTCGAGCGCGGATTGTACGTAAGTGACAACCGGATCGACGCCGGCGGTGATGGACACTGACCAGAAAGTTGGAATCTGTTCGATGAACCAGGCCGCGGCTCCCTTGGAGGTCGCCCACGCCCGCGCCTGGGCCTGGGTCGCCGTTGGGGCACCGAGTATGTTGATATTCGTGCCCAGACCGGCCAAGCCACCTGAACCTGAGCCGCTGCCGACCCGCTGCAGGCCCATGGTCTGCACAATGGATTTGGCGATCTGTTCGGCGATCTGATCCCGGCTGTTGACGATATAGGCCGCGGTCCGCGTATTGTCATGGAAATTGACTTCGAGCAGCACCGAGGGAATACCCAGCTCCATCGGCGAACGAACCTCTCCATAGCCTCTTCCGGCAAATGCGTCCATTCCGCTTCTGATCCCACCGGCTGTGTTGCCATTCGGAGGATTGACGGCCATCAGGTTGTTAAACAATGAATTTGCCATGTTCTTCGACAGCGCGCTGCTGGGATGGTAGAGCGCCAGCGGTCCGGTCGAGCTGGTGTTGGTGCCGCTGCCGACCGCGTTGCTGTGTAGCGCCAGATAAAAGTCAGCGTTGATATTTCTTGCGTCGGTCGGTCGCCCGGTTATTTTAATCGCCTCTTCGTTGTTGGCACCCGGTGTGCGCCAGCCACGCGCGGCTTCCAGGTTGTAATCCGGCAGCACGACGGTGATTTCGTAGGCGGACAATTTCGACTTGATCAGCGCAGCCAACTCTTCCATCTGCTTCCGTTCGGTGGTCGATATCCCCTTATACCAATTGTTCGGCTGATTGCTGGGTGACAAGAATAATACCGGAATGACCTTCGCGGGTCGTTCGGTGACGGTCACGTTGATCGTGCTGATCGCCTTGCGATCCTTCCAGTCGGTCAGTTCGACAACAAACTGGTAGTTGCCGACCGCGGCGAAATTATACATCAACAAATCACTTTGATTGGTGGTCAGGTAGTTCAATTTGCCGTCCGGAGTCCTCACGAAGTAGGAGAACTGCTGTTCTTTGCCGGTGGCGAAGTTCGAATGCGCCTTAAGATACATATTGTTGGCGTTTAATAGGTTGTAAGCTTGAAGGTTTGACGTCAGTTGACTGATCACCGGCGGATCGGCGGCATATTGAACCTGAGTCAGGCGCTCAGCGACGCGGCCATCCGCTCCCAAAGCGACACACTTCAAGGTGAGATTGCCGGTCACATTTGGTAAGTAAATGTAGTTGCCGTGCAAGTTCTCGTACATATAGATGGCCTGGAGGTTGGGCAGCATGCGATAAAAGAAATATTTAACGGATTGGCTGGCCACCGCCTCACCCTTCAGATAAAAAGATTGTGAGGACGAGTCTTTTAGCGCCGTCGGAGAAGCGATGAAATAAGCCAGGCTGAACGGCGGCAGCGACAGCTGCAAGGATTGTGTCCGCCGAGCCACGTCACCGTGCTCATTTGTGATTTCAACTTCCAACACATAGCTGCCGACCGGGATATTCGCCAGTGAGACAAATAGGTTGCCATGGTCGTTGGTCTCCAGCTCAAACTGTCGAGTGCCTTGCTTCAAGCGAAACGCGTAACTCAGCGGATCGTTACCGCTCACACCGATTTTCGCGTAAAACATGTTGCCGGCGGCCAAAATAAATTTCCCGTCGCGCGGATCGGTCACAAAGTACTCGACGTTGATCGGTTTCGCCGATACCGCGATCGGCGAACTCAGCGCAGTCAGTGATTCGCCATCGCTGTCCACAGCCGTCACACGAATTCGATATTCACCGGCGGCTGATGGAGAGTAAAGCAAAGAACCATGCGAATTGGTGTCCAGCCAACGAATGGGCCCCTTGCTCGACACCTCGTAAAATTGATATTGCACCGCTCTGCCGGCCGCGGTCGCGACCGCCCTGACATAGACATGCTGAGTGTCGTTCAAGTCCAGCGCGGTCCGATCCACATAGACCGGTGCCAAATTAAGCGGGGTGCGATTTGGGTTCGCGGTAACTCGCACTTGAGCCTGCCGCTCATCCAGAATTTGAGAATTATAAACCAAACGGGCAACGACGGTATGAGTACCCTTCGCTCCAAAGTTCCAGATCAGGTTGCCATGGCTGTTGGCCGACAACAAAGTATAGGTGTTTTTTGCCGCGTCATGCAAGTAGAAGGCAAAATACGCGCCCGGTTCACTGTCCACGGTTTTATCAGTTTTCAGATAGACGGTCTCCCCACTAAACTCTTTGACAGAGTTTGGAGAGGCGATGAAATAGGATAATTTACCAACCGGATCCGTCTGCGCGGTTGTGGTCGACATTGTGCCAAAAATCGACGGCTGATCATCTTCGGTCGATGGCGCTGAATTCAGCGGTTCGTCCGCACAGTCCGGATCGTCTGAACAATCCGGATCTTCATCGCTTTCAGAGGTAATGACGTCATCATCCTCCGAAGCACCATCGAGTTCGTTGTCTTCACGTGATTCCTCGACAATTTCCGGTACATCAGAATCTTCCTCAGGTTGATCGCCGGAGGGAAGCTCGGTTGATGGTTCATCACTGTCCGGCAGCTCACCATTTTCACTCTCGACCGCGAATAAATCTTCGGTCGAGACGTCGGGTTCCTCTTCGACCGTGGCGAATGTTTGTTGCAGGTCGATGTCAAGATCTTGAGGATTTGTGGATTCGTCCATCGCTGAATCCGAATCCGTCGGATCGGTCGCCATGAATTCTTGCGGATAAACAGCCGCTTGCCCATGCGCGGTCGGATCGTCCGTCTCACTTTCCAGGGCGTTGACACCAACCGCCGCGAACAAAACGGTCAGCATGATGGTTAGCACACCCAATATTCTTTTAAGTTTCAAGCTAGCCTCCTGAAATCAGTTTCCCAAACAATTCGTTTAAGGGATATTATATTGCCTTTCGGCGATGGTGTTCTATGCGCGTACGATCAGCGAAGACCGATTAAGTGGCGCGCGCGACTACATGTGTCTATATGAATCCATTTCGAGTCATTTACATAAATAAAAATGAATATAACCTGAAAAATATCATTGAGAGGCCGCAACGTCAAGCTTTTTTCAAGTTAAGCTTTGATTACCAAAGGATAACAGCACTTGACGCAGGCGCCATACAATTTCGCTCAGCTGTGAGCAGAAGTGTGTAATTGTCACATTAAGAATGAGGTAACTACATCATTATGTCCGGATAGTCTGCTGATCAGTCACAGACGCGGCACCGGTTTCCATATTCACCCCTCATGTTCATTTTGCGCATGAGGTTATTTAGTGGCCCCACTCTTTCTTTTCATCTTGATGGCGCCCAGCATGCCCTTGACCAGTTTGAAGCCTTCAAATCTGAACAGCATCGAAACGCCCAGATAGAAAACCGCTCCGAGAATCAACTGTAATAAGATGTGAAGCAATGTGGGGACACGCAGGAACTGTACCGGAATGACCAGCAAAGCCATCAGAATCGATAGCACAAATTGAGGCAGCAGATCCTGCAGTTGCTCTTTATATGAGTACTGAATCAATACCTTGTTGGGATAGCTGTTGATGAATGTGCTGAGCAGCGCGCTGACCGCTCCCGAAAGCGCGATCGCGATCGGACTGTCAAAAACAATGAGCGCGACGATCAGCAGGCCGACTCCGAGCAGTTTCTTGACGAATTCCAGCTTCAGAAAGACATCGCTTCTGCCCATGGCGTTGATCGCCTGCAGGTTGCATGTGTGAATTGGAAAGAAAGCCATGACAAAGCAATATACCTGCATATAGGGCACGGCCGGCAGCCATTTGTCGGTCAGCAACAATTGGATGATCGGCCGCGACATGCCGGCCAATATTCCCATCAGTGGAAAAATAAGATAGGAGCTGACAATAACGGAACGGCGCATGATATCCCGGACAGCGCCCGGATTGTCCTGCTTCGCCGACATCGCCGGCAGCATCACACTTTGTACCGCTCCGTTGATCCCGTTGATCGCGAACTGTGGAAACTGCTTGCCCCGGTTGTAGTAGCCCAGTGTCTCCGCCGTGTATTTTTTGCCGATGACCAGGCTGCGCAACTCCAAATAAACCGTGTCCAACAAGGACGCCGCCATCAGTTTCCAGCCAAACGAAAAAAGGACGCCGACACGCCGCAAATCACATACCAGGCGAGGTCGAAAATCCACAGTGAAGATCATGACCAGGGCCGCGATCAAAATATTCAGCAGAGTCTGCGCGACCAGCGCCCAGAGACCAAATCCTTTAAATGCCAACACAATGCCGAGCCCGGCGGAAATCACGATGCCACCTATGTTGCTGTAAAAAACCTTGCGAAAATCCATCTCTCTGCTGACCTTCGCCAGCTGGACCGAATTCAACGCGCCGGGAAACAGCATCAAGGCCAACACCCGAAATGGCAGAATGATCTGAGGCATGTCGTAGTATGAGGCGATTGTCGTCGCGGAGAAAAATAAAACAGCGTACAAGCCTGTCGCGATCGCCAGTGACACCCAAAAGACCGAGGAATAATCATCTTCGCTGACGTCCGGATTTTGAATCAACGAAGTGTTGAATCCGCTTTGTACAAAGACGGTGGCGATGTTGATGAACACGATCATCAAGGCGAGCACACCGTAATTTTCGGGATCCAACAGGCGGGCAAGCACCAACTGTAAAATAAATTGGATGGTCTGCACGCCAAACCGCTCCAACAGTTTCCAAACCATACCGGACACAATGCCTTTACTCGCACTCATATTTTCACACTTTCAGACTTGTCATAGACCACACGACACTTACAAACATTCACTGTCTTTCTTCCATCACAAACGCCTGATAGCGACGTGCGATGACGCGACTGCGGGGCGCGGACAGTGGCTTCAATTCTTCATTCAAAAAATATAAAAGATGGTTGGCGACCACATCCACGCCGGCCATGCGGGTAAACTCGACGCCGCCGCTCAGACGTGGATTGCATTCCAACAGATAATACTCTCCATCGCGGGCATTTTCGATAAATTCAAAGCAGACCGTGCCCACGGTGTCCAGCTCCTGCGCCAGGCGACAGCTTGCCAATTCCAGCGTCGGCTCCCTGAAGGTCTCAACCGTGGTGCCCGCTCCGTTCTTGGTGCGCAGGTGTTCGCGACGCAGCACCGCTCCGAGCATATTTTGATGTGGAGCGCGAAACACGTCCGCCACGACCACACCGCCATCCAGGAATGGTTGCACGACAAAGTAAGGCCGACGAGCCTTTGCGACTCCCGACACAGCGCCAACAAACTCATCCTGATTGTGGACAATGAACAGGTCCTGACTGCTGCGCCCATCGACCGGTTTGATCACCAACGGATAGTCAAATCCGGCGGCCTCTCCAAACTTCTCCCAGTCCGATAGGTTGACAGAAGGAATGGTGCGGCAAAGTTGACGTTCTTTCGCGAACTGAGCCAGCGCCTCCTTGTCCCGACAGACACGGATGGTCACAGCTGACGACAGGCAAAGCGCGATCTGGCTCAACCAAGGCTCATCGCGGCAGTCATTCAACACATCCACTTCATCATCGGTCAAAGGGATCAGCGCGGCGACCTCCTCCTCTTCACAGATCGCGCGAACACGCTCGCGATAGGCAGGATCGGCGGCGTACGGGACTTGGTAAAAAGTGTCCACGTCTGCCGAACTGACCACCCATTCGGCGGGGTAGATATCGCACCCCACCACCCGATAGCCCAATTCCTTTGCCACCCGAATCATCACTTCCGCCGCGAAGGAGCCGATCGCGGTCACTAGTATTGTTGTCATATTCGCGTACTTCCCATCCATTCACAATATGATTCATAGTATATCATCTTTGATTCGTTTCTTTGATCTGTTCAAACCGGATCATGTCCCAACGCCCTTTTTTTGTCCCTTAAATCAGCAAAAAGGCCAAAAAATGCAGAGGATAATAGAGGTAGAAAAACCATTTTTTAGCTGCCCCTCCCACCTTGTCTTTTGAAATCAGCGAGAACGTCGGCACCGCCGCCACAGAATATAAATAGACGATCGCGTCTTCAGGAATCAGCAAATTCGCATAAAGGTTGTAGGCGGTCCAGAGAAGATTTACACTTGTCATGCTGACCAAAAACCAGATGATCGGTTTTTCAGGTTGAGGGCCTCCCGAAGCAAGTTCGCGGCATTCATACTGATCGATGACATACAATACCAGATAAGTCAGCACGCCGTAATAGCTGTAGGTCGGCTTGATCGCAAAGGTCAGCGCCCCGGACATGACCATCAGGGACGCGCCCATGTACAAACTTTGCTTGCGGGACATCGTTAGATCGTGCACTTTGATTGGCCGATCAACTTCTTCTTTTTTAAATCCGGCCACACACATGTCCAGGCCAAGCGACATCATAATGCCCAGACAATATGTGATCAAGACATTCGGAGACATTTCATAACCGGTGATCGCCATGACTCGACCAAGAATAAGCTGAGTGACAGCGGCGACAGCGGCCAAACGAAAAAAGTAGGCGGCGACCGAGCGCGTCTTCCGGCAGCTGACGACACTTTGGTAGGCGAACAGCGCAAAAGATATCGGCCCGAACACCCGACCGGCGGCGCTCAGCCAAAGCGGTGAAATTTCAGGTAGAAAATGCGCGATCTGGTACAGTGTGCCCATGATCAAGGCAATCCATTTCATTCTGACGCGCTCCTTTCACAGTCGCTCCACTAAAAAACGGGTAAGATTCACTCCTCGTTGAGATAGGCGTTCAGGTCGTCCGCCAATTGTCCGGTACGGCGCTCGATTCCATCGGCATTGCAATGATAGATGGTGTCATTCATAAACGCCCGGGGAAAAACATAGTCCGCCGGTGAGGATATCGTTGTCACGCCGGTGTCAAACGCGATGCCCTCGCCAAACGCGACTTGCGAAGCCTCATCGCTGATGACTCCTTCCTCGAAAATAGGCGGAAAGGAAATCAGCAGAACAACCCCTTTGGACATGGCGCGCCAAGCGAATTTTTGAATATAGTCAATCATCTTGTCATCGACCATATAGGATGAAAAATCATAGACACCATATCGTTCGGGTTCAAACGGATCGGCTATCACGCATTCATGTGGCCGAACCTGTAGCTTTCCTTCAGCAAAGACTTCGGCGGAATAGTAGCCTTCCACCATTCCCTCCTCGTATTCGTTCTCCGGCTCTTTGGACAAATGATATTGAGTGTCCAGATATTGAGGTAAATTGGAGAGCAATTCCAAGCGCCTTTGCGGGAATACTTTCCAAAGGCATTCGGGGTGGGTCTGAAACGACGAAAGCACATCGGCGTTTATGGTCGAGTCCTGCGTCCACATCGAATAGCTGAAAGCCAAAATGATGATGTCCCCTTCATTGGCTTCGGTCAGCGCCACCTCCCAGGGAACCGAACCTAAGCTGGCGGCCCCGCCCATCATGGCGGTGTCATATCCGGTTTGCCGCGCAAACAGATCAGGATCAAAACTATACGCCAACGAAGAATCTCCACAGACAATCACTTTGGTCTTGTTCTCGTCCAAGGCTCGCAGATAATCATATTGTTGGCCAAACACCGCGTTGAGGGTACGTGAGTCGCGCTCCGGTAAAAAACCCAGCAGATGATGGACAAGAGAATTCAACAGAAGGACGGAGCAAATCAGCAACACCGCGCCTTTGAGTATAAAAAGTGGCAGATCATTATTTTTCTTCATGACATTCCTCAAAACCGATACAACAAAAATGGATAGACTTCGCCAAACAAAGACCATTCCACCCAGTATAAAGTCATCATCCAGGTAATCAACAAAACCGCGGGGACAAATGACCCCGTGAGCTTGTTTTCACGCAACGTGCTCATACGATGTTTTCTTCTGGAATAAATCCGAACCTGCGTGACGATCCAGACGGCGAGTCCAAGAAAGCTCGAGTATTTAAACAGTCCCGGAATAATTTCCAGTTGTTGATAGGCGAAATAAAAAGTATTGTTAAAATCGGAGATTGCCTTCCTCAAGCCTCCAAAAGCAAATATTTTTGACAAAATGAGCGAAACCTGACGCCAATCTTTGAGCCAAAATAAAGTCGCGGCCATCGCCGAATAGACACAGAGCGCTCCGGCTCGCAGGCCGCGAAAAAGTGTCGCGCCAACTTTGGCGCCACCTTGCCTGACATCTTTCATGGGTCGATTCGCTTTGGCTCCAAAGTTTCGCCACAGTCGGTAGATGAGCGACGGGGCGCAGAGCAGAGCGACGCCCACCAAAAACAGGTCGGACAACCCAAGCCACAGTGAAAACAACAGACAACCCAGCAATGCCTGTGATGTGGTGGTGGTTTGTTGGGTGAACCGGGCGATCAGGCCTTTTTCCTTCGCCCGTCGGCCCGAGACCTTGCGAAACCCCAACAGCATCGCCATGCCCTGCGCGATATGCAGGTACGCGAGGATGTCGACGCACAGCACAAAGGCGGTCAGCGCAAAGACACCGATCGCCTCATAGTGAATCAATTGATCTTCCTGCATCATAAACTGCGCCAGATGACCGAAGGTGTTCGCCAAAATAATCTTCTCGAACAATCCCTGCATCACTTTGCGCAGGCCAATTCTGACACGTCTCTCGCTCGGGCGCGCGGCACGTTTGATCTGCCGGATCATCTGTTCGGGTGGATAAATCGGACCGGCGATCTGAAAGGGATACATGCCGACATAGCTGCCGACCACAAAAAAATTGGTCTCCAGATTCTGTGGCGAACGGTAGATTGACAACACATATAAAATCGCCCGCAGCGTGTAAAATGAGATTCCGACAGGCAACAAAAAATCCAAAATGTCGGACGTCTGGGAGCCAAATGAGATGCGCACAGGTTCAATAAACAGGCGGTAGATTTTGAAGAAAAACAGGCCGGACAGCTCAATCACAATCAGAGCGGTCAACAGCAGGCGCCGTCCACCCGGTGATTTGGCTTCGCCGACCGCGCGTCCGAAGGCGAACGCCAGGGTCATCGAGATCAACAAAAACAGGGCGCCGTATAGATTGATCAGGGCCGCGAAAACGAGGCCGGACAAAAATAAAAAAGAAGTGCGCAGGCCGCGGGGCAAAACATAGTGCTGTATGCTCGCGACGACGATGAACAATATAAAAACCGGTGAGATGATTGCCATAACGCGTTTGATCTTTCTTGTCAGCGGCACAATGAATCATCATTTGTGTCAATAATAAGTCCATGAATCATCACGTTTGTCGACTTTATCCGACTCGGATCATTCATGGACTTGTTTCCATAATTCTTTATTCAGTTAAAAACTTAGCCATTACCACATTCTCGGTCTGCGGAAGTGCGTCCAGTAAGACGGACTGTTCAGCAAGACCCAGGTTCCGGGGGACGGCAGATGCGCCCACAGTCCATTGCCAAGGTAAATACCAACATGGTTGTTCATGCTTCCGTATCCCTCTTTAAATCCGAGGTCTCCCGGCAGCAGCTGACTGGCGCTGATGGTCTTGGAATTGGCCATCATCGGCGAGGTCCAGGACCAGTCTCCGGTGTAATATCCTCCGAAACCGGCCGTCCAGAACACCCATTCGACATAGCCGGAGCAGTTGAGTCCTCTACGGGTCGCTCCCGCTTTGTCGGGCGACACATATGAGCCAAAGTTGTTTCCCGCATAGCCGGGCGCAGATGGTTTGCCACCCAGGTAGTAAGGAATCTTGCCGATCGAGGCCATCGCGATGTCATAGACCGCTTTGCGTCCTGGATTGTACAGCAAAAAGAGTTCCAAGTCGCTCATCTTGCGGAATTGAACGCGGCTGTAAGCCACACTGTTCGTGAATCTATCCGCGGCCGCCGTGGTCGAGTAATTGCCTCCGGTCGTGCTGTAGTACGGAATCACCTGATAATCGACAGACGCTCCATAAGCCGGTGATTTTGTGCTGAAGGTTCTTGTTGTTCCTTTGACATCGGCCACCAACACGCCGTTGTTGAAGATCGCGAAGCCGGTGGGGTTTTGCACGCTCTGCCAGTTCAACACCAGGCTCGAATCATTGTCGGTATAAGTGACCTGACCGTTGTGCCCCGCCCAGGAGCCCGGCAAGGTGAGGCGTGTCATCAAAGTGCCTTGTCTGCCCCAAAGATCGGTTACCACCACGCGGATGGCCGCGACGTCCGGATCGTAGTTGATATAAGAGAAGTTCGATCCTACATTGACGGCAACCAGGGCCTCTCCATATTTCCACGAATATGAGGTGTATTGATAGGTGTACGCGGGTTTGCCGGTGCCGGCTTTGACAACCGTGTTGAGTCTCAAGGTCCGGTCGGCCCCGTAGGTGCCGGTATTGACCGTCAGCCCGCTGACGATCGGCAGGTTGGGTTTGACGGTGACCGCTTTCTTCGCGAGGTCGTATTGTCCTGACGCGTTTTTCGCGACGACGACCATGTCATACTTTCCTTCCACGTAGAAGCGATGCATCAGCGCGGGATAGGTTCCACTATGGACCAGTTGAGGCGCCTCATTTCCACGAATCGCGTAGAAATCATATTCGGTCGCTCCGGTGGCGGAGATGTTCGCGTAAAAGTCGGCGTCCAGATCTTCGGTGAAGGTTGTCTGATTGAGATACATGCCGCTGACGTTTGGTCCGGCAGATGGCGCGCTGACCGTGAAGCTCGTCGAGCCAAAATACGGAGCGGTCAACTGATCCAGCACGACCGCGCTGTAATAATAGGTTCCTGTGGCGGTCGGTTTCCAGGTCAGGCGTGATACGTTCGTCTGGTGGTACAGAAGATTCCATGACGCGTCATAGATCTCCTGTCTGTAAAGGTTCGCGTTGCCGCCGCCGACAAATGAGGCGCCGAAGATGGCGTCCTTGTTCGCGGTCAGGCTCGCGCCCGGCAAAATGTAAGGCGTGATGATGACCGGATTGCTGTTGACGGTGACATCTTTAAAGAGTGTGACCTGATTGCCCAGGCCGTCCGACACCGTCGCCTTTATCCGATAGTCTCCCGTTTTCAAGAAACTGTGTTTGATCGAGCGAAGTCCACTGTCACTAAGCTTAGTGGAAACGCCATTTTGATCGATCAGATTGATCGTGTAGGTCTTGTTCGCGTATCCTCCGGTGGCGTCCACGTTGATCGTCAGCGCGTCAAACACCTTGACAACGTCGCCCGGAGTCAGATCGATCGAGTTCAGTTTGAGTTTGTCAAACACATCAACCTTGATTGATTTTTCGGAAACACGGCCTCTGAAGTCAATCGCCCTGACGGTCACCGTATGCTGACCGACCTCGTCAAACGTAAACTGCAAAGCGCCGATGGTGTTGGACAGTTCGGTGCGCACGGTTCCATCCGGCAGCACAATGTCGTACTCATAGGTCAAATTTTTGTTGACCTGATTCGTGTCAACCTTGAGGTAGGCGTCGTTCAACTGATCGATCACATAGCCGGCGCGGTCCATATGCAGCGCCGTGATGTTCGGCGGATCCGCGATATGATTGACGCTGATTCTGCGTTTGGCGATCTCGCCATCCTTGTTGGTGGCCTGTACCTCGACGGTCAGTTTTCCGGTCAAGCTCGGCAGATAGATCAGGTTGCCGTGGTTGTTGGCGGAGATCTTTTGCAAATTGGATCCCACGACCTGATAGAAGGTGTATTCGATCGGTGAGGCTTGAGATGTGGCCTCGGCCTTGAGATAGAATCCCTCGGGGTTGGAATCGTATTGGCTCGCCGGTGAACCGATAAAATAATTCAGCGTGATCGGTCGGCCCACGATTGTCACGTTCTTGTTGAGTCGCAGGACACCCCCGGACTGATCGGCGACCTCCAGCCTCAGCTGATAGCTGCCGGCCAGGAATCCCGCTAGATTGGTATAGAGATTGCCATGAGAGTTGCTCTCCAGCAAAGTGGACTGTCCGCCGGATTCGAGTCGGAAGGTATAGGTCAGCGGCTCGGCGCTGACGCCTTCTGTCTTCGCGTACAGATAATTGGACATCTGCACGACACCGTTGGCCGGATCGGTCACAAAGTATTTGACCTGCGGCGGAACCGCCTGGTAGCTGATCCGCGGTGTGGTCGAGGTGACGCGTTCGCCATACTGATCGGTCGCCTCGATGCGAATGACGTAGTCACCCAGTTGAGACGGCGCGAAGATGTAGTTGCCATGGTTGTTGGTGTGCGTCAACACAAAGGCTCCGCCGTTGTGTTGGGTATAAAAATTGTACTTATAAGGTCCCTCTCCACCGGCCAGATCAATTTTGATATAGGCGGAGGACTGAGTGGACGATCCTTTGACCAACTGTGTGCGATCGACATAGGTCCCCGCCACACGCAGCGGCGCGCGCGCGGGATCGCGCTTGACCTCGGCGGTCACCCTGCGGGTCGCCAGCACGACGTCTCCATGTCTGAGCTCAACCTCGATCGTGTATTTGCCGATCGTCTTTTGGTCCCAAACAAAGTTGCCGTGGTTGTTGCTGTGCAGCAGCACGCGCTCTTGTCCGTCTATTAAATAGAAATAAAACAGCGCGCCCGGAGTCGTGTTGTCCGTCGGCTTCGTCTTGAAATAAAATGTCTGCGTCTTGTCGGAGTCGACAAGAATCTCAGGCCTAACGACAAAGTACTCCAGTCCGCCTTCAGGAATCGCAAATGGACTCACCGTGCTGGCGGTAAAAGAAGCATCTTCCTCGCTGTCCGAAGCGGAGGACTGCCCGTCCCCTGCATCCGCCACCGATCCTTCAGCAAGGCTCGGTCCCTCGGCCGGCAAGGTTTCACCGATCGGCTCGCCGTTGGCTGCTCCCTCACCTGTCTCTTCCGCACCCGTTGTCTGACTCGGCGCCGAGGCGGTGGTCGATGTGGGCTCGGCGTCACTTAAGTCAGCTGACTCAAGCAGCAGATCCGCATCATCCAACTTCTCGACGAGCTCATCAGCCGCCACATCCTGTGTGGTCATCTGAGTGGCGGGAGCGTCAAGCGACTGACTTGCGCTAACCACGCCTTTGGAGCCCAATAAAATGGCTATCGAGGCAGCGGTCGCGATCCATAACTTACCTTTCAAACTAAACACCCCTCTCGTTTCAGCATTCATCACCTTCAACTTTCCAATTAAAATCTCGGCTCTGTTTGTTCATAAAAATCCATCTATCTATAAAAATTAACTAAACGCACTCAAGACTAAACTTATCTGCTTTGTCCCATTCTGTCAATGTTTGGATGTTACAGAAATAACTCATTTCATATACGTTTATGACGCAAAAAATCATCACCACCACTTTCCATCCACACAAAACAGCGCCCCAATATATAATGACGTCATTATGTCACGGCTGGGGCAAGGTCGATGAACAGACGAATGATCAAAAACAAATGGAGCGGATAATAAACATAGAAAAAGTATTTTCCGACAATGGTGGATTTTTTGCCTTTGCTCAGTTGAGGAAACAAAAGGACAGCCAGCGGTGAAACCATTTGAGTCAGCCCCTGTTGTAGATCGATGTTCGAAAACCGGAGGCGGATCAAAAACCAGACGAGATTCAGCGCCATGTATCCCAAAAAAAAGTGTACGATTTTTCGTCGCTCCGCGCTTTCATCCGAAATCGCGTAGAACGGTCGCTCGATCGAATCCAATATATGAAACAATAAAAAACTGGCGAGTCCGAAATAACCAAAGTCCGGATGCATCACAAAGGTAAGTACAAGGGCGAGCAGAATGGACGCCATGCCAAACCAAAGCGCGCTCTCAGCCGGCAGCGTGATCGACTTGACCGTCACATACCATCTTTGCCGATAGTCGATCGACCAGGTCCGCCCGTCTGACGAGCCGCCGGACAAAGCTGTGGCCCCCCCTGCTTTCGCTCCCTCTTCTCTTTTTTTGATTTCAAAAAAGGCGCGGACGAGGTCATAGCCGAACAGCAGCATGATCCCGACACAAAAGGTAAAAATGACATTGCCAAAAACATAGTGCTCAAACGGAGAGCCGGCCAGGGGCACAATTAGCTGCGCGAGCAGACCGAATAGCAGCAGACGGAAAAAATACAAAGAGATTGTGCGGGTCCGGCGATAACTCATCACGCCCTGATAACAAAACAAGGGAAACACCAGACGGCCGAGCAGCCTCATCACCAGCACAACCTCGGGGCGGATGACATTGACTCCAAAACTGGCGATATGGTCAATGGTCATCAAGATCAGCGCGATCCATTTCATCCATAGCCTCTTCCTAAGATTTTAACAATCTGTACAGGTTCTTTTTTTACACCTATAATTTAAGCGAGTCGAATCAATAAGTCAAAACGAGGTGAAGATATGAATTTCTTTCAGACAGTCCGAAAAAAGTTGAAAGAGCGCAGACTGACGAAGGCCGGTTGGTCTCTTCCGGAGTATGAGGATTACCGGCAGCAACTGCGAACCGATTTGACAAAAAACCGGTCCACCAGTCCTGAGGTCAAACGCTGGGCGCATGAGCGAGGCTTTTCTTCCGACCGCGTCGCTTTGTATGGATTGACTGAAGAGAATTACCGTGACTATATCAGCGATCTGGAATTTTTTTGGGGGTTTCCCTATAACAACGAGTACAGCAAATGGATCGATGACAAGCTGACTTTCTATTATGTGTTGGGTCCATTTCGCAAATACCTTCCTGAGTATTATTATTTTTCTGATCAGGATGGGCGATTTTTCGCCTTGCCCGACGCGCCGGTCGATGGCGAGCCGAACGCCGAGGCGATTGTGCGGCTGTTGAAGGACAAGCGACATTTGGCGGTTAAAATGCTGATCGGTTCCGAAGGGGTCGGTTTCTATCATCTGTCCTGGTCGA
The DNA here is from genome assembly GCA_964487355.1 of uncultured Oscillospiraceae bacterium. GTDB lineage: Bacteria > Bacillota > Clostridia > Saccharofermentanales > Fastidiosipilaceae > JAXGYX01. The sequence continues at coordinate 23,083 of CAZAPS010000006.1, forward strand.
AGCGATCGGGGATCGTGATCAATGGAGAATCCCACAGCGAGGCCGACACCCTCAGCTTCGTCGGCTCGTTGAAGAATTATTTGTTCTCCGAATACCTGATCCCCTGTGAAGAGCTCGCGAGGATCTATCCCAAGACCGCCAACTCGATGAGGGTGATCGCCATCATGAAGCCCGGAGAGGAGAATCCCGTCTGTCACGGCTTGATTCGTTTCGGCAACTCCACCTCAAAGGAAGTGGACAACACCTCTCAAGGAAGTCTGTTTTCCATATTGGATGTGCGAACCGGAGAATTTGAAGGTGGCTTGCAGGATGTGGACTTCGTCCGCCAATACCCCACCCATCACCCCGACACAGGGGAGATCATCAAGGGAACTGTCCCGCATTGGGAGGAAATCCTCACCTTGATTAAAGACATCTGTCGTTATTACTCTGTGTTGGACTATCTGGGTTTTGACATCGTTGTCTCGACGGCGGGTATTAAGATCATCGAAATCAACTCGCTGCCTGAGGTACAAGATTACCAGATAGCCGGCCCATTGAAGAATGATCCCTACTATGGCTACCTGTGGGAGCAGACCATCCGGCGCAAAGGCCGGCCACCCGCGCCCTGATAAAAAATCGGACGGCCCGATCGCGGACAGCCGGTTTCACCATACTGTCAAAGAGCTTGGCTCACTATTGAGCTCAGCTCTTTTTTAATCCGGAATATGCCCGAATCAGTCGGAAACGTTCGTGCTCGATCAGATGGGCGATGATTCTTTGCTTGCGGGTGCGCTTAAATCGATACGGATTGCGCTTGTCGTTCGGGAACAGGCGCCGATAGTCGTCCATGATGGACCGGAACAATTCACGGTTGTCCGCCTTGGCGACAATATACAGCACGCCACATTTGATATGCGTATAGGCTAGATGCTCGATCAAATCCGCGCAGACCGTGTAAAGGTCTTTTTCTTCATAGTATTCGATCGCTTTTTCAAAGACACTGATGATCTCATGGTTGCGCGGCGAGGCGATGCTCTTGGTGATGGATTTGGCGCGTTGCCTGTAGAGGTAAAACGATTGGGGCAAATAGTAAATCTGTGGTCGGCAGGCCACCATCTGCAAACAGAAAAGCAGATCCTCAAACCAGAGGTCCGGAGTGAATCGTAACTTATGGTCCTCAAGAAAGGCTCGGCTGTAGAGTTTACACCAGGGTGACGCCTGGATCAACATGGTCACCTCGAAACGATCATCGAGCATGCGATTTTGGAAGGTCGGCTCCTCCATCGACGAGAACACCGAGCCGGGCCGGCCATCCTGAGCGATGTGCTGAAAATCAAACAGCACGACATCGGCCCCGGATCGTTCGATCGCCTGAACGGAAAGCGGGATGGTGTCCGGCACGATCATGTCATCGCTGTCCACAAACAGGATATACTCACCTGTGGACTGTTCAAATCCGGTGTTGCGCGCGATGCTGTTGCCCTCGTTTTGTTTGTGAATCACGCGGACCCTGGCGTCCTTGGCCGCGTATATATCCAGAATCTGACCACTTTTATCGGTCGATCCGTCATTGACAGCGACAACCTCAAAATCGGTGGCGTTCGCGTCCAGAATGGAGTCCAGACAGTCATGAAGATATTCTTCAACATTGTAAACCGGTATGACAACACTTACCTTCGGCATGAATATTTCCTCACAGTCGTTTGAGATCTCGGCTTCGTTTCAGTCTGTGCAGCGCCTTGAAACGCGAGGCGATTTGAAAGCGTAGACGGCGTTTGAACGAAAGCGCCCGATATAGACTCCTATATGGTTCGTCCGCGATGGCTTTTAGATCCCGGCTTAACATGATGTTTTCGAACCGGTAGTTGATCTGTTTGTCGCGGATCGCCTCCTGATGTCGCCGGCCGGTGAACTCATCGAACTCATCCAGCATGCGAATGATGCTTTCGTTTGTGCGGATATAGATATTCGGGTCCTGTACCCAGCTGCGTGTCCACGAACCTTCGGCGTTAAAGCGATAGGCTGAAAGGTGGCGATTTAAAAAATATACGCTGCCTTGGGTCGCCAGGTACAAAATCATCGGATAGTCGCCCACCGCGCAGCGGTTGTAAAACTCGGGGAACCCATTTTGCGCGTGGCGCTGACGATAAAAGAATGAATTGGTCGGCAGGGCGCCGCCGATCGCCAGGATGGTGTCCATATCAAGTATTGAGGTGTTCAGCGGGCGGACGTTGTCCGGCATGACAATATCGGTTGCCTGACCTTCGCTCAAGACCTGACGGGCGGCGTGGCAACAGACCGCGCATTCCGGATGTTCGATCATATAGTCGTATTGGATTTGTAGTTTATTTGGATCGATCCAAAAATCGTCCCCTTCGTTCAGCGCGGTGAATTCGGTTGTCACCAACGGCGACAGAATTTCGCCTTGTATGCCGATATTTTGCGAATACTGATTGACAGTCTGGTAGATCGCGTGAATCCGCTCGGGATGTGCGGATTCATACTCTTTGATGATCCGCGCGGTCCGATCGGTGGACGCGTCATCGTGAATCAAAATTATAAACTCAAAATCGGTTCGCTGCGCCAAAATGGAATCCAGCGCCGCGCCGATGTATTTCTCCTGGTTATAGGCGGTCACACAGACAGTGACCGCGGGGCGGTCTGTCCGGCTGACATGATTTTGAGATTTCATGTCTGCGCGTCCTTCGACTTCGACATCAGGAGAAACTTTGAGATCGCTCATACAGTCGCGTTCTCCACCGCCGCCGGCTGTTCGTCGGTCGCCGTCGGCTGTCCCTCCTCCGGTTGTTCGGCTGACGCCGCGGGTCCCACCGGCTGAACGGACTTCGAGTAACAAAGGGTGGCCCCCAGCATGAACCAAAAGATGAATGAAGATGGCGACATCGTCAGGAACAGATCCTGCAACGCCATGCCGGACGCCAGACAGACTAAGACCGGCAGCGCCATCATCCATGTCTTCAAATCAAATCGGGTTCGAATCAGCGCCCGCAGCCAAACGATGAAAACATAGATCAGCCAGGCCAGCACGATCAGCGTCGACACCAGTCCGCCGGCGACCAATAGGAGCGCGAAGGAGTTATGGGGCACCTTGCCCCGCGCCATCAAAGAGTCCGGCAACAACTCCAGCGCGACCTGTTCCAGATTGCGATCGCCATGGCCAAACCATTTCGCATGCCGCCACAACTCGAAGGATTCTTTGAGCAACGCCCAACGCTCGTCGCTGCTGGCCGACGAGTCCTTGCGTTCCTGTTGTTCAAACAGCCGCATTGTCTCCTCGCGCGCCTTCCTTCTTTGTTCTTCTTTTTCGAGCTCTGCCTCGGTCAGCTCTTTGCCCTTCTTCTTTCCCTTGCCGGTGTCATCATCGTCGATATCCTCTCCGTTGGTCTGCGTGCTGCCGGTGGGCGTGAACGCGGTGGCGATGATACTCGAAACCTGCAAGGTGATCTCTTTCGTCCAGACAGGTTTCCACAGCATGACCGCCAACAAAGCGACGGTCAGCGTTTGCACGACGACACGGACAATCAGCCGCGGCGCGCTCTTCTTCACCTTCGGGCGGCGTCGGGCTCGCACAAAATAAGCGATGGCGATATAGACCGCGCTAAATGAGAATAGGATGAGTCCTGTTCGGGAAAAGGAAAGCCCGATAAAGAGATATTGGACGATTAGATTGACCGCGGCGAAAATACTGAAAAGCACTTTCTTTCGCCTGCTGAAGAGGTAATAAGCGAAGGAGGCCAGAATCGACAAGGTCGCGAACATGGCTCCGAAATTGGGATCGATATAGACGCCAAACAGGCGTTGATTGAAGAAACCGACGAGGGCGATGGTGCCGTCCGGCAACTTAAGAAAGTAATCCCATTCGGTGTAGTATGAAATCAAGGACACCAGCGAGGCCAGAAAGGTCAGACTCACAAACGTGGCGACCAGGACCTTGGTATTGTGATACAGCTTCTTGCGAATCAAGGCGGAGCCATACACGATAATCGAAAACATGCCGATCCAAATCAGCGACCGGATCTGGACCATAAGATGTCCATAGCGAAGGTTCAGCGCCAAAGTCACCACATAAGCAAGCGCCAGACCGATACCAAATAAACTTGTTTTCAAAATCTTGGGGCCATGGACCAACAACTTGGCCAACATCAGCACCGCCGCCCAGACGACAATCGCGTAGGACAGATAGTTCGAATAGACCGCGGGGGCCAGCCAGGCGTAAAAAGAGATGCACAGGAACACGACTAAAAAAGGTGTCTCGTTGGATAAAGCCTTCAGCACCGGCGGCACCGTCTTCTTTTCCATTTGCACAAAGGTAGAATTGGTTGTGTGTGAAGGCACGATTCAATTACCTGCTTTCTTTTGAATAGTTGGTATTATAGCACGGCCCTTGAAGCGACGTAAACGCTCGGCGCCACCTTCGACAATGGGCGACCGCGGCACGATCCGGGCACGAACGACTCAACCATACATGGTTTGATAATAATCCCGATAAGTCCCCGAGATCACTTCTTCCATCCACTCCTTGTTTTGCCGATACCAGTCAATCGTTCGCTCGATCCCCTCCTCAAAAGTCAGCGAGGGGCGCCAGCCAAGTTCGGTGGTGATCTTGTGATTGTCGATCGCGTAGCGACGGTCATGACCCGGGCGGTCGGCGACATGCTTGATCAGCTGTTCGGACTTGCCCAACCGGTCGATGATCAGGCGGACAATATATAGATTGGATTTTTCGTTGTTACCTCCGATGTTATAGACTTCACCATCGGCTCCGGTCCTGCGCACCACATCGATCGCCGCGCAATGATCGTCGACGTACAGCCAGTCACGGATTTGCATGCCATCGCCATAAATTGGCAGCTCCCGATCGTTCTCACAATTATTGATCATCAGTGGAATCAATTTTTCCGGAAACTGGTATGGCCCATAATTGTTGCTGCAGCGGGTGATATTGACCGGCAGGCCAAAGGTCTTGTTCCAGGCGCGGACCAGCATGTCTGCGGCCGCCTTTGAAGCCGAGTAGGGACTGTTTGGCGCCAGATTGGTCGTCTCGGTGAACAACCCGGTCTTGCCCAGCGCGCCGTAAACCTCGTCGGTCGACACCTGGACAAACTTCACACCCGGTTTATAGCCGGTGTCGTATTTATCCTCAGGTTTGAGTTTCCATGCCCGCTTGGCGGCATCCAGCAAAACTTCCACACCAACTATGTTGCTGCGGATAAAGGCCTCTGGATGAGTGATGCTGCGATCCACATGAGACTCCGCCGCGAAGTTGACAATCTGCTGAATGTCGTGTTCCTTCATGACCGCGTTGACCAGCTCACGATCGGCTATGTCGCCGTGCACAAAGGTATAGCCCGGATGTCCCTCAATCTCTTTTAAGTTGGCGAGGTTTCCCGCGTAGGTCAACAAGTCCAGATTGACCAATTTGGCGTCCGGCTCGTTCTTCGCCATATAACGCAAAAACGCGCTGCCAATAAATCCGGCTCCTCCGGTTATCAAGATATTCATCGATGAATCAACCTCCATTGTCTTTGTCACTTTGCATCCCACTAGTAATGACATCATCATCTCGACGTCATCATTCTTTCAAAGATAGCAAATACTGACCATAATCCGTCATATTCAGTTCTTCACCCAGTTCATGCAGCTGTTCGAGTGAAATGAACCCCCTGCGCCAGGCGATCTCCTCGGGGCAGGAAACATAAAACCCCTGACGGGTCTGAACCGCCTCGATGAACTCGGCCGCCATCAACATTCCGTTCGGCGTGCCGGTATCCAGCCAGGCCATGCCCCTCGCCATCAATTCGACATCCAATGTCCCCTGTTCCAGATAAACCTGATTGACCGCGGTGATTTCAAGTTCACCGCGCGCCGACGGTTGGATGGTCCGAGCCACCCGCACCACGTCGTTGTTATAGAAATAAAGTCCGGGAATCGCGTAATTGGATTTGGGCTCGGCGGGCTTTTCCTCCAACGAAATGACTTTGTTTTGGGCGTCAAACTCGACCACTCCGAAGGAACGGGCGTCTTTGACCGGGTAGCCGAAGATCACGGCGCCATTTAATTTCTCCTGTGCCGCGTTCATCATGCGTGTCAGGTTGGGGCCATAAAAGACATTGTCACCCAGGATCAGACAGACATCGCTGTCGCCGATGAAATCCTCACCAAGGATGAACGCCTCGGCCAATCCGCGCGGCTGTTCCTGTTCGACATAGGAAAAGCGAACACCCCAGCGGTCGCCGTCACCCAATAGTTTTTGGTAGAGAGGCAAGTCCTCGGGGGTCGAAATAATTAAGATATCGGAGATGCCGCCCAGCAACAGGACCGACAGCGGGTAATAGATCAAAGGCTTGTCATAGATCGGAAGCAGTTGTTTGGAGACCGCCATCGTCATTGGATAGAGTCTGCTGCCCTTTCCTCCCGCCAAAATAATACCTTTCATATTCTTTTCCTTTCTTAATATCACTATCTCTTACTATCACTATCTCTTACTATCACTATCTCTTACTATCACTATCGCCCTTATGCACGGGCCTGCGTCATCGCCTGTCTCAAAGCGATGACCACTCGTTCAATTTCGCCCGGCGTCAAATCAGGATACATGGGCAGGCAAAGCACTGTCGCCGCCGCTTTCTCCGCCACCGGCGTCCGTCCGACGCTCACGTTGTTCTTGACGCAGGTGAATTCACCGGTCAGTGGATAGAAATACTTGCGGGTAATGACCTCTTCTTTCGCCATGCTTTCGCTGACCGCGTCGCGCATCTGCTGTCCGGCGTCAAAAAACACAGGATAATAAGCATGATTTGATATGACGTCTTGCTGATGTCTTAGGGTGATCAAACCTTCGATATCTGCCAGTAGCTCATCATAACGCTCGGCGACCCGCTGCCTGACGGCCAACGTCTCGTCTATATGACGCAGGTTGCACAGGCCCATCGCGGCCTGAAACTCATTCATCTTGGTGTTTCCTGAAATCAGCCGCGCTTCTTCGGCCCCTTCCAGCCCAAAGTTTCTGCGGCTGAGCAGCAGCGGTTCGTAGGTGTCGTCGGCGTAGGTCAGCGCGCCGCCCTCGACGGTATGAAACACTTTGGTCGCGTGCAGACTGTACATCGACAAGTCACCCCAGCAGCCCACGCTCTTTCCTTTATAAGTGACACCAAACGCATGAGCCGCGTCATAGATGACCGCCAATTCATGGGTTCGCGCGATTGTTTCGATTGACTCCACATCACAAATCCGGCCGTACACATGCACAGGCAAGATCGCCACAGTCCGCTCAGTGACGGCGGCTTCGATCAGCTTGGGATCCAAAGTCAGTGTCAGCGGATCGACATCGCAAAAAACAGGCTTCAATCCTGCCTGCAATATACTCTGGGTGGTCGAAAGAAAGGTGAACGGCGTGGTGATGACCTCCGCGCCTCGTGGAAACTCAAACAGTTCCAGCGCGGTCAGCAGCGCCTGGTGACCGTTGCAAAACAGTGTGCAGTGGTCGCTGTCCAGATAGCGCGCCAACTTCATCTCCAGCTCCTGATTTTTCGCGCCGGCGTTGGTCAGCCAGCGACTGTCCCACAACGATTCGATCTCAGCGCAATATTCTTCAAAAGTCGGCATCACCGAACGTGTGACCGGTATTTGTTCTTTCACTGTAAGCTCCTCCAACGTTATCTCTTTTATGTTTCGGCCGCCAACCAGCGGTCGTAATAATCCGCCAGTTTGTCGGCCTGAATTGAAATGTCAAATCCACTTTGCTTGGCAAGGTCGATTCGATCTTGGCGCGGCGAAGGGCGTCGGGCAAGCTCAAGCGTCCGTTCCGCCCATACGCGCGGTGATTCGCCCAGGCTCAAGAATTCCGTATCGGGAGAAAACGCCGAGATTGGGTCGATGGTGTCCGCGAACAAAACCGGCAACCCGGATGTCTGCGCCTCCACACCCGCCAAGGGCAAGCCCTCAAAAAGCGAAGGCATGACCATGATATCCGCGGCCTGCAGTAGCCGGGGGATATCCGATCTCGCGCCCAGAAAGCGAACCTTATCCTCGAGTTCCAGTTCCTTGGCGCGCTCGATCAGTGTGTCCGACAGCTCCCCCTGACCTGCGATCAGCAACACGGCGCGCGAATCCGCGCGCCGCAGCGCGTCAAAGATCAGCAGTAGAAATTCATGATTCTTGGCGAATGACAGCCTGCCGACATTGATTACGGCCAACTCATCGGTCAGGCCCAGTTCGGCGCGCGTCTTCGCTCTTGCCTGTTCGGAGAACTGAAACCGCTCCGTCTGGATGGCGTTTTTAAAAATATGGCAACGCGCGGATGCTGCGATCTGTTCGCCAAATATGAATTGGGCGGCGAAATTCGTGCAGCCCAAAAAATAATTCGCGTTTGTCTTGATGCCGCGCGCCGCCATTTTATAGATATGTCCTCTTAGTCCTTTGGGACGATCGGTTGTGTGGGCGTGCGCGACACGGACCGGCACACCGGCCTGCCTCGCTTTCTTCAGTGACCATCCCGACATGCTGTCCTGGTGAGAGTGCGCGATCTGATAGCGATTCTCCTCGATGATCTCCAGCAAACGCCTCTGCGAGGCGAAAAAATTCTTGGTCATGGTGGGGATGTAAAAGATCCGGCCACCCATCTGCCTGACTTCCTCCTCAAACGGACTGATGGCGTCTCCGTGCGCGATAAAATCAAACTGATAGCGTTCCCGATCAATATGACGGTACAGTTCCATCACCAAATGATCGATTCCGTTATGACCCAGGTTGACCACAATTTGTAAAACTCTTACCGGCACGAACACCTCCGATTGCCTAGATCTGTCGATCAGATGAATCCAATACGGACAGCAAGGCTTCGCGAAACGCCTCACGCAGTTTTTCGGGAGCGTGGTGCGATCTGAATCTACTATAACCAACGCCCGCTGTTTCTTCCAGAAGTTTCGGGCGGGCCGCGACGGAGCGTAAAACACCGGCGATCGAGCGTACATCGTCTTGCGCCGTCAGGCTGTAATCTCGTAGATAATGAATTGATGAAGATCGTTGATCGCCGATGCTCAGCACACAGCGATTGTAGGAAAGGTACTCCGGCACTTTGGTCGACAAAGACAGTCGGGTGGAACGGATCGCTGAGCGATTGGCCGATTCCACAAACAAAAAAATATCCGCGTCTTTGAGCTTGACCTCCAACTCGTCCGGTCCAATGGGTCCGTGGAAACGACTGAACTCACTGTCCAATCGCCGGAGACGGCGGTCGGAAAGGGTGCGCGGCGCGAAAATATCCAGCTCGAATATCGGTTTGCCTTTTTCCTGATTGACGATGGCGATCGCGGCGGCGGCTCGTCTCAAAACCAGATCGCGGTCATAGTGCAGGCCGCCCGCGTAGATCAGGCGCAGCGGACGCTCCCCCAATCGATACGCGACATTATAGGGCGTGTGGTGATCCGGACTCATGTTCACCAGGCAGCGACTTCGCAATCCGTACTCTCGCTCATAGGTATCCCGCATCATCTGCCCAATCGTGAAAACGGCGTCGGCGGACCGACCGCAGGACAGCATTCGTTCGCGGATTTGTCTGCGGCGCAGCACATAAAATGGTGACAGACTGCGATAGGGCAAAATATAGTCATCGGTCACATACATGACCAGTTTGCAGCCCAGGCGCTTGTGCAGGCCTTCGACCACGTCATAGGCGAACAATGAGTCGCCGGCGCAAAAAAAGATCAGATCCGGTCGCCGGTCTTCCATTTCCTGCAACCATGACTGATTTTTTTCCATAAAGGGATAGTGTTTCCAAACGCGCTCACGCAAGGTTCGTGTCAGCGACCAGGAACGCCAGCTCGCTTTGTATATGCCGCCCATCGGCGTGTCCGGCGCCCGCGAGGTGAGCGAGGTTTCGTCACTTTCTTGCGCGAGACCTGTGCCGCCGGGGGCGAACGACCTGCCGGCACGCCCATGCAGGGCGTCTCCATCGGTCACCTGATAATAGCCGACCGCGACGTCGACACCGTCCGCTCCCACCCCGTCCGGCGCTTCCGGGCGGAAGAAAAGTTGGCTGACAGCGACGCCCGGCCAGTCTTGAAAGAACGATGCCAGGGTCTTCCCATTATGCTCGGTGCGGGAAAACGGATTGTTGCTGATAAGCAATATTTTAATCAATGTAGATCACTTGTCCCAAATTGTTTTGTTCACGATATGTGTATAACTTTGAATCAGTTTCACGACTTTGATCGAGACGTTTCGATCAAAATAATCCGCCGGCATCTCGACCGGTTCATTGTTTTGTTCCATCGCGACGGCCAGTTCGACCGATCGTTCGACGTCCTGACTTTTGACACCGCCGATCACAACGGTGCCCTTGTCCAACACTTCGGGGCGCTCGGTCGACGTGCGGATCAGCACGCCATTGAAGCCCAGCATGGCGCTCTCCTCGGAAAGCGTGCCGCTGTCCGACAGCACGCAGTAGCTGTTCATCTGCAAGTGGTTGTAGTCGAAAAAGCCAAATGGCTTCAGGCTCCTGACGAGTGGATGAAATTTAAAGTCACGCAATTCGATGAATTTTTTGCTGCGCGGATGAGTCGAATAGATAACCGGCATTTGATAGGTCTCGGCGATATGGTTGATCGAGCCCATCAGATCCATGAATTTGGCTTCGTTGTCGATGTTCTCCTCCCGATGGGCGGAGACCAGAAAATATCGTTTGGCCTCAAGTTCGAGCCGATCCAGCACATCACTGCGCCTGATATCCTCAAGATGGGCGTCCAGCACCTCGCGCATCGGCGAGCCGGTCACAAAAACGGTCTTGCCATCGATGCCCTCCGACAGCAGGTAGCGTCGTGAATGCTCGGTGTATGGCAGATTGATATCGCTGATATGGTCCACAATCTTGCGATTGATCATCTCGGAGACATTCCAGTCCCAGCAGCGGTTGCCTGCTTCCATGTGGAAAATCGGAACCTTCAATCGTTTCGCCGAAATCGCCGCCAGCGCGCTGTTGGTGTCACCTAAAATCAGCAACGCCTCCGGCTGTTCTTGTTGAATGACCTCGTAGGATCTCGCGATGATGCCCCCCATTGTCTGCCCCAGGTTCTCGCCGACGCTGTCCAGATAATGATCGGGAGCGCGCAGGCCGAGTTCTTCAAAAAACACCTGGTTCAAGGTGTAGTCATAGTTTTGTCCGGTATGGACGAGCACATGGTCGAAATAACGATCGCAGGCTTTGATACAGGCGGACAGGCGGATGATCTCCGGCCGCGTTCCAACAATGGTCATCACCTTCATCTTCTTCATAGATTCCCCCTGGTTAAGATTTCATTCATTGAATTAAGCGCGCGTGGCGCGGCCTCACGATGTCTTGATCACCGGCGAGGAATAGGTGTCCGCGTGTTCAGGATCGAATGTCTCATTCGCCCAAATCACGGTGACCAAATCGGTGTCGCCGACATTTTCGATTGAATGGGTATAACCCACCGGAATGTCCACAGTCCGCAGCTGATCCGCGCTGACACGGTATTCGATCACCTCATCGGCGCCCAGCTTGCGAAAACGAAGCACGGCCTCTCCACTCACCACCAGAAATTTTTCCACCTTTGTATGGTGCCAATGATCTCCTTTGGTTATGCCGGGTTTGGACACGTTGATGGATACCTGACCACAATACGGCATCCGCAAAAACTCGGTGAACGAGCCGCGCGCGTCGGCATGTGTCTTCAGATCATAGGCGAATTGATCCTCCGGCAGATAGCTGAGGTAGGTGCTGTACAGCGCCTTAACAAATGGATCGTTGAGTTTAGGAACGACCAGGTTTGAGCGACTGTCGGCGAACATCTCCAATAGCTCAGCCAGTCTTCCCAGACTGACATCGTGAATCGGGGTGACCGAATAGTAGTCACCGTTCGTCCGCCGGCTCTGATCCTCCAGCAGATCGGCAAAAGTCCTCACCACGTCGTCGATATAGACAAAAGAGACAATGGTGTCGGGATCACTGATCTGAATCGGGATGTCGCGCGAAATATTGTAGCAAAACGTCGCCACCACGCTATTGTAATTGGGCCGGCTCCATTTGCCAAACAGGTTAGCCAGACGAAACACATATGTCCGGACCCCTTGTGATCTGCCATAGGAGAAGATCAGATCCTCACCCGCTTTTTTACTGATGCCGTATGGGTTGCCCTGCTCCGCCTGAATCGACGAGGTGATCAGCACGGGCGCTTTGTTGTCGTAGCGGATGAGCGTCTCCAGCAAGGTCGAAGTGAAACCGAAGTTCCCGTCCATGAAATCGTCCGGGTTCTGCGAGCGATTGACGCCGGCGAGATGGAAGACAAATTCACAGTCCGAACACCATAGTTCCAAAAGGTCGGGATTCGTGTCAATGTCATATTCATAAATTTTCGTGAAACCACGAACTCTTAACTCCGCGCAAAGGTTTTTTCCAACAAAACCGTTGGCACCCGTGACCAGAATCTTCATCGTCCTCTCTCCTATTCAATTCTTTTAAATTGATACTCTTGATTAGGTATCTGTGTTTGGGACGGGCAATCCCATTTTTTCCAGCTGCCGCTGAATATAGGGAATGGTCAGCAATTTATTTTTTAAATCGTCCACATTCAATTTGGTCGCGTTGTCCGAGTTGAATTCGCTATAAGAAAGCGCTTCCTGATTACCATCCACAAAATACTTATCGTAATTGAGATCGCGGTTGTCGGCGGGTATGCGGTAAAAATCGCCCATGTCGATCGCCTGCACATGCTCCTCTTTGGTCAGCAAGGTCTCATACATCTTCTCGCCATGTCGCATGCCGATGATTTTGATCTCGGTGTCTTTTGCCTGAAACAGTTCGCGCACCGCCTGAGCCAGATCTCCAATGGTCGAAGACGGAGCCTTCATGATCATCGTGTCGCCGGAGTTGGCGTGCTCAAAGCCGTACAAGACCAGGTCGACGGCCTCTGCCAAGGTCATCATGAAGCGCGTCATATCCGGTTCGGTGATGGTCATCGGCTTCCCCGCTTTGATCTGATTGATAAACAAAGGGATGACCGATCCGCGCGAACACATCACATTGCCATAGCGGGTTCCGGAGATGGTCGTGCGCTCGGGAGCCACTGTGCGGGCCTTCGCGACGTACACCTTCTCCATCATGGCCTTGGACATGCCCATGGCGTTGATCGGATAGGCGGCTTTGTCGGTGGACAGACAGATGATGTTTTGAACCTTCGCGTCGATGCCCGCGGTCAGCACATTCTCCGTCCCCAGAATATTCGTTTTTACGGCCTCAATCGGAAAGAACTCGCAGCTCGGCACTTCTTTGAGCGCCGCCGCGTGAAATACGTAATCGACACCGTACATCGCGTTCTTCAGACTGTCCCGATCGCGCACATCACCGATATGATAGGTGATATTGTTGCTGGACAACTCGTGGCGCATGCGATCCTGTTTTTCCTCATCACGTGAGAACACACGAATCTCACCTATGTCCGTCTTCAAAAACCGGTTTAAAACCGCGTGTCCGAAAGATCCTGTGCCACCCGTGACCAACAAAGTCTTACCGTCGAAAATACTCATATTCGTCTCCTAATGTTATGAAGATCTCATGAAATTCAAGATTCCAATATCTTCATTATTCTATCCATAAACACTGTTTTTGTAAAATTCTGATCGAAATAGTTTTTGCCGTTTTCCCCCATCAAACGGTAGCGTTCAAAGCGATCCGCGCAGTCATCCATCAGCGCGGCGAGCAAGTCGGGGCGCTCCGCCTCACATCCTTTTCCGGCGTCCGCCGTCTCCAACAAGCGCAGGATTTCCTCTCCACCCGAAGCGAGGATGGGTTTGCCCACGCTTAGATAACCTTGAAGTTTGCCCGGAATTGTCTTGCCGATGGCGTTGTCCGCCGAAAGCGAGATCAAAAAACAGTCCGCCATTCGATAAAACGCCGGCATCTCGGAGAATTCCCGCCTGCCGTGAAACACAATCTTGTCGGCCGCGGCGCCTCGCTCGGCGACTCGGCGGCATTCGTCCAGACGAGATCCATCGCCGACAATATGCACCTTAAACGGTCGCTTTGTTTTCATCAGCGAGGCCGCCTCTATGATCGTCTCGACCGACTGGACCGCTCCGATATTTCCGGCGAACAAGAAATCAATATACTGATTGTCCTCATAGACTCCCGAAACCGAATCAAAGTCATCCTCACCGTGTTGTGGCAAAAAGCTGACGCGGTCGGCCGGCACACCGCAGACGTCCACCAAATAGTCTATAAATCCGGGTGAGGACACGGGGATCGCGTCACAGGACCGATAAATTTTGCGACTGACCGCGGCCATGCGCCGATAAAACCAACTCTTTTCATCAACGTTCCAGGCTTTGAGAGATTCGGGCCATAGGTCCAGGCAGTAAAGGACCAATTTCTTTTTGGTCCTCTTTTTGAGACGAATCGCCGGAATCGCCTGAAGCACCGGAGAGGTCTCGTAACACAAAATGACGTCCACACCTTTTTTGTTGGCAAAGGACATGTAGAGCCAGCCTGACATCACAAAGCTGACATAGTTTAACGCCCGATGAAGCATGCCGGCGCGTCTGGCGAAGGTGGGCACACGGATCACCCGCGCTCCAAAAACTTCTTCCCTGCGCTTGCGAAACCGGCGATACTCTTTGGGAATCGTCGGCAGGCCATAGTCCGGCAGGCCGGTGACAACCTTGACTTCATGCCCGGCCGCTGTCAACGCTTGAACGATATCATTGACACGAAAGGGAACCGGGTGAAATATTTGGCTGACAACGACGATATTCATACTCGTTCTCTCGCTCCATCTTCTATCCGGACTGATTCTGAGTCTGCGTGTCGATCTGATAAGTCGGCACAAAAACCCGAATCGTCTCTTTGATTTCCGCGTTGGATTTATTCAGACTGGCGCGCAGCTCCCGCAAAACCGTGTTCATCGTCTCAGCGGAGATGGGGTGAGGCTGCGCCACCATGATGTCCGGATTGTCGGTCGGCGACAGATCTTCGGTCTCGTAGTTGAGTTCTTCATACAATTTTTCGCCCGGGCGCAGCCCGGTGATGACGATTTTGACATCCTTGTGCGGCTCCAAACCGGATAGCTTGATTAAATTCTCCGCCAACTCCATAATGCGGACCGGCTGTCCCATATTTAAAATATAAATTTCACCTCCGGTGGCCATCGACGCCGCTTCGATCACCAGAGCGGCCGCCTCAGGTATGGTCATGAAATAACGCACCACATTCTCGTCGGTGACGGTCAGCGGACCGCCGGCCGCCAGTTGTTTGCGGAAAATCGGTATGACACTGCCGCTGGAGTTCAAAACATTGCCAAATCGCACACAGGCGAATTTTGTGTGGACGGCGTTCGCGGCGCAAGACTGCACCACTTTTTCCGCCAAGGTCTTGCTCGCGCCCATCGTGCTGGTGGGGTTGACGGCCTTGTCGGTGGAGATCATCACGAAGCGGCCGACCTTGAACTCATCACAAAGCCGGGTCAGGTTACGGGTGCCGAAGACGTTGTTTTTGATCGCCTCACCCGGGTTTTGCTCCATCAGCGGAACATGTTTGTGGGCGGCCGCGTGAAAGACAAAATCCGGGCGGTATTCCCGAAACAGTTGCTTCAGTCGGGGCACATCCTGAATGGATCCGATTTCCACCTGTGTGTCAATTGTACCCGCGTATTTTTGGCTCAAAAAATTCTTATTCTCAAACACCAGGTTTTCATAGATATCAAACAAGACGATCACCGCCGGCTTGTATCTCGCTATCTGCCTGGCGATCTCGGAACCGATTGAACCGCCACCGCCGGTGATCAGCACGGTCTTGCCGGTGATGTCGGCGTTGATTCGCTCTGTGTTGAGATACAGGGATTTTCGGCCGAGCAGGTCGTCGACATCAAAATCACGCAACACGATGGGGTCGTTGTCGATCCGCTCACCGTTGCCGCTCACCAGCAATTCCTCAAGGTTTTGTAAAATTTTCAAATCACAGCCGGCCATGACGGACGCGTCGTAGATACCTTTCAATGTCTCGGGTGACAGATCCGGTTTCGCGATCACAATCTCATCGACGCTGTACAGCGCGATGGCTCGATCGATCCGATCCAAGCCCCCAACGACCTTGATTCCGTGTATGCGGCGGCCGATCTTTCGCACGTTGTCATCCAAAAAAACCACCGGCATGCCGAACTGCAGCGAGCCATCCTGCATTTTGGACGCCAGCATCGCGCTGTTGCTGTCAGCTCCGATCAACATGATGCGCCGGTTGGCCCTGCGCGAGCGTACGGAGATCCAATTTTTCAGCGAACGCATCAGCCGATAGGACAGTCGGATGCCGCCGCTAAACAACAGTAAAATAATCCAGACAAAAATATACTGCACAAACCGCAGGCGATTTTTGAAAACCAGTCCGAACAACAGGTCCACAAAGGTGGCCGCGAAGGTGGTGAAGGCGATCTGAATCAATTCTCTCGAGCCGGAGTACTCCCACAAGCTGGTGTACAGTCCACCAATCAGGTAGATGATTATGTTAAGCGCCGACAATGTGATGATCGTGGGTAGATCCAGGGCGCTGATTCCGTTGGGATAGGCGGGCATGGCAAAAGAGACCAGCCAGAAGCCCAGCAACATGCTGACAAAGTCGGCCAACACCAGAAACACACGGCGCAACAATAAATCACGAGGTTTGAAGCCGCTAAATATATTAAAAATACTTGACTTGTTCGATTTCATTCACAATCCGGTAATTCCGGAGACCTTTCCGTATCGGAGGTGAAATCATCCTTTTTGGTGAGGATTTTCCACGACCAGGCTCAACTGAAGTGTTTCGCGCGCTGCCTACAAATCTCGCGCACGATCAATTGACTGTTACTATACCAAATCAAATCAGTGGCATGGTTACAGTTTTGTAAGCTTATGAACTTAATATTATTTCTTAACTGATCTTATTTTTTTATCGCGTAACTGGTCAGCTCCTTGGTCGCCCTGCGCAACGCGGCTTCCACAACCTGATCCATATTGAAATAGCGATACTCCGCCAGCCGTCCGCCAAAAATGACGTTGGTCTCGCGCTCGGCCAACACAGCGTATTTTCTATATAATTCCTCATTTTGTTTGTCATTCACCGGGTAATAGGGCTCGGTCCCCTCGGTCCATTCGGCGGGATACTCGCGCGTCACCACGGTTTTCGGCTGTTCTCCAAAATTAAAATGTTTGTGTTCGATGATTCGGGTGTACGGCACATCGCGATCGGTGTAATTAACCACCGCGCTGCCTTGGTAGTTTGGCTGATCCAACGTGCTGTGCTCAAAGCGGATCGTCCGCCAGGCCAATTCGCCATGGCAGTTGTCAAAGTAGCGGTCGATCGGTCCGGTGTAGACAATCTTCTCCGCCAGACCGGTCAGCTCTTCTTTATGGTCGAAAAAATCCGTCTCGAGCCGCAGATCGGCGTCCTCAAGCATGCGCTCGACCAAAAAATCATAACCTTTGATTGGAATTCCCTGGTAAGGGTCATCAAAGTAATTGTTGTCATATGTAAATCGCACCGGCAGACGTTTGATGATGAAAGCCGGCAACTCAGAGCAGGGACGTCCCCACTGCTTTTCCGTATAGCCCTTGATCAGTTTCTCATAGATATCCCGACCCACCAGACGAATCGCCTGTTCTTCGAGATTTTTCGGCTCGTCGGCGATCTCTTCGCGCTGCGCGCGGATCATGGCTTCCGCCTCTTGTGGCGTCACGACGCCCCACATTTTGTTGAAGGTGTTCATATTGAACGGCAGATTGAAGATCTCACCTTTGTAGTTCGCGATTGGTGAGTTGGTGAACCGGTTGAAATCCGCCAGTCGGTTGACATAATTCCAGACACCTCTGTTTTGGGTGTGAAAAATATGCGGGCCGTACATATGCACATCGATGTCCTCAATCAATTTCGTGTGCGCGTTTCCGGCGATATGGTCCCGCTTGTCAATTACCAGACAGCGCTTGTCATGCAGCGAGGCCTGATGGGCGAACACACTGCCATAAAGGCCGGCGCCGACGATCAAATAATCATATTGTTTCATATGTCACTCCTTGTCCGGCCGCGAAACGCTAACGTTCACCGCGGCGTCATCCATCATGGCCGATGTCGACATTACCTGCCATAACCGACACAATGATATTCCACACCCGCCTCCCTCATCTCCACCGGATCGAAGCAGTTGCGGCCGTCCAACACCAGCGGACGCGACATCTGTCGTATGAAATCCGTGGCGGTCAATGCCTTGATCTGTGGCCATTCGGTCAGAATGATACAGGCGTCCGCTCCACTCAGCGCCGCTTCCGGCGTATCGTGGTATATGATTCTGTCGGCGTCCTGCACTTTTTGCCGCTCCATCAGGGTGGCGAACGCGCGGTTGCTGACCGGATCATAGGCTCGGACCTCAGCTCCGTCCTCGAGTAAAATCGGCACGTTCACCAGCGAAGGCGCCTCGCGCAAATCATCGGTGCCTGCCTTGAAAGTCAGTCCGAGCACCGCCACTTTGCGGCCACGCAGGTTGCCCATGACGCGGCGCAGTTGTTTCAACATACGCAGTTTTTGTTGTTCGTTGACTTCGATCGCGGCCTTCACCGTCTTCAATTCATAATCATTCATGATCGCGAGCCAATGCAGGGCCTTGGTGTCTTTGGGAAAGCAGCTGCCTCCGTAACCGATGCCGGCGTTCAAAAAACGATCACCGATTCGAGGATCGAGCCCCATTCCCTTACTCACCTTGCGCACATCGGCGCCCACGATTTCGCAGAGATTGGCGATTTCATTGATATAAGAGATCTTCAAAGCCAGAAAATCATTGCTGGCGTATTTGATCATCTCAGCGCTGTTGCGGTCACAGGTTAAAAACGGCGCGTCAAAATCCTTGTACAGCTCACGCATGATCTCCAGCGGTTCGTCTTCGTTCGCGCCCACCACAATTCTGGACGCGCTCAGGGTGTCACGCACGGCGGTGCCCTGAGCCAAAAATTCCGGATTGGAGACCAGGCTGACTTTGACATCCGCCACCAGACGCTCGTTCAGAAATTCCTCGACTCGATCGTTGGTGCCGATCGGCACCGTGGATTTGATCGCCACCACACAGTCGCGTCGCACCGACTCGGCGATCTGTTCGACGACCGCGTAAATATATTGTAAATTGGCCGACCCGTCGCTTTTTTCGGGTGTGCCGACACCAATAAAAATGACTTCGGCGTCCTCATAGGCCGACGCGTAGTCCGTTGTGTAGGTCAGACGTGAGCGATTCTTGCTCATCAGTTCTTCGAGATCCGCCTCATAAATCGGCGAGCGCCCCGCGCGCAAGGTCTTGATTTTGTCCTCATCCACGTCGACGCAGGTCACCTCATGACCTTTGTCCGCCAAGCAAACTCCGGTTACCAGACCGACATAGCCGGTGCCGGCCACAGCTATTTTCATATACGTCACCTCATTCGTTATTTTATCATATGCAGTCGCAGGTCACCCTCATCATGGATCAGGCCATCTTCACCTACCACCAGCTTGCCACTATAGTCTCCCCAGCGAATGATGAACGCCACGAAAGGAAGAATTGACGGCATGGTCAGCATGACCGAGGCCAGGCTGCCGATCGCCAACACAGGGATCAAAGATAAGCTATATAGATTGCGTCTGCGGAAGGCCTGAACATAGGTATAAAGATAGAAATACAAATAAGCGGCCAGCGCCACGACGCCACCGTGATGAGCAGCCATGATGACTTGGCTGTCGCCCAAAAACTCTTGTTCGACCTGAACGGGGCCCACACCAAAGATTGGGTGTTGTTTGAAATAGTCAAAGGCGCCGGTCACAATCCCTTCTTCTTTGATTGGCAGGTCATCGATAAAGGCGACCTGTGGCGCCTCGATGCCGGCGTAGCGGCTGTTCAGCGCCGCCAAAGGATTGGTGAAGTATTGATAGTAGTAATCTCTGATGTTCATCATGTCTTTTGGCAAGGCGAAATAGACGCCCACATAGACAATCACAAAGACAACCAGCATCAGCGCCCAGTTGGACAGTTTTTGCCGTCTGTTTTTAGCGAAGAACAAAAGGTAGATCGCCCAGTAGACCATCATCACCGGCACACCAAGCATGAAGAGTTTTGAAAAAGAAAGAATGCCACCGACGGTCATGACCGCAATCAGTGTCACCGCGCCCCAGCGGATCTTGCGGCTGTTTTGGCGAATGATCCAGGCGGTCAGCAAGACCACGGCCATCAGCAAAGTCGAGCCAAACACAACCGGCGAAAAAAAAGTTCCAGAAACGCGGTCATATGAACCACCCGAAATCATCACCAGCAGGGGTTTGAAGCGGCTCTCACTGACGTAGAAGCGATCCATCATGCGGTAGGCATAGACGACATTCAATTTTTGCAACACCGACACCGCGGTGTTCACGATCACAAAAATCAGGATGGAACGAAACATGACTTTCATGACATCTTGTTGCTCCACCCGAAATAGCAGCATCGACAGCGCGATCACCAGCAAAAACACATTGATCTCGCCTGCGTAGGCGATCTCAAAGGTCTGTAAGCTTGCCGTTCCGTTCAGAAAAAATCCGATAAGATAGGCGACCAGAACCGCGCCCATGCTGACCGCGAACAGTCGCAAATAATAACTGCGCGGTCTCTTCTCCGGCCTTCTCAGCCAAGAGATAAAGGTAAGAATCACCAGCAGCGCGGTCAGCGGGTAGGAATTGTTGATTTCCTGCTCGCCAATCACCATCAAAGGCGCGCAGGTCAGATAGACAAACGAGGCGGCGAACGCGCCGCCGAAGTTTTGACCGGCATAAAAAATCAGAATGATGATCAGCAAAATCACCAATATCAGGTTATTGACCATAAAGCACCTCTTCCATATTTATGTAAAAGATTCAGCCCATATGTATGTCCTTAATTATAACAGTAGAAAAGCTCACAGGGTTGAACCGTTGTGAAAGATCACCCCGCTTGAATTGGACAAGCTTAAAAAGATATATCGCTTTAGAGCGAGTCATATAAAGCGCGGTGTCGCTCGGCACAGACCACGATGCTGTACTTGGAAGCTGTGACAGCCGCCGCCCGGCCAAGTCGGGCGCGTCGCTTTGGTTCGCTCATCAGCCGCCGGACGCTGTCGGCGAACGCTTCGGCGTCCCCAATGTCACTGACACAGGCGCTTTCTCCGTCGCGCAACAGATCTTTGGCGCCGGAAACGGCGGTCGTCACGATCGGCAGAGCCGACGCCATCGCTTCCAGCAGCGAGATCGACATCCCCTCGTAGTCCGAGCTCATCAAATAAATATCGGCGTCTTTCAGCTCGCGCGCCATCCTGTCGGTCGTGCCGGGTAGTCTGACGAAATCACGCAAACCGCGCTGATCAATGAATTTCTCCAGGTTGGCCCGCAACTCGCCCTCGCCAAAAATGGTCAAAACAGGTGGTTCGCGGCCATCTTGCCCACACCATTCGACGATCCGGGCAAACGCCTCCAACATCATGCGGTGATTTTTCGCCTCGGCCAATCGTCCGGCGGCCACCAACGACCGCACCTCTCCGGAGTAGTCTCGATCCTCCACGGTGAATGGTTTCAGAGGGATACCGTTGGCGATCAGCGCCAACTTGTGCTCGGGCACATAACGCGCCGTTTGCTTTTTAATCGCCTCTGAAATACAGACAAACCGTCGGCAGCGATGGCGAAAAAAGTGGCGCAACAGCGCGACGCGGCGAATGCGATCGCTATGCATAGTTTGCACAATCGGGATTCGGGTGCCAACCAGGGCGGCGCAGGTGTGAAAGGATATCTCCTCCAAATGCGTGTGCACAACAGCCGGCTTCACCCGGCGAGCCAAGGCGCGGATCCGCTTCCAGGTGCGCGGATAATCTTTGTTCGCCCGCTTGTCGATGGCCCGCACGGTCACGCCGCCGGTTTCGAGCTCGCGTGTGAAGATCTCCTCGGCGCGCGCGGCCTTAGGGTCGCCCGGATGGATTTCGGCGGCGCGGTAAAACCGCCACACCTCCACTTCGCTACCCTGAGCGACAAGTTCGATGGCAAGGTCGCGCATGACTGATTCGGCTCCCGCCGAGGCGAATTCTCCAATGACATGGACGATCGGTCCATTTGGATCATGATATTTATGGTTCAAGCGTTCACGCCTCTTCATTTGTCACCTTCTCTTTGTCTTTCAAATCAGCGACAACTTCTTTGGACCCCACATCTTTTGACACAGTCGTGTCCCCCACTTTCGCACTCTCGAAGGGTACGTTCTGAAGGGACGCTCTACCACTCAGCATCTCGGCGAACTGGCGATAGTTCAGCTCCGCCCGGCAGAGACGATCCCAGCGCAGCCGCGCGCGGCTGCCCAGTTCTTTGTGTTCGTCGGCCGACAGTTTGGCGAACAATGCTAGGTCGGCGGCGATCCGCCCGGCGGTCACGTCGCGGTTCCAAAGTTTGCCGACTTCCCCGGCTCCGGTAATCTCCGCGGTGCCTCCAACATCGGTGGCGTAGATCGGCAACGAGGCCGACATCGCCTCCATGATCGAGACCGGCACGCCCTCGCTGTAACTGGTGTTTACAAACAGTTCAGGTCCCGCCTCTTGATAATAGGACAAGATGAACGAACGCGAGCGTGTGCCCAGGAGATTGACTTCCATAAAAGCCAAATCGTCGGCGACCCGCTGTTCGAGCGCCTTGAAATCGGTATCTTTCTCCGCGGCGCCAAAATGAGTCCAGCGCCATTTTTGCTTGGAGCGACCACGCAGTGAGGCCAACGCGTCGACCAGCAGGTCAACACGTTTCACCGGACGAATCCAGGCACAGGTGACCAGCTCGATCACGGTTTCGTCCCGATCGCGTTTGGCCAGCAGCTGATCCAACTCTTGCCGCTCGGCAGACGTCAGTTCGGCTCTCAGCCTCTCCGGCGGCGGCATGCCCAGGCGCGCCAGCCATACCGATGGCCGATCCTTGTCTTGCGGCTCCCGCCTCCAGGTCTCTTCCAAATGGCGAACACCATCGATTGAGCAGGGGAAAATCCCGTCCAGCCGACGCAAAAACAGCTGCCGATAGGGCAGATACCCTCGGTCATCGGCATGTTCATATAGATCATATCCATGGGCGCGGGAAAAAAGCGCGAGCTCTTTGTCGGGGTAGCGGGCGGCGGTCCGGTCGGCGACCCGCAGCATCGTCAGACAGGAGACATAGAGCCAATAACTGTAGAAAGTCACCTTGTCATACGGACGCAACAGGGGTTCGAGCACTCGCCAAATATCATTTGACGCCTGTGCGGCCCGACCTTCAAAATACTGTAAAAACACTTTATTTTTGATGCCTTCGGCTTTTTCTTTTCGTTCTCTCATAAAATAAGACGCGCGTTTAAATGTCGCGCCGGATAAATAGGCGATGTCACGCAGCCGCCCGCCAATCCGCCCCCTCTGATTAGTCAGATAGGTGACACAGTTTTGGGGCAGCCGTGGGTTCGGCTGAGACAGCGAGCCGACCGCGTTGACCGGGAAAATCAGCACATCATCAAATCTGGTTGCTGTGTAAGGCAATTCTTCGTGGATGAAGCCATCCATTGTCCCGGCCGGAAAAGTGGCGGTGAAAATGACGAGGCAATGACTCATCAAATATTCCTTTCTTAGCGCTTATGAGGTCGGTTTGATTTTGCGTATAAAAACCCAAAGCACCGCTTTGATTTCTTTACGAAGCACAATCATCGTGACGATCACGCTGATGACAAGCAGGGCGATCGACGGCCAGCGGGTGGGAAATTGATAGAACAAAACGGTGTTCAGCGTGATGCCGCCCACACTGTAAAACAAAGTGCGTTTTGGCAGCACGACGCGGACCGATCGTTGAATTTGTTGATAGCGATAGATAAAGGTCGCCAAAAAGCCAAGGAAGAGCGCGATGTTGGCGGCCTGCAGGCCAAGGCGAGGCAAAAGCGCCATGATCGCGAGCACATTGACCACCGCGCCGATGACTGTGGAATAAAACAACTGATCGTTTTTCTTTTCGGCGCTATAGATATGCCCCATGAAATTCGACATCGCGGAAATCGCCACAGCGATGATCGACATCGGAATCAACTGCAAAGCCACACCATAGGTTTGATTGTTGATCAAAAAATTAAACAACAGGCGACTGAAGGGAATCAACACATAGACACCGACGCCCAGCAGTTTGACGTAGTTGCGCAAAGTGTCCGAAAAATAGACGCTGCGGTGATCATCGGAGCTCATCGAGAAAGCCGTCTCCTGCCAGGCGAGCGAAAACACCGAGATGAAAATGTTCACAATCATCGACATTTTGTTCGCCGCCGCCAGCAGGCCCAGCGCGTTGTTGCCCTGCTGGCGTTGGATGTAAAATTCGTTGAATCGAGTCAGCGCGACATAGGCGGTCGCGTTGATCGAAAGTGGAAATGAGAAACGCAGCAGTGTTTTGATGAAGGTAAAATCAATCTGGGATCTTCGTATCTTGCGAAGCTGCCCGGTGTTGAGCTCATAAATCAAAATGGACACCGCTGACGCCAACGACGGCGACAAGATCATCGCGACCGGTCCCATTTTGAACACCGTTAAAAAAATGATCTGACTGATGCCCAGCACCAGCGAGGAGATCACACCGGTCACCGCGAAGAGTTTGTTGCGACCCATGCCTCTCGCTGTGAACTGGAATAAATAGTCCAGCAGATACAGCACACCCATGGCCGTCAATTCGGCGAAATACGCCGAGTTTTGACTGTCGTTCAAAAAATAGGTCGCGCCGATGAACAAGGGCAGCAAAATAAACGAGGCGAACAGCGAGTTGGTAAACACCTTGTGTTTGTCCTGATCGTCCTCTCGATCATACATGAATCGCAGCGCGCCCGACCAGATCTCAAAAAAGCAAATTGAGACAAGTTGCGGCAAGGTGGAGGCGAGAAGGTTGACCGGTCCAAAGACCTCCGGCAGCATAGCTCCGGTCTGCAGGCGGGTCAAAAAGAAGGTGATCAGTTTGGAGGCGATGTTGCCCAAAAAGTAGATGGCCACCCGATAGACAAGCGCGCGATTTCTTTTGCGGTTGTTTTGCAGGTCAACCGTGGGCTTTGGATTCGTCATAAACCGTCCCACCTTCACTTTCCTTGAATCGATCCCGTTCTACCGCCGGCAGATAGCACGCCAATTCATCTGACCAGTGGTCCTCATCGATGGAAAACGCGCGCAATCGATGACCCACGCGCGCGGACTTGGGCGGCAGACTCATGTAGTCGCCAAACAAGGCACGCAGTTGCACATCTGTTTGAGCGGGGGCCATCACTTGATAACCACAAAAATCGATCTGTCGCGCCGGCCTCAGCTGATCGCGTTCTAAAAAAGATGAATCGTAATCCGCCGCCGAAGCCGGAAAGGCGATCACCCACCGACTGGACGCGTCTTCGCAAGACGTCATGATCTCCCGCCGCTTGGTTAGCAATGTCGGAATATCCCTAAGAGCATGAGCGGCCAGAGCGGCGTTTACAAATAAACGGTCGGAGCGATATCCTTCGACCTTGTAGCGATACGCCAAATTGTGGCGAATGAATCGGTTTTTCAGCCGTTTCGCCTCCCTTTCGTCCTCAGGCACGTTGTCCAGCGGAAAAATATCGATGAACACGCCCTGGTTTTGTTGGGCGTCCGGCGCGGTCACCGCCTCTTCAAAAAGAGTGCGCAAGCAACGAACTTTCGCGTACGGGAATGTCGCGCCGGCGTCATTTTCCGCGGTCTGCACGACATAACGATGCTGATCCAGCTCGGTTTCCAGCAGCGCCAGCAGATTGTCGTAATCTTCACGGAGCACGCCGATATCAATGTCGTCGTCCCAGGGGATGAAGCCGCCATGCCGCACCGCTCCCAACAGGGTACCGAAAATCAGAAAATACTCTATCTCATGGGCGCGGCAAACCCGGTCCACTTCCAGCAACGCGGATAATTGCAGCGCGTGCACCTGAGCCAGTGACTTACTGTCCGCCTTCAATATGAAATGATCGTCTCCCAAAATGACGCCTCACTTTCCGGTCTTTTTGAAATCACTTGGCATTTGAAACACCGCTCCGCGAGGAGGATGTTGTTCAAGATTGTCCAACCAGTCCCGCGCGGCGGCGATCAACTCATCTCGTTCCGCCTGTTCATGGTCGGCGCGCAGATGTTCCCCCAATCCGGTGTCCAGCCAGCGGCGATCGATATCATCGGGAAAGGTCGGATAGATCACACCCACTTGACGAGGACCCGGTCTCGCTTCAATCTTTCTGGCCTGCATGGCGGCGTTTCGCTCGTTGAGCAGCTGCACCGCAGATCTGCCAATCCCACTCTCGTCCGTCAAATCTAACAGACCGTAGAATTCCAGTATTTTATTTTGCACGGTCAGGTATTTATTGTACTGAACCTTGCGGGTGATCTTGCCGCTCGAGACGGCGTCAATCGCGTAGATATTGACATATAGACCCTGATGCATCGGAAGCGGCTCAGTTTCGCTAAATTCAAAGCGACTGCCATTCAGGCAGATCCGCGCGTGTGGAAACGGCAGATCCAGCTCGATCCATGGTATCTGAATATAATACAAAAAACGATTGATCTCATCCGGCAAAACGTCCAACAAGCGTTCCAGATCCGGGCGCCACAAGGCAAGACCGAATTCATCGCCTTCGCGCGAGCCTCGCAGGTCAGCATAAAGATAGGACAGCTCATGTTTCGCGCACACGGCCTCCACCGTGCGCAGCATTTCGTCCCAGGCGTCGGCGAATGTGGATTGTTCCATCATAGCATCACTCATATATACATCCTTGTAGTATGCGCATCCCTGAATTAAAAAACCAAGGTTTGGCGGTTTGGATTTTGGGCGCCGATCGGTGTCCCTTCCTGGTTGTCAATCATATCACGTGCGCGTCAGTCGCGCGGCGGCACCGGGAGGGTCAGTCGCG
>CAZAPS010000006.1:50103-63542 GCA_964487355.1 uncultured Oscillospiraceae bacterium
GGGAGGGTCAGTCGCGTGGCGGCACCGGAAAGGTCAATTGTGAACTCGCGGATGACGTCTCGCTCGTGATCGGTGGTGGCGTGGTTGTCGGGTTTGTCGTCGGTGGTGGCGCGGTCGTCAATGGTTGTGTGAAAGCCGTGGAACCGGTGGCCGGCGAGTCGCCGGTCGGCGGACCGGGCGACGTCGCGGCGGTGCCGCCCCCTACCGGCACTTGCGCGGTTGTTGTCAGTTGTTGGGGTGTCTGCGCGTTGAAATCCGATCCATTGGTGGTCGCCCCCGTGCCGCCCTGCACAATCTGCCCCATGCCCGGGTCGATTGGTTGGGTGGCGGTGGGCATCCGCGTGCTGTCCAACAGTGTTCCGCCCGCCAGACCGTTCGGTCCCGAGTGGGGCGTGCCGACATACCAGCCTTGGCGAATCGCCACCGGCATGTTTTCTTCCTCGGTATAGGTCAGCGGCGTATAGGGCACCAGACGAACCGAGGTGAATTCCCCGAGTTCCTCCTCGTATATGAAGCGATGCAGGATCGGAATGATCTCATTGAAATTCGCGCGGATCACCCATTCATCATAATTGTCCATCCAAAAGTAGCCATCGATCGGCACTGTGTTTTGTTGAATTTTATTTGATAGTTTGGGCAGTAAAGTCAAGCCCATCTGCGTCAATTCCGTGTCAGTCAGATTAGTCTCGACATGGCTCAAGGCGACACGCAACAGACTGAGCAATGTCCCGGCACTTGAGTTTTTTACCTTGTCATAGACCTTGGTCATGATTTCCTGTTGGCGTTCCATGCGGGCGAAGTCACTATCCAACTCTCGCATGCGCGAATAGGCGATCGCCTGTCTGCCATTTAAATGGACCGCTCCCCCCTCCCAAATATTGTCCACCCAATTGGTCCGATCATCCCATCCTTCATACACGGCGTTTTGCTCGGTAATCAATCGCCTCAGGTATTCGAGCACCTCCGGCTCCTCCGACAAAACCACATCGACACCTCCGACGGCGTCGATGATGTCCTCGGCGCCGCGGATGTCAAATTTAATATAGTCTTTAATATCCAAATGAAAGGTGTTGTTAAGTGTTTCGATCAGCCTAAACGGTCCCGCCTGGGAGGCCGAATTGAGTTTCACCGGAGTGTCTGTGCCCGGCAGATAGACCAACATGTCGCGCTGAAAAGAGGTCAGCTTGACGACATTTCGTTTTTGATCGATGGTCGCCAGCATCATAGTGTCGGAGCGGCTGTGCTCTTCGCCCACCCCCTGCAAGTCCATGCCCATCAGCAGAATATTGATGATCTGTCCGTCGCGGACTTTGACCGGCTCGGGCGCCGCGGTGGACAACGTCTCACCCACCTCGTTGGTGACAATCACTGTGGTGTCGGTCACTCCGGTTTTCGCCTCGCCAATGACGTATCGCCATACCGCGAAGACAGCGATTGAAATCAACAGCACGAAAATTAAAAAAGCGGACAGCGCGCGGATGATTTTATCCGCCACAGACAGTTTGGGCCTCCTGCGCCTGCGCGACCGAATCGCTTGCGACCGAACGGGTTGGGCGTTCGCCCTTCTTCTATCTGTCTCCATCGCGCCGGATTGGCGCGGACGTTCGCCCTGCGGTCGACGTTTGGGTGGTTGCCGCCGAAGACGCTCGTCTTGTTTCCCGCGCGACACTTGGTCGGCAGACCGCGAATCGTGTCCAACCGCCACCGAGTCGACCGATGAGCCACCGCCTGATTTGGGGCGAGGCTGAGATCGCTCGACCGGACCGCGCCGAGATCGACCGGGTTGACACGACTGCGCACGCTCAACCGAGTGTGGACGGCCGGTCTGCCGTGATTGAGGGAGGGTCTTAAAATCATCTATCGGTGAAGCGTCTTCAAAGTCGGAAAACAGCATCTCCACGTCCGGCTCACGCTCATGAAGATGATGGTCCGATCGCTTATCATTATTTGATTGATCTGAGGATCTTTTTTTCATTATCGTCATCCTTCGTGTTGATTTTTTTCACAGGGATAGTCATCATGTCACGAACTTTAGGTCTCGCGATCGACGCGACGCTTTGGCTAATCACCTCTTATATAAGTATTTCATTTATTAGTCAGTTCAATTTGTTTCAATAAATAGAATCGAGTATACCATATATTACTAAAACTCGATATTGTCGGAGTGAGCATTCATGTCACCTTAAATCTGAGCATATTCGCTCAGCGACCTTCAGACCATCGATCGCGGCCGACATGATACCTCCGGCATACCCCGCGCCTTCTCCCGCCGGGTAGACGCCCCGCACATTGGACATCAAAGTTCGCTGATCCCGCACAATCCGCACCGGAGACGAGCTTCTTGATTCGACACCGGTCAAGATCGCCTCCGGCGTCGCGAATCCGGTCAACTTCCGTTCAAACTGTACCAGACCTTCTTTCAACGACGCGGTGACAAACCGGGGGAACAGCGAACCTAACAGGTATGGCCGCGCTCCGGGGCGATAGGTCGCGCCGTTTAACATTTCGGGGGCGCTGAGGCGATCTTGCAAAAAGTCGCCGACGGTCTGTGCCGGCGCGAAATAGTCGCCGCCTCCCGCGATGAAGGCCTGATTTTCCAATTCTTCCTGAAATTCCAGCCCGGCGAGCGCCTTTGTCTCCGCGCCAAAATCCGACGGATTCACGCCTACCAGCACAGCGCTGTTCGCCTTGCCGGACGAACGCGCCTGACGACTCATTCCATTGGTCACGATCTTGTCGGCCGACGAGGCGGCAGCCACCACGAAACCGCCGGGGCACATGCAAAACGTGTAAACACCTCTGCCGTTGGGCAGCCGCGCGGATAATTTATACGCGGCCGGCGGCAGATGTTGGCGAGCAAATGAGTCGTCGGTCTGTCTGTATTGAGCGCTGTTGATCAGCGTCTGCGGATGTTCGATTCTCAATCCAACCGCGAACGGTTTGGGCGTCATCGCCACTCCTCTTTGTCTCAGCATCCTGACTGTGTCTCTCGCGCTGTGTCCGGTCGCCAGCACCAACTGTTCACAAGTCAAAGTCTCGGTCGATTGGTCCGTCAGGTTTTGAACCACGGCACCACGCAACGCCCCGCCTTTGACCACGATGTCTTCCAGTCGGGTGTGAAAGCGCACCTCGCCGCCCAGCCGTTCAATGTTTCGGCGAAAATTGGGCATGACCTCGCTCAGCGTGTCGGTCCCGATATGGGGAGCGGATCGATAGAGGATCTCCTCGGGCGCTCCACACAACACAAATTCTTCAAGAATTTCTTGTTTTCGTTCACTTTTCACACCGGTCGTCAATTTTCCATCCGAAAAGGTGCCCGCTCCACCTTCTCCAAACTGAACATTGCTATACCGGTCCAGACGACCGCCACGCCAAAATTCATACACCTTTTTTTGCCGCTCAACTACCGGCGAACCTTGTTCGATGACCAGCGGACGCAATCCTGCCCGGGCCATCAGCAAGGCGGCGAAATAACCCGCCGGTCCCGAACCGACAATAATCACCCGGGAGTCTTTGCTCGCGGCGGATGTCTGCGGCCGAACCTTTACCCCACTAAGAGGCTGAAATGTTTCATGCTGTTCCAAAACCTGTAGTCGGATGTTCCAAATAATATTCCCCCGCGATCTGGCGTCCAGTGACTCGCGTGTGATCCGCCAACGAAGTGGACGAATCGGCCTCGCCCGGCGATAGGCCCGTGTGGCGAGCTTGACCTCGATCGCGTCGCGCAACTGCTCCTGTGTGTATCCCGGAGGTAATTTCAGTGATTCAATCTCGATCATAGTGTCTGATTATCCCTTCGCTCGCGGCCAACGCGCTGGCCCACGCCCAGTGTAGATTATAGCCACCACAGTCACCATCGATATCCAAAATCTCGCCGGCCGCGAACAGGCCCGGCATGTGAACGGATTCCAGTGTGCGTGGATTAAATTCCGCGGTGTCCAATCCACCGGCGGTGACTTGGGCGAACGGGAAACCTTTTGTGTCCACCACTTCCATCGTCCAGGATTTGGCGGCAAGCGCCAGACGGTGAAGTTCTTTATCCGACAAGCGCCGCAATGTGAGTGAGCGCCCGCGTTTTGCGCCGAGCACCTCATTAATGATTGTTTGGGAGACAGCGGCCGACAAAAACCCGCTTCCCCAGTCGTCGGCGGGCAATTCCGGCAGCACGTCGCGGCGCTGTGTTAAATAATCCGTCAACTGATTGATTTCCATTTCCGGAAGCAGATCGAGTTCGACAGGCACCGATTTTGATTCTTTCAGACACCGACCGACCAACCCCGAGATGTTCAGCACCGGGATTCCCGAAAGGCCATAGTCGGTAAACAAAATCTCACCCAGGTAAGACCGTTCACTCAACTGCCGTTGTCTTGTTGAAGGTCGAACCGTGATCTTGCCACGGACTCTGGTGCCGGCCAGACGTTTGCGAGCCGGTCGGCAGATCAGTTGAACCAATGCGGGTCGCGGCGTGATCAGCGTGTGTCCGAAATTTTCAAAAAGCGCGTAGCCACTTCCGTCCGATCCTAATTTTGGCGTCGCCATTCCGCCCGCGCAAATCAAGATCGACTCACTCGCGCAGGCGGATCCGTCCGCCAAGGTTACAACAAATGATTGACCCCCGGACAGGGTAAGGTCTCCCAGCCTTAATCCCGCGCTCTTTTCAACACCGACAACCTTGGCGCCGGTGCGCACCTCAACTGAGGACAAAGCCACTCGTTTCACCAGCGCTTCGCGAACCGACCGCGCCTGCATGCTGTAAGGGTAGACCCGTCCATCTTCTTCACGTAAGAAAAGCCCCATTTCACGAAAAACTGAAAGTACTTCGTCCACACCAAAGCGCTGTAGAATCAAATCAGTGAACCAGACATTTTGGCCATGAAAATAGATTGATTCCATTTCACGGTTGCTCAGATTGCAGCGTCCATTTCCGGTCGCCGTCAGTTTTTTGCCTAACGTGTCCTCTTTTTCCAACAACAGCACGCTTAATTTTCTTTCGAGCCGGCAGGCGGCCATCAGCCCCGCCGCGCCCCCACCTACAATGATCAGATCATATTTCGGTATCGACATGTTCATCTTTGGCCTGTTCCTTCATTTCCACTTCGTGTCCGTCAATTGGCGTTTTGGCCGGATGAGAACGAATCATTTTTCGGTCAAATCACTGTGATCCAATGCCATACAGCGCCCCAGCTTGCTAATCGATTCAGGGACAACCTGAAACCGCTTAGACACCGCCCGGGTCAGACGATGAAAGTCAGATTCGCCACCGGACACCAACTCCAACTCGATCTCCATAAAAGAAAGCTCGCGCGTCAAGTTGCGCAGCACGCCGCGGTCCAGCGCGACTTCCACCACTGCGTCGACGCATTCCAAAATCATGACACGTCGTTCAAAAACGGCGGTATAGCGGCAGATCAGCGGTTCGGTCATCGACCGATACATCGCCTCGGAGACGGTATCGCGAAAATCCTTCCGGGTTTCGACAAAGCGGCTAATCGGCGGCGGTTCGGTCCATTCGTCCAAAGCGACTTCAAACTCTCGACGTCGATGAAGGCCGGCGGTCCCCTCATAAGGCAGATCCATCTTAAAGGTCAGCAGGACCTTGTCATCTTCGCGGCGCTGACGCAACACCGCGCGCGCGGCGGAAAGTGACGATGTCTCGGTATCATAATAAGCGCTCGCCATCGCCACAGGATTTTCAAACCGGGGCTGCGCAAGTCGAGGCGCGCCCACCTCGTCTCTGAGATCGGCCAACAACTCCGACCAGTTTTCCGGACGATTCAGCTCGCGCCAGACCTCGTCCTCGAGGACGGCGAACTTATATTCAATCTCCACTGTCAGCACCAAAACCTTTCCAATTCGTTCGGCTATAGCGTTTAGTTTTCGATCAATCCGACACCCGAACGCGTGACATAAATAATATCTCCGGCGGAGTTCAGACTCATTTTTTGAACCGGCTCAGAGACGTCCAGCGTCCGAACCCGGTCAATATTGTAACGATTCAACAAATAGATCCGAGATCCGCTCGCGATCGCCATGTACTGATCGGAAACCATCGGAACCGTGCTGTCACCTTGCAACGGCAACCCATTTTCCAAATCCGCCTGCTCGCCGGACAGCAGATACAGCTGCACGCCTTCACGTTCGGGGCAGACGCCGACAACAACCAGGCGCTCCCCCCAGCCAATCAACGAATGAATCGAACTGAAGTTATAGCGCAAAACCGTCGTCCCATCGTCCTCGTCGTAGGTGAAAATCGCCTGCCCGTCGGTCATCCACAGCAAACTGTCCGCTGTGTGGACCAGTTTGGGCAGGGCGGCCCGAATATCCGGCTGCAGGCGCAACAACTCATCCCCCGGCTGTTCGCCGGTCAGTGTCAGCCGCAAGATCACTGGACGCGGATTGGAACCATCGGTATTCATCAAGGAAATATCCACAAACTCACCTTCAGAGTTGAATGACGAACTCACCACATAACCGGAGTTTTCTGATTTTCTTGAACTCCATTCGAATATCTGATCGCCTTGCGGATCCAAGACTCTGAGCACGCCGCGCGTGTTATATCGATCCAAAATCAAGCCCACATGTCCTGAATCTCCTCTGGACACGCCCTGGATCGAATCATCTGTCCGCCCTTCATAGACAGGACCGCCGGCGGACAACAGACAGTAGTAGGTGCCGCCAAGGTCATAAAGCAGGGCGTGCCGGTCGTCCGCGATCACGCGCGGTTGGTTCATCGTCACACGGATGGCGTATTCAACCTGACCACTGATATTCAAGACCTGAACTTCGTTGTCCAAACATTGGATCACCAGGCCAAAACCAAAAGGAAGCAACTCCCCCGATTGGGACGGGTCCGTGGCGAAACCTTCATGTCCGCCGCCATCGCGATCATCAGTCAAGCGATCTGCGCTGATCGATTTATCAAAACGCACGACAGTGGGCAAGAGAATCAGAGACAGCACAATCAACGCCGCGCTCAGCAAGACCATCAACCGGAGCGACGATCGTCGGCTCTTCAGCTGTTTTTGCCGGTCTTTGTCGGACGCTCCGGGCTCACTGTGGACACCGGGCAGGCGCAAACCCGATTGACCGACGTTCGGCCCACGATTCTTCTTTTTTTCGCTTATTTTCCTGTTATTAGTCAATCCGAGCCATCGTCCTTCAGTCGTTCCTTGAGTTTCCACAACGATAAAAGAATACCATAATTTCCTGTTTCTTCGCTTACAAGCACGTCTCGAGAACAATACAAACCGCTATACTGATCGTCCACAAAAATATAATAGGTATATTCATCTCTGGTCATCAATGAGACGTTCCTCACGCTTGTCCGCCACTCCCCTTCGTTTTGATACACAATGGTGAACGAATGCTTGAATTGATCGTCATTGGGCGGTGTCGTGTCCACACCGGAAGCCTCGATGCTGTTGATCGAACGATAAAGCTGTTTGAAATAATGATAGCCGTTATCATCTTGGATGTCAGCGTCCTGTCCATTGAAAAAATATTCCATCGCCTGGCTTCCGACCGCGTTTTCACCGGAGACGTCATTATGGCGCACCTGGCAATCGTCTTGGCCGATCGGCAGGTCCAAAATGATTTCACTGACCGAAGTCAATGGAATCTGAAACGGTCTGCGTTCAATCAAATCAATCAAACGCATGTCCATCATCTGCGCGACGTCTTTTTTACAGATAAAAACAGCGTTCAATCTGCTGCTCCAGGCGTAGATCGTATCGGCCGACGCGTCGTCACCAAACAATACTTCCTCGGTAAATGGCTGCCCATTGACATCGGCGCCGATCAGGGAGAAAGAATACGTCGGATCCCCAAGCCCATATAGATCGAGAGACTGAGGGCCAACCTCGACAAAAGATTGAGCCTCAAGTGAAGTCAATTCGAGAATCAACGCGTAAAGCGTGTAGTTATTCGCGCCAATTTGAATCGGGCGCACAATGCTCCAGACACTCGGTTTGTCGTCTGAACCCAGCACCAAAAAACTGGGCTCGGGCGTGGTCGGTCCGGCGGTGATCAGCGACTCGGGCAAGGTGATGCCATATTCGGCGCTTGGTGAGCCATAGACACTCGGCCCGGAAAACAAGTCGTCTTTCGGGTCGATCGCCTCACTTGTCCGCTCCACTGTCGTCTCGCTCGCTACCTGCGCCTCGGCCGAGTCACTTGAATCGTCCGCCACCTCTTCGTCTTCATCAGCCGGATCCTCCTCATTCCCATCACCAATTCTCTTGGCCTCCAAGGTCAGGCCATCAGATTGACGATACAGTTGCAGATCCGTGATCGCGTATATGGGGGTCAATATGACCGAACGATTCAACTGTTCCAGAGGGTCACGCCATAAATCCTTAAAAATATAGTTAATTTTCCAGTAATCCGACTCACCTTTGAAAACCGCGTAACAAGAATCATCCGCCTCTTCAGCCTGGCTCAGCGACAGCTCACGTATGGTACCGTCGGTCAACCGCCAGGTCAGCGAAAAACGAGGATGCTCCAGAGCGGCCATCGCCATTTTGTACACGTCCTCTTCAGGCTCGTCTCCCACCTCTGATTGGTCCGGCGGCGTCCGCTCTTTTGAAGTCTGGGTCAAAGGCAGGGCGCGAATGGATAAAAATCGATTCGCCCAGGAAGAGACCGCTTTCGCGTCGATACCACTGAGAGCGGGTTCAACCATCTGCCAGACGGCAGTGCCCTGGTGATCCGGCACAAAACGAATCACTTCGTCGCCATCGCGTAGCGTCAACTCCTCAACGCCGTCGACGCGATAGTCCACAATTTGTTCGTATTTCGATGTGTCAACTTCTTGACTTTCGGTTGAGGTGTCAGATGTCGTGGGACGATTCTCCGGATCGATACCAAGCAGTTGGTACATTGTCACAAGCGCGATAAGAGTCGCGACAACCACCGCCGCCGCCACCACCGATCGTGATTTCATATTGTCGATCACCTCCTTAAACGCCACACCAAAAAGTCGAGCGATTAGGGCTACATGAATCTGCGTCTGCGATGGGTCGCGGCAGCGACCACAAACAGCGCGAGCGGCAACAGCACAACACAAAATAAAGTCGCGAGCGTGAGCGCCGTGTTGCTGAGCGTGTTGAGCTGGTAATCCGTCAACGGCTTTTCCATGATCAGCAAAGTACCCAACGCGTCCTCCACATTGGTCAGCCAACCCGTGGAGTTGTAAAGCAAACTATAGTTATATCCACTGTCTCCCAACACCTGCAAAACTTCGTCCGAAAAGGCCGAAGCGCTGCCGAACACGATCGCTTTCGCCGATGACATCCTCGAATTGGTTATGAATCCGCTATTTTCCGAAAGCATCGCCATGACCCGCACGCCCGGCTCGCTTTGTTGATCCTTGTCTCCACCGGGTTCGAGCACACCCCGGTCGTCCGTGGTCACAATCGGCTGGACGCCGATCCACTCTTCGGCTAAATCCCCCTCACTGATCGATCTACTGTTCAGCATCAGCGTGCTGTTGGAAAGATCCTGAGCGGTGATCCGGGACTCCGGGGCCTGCGCCAAAATACTGTGAGGATCGTTGTTGAAGATCAGGCGATCATTGGCTTCGGCGATCCGATCATTGTCAACTCGCAGATTAAACAGTTCCAGCACCTTGTTCAAATTGTCAAATTCTCCACCGCCATAATCCAGAGCGACGAATAAGCTGCCGCCATTTTTTATATAGTGAGAATAAATGTCCACCTCGGTTTCGGTCAAGTCTTTGGTCGGAGCAAGTATGAACACAGCCTGGGCGTCTTCAGGAATCTCGGCGCCACCGGGCGCGCCAAGTTGATCCACATGATAGCGGTTGTTCAAAAGCAGCGCTTTGAGAGACTGATAGTCGACATCCAGATCCGCTTCACCATGTCCAATCGAAAAATAAATAGTGGGCACTGCTTCGGCCGTCACATATTGAATCGCGCCACTAAGTGTCGATTCGGCTTTGTAGCCGGTCTGCACCAACACGCCTGTTTGCTCATCGCGCTTGGTCTGTAACAAGTCTGTCTGATTCAACACCCGCGCTCGTCCGGTCTTCAGTCCGCGCACCAGGATTTGTTGTTCTTGAAGCTGCAGATGGCCGTCCGGATCCAACTCTTCGACGATAGTTGGAAAATCCTGTGGGTCTTTGTACTCAATCGTCAGATGACCTTTCGCGTAGCGCGCGTATTCTTCCAGCAACGGCTCCATAAATTGATTGTACGTTAAAAACTGAACCGGATCGTCGAGGATTATGAGCTCGACATCAGAGTTTAAATTACCCAGCAAGGTGCGAGTCACGTCACCCGTGGTCATGATCTTCTCATCGGTCAGATCGATCGTCAGTCCGCCGCCGATCACGCCCTGAACGACCAGATTGATCACGATCACAATCGTCAGGACAGCGACAGTCAGCCAACCGGCCTTGCGCTTCAGGCGCAAGATTTTGGAGTCAACTTTGACAGCGGTCCGTTTCAAATTATTTTGCCTGCCTTTCGCACTCATGATCCACTCCTCACTTTTGCTTCCAACGCCGGCGTTCCAAAGACATGGCGATCAAAAACAAAAACAACACAATCAAGCTGAGCAGATAAACAAACGATGAAACAGACAAAATACCCTCAGAGATTGGGCCGAGCTTTGTCGCGGGATTGAGCCAGTCTATCGCCCGCGTGACCGCCGCTCCGACGCCGGATTGGGCTCCGGTTTTCAACCAATTAAACACATCCAGCCAGCCAACCAAACGACCGACAAAAACGCCAATCGCTCCGGACACGCTCTGTAACAGGTTAAATGCCAAAAACACCAGCATTGAGACCAGAGCGGCTATGGTCTGATCGCTGACCAGGGAAGAAATCAGCTGTCCAATCGCCAGATAGACAAATCCGGTCAGCAAAAACGCGACATAGCTCGCCAGCGTGATTTGATCCACTTTGCCGTCCAAGGCGAGAATTAAAATCAGATGTGGCAGGATCGTGCCGGTCAGCGTGAAAAAAGTGAGGCAGGAGGATAAATATTTTCCGAGCACAATGTCCGACGCCTTCACCGGCGCGGTCAAAAGCAGCCGATCGGTTCCTTTTTGTTTTTCTTCGGCATAGGATCCCATTGTTAAAAGAGGTATGAAGACGAACAACAGACTATTCAAAAAGGAAATTTCCAACGATAAGACAGCCGTGCGCATAGCAAGATCAACCGCGAAATAAAAGCCGCTGATCAAAGCGAATAGTCCGCCCACCGCCCAATAGCGTGGCGTGCGAAGCGCGGACGAGCGTTCCTTGAGAAAAATAGTTCTAACTCCGCTCATTGCTCACCTGTTTTCTCAGTCGTGGACAAAATCGCCATGAATCGCTCTTCCAACACACTGATCGCCGGACGAAACTCAAGCAAAGCCCAGGAGTTTGACGACATGGCGAAAAACACGCGGCGGCGGATGTCTTGAGAGCCATCGGTGACCAGCTCCAAGGCACCTCCATCACCCGCTCGGCTAACGACATCTCGCACGCCGGACAGTCGACGCAATGCGCGCCGCACCTCTTTTTCAGGTCCATCGGTCACAATCAGGTAGCGTGTTGGAAACCTCACGGCCATTTCGTCAATTTGCTCAGAAGAGCCACCGTCGTCCGCGACGGGTTTCAACCGCCCATCGGCGATGATCGCGACACGATCACAAATCGATTCCACCTCGGTAAGAATATGTGAGCTGAAAATAATTGTATGTCGTTTTTTCAGCCCGCGAATGATTTCATGCAATTCGCGGATCTGTATTGGATCCATGCCCAATGTCGGTTCATCCAAAATAAGCAACTCAGGCTCTGCGACCAACGCCTGCGCGACCCCCAGCCGCTGTCGATAACCTCGTGAAAGATTGGCGATCAGCCGCTTGGACACTCCGCTCAGATCCAGTCCCCGCATGATCTTCGCGACGTGATCCGGGCGGACATCTCTTGGCAGCGTCTTTAGATCGGCTACAAAAAGCAGATACTCCGACACAGTCATCTCATCATACAGTGGTGGCGTCTCCGGAAGATAGCCGATTTTCTCTCTACACTTTAGTGGTTCGTCCAGCAGATCAAAACCATCGACTTTGACTGTTCCGGCGGTCGGTGACACATATCCGGCGACAATATTCATCAACGTTGTCTTACCCGCCCCGTTTGGTCCCAGCAGGCCCAAAATCTCGTTTTTCTCAACGGTCAAAGTGATCTGATCCAATGCTTTGTGAGAGCCATAGTATTTCGTTAGATCGCGAATTTGAAGCATATAATCTCCTTCTAGTAAAGAAAATTATAGCCCACTCGATCAGACCGGTAAACGAAACGACCCGATTGTTTCAAAATTGTTTGAATTCTAATATCAATTGTTTTCTTTTCTTTGGCTTTTAAAATAGCGATGCTTTTTCAAACAGGCGGGAGCCAGATTGGTCAAACAAGAGCCGCCGTCAGGCGCGGCCGCGTTGAGATCACTGGAAGTGCGCATAGCAGCGAAACATGGTGTGCCCGTTTGTGTCGACTCCCTCGATCGCGAAACTCAGCTCTCCGGCGGCCGGAACGAAATCCTTGTGTGTCGCGTCAATCAGCGCGCGTTCAACGGGTCTCACATAAAGCTCCACATTGTCACCGTATTTGGCCTCCGCGATAAAGCTGATATCGATGCCGCTTGGCGATCGATCTTCCGGAAGTCCGTACTCATGCACCGCGTCCACGCTCCAAAGGATATAACGCGTGTTGTTCACATGGCCGTTTCGGTCCAAATCGCTATAGGCGACCGTTCTGCAGATCTGCGGTCTCATCTTCGCGGTCACCTCAAAAACAGGTTTGCGGATCCTCAGCGCGTTGACTCCAAAAATGGGCTCATTGACTCCCGCGTAGGAAGCATCTTCTTTGCCCAGCGCGTTCGGGCGCAATGGGGCGTGACTGTGGCTGTCCGCCAGAAACCAGGTCGATGTACATAGTCCAAATCGATCACCATGGTGGTCGTACAGGCCAAATTCACGATGAAAAAACAGTTTGTCGATCGGGCGCACCCATGTTTTGCAGGTCAATCGATCCTGCCATCTCAAAATTTTTTTGAGCCGCAAAGTGTACGCGTTAAGCAACCAACACACGTTTTTCTCATCTGTGAATTGAGCGGCCAGGCCCGCGAGGTTCACATGACTGTACGCGGTTTCCTGCATCATGGAAAA
The DNA here is from genome assembly GCA_964487355.1 of uncultured Oscillospiraceae bacterium. Lineage (GTDB taxonomy): Bacteria > Bacillota > Clostridia > Saccharofermentanales > Fastidiosipilaceae > JAXGYX01. The sequence goes on from CAZAPS010000006.1 coordinate 63,275, forward strand.
AAGAACGTCGGGCTGGACCCGGTCATTCACATCCGCCTCGGTGCTGCGGATCTGAAAATGTTGATACACCTCGTTATTCAACCAGTTCACACTGGATTCGGGCGGTGTGAAGCTTGCTTTATCCCGTTCGATATCAACAAAATCATAATCGTTGGTTTGCATAATTCCTCCGGTCGATTTAACAATATCTCTTAGTCACATACCAATCTTTAGTATATCAGTTTAAAAATAAAACTGACCACCTGTTAGGGCGGTCAATTAAACGGAC
>CAZAPS010000007.1:0-38845 GCA_964487355.1 uncultured Oscillospiraceae bacterium
ACAAGCCCAAGACTCCATTCGCGAGGAAGCGGAGCGCTGTGGAATGTTCTTTGTAAACAATCGCTGGCTGGGTGGAACATTGACCAACTACTCAACCATTAAGAAACGAGTTGGACGTCTTTACGAGCTGGAGAAGATGCAGCAGGATGGCACATTTGATCTTTTGACAAAAAAAGAAATCGCCAAGTTAAATCTGCAATATGAAAAATTGGACAAAAATCTGGGTGGCGTCAAAGAGATGAACGGCCTGCCCGACTGCGTCTTCGTGGTTGATCCGCGCAAGGAGCACATCGCGGTCGCCGAGGCCCGCCGTCTGAAGATCCCCGTGGTCGCGATCGTCGACACCAACTGCGATCCCGATGAGGTGGACTACATCATCCCGGGCAATGACGACGCGATCCGCGCGGTCAAACTGATCGCCGGTGTGATGGCCAACGCCGTTTTGGAAGGCCAGCAAGGTTTGCAGGAGATAAAAGAAGAGGAAGCCGCTGTGGAGCAGCAGATGCTCGAAGAGGCTCAGGCGGACCCCGACGCCAAACCATCCATAGAAGAGGTTGTGGCCGAAGCTGAAACCGCTGAGGAAGAGGCCTAAAGAGCGCCCGACTTGAGTTTTCACTCCGAGGGAAAATATTCAGACAGTTCGACGGCCGTTCTTTAAAATCGACGGTCGTCGTTAATAAAAGGAGATCATTATGGCAGAAGTACCTATCAAATTAATTAAACAACTAAGAGAGATGACCGGTTCCGGAATGATGGACTGTAAGAAAGCGTTGCTCGAAAACGACAACGACATCGACAAGGCGGTCGCCTGGCTGCGTGAATCCGGTATTTTGCAATCATCGAAAAAAACTTCCCGCGTCGCTTCGGAAGGTGTCGTGCTGTCCTATATCCATGGCGGCGGCAGAGTCGGCGTGTTGATCGAGGTCAACGTCGAGACTGACTTCGCTTCCAAAAACCCTGATTTTCTGCAATTCTCCAAGGATTGTGCCATGCAGGTCGCAGCGATGAGCCCACGCTGGGTGCGCCGTGAGGAAGTCAAGGATGAGGATCTGGCCGCCGAACGTGAGATCGTGCGCAACGCCGCGCTGAACGAGGGCAAGCCCGAAAAAATCGTTGACAAGATCGTGGACGGCAAGATGGAGAAGTTCTATGAGGAGAACTGTTTGCTGGATATGCCTTTTGTCAAAGATGACAGCAAGACAGTCGGCGATTATCAAAAAGAAATGATCGCCAAGATCGGTGAGAATGTCAGTGTTCGCCGCTTTACCCGCTACGAGGTCGGTGAGGGCATTGAGAAGAAAGAAGAGGACTTCGCCGCCGAGGTAATGAGTCAGATCAAGTGATTATCACGTAATGAATTGGTATCCTTCAACGAATGCTGAAGGATACTTTTTTAATATTTTTCCCACAGTGATATTTTACATACAGGTTACATATGACCAATCATGATTAGCAAGGAGGCATATTTATGTCGGACACCGCATTTTCCCGTATTCTTTTAAAACTATCCGGCGAGGCTTTGGCCGGAGACGACCAGTTTGGTTTAAATAAAAAAGTCCTGCATTCTGTCGGCGAGACCATCTGCAAGGTTGTCAGTCTGGGAGTTGAAGTGGCAATTGTTGTCGGCGGAGGTAATTTTTGGCGCGGACGTACAAACGAGGACATGGACCGGGTCACCGCCGATCACATCGGCATGCTGGCGACAACGATGAACTCGCTCGCCTTGTCCGACGCGCTTGAAAAGGCCGGCTGCGTCACCAGGGTGATGAGCGCGATCGAGATGCGTCAAATCGCTGAGACCTATATTCGCAAGCGCGCCATCCGGCATTTGGAAAAAGGCCGTGTGGACATATTCGCCTGCGGCACCGGTCATCCATACTTTTCCACCGACACGGCCGCCGCGCTGCGCGCTGCGGAAATTGGTGCCGATGTTATTTTGAAGGCGACCAAGGTGGATGGTGTCTATGACAAAGACCCGGCCCTTTTTCCGGACGCCGTGAAATATGACGAGATCTCGCATGATGAGGTCTTATTGAAAAAACTAAATGTGATGGACGCCAACGCGGCCGCGATCTGCAGAGAGAATAAAATCGATATCATCGTGTTCAACATGGATGAGACCGACAAAATCTTCCGTGTCGTGCGCGGTGAGAAAATTGGCACACTGGTGAGGTAACGATCGTGCTGATCAATCACCGAGCTGAACATTTGCCGAAACGAGTGGCGGCTCATACATAACATAATTGAATGAGCCGTTCCTTTTGGATATAATACGATTGTTATTGTCAACAAACTTGCAATCATCTTGCAATGTCAGGAGGACAAAAAAATGTCAATCGAAATCAATCAGGACACGCTTGCTCCTTTTGAGGAAAAAATGGAGAAAAGTGTCCAGGCTCTCCAAAACAATCTCAACGCGATCCGCGCCGGGCGCGCAAATCCTCGTGTGCTGGATCGTATTTTTGTGCCCTATTACGGCACCGACACGCCACTTAACCAAGTCGCGAACATACAGGTTCCGGAGCCCCGCGTCATCACGCTTACGCCCTGGGATCCGTCGGTTTTGAAGGATCTGGAGAAAGCCATTCAAGCCTCCAACCTCGGCATCAATCCATCAAATGATGGAAAGATGGTTCGACTTGTCTTTCCGATTTTGACCGAGGAGCGTCGTCGCGACCTGGTCAGGCAAAGTGAAAAGCATGGCGAGGAGAGCAAGGTCGGGATCCGCAATGTACGCCGTGAGGCGATCGATCTTTTTAAAGGCTATCTTAAGAAAAAAGAGATTAGCGAAGATCAGCAGCGCGGCGCCGAGCAGGAAATCCAGAAGTTGACCGACCGGTTCATCGCCGAAGTCGACAAGGCGGTCAAGGAAAAAGAGAAAGATTTGATGGAGCTCTGATATGGCGATCTCGTCTTCCGAGCGCGATGGCAACAAGCGCGGACTGCTCGACAGATGGTTCGCCAAAAGCTCACGCAGGCGATTTTCCCGCACGCGCGAAAGGTCGCCGCTGACCGACGATGAGCTTCGCCTCGTTCCCAAGCACATCGCCATCATTATGGATGGCAATGGCAGGTGGGCTCAAATGCGCGGGATGAGCCGCAGCTATGGTCATCGCGCCGGCACAGAGAACCTTAAATTGGTGACCGAGGCATGTGGAGAGCTCGGTGTGAAATACTTGACGGTTTACGCCTTTTCAACCGAAAATTGGAAACGGCCGCAAACTGAAGTTGATGAGTTGATGCGTCTTTTCGTTGAATTTTTTCATCGCTTCGACGATGAGTTGGCCGCGCAAGGTGTCAGATTGAGGTTTTCCGGCAATTTGGATGTCTTGTCGCAAGAGGTGCGCGCCACCATGAAAGACGCCGAATCAAGCTCCCTGCTCCGCGATAAGATGCAGTTGATCATCGCGTTCAATTACGGCGGCAGGCAGGAGCTGGTTGACGCTTTCAAGAAAATCGCCACGCGCGTGCGCGCCGGGGAGCTGACGATAGATGAGGTGGATGAGCAGACAATTTCCGACCATCTTTATTTGCCGGATGTGCCTGATCCGGAATTGATTTTGAGGCCGGGTGGCGAAATGAGATTGTCTAATTTCTTATTGTGGGAGGCAGCATACGCGGAGTTTTGGACCAATGAGGTGCTATGGCCGGATTTTGACAAAGCCATGCTCGAAGACGCGATTCGTGATTTCACTCATAGGGACCGACGCTTTGGTGGAGTAAAAGAATATGAATAAACGAGTGGTTACTGGTATAGTTTTTGCGGTCGCGATGGCGGCCATCGTTGTTCCCTCATTTCGTTTTCCGGGAATAACCGCGGGGTTCCTATTTATAATCGCCTTTCTTTGTATGATGGAATACGCGCGCGCGCTGTTGCGCAAACACCCGCGAATGTCTTTGCTGATTACCCTTGGAGGATCATTGATCACGCTCGCCCCGCTTGTGGCATGGCTGCCATATCGGACCTTGCGGGAGGGTTGGAATCTTTTGACGGTTAACGACGGCACGATCGACAAATATTGGCGCACGGATTTTATCTGGCTGGTTTTCATCGCCATGGGTGGAATTCTTTTGTTCGCCGTCGTCTATTCTTTTGTTTCCTTTTCGGCCCAGGTTTTGCGCAAAGGTCCCGAGGTGATTCCGGACACCATGCTTTCTCTTAGCGGCATCCTCTATATCAGCGTTCCTTTCGCGCTCTCGATCGTCTTTCTGTTCGCGGTGCCCAATGGCTTTCGCTGGCTGCTCTTGTCTTTCTTTCTGCCCTGGGTGGTCGACATCGCCGCGTATTATTCGGGCACTTATTTTGGACGCAAGAAGTTTTTGTCAAAAATCAGTCCCCAAAAAACGGTCGAAGGCTTTTTGGGTGGAATACTTGGCGGCGTGCTGATCAGCCTGTTGTTTTTCATCATCTTCATGCGCGGACCGGCGCCACTTCAGCCGGGAGCCGGCGTGGTGATCATGTATGGAGTGATCAGTGGTGTGGTCATCGGCATCGTCAGTCAGATGGGCGACTGGATAGCGTCCGCGATCAAGCGCTACACCGGCCGTAAAGACTTTGGACGATTGCTGCCGGGGCATGGAGGACTGCTGGATCGCTTTGACAGCGTCTTGACGACTGTGCCGGCTGTGTTGATTATCGCCATCTTCTATTCGTTGTTTTGACGACGACAAAACTTTATAAATTGTTCACATCAAACTTCTGTGGCGAGCTTTACCACAGAAGTTTTTTGTTAGAATATGAAAGAAAATCAGATGTGAGGTCAAAATGATTAACAGCTTGACAATTTTGGGTTCAACCGGCTCCATCGGCGTGCAGACGTTGGAGGTGTGCCGTAAATATAATGTCGATGTGGTTGGCCTGGCCGCCGGTCAGAACGTGGCTCGAATGTTGGAACAAATCATCGAGTTCAAACCGCAGACGGCTGTGATGGCGCAGGCGCGGGCGGCGGATGAGTTGCGGGTCCAAGTCAACCAACTGGGCTTGAGCACAAGAGTTATAGGTGGTGAGGAGGCTGTGTCCGACCTTGCCGCCGAGGCTCCGGCCGAAATGGTCATGTGCGCGATGGTCGGCATGGCCGGACTCAAGCCGGTTGTCTCGGCCTTGCGGGCCGGGCGCCAGATCGCGCTGGCTAACAAAGAGGCCTTGGTCACCGGTGGCAAGCTGGTCATGAATCTGGCGAGAGAGAAGAAGATTTTGATCCGCCCGGTCGACAGTGAGCACTCGGCCATCTGGCAGTGTCTGACGAGCGGTAGGAAGAAAGAATTGCGTAAAATTTGGCTGACCGCCTCGGGCGGGCCGTTTCGTGGGCGAACATTGGACCAGATGCGCGCCGTAACCCGTGAAGAGGCGCTCGATCATCCAACTTGGGAAATGGGCGCAAAAATCACAATTGACAGCGCCACCATGATGAATAAAGGATTGGAAATGATCGAGGCCTGTTGGCTGTTTGACGTCGGACCGCAAAAGATTGATTATCTCGTCCATCCACAAAGCATCATCCACTCCATGGTCGAATGGCAAGACGGATCGGTGGTCGCGCAATTGGGGCATGCGGATATGAAGTTGCCGATCCAGGTCGCGTTGGCGCACCCGAATCGGCTGAGTGATCCTGAACGGGTATTTAACCCGTTTGATCCATCTGCCTCCACTTTGACATTCGCCAAGCCGGATCCGGAAAATTTTCCCTGTCTTAGATTGGCGGGAGAGGCAATGAAGGCCGGGGGATTGATGCCGACCGTGCTCAACGGCTCAAATGAGGTCGCGGTTGCCTCTTTCTTGGAAGGGCGCATATCTTTTGTCATGATCCCCGAGCTGATCAAACGGACGATGGACGCCTGCGTCGGCAAATTGTCCGACGACGGTTCACTTGCGGCGATACTCGAGGCGGACAGGTTGGCGCGACGCGTCGCCGAGCGCCTGTTGTCAGAATTTGAGGGGTTGAAATGAGCTCATTTTTGGGAATACTTGTAGCTTTGGTTTTGATTGGACTGATCGCCTCTATCCATGAGCTGGGTCATTATTTGACCGGGCGGAGGTTGGGGTTCAAAGTCTTGTCCTTCCAAATTTTTGTGGGTCCGACGCTGGTCAGCTGGGAGCGAGGCGGAATCGAGTACTCAATTCATTTGATTCCTCTGGGCGCAGCGGTCCACTTCGCGGGAGAGTATGAGGTCAAAGACGGCGCTGAAGGTGAGGAAATTGTGGAGTCAACCGATCCCGCCGCCTTCGGCAACCGACCCAAACTGTCTCGCGCCGCGGTGTTGCTGGCCGGCCCGTTCGCCAACATTCTGACCGGAGTGCTGGCATTTTCGTTGGCTTTCGCGATCGCCGGACACGCCGTGCCCATTTTGTCCGCCATCCCACCTGATTCACAGGCCGCGGAGGCCGGCCTACTTGAGGGAGACCGGATTCTAAGCGTCAACGGCTCAACGGTGGACACCGATCTGGATCTCGCCTCGGGACTGATGTTCAGTGGTCCGATGGACAACACGGTATTGACCATCAGACGGGATGGCGAGCAAAAGGAAATGATTTTGCGCCCTCGCAAACTGACCAGGCCGATGATCGGCATCAGTATGAGCGAACTGAGCGAGGGACGGGTTCAGGTTGTCGAGGTGATGCCCGAGTCCAACCGGGGCGACCCGGTGTTGTCAGTCGGAGACATCATCCTGACAATCGCGGGGACGCCGGTCCGGATCGACAACATTTCCGAAGTGTTGGAAAGTCAAGGCGCCGAGCCGTTCAATTTGACTGTCGAGCGAAACGGTCAGGAGACCGAACTTCAGATGCGCGCGACCGAAATTGAAACTGTGAACGCCTATGGCCTGACACTCGCCGAGTCCGACAGCGCGCTGACCGCGCTGCCTTACTCCTTTCGGTATGGCTGGTCGGTCCTTAGGATGACCGGGCGCTCGCTGGGCAAGCTTTTCGTCGGTGAATTGTCCCCCACAGAGACCTTGTCCGGGCCGGTGGGAATTGTTGGCGTGATTTCCGATGCCGCGACTCAGTCCAGTGTCTCTTGGAGCGTAAGGATGCTCAACATAATCAGACTGTTCGCCCTGATCTCTTTGAGCGTGGGCTTCGCCAACCTGCTGCCCATACCCTTGCTGGATGGAAATCGCCTGTTGTTGATTCTGGTCGAGGCGATCCGAGGCAAAAAATTATCGTACAAGGCGCAATCCGTGATCAGCGCGATCGGCGTGGCGATGATCCTTGGCCTGTTCGCCCTGGCGCTGTACGCCGACATCTCCCGGTTAATCAACTATTAGTCCAAAGGCGAGATCGATTCGATCGCCAAACGATTTGTGGAGGTCACATGTCACATTATTTAGGAAAACGCCGCCCATCCCGTGAGTTCATGGTGGGTGGAGTCGGGATTGGAGGGGATCATCCGATCACCGTGCAATCGATGAACAATACCGACACAAGAGATATTGAATCCACCTTGCGTCAGATTGACGAGTTGGCCGAGGCCGGCTGCGACATCACCCGGGTGGCGATTCCCGATATGCAGGCCGCTGAGGCGCTGGAATCCATTTGTCGACAATCGCCGCTGCCGGTGGTGGCGGATATTCATTTTGACTATCGCCTGGCTCTCGAAAGCATCCGGCGGGGAGCGGCAAAGATCCGCATCAATCCGGGCAACATCGGAGGTGAGGAGCGCCTTAGAACGGTGGTGCGGGCGGCAAAAGAAGCGGGTGTCCCGATTCGAGTCGGAGTGAATTCCGGATCGCTCCAACAAGAACTGATTGACAAGCATCGTGGTGTCACACCGGAGGCGCTTGCCGAAAGCGCGCTGTGGGCGGCCCGGTTGGTGGAGGATTGCGATTTTAGTGATATTTGTTTATCTTTAAAAGCCAGCGATCCGGTACTGACCATAGCGGCCTACCGACTGATCGCCGACCGCTGCGACTATCCCCTGCATCTGGGTGTCACCGAGGCCGGCACGCCCGGAACCGGCACAATACGCTCGGCGGTGGGAATCGGCACATTGCTCGCCGAAGGCATTGGCGACACGATCAGGGTATCCCTGACCGGCGATCCTGTGGAGGAAATCCGGGCCGGGCGGGCCATTTTGTCATCACTTGGATTGAAGCAAAGTGGTCCGACGCTCATTTCCTGTCCCACCTGTGGTCGCACCAAGGTTGATTTGATCGCGCTTGCGCAGAAGGTTGAACGCGCGATCTCCAAATTGCCATATAATATCAAGGTCGCCGTGATGGGCTGCGCAGTCAACGGACCGGGCGAAGCCCGCGACGCGGATGTCGGTATCGCGGGTGGCGACGGCAAGTATCTGATTTTCGCCGATGGCAAGCAATTGCGCACAATACCGGAAGAGGACGCCGTTGAGGAACTGTTGCTCACGATTGAGCAGATGCGACAATCCGGTCGCTTCCATTAAACGACAAACAAAACTGATGGAGAATAGATGAGTCCGAACAACGCCACTTTTTTAGATTTTATCAACTTGTACTCCTCCTCGTCGCCGACCACCGGATTTGACGAGGCGAAGCGCGCCTTGCTGTCCCACCCCGATCTCAATCAGGCCGAGGTGCGCGGCATTCATGTGAGCGCGCACGGCCAGCTGGAGCTTGAATTGCTGCTCGACATACCATTGCCGGCAGTTGATTTAAGCGCGATTGAACAGGCGCTCGCCGAACAGGTCGGCGCTCGTCAGGTTCGCTTTTTCCTGCGTTACAAGACGCGGCCCCGACACCCCGCGCAGGCGGCGCAGGCGCTGATTCCCTGGCTAATCGAGGAGTGGAGCGCGAACCATGGCTTCATCGCCACGCTGTTGAAGCAGGCTGATTTTCGTTGTCGGGCAGATTCGTTGGATCGACTTGACGTCCATGTGCCCGACGTGGTGATCGCCTCGATCACCGACAATGTGTTAAACGACATGTCCGCGTTTATGAAAACACGGGCCGACCTCTCAATTCACTTTTCTTTGTCCGAGACGAAATCTTTCGACACCCGTGGCACCGCCCGCAGGCAGGAGGCCGCCGCCCTGGCGCGGATCAGCGCGCAGACCTTGCGTGCCCCACGGGTCAAGCAGGCGCCGACACGCGACGCGCCAAAGGCGACCGGCAGACGGTCGGCCGAACGCCCTCATTACAAACGAAAAAGTGATGTCCTGCACGGTCGAATCAATCGAAACCTGTCGACCTCAAACATGGAACAGCTAAATCTCGATTCAGGTCTGGTCCATATTGTCGGTCAGGTCGTCAATTTTGAAAGCAAGTCGATCAGCAATGGACAAAAGACACTCTTAAAATTTGATCTGTTTGGTGAAGACGGAGCCATCGCCTGTCGAATGTTCCTCAAGCCTGAACAGGCCGAGACGTTGACAAAGACACTGAGCCAAGAGCCCTGGTGCGGTCTGGACGGAGATGTCAGTTACAACACTTTCGACCGCGACCTGACATGTATGGTGCGCGGAATCGAACTAATCAAAGAGCCACCCAAACGTCGCGATTTGGCAACGAAAAAAAGAGTTGAGCTGCACGCCCATACCAAGATGAGCAGCCAGGACGCGATCTGCGCGGTCGACGACCTGGTCCGCCTGGCCGCCTCGTTTGGCCATGAGGCGATCGCCATCACAGATCATGGCGTGGTGCAATCGTTTCCCGAAGCGTACGAGACCGTCAACAGGCTGAACAAGGACGGAAATCCGATCAAGCTGATTTATGGGATGGAAGGCTACCTTGTCGACGACGGGCGTCCCGCGGTCTACGGAGTCGAACCCGCCGCCTCGCTAAACGAGTTTGTGGCGCTGGATCTGGAAACAACCGGACTGGATTCCGCTAAAGAGCGCATCATTGAAGTCGGCGCGATCCGGTACAGGTTAAATGACGCTGGTGAATTTGAGGAGAGTGAAACATTTCATTCTTTTGTCGACCCCGAAAAAGAATTGTCACAGGAAATTCATGAGTTGACCGGCATCCATTCTTTTGATTTGCAAGGCGCCCCCAAATGCTTTCCGGTCATGGAACAACTCAAGGCCTTTATCGGCGACGCTCCGATCATCGGCCATAACGTGTTGTTCGACCTGGGTTTTTTGCGCTATGCCGGTTTTGACACACCTCGACCGGACGACCCGCGGATCCACTTCAATCCGACGGCGGTGGACACACTTGAACTCGCCCGTCACTGCTTCAAAAATCAAAAAAGCTATCGGCTGGGTGACCTGGCGGTCGCCCTGGAACTCGAAACAGGTGAGCTGCATCGGGCGGTCGACGACGCGCGCCTTGCCGCGCGCCTGTTTTTGAAGATGTGGGCGTTGCTGGAACGTCCTGAGCTCAGCGAGCTCAACCAACAGCTGGGTTGCATGGATACAGCCGAGCTGACAAAGCGAAAGACAAAAGTCTACCATATCATCTTCTTGGTGAACGACGAAGTCGGACTGTATCATCTATATCGCCTGGTATCCGAGTCTCATATTAAATACTTCAACCACCGTCCGCGCATTCCCAAAAGTCTGTTGACCTATCTGCGCGACGGATTGACGGTGGGCTCGGCCTGTGAGGCCGGCCAGGTGTTTTGCGCGGTCAAAGAGCTTTACACAAAATGTGGCGGGGACTATGAACTGGCGCGCAAGCAGCTGCGCGATTGGGATATTCGCTCTTTGGCCCGACACTACGACTACCTTGAGATACAGCCGTTGACCAACAACAAGTATCTACTTGATCTGGCGGACAATCACATTGATGATCAAACCGACCTCGAAAACCTCAATCGTCTGGTGGTCGAATTAGGTGAGATCAACGGTCAAAAGGTGGTCGCCACCTGTGACACGCATTTTTTACATGAAGAGGATAAAATATATCGCGGTATCATGCAGACAAATATGGGCTATGCCGACGCCGACAATCAATCCGACCTTTATTTCCGCGGCACGGATGAAATGCTGTCAGAGTTCGCCTACCTCGGGCCGGAAAAGGCGCGTGAGATCGTGATTGAACACACACACACCATCGCCTCGCGGATCAAGCCGGGACTGCGGCCATTTCCCGAAGGCTCATTCCCGCCACTGATCAACACCGCCGCGGACGATGTGCGCGAGATGACCTGGGCCACCGCCCGCTCCCTCTACGAAAAAGATGGCGAGCTTCCTGTGGTTGTCGAACAGCGCATCGAAAAAGAGCTGAGTTCCATCATCGACAATGGGTTCGCCGTGATGTATTTCATCTCGGCCAAACTGGTCAATCAATCGATGTCTGACGGCTACATTGTCGGCTCACGCGGTTCGGTCGGATCATCTTTTGTGGCGACACTTTGTCACATAACAGAGGTGAATCCGCTGATTCCCCACTATCGCTGCCCCAATTGTAAACATAGTGAGTTCTTTGATGACGGAGTCTATGGATCCGGCTACGATCTGCCGCCCAAGGACTGCCCATTTTGCGACAATCCGTTGACGCGGGACGGACAAGACATACCGTTTGAGACTTTCCTGGGATTTGAAGGAGACAAACAACCGGATATCGATCTGAACTTTTCCAGTGAATATCAACCGCGCGCCCATCAATATGTCGTTCAGATGTTTGGCGCGGCGCATACCTTCCGAGCCGGAACAATCGGCTCCTACGCCGAAAAGAACGCCGAAGGTTTGGTGCGTGGCTGGCTGGAAAAGCACGATCAGACCGCGAATCGAGCCCGCATCCGCCAATTGGCGTCCGGTTTGAACGGTGTCAAGCGCACCACCGGCCAGCATCCGGGGGGGATCGTGGTCATTCCCAAAGAACAGGAGATCTACGATTTCACACCGGTTCAATTTCCGGCGAATGATGTGAACGCCTCCATGACGACAACGCATTTTGACTTTAAAGCCATGCAGGACACCATCTTGAAATTGGATATTCTGGGACATATGGATCCCACAATGTTAAAAATGCTGGGTGACCTCACCGGCGAGGAGATCGCCAGCATCCCAATACCGGATGACAAGGTAATGGCGTTATTTCAATCGGTCGAGCCGTTGGGAATCACTCCGGGAAGCACCACCACGGATTCCGGAACACTTGGGCTGCCCGAGCTGGGCACGCCGATGGCGCGGGATATGATCAGCGAGACCACCCCCGGCAGTTTTTATAACCTGGTGCAGCTGATGGGCCTTTCACACGGCACTGATGTTTGGAAAGGGAACGCCCAGGATTTGATACGTGACGGTGTCTGCACCATAGATGAGGTCATCGGCTGTCGCGATGGAATCATGACCCGCCTGATCCACTGGGGACTGCCCAGCAAAGCCTCGTTTGACATTATGGAAAAGGTGCGCAAAGGGAGAGCTTTGAGTGAGGAACAGCTAAATTTGATGAGGGAGAACCATGTGCCGGAGTGGTATATAGATTCATGTGAAAAAATCAAATACATGTTTCCCAAAGCGCACGCGGCCGCCTACTCAATCTCGTCACTGCGTGTCGCCTGGTTTAAGGTCTACCACCCCGAAGCTTTTTACGCGTCCTATTTCACAGTCCGCGCGGCGGGCAGTTTCGATTGCACGATTATGTGTGGTTCAAAGCAGGATGTGCTGAGACAACTAAAGATCCTGACCGAAAGCGTGAAGCGTTTTGACGCGACCGAAAAAGAGAAAAAATCGTTGGAATTGTTGGAATTGGTCGAGGAAATGCTGACGCGTGGCATCCAATTCTTGCCGGTCGACATCAATTTGTCACAAGGCAGCCGGTTCACGGTGGAAGGCCAGGGGAAAATCCGTCCCTCGCTGGATTCCATTCCGGGTATCAGCGCGGCCATGGGTGAGAAGATCGTGGCGGAACGAGAGACAGGCGATCTTTTCAAAAACCAGGAGGAAGCGGGGGGACGATGCGGGTTGGGCCCTTCGGCCATGGCCTCACTGCGCGAATGTGGCGCCTTTGGCGAATTGCCGGAGTCCGCCCAGCTGGATTTGTTCAGTCTGCTGTAAAGGAGGGTTGTCGTGCTCATTCAAGTCGTTTTGCGCGACGCCGCGCCACAATATGACAACCGGTACACCTATCGGGTACCGCGATCCTTTCAGGACAAAATTTGTGTCGGGCAGCGAGTGGTGGTCGCTTTTGGCAGCGCCGACCGAACTGTGGAGGCGATTGTCTGGGCGTTGCTTACGCCTGAAGAGGAAGCCGAACAAATATTTAAGATTAAAAATCTAATTGAGATCCTGGATCCCTATCCGGTCTTGACTGATGATCAGATGAAATTGGTGGAGCAAATGCGCATTCGCTACGCCTGCACCTATGGTGACGCGATCCGTTGCATGCTGCCCGCGGGTGTGGCGCTGGACCTCGTCAAATACGTCCATTTGCGGCAAAAACCCGAGGAAATTCCCGTGCTGTCCCGTGACAATCGAGTGATCGACAAATTAAGCTGCGCCGCGGGCGGCTGCCTGCCACTTACCGAACTGCTGAAAGATGAACAGATCACCGATCAATCGGTGCGTGACCTGGTCGCTCAGGGAATGGTCGAGATCAACGAGACGATTGGCGCGGGCATGAGCCCGAGCACAGTACGCACTGTGTTTCCGGTCGATCGCGCGATCATCGCGGAGTTACTGGAAGAGGGTGGACTAAAATACATCAATCAGATCAGAGTGTTGGATTTTTTGCTGGAATACGATGAGTCGCCGGTCGAGGATGTGCTCCACGCCTGCGCGGTCACCATTTCAACTTTGAACACACTCAAAAAAAAGAGCTTGGTTGAGTTTGGCAAGCAAATCGCGCTGCCCGATCCGGACCTGCCCGACATCACACGTGAGCCGATGCTCATCCCGACTTTGGAACAGCAGGAGGCGATCAACCGGATCACCCGTTCGACCAAAGAGAAGGGCGACTTGCGCCGCATTCGGGAGTTTTTATTATATGGTGTGACCGGATCGGGGAAAACCGAAGTCTATATGCAGGTGGCTGCCGCTGTGTTGGCGCGGGATAAGGATGTCATCTTGCTTGTGCCCGAGATTTCATTGACGCCACAGATGACACACTCACTGGTCGCAAGATTTGGCGACAAAGTCGCGATTTTACATTCGCGGCTCACCCCGCGAGAGCGATTCAATCAGTGGCGCAGAATACAAAATGGTGACGCCAGGATCGTCGTTGGAGCCCGATCCGCAGTGTTCGCCCCTGTGCGCGACTTGGGATTGTTGATTATTGACGAGGAACAGGAGAGCACCTATCAAAGCGAGATCAAACCACGCTATCACGCCGCGACCATCGCGCGCCTGAGAGTACGCGACCGTTCGGCCTCTCTGGTGCTGGGCTCCGCGACGCCGGCGGTCGAGACCTGGCATCGCACGGAAACCGGCAAGTCAATCTGTCTGCGGCTCACCGAACGCCCCGGTGGCGCGATCTTGCCGACGACCCATTTGATCGACATGAGAACTGAGCTGGCGGAAGGCAATTTTTCTTTGTTTAGCCGCGCGCTGAAACAGGGACTGGAACAGACCTTCGCGGCCGGCGACCAGGCGATGATATTTTTAAATCGCAGAGGATATTCCGGGATCTATCTTTGCCGCTCATGTGGAGAGACGGTGATGTGCCCTTCCTGCGATGTCAAGATGACCTTGCATCGACAGTACAACGCCAACAAGGATCAATTGATGTGCCACTATTGTGGACGGGTGGAAAGAGCGCCCAGGTTTTGTCCGTCATGTGACAGTGATCTGATCGCGGGTTTCGGAGTCGGCACGCAACAGGTCGAGCAGGCCTTCACTGAGTTGTTTCCCGACAATAAAGCGCTGCGCATGGATCAGGACACGACCGCGGGACGAACCTCACATGTCGATTTGCTCAGCACGTTTCGAGCCGGCAAGGCGGATGTGCTGATCGGCACGCAGATGATCGCCAAAGGTCATGATTTCCCCAATGTGACTTTGGTGGGCATACTGTCAGCGGATTTATTGATGGGGCAAAATGATTTTCGCGCCTCCGAACGGGCGTTTCAGCTGATCACTCAGGCGGCGGGCAGAGCCGGCCGCAAAAGCAAACCGGGAGAGGTCTACATCCAGGCGTATGATCTGGATCACTACGCGGTGCGATCCGCGGCCGCTCAGGATTTTGGCTCATTTTACCGACAGGAGATTAAATTTCGTGAGCAGATGGACTATCCGCCATTTGGTGTGATCGCCTCGGTCGTGTGTTCGGGAAAATCAGATCAGGACGCAAAACACGCGATCCAAATGGCCGCGCAAAAAGCACGGCGGATCATCGAGTTTCGTCCCGATCTTGGTGTCATCCGACTGCTCCAGCCCACGCCCAGCCCGATCAGGCGGGTGAACAATCAGTCCAGATGGCAGATGGTGATGAAATCAAAGAATCATTATCCACTTAGTCTAATGTTAAAAGAACTGTCTTTGTTGCGTTATCCCAAGGGAGTCAGTGTCTCATTGCGTCTGGATCCCGCTTAGCCGAAAGCTCACTTTGAGTTAAAACCCCGTTAATACATGAATGGAGACAAGGTAGCGATGAACCACCGGTTACGCGTCCCTAAGTCGTCATATGTTATAATATCTGTCATTGTAAGCGACGATATTTGATCAGATCCAAAATCAATATTTAGTTGAACACAAGAGATCAATATTTGATTGGATCCATTCAAATGAAGATAGAACTGATATGTTTGGAGAGTAAAATGGCGATTAGAAATATAGTTACAATTGGAGACGATGTCTTGCGCAAGCGGGCCCGGGAAGTGGACCGCGTCGATGACAAAATCCGCGCTTTGATCGACGATATGAAGGATACCCTGAGCGACAGCGAGAACGGTATCGGGCTCGCCGCCCCACAGGTGGGCATGTTGAAACGAATTTTTGTAATTGACATGCAGGACGGTCAAGGCTGCACGGTCTATGTCAACCCTCAGATTGTCGACGAATCAGGCAAGCAGGTCGGAAGAGAAGGATGTCTCAGTGTGCCGGGCGAATGGGGCGAGGTGGAGCGTCCTGCCGCCATCACGGTCAAGGCCATGGATGAGGACGGTGAGTGGTTTGTTCAACAGGCGGACGGTCTGTTGGCGACTTGCATTTGTCATGAAAACGATCATTTAGACGGCGTGTTGTTCATCGACCGTGTCATAGGCGATTCACTCGAGACCGATGACATCAGAAATGAGAGTGACCGGTGAAGCGTGACGTTGTTTTTTTAGGCACGCCGGAGTTCGCGGCGGAGGTGTTGCGAGAACTGGCGGCGCCGGAGTCAAATTATCAAGTGACCTTGGCGGTCAGCCAGCCGGATCGGCCACAAGGGCGCAGACAAACTCTGATCCCCACCCCTGTGCATGAACTGGCGGTTGAAATGGGCATCCCTGTCTATCAGCCGGAATCAGCCAAGGACGACGCTTTTTATGAACGGCTCGCCGCCGAGAAACCTGATTTTCTGGTGACGGCCGCTTACGGAAGAATCCTGCCGCGAAGAGTGCTCGATATCGCGCGCGTTGAGGCCATCAACGTGCACGCTTCCCTATTGCCCAAATATCGGGGAGCGGCTCCGGTGCATTGGAGTGTGATCAACGGTGATTCGCGGACCGGTGTCAGCATCATGCGCATGGTTGAAAAGATGGACGCAGGACCGGTTTTCGCGCAGGCGAGTCTGGCCATCGGGCCAAACGAGACCGCTCCGGAACTGATGGATCGCCTGGCCAAACTGGGCGCTGAATTGCTACCGCCGACTTTGGATCGCATTGTGGACGGATTGACTCCGCGGGAACAAGATGAGGAGGCGGTGACATACGCCGCGATGCTGACTCGCGAGACGGGTTTGATCGACTGGAGCAAAAGCGCTCGGGAAATTCACAACCTGGTCCGGGGCACATTTTGCTGGCCCTGCGCTTCGACCACTTTAAATGGCGAGCCAATCAAAGTGCACCGCACGGCGCTGCCTGAGCGCCCGCTGGACTTGTGGAACACTCTACCCGAACAAAAGCGGGAAAAGGCGACACCGGGCATGATCATGTCCTGCCGGGACGGGCGAATGTTGGTGAATTGTGGCGCTCCGGACAAACCGGGCGATCTGCTGGAAATTTTGGAGCTGCAGACCTCGGGTGGCAAACGACTCACCGCGCAGGTGTGCGCGCATAACTATATGGCGGGCACATCTTTTGGTGAGTGTTGACATGACAAACCATATTGTTGACGATCCGGCTCCGGCCAAAAAGAATCGAGCCTGGCCTCGCCTGTCAAAGCCAAACGCGCGGACGATCGCGTTCAAAGCGCTTTACAGGGTGCTTGAAGAGGACGGCTACACCAATTTGTCGTTGCGCTATTTTTTAAATGGAGTCAGATTGGACGCGAGGGAACGGTCATTCGCCACCGCCATCGTCTATGGGACAGTCACCCGTCTGGTCACGATCGACTACCTGTTGAGCAAGATCAGCAACACCCCACTTGAAAAACTTCAACCGGCCGTGCGCACTGTGTTGCGGATGGGAATGTGGCAAATTCGCTGGTCATTCGCGGTGCCCGCGGCCGCGGTTGTGGACGAATCATGTAAACTCACACGTCTGGTCGCGAATCCGGGGGCGGTCGGTCTGGTTAACGGTGTCTTACGCAAGGCGTCCACGAAAACTTTGTCGCTGCCACAGCGCGATTTCGCCTTGCGCCACGCGCTGATACCTGAGCTTGGCGGTTTGCTAAAGTCATGGTTCGGTGAAAAACGAGCCGAAGACATAATGGAGGCGTTCGCAAAACCACCTCCGTTGACGATCCGGGTACGCGATTCATTTATTGATGACGACTCTCAAATTGAACTGTCGGCCGGCGCCTTTTTTCCACAGGCGAGAACCGTAAAGGAACTGTCCGCGCCGCTTGAGCGCTTACAGACATTTATTGACGGCTCATTTTATGTGCAGGGAGAAGGAGCCATGCTCGCCGGTCATCTGGTGGACGCGAAAACCGGTCAACACGCCCTCGACGTGTGCGCCGCGCCCGGAGGCAAGACCGCTCAACTTGCCGAACAGGTCGGACCAACCGGGCAGGTCGTCGCGCGCGACATTCATCCCGCCCGGGCGGAGTTGATCGAGCAGAACATGAAGCGCCTGAAACTGGACAACGTGTTGATTCAAATCAGCGACGCGGCCGTCGCTCATCCGCAAGACCGGCGAAAATTTGACCGGGTGCTTGTCGACGCTCCTTGCAGTGGACTTGGACAATTGGCCAATCGACCTGAATTACGGTTTCGCATGACCTATGAACAGATCCGATCGCTGCCACCACTTCAAATGTCAATCTTAAAGGCAGCGGCAAAAGCCGTCCGACTTGGCGGCAGGCTGATTTACAGCACCTGCACGATCAATCCGACTGAAAATGAAGGGGTCGTTCAATCTTTTTTGGCAGAACACGCCGATTCTTTTCGTGCCTATGATCTTTCGGACTTACTTCCTTTGCGCCTGGCGCGTGCGGACAGCGCCATTGTTGAACATGCGAAGAATGGATATCTGACCTTGCTTCCCGATAAAGTGGACTGTGAGGGTTTTTTCATTGCGGCGCTGGAACGAATCACAGATTGAAAAGAATGTTATAATACTACCAAGTTTGCATCCAAATTTGTTTGGACGTTTGAACGTTCGCCTCGGCCCGGCCGGGACGACGTCGGAGAAAAATATGCGAATTGATCAACAATCATCCGCTGTGCGTAAAACGGATCGTCACCGCGAAGATCAGAGCGTCAGCGGCCCGCCAAAACAATATATTTATGATGTGACTGTCGAAGAGTTGGACAACTGGCTGGACAGACATGGTTATCCGCCGTATCGTTCGCGGCAGATTCGCCAATGGCTGTCCAAAGGTGCGCGCGATGTCGAAGATCTCATCAACATTCCCGCGCGATTGCGCGCGGATCTGCGTCAAAGCTTTGATTTTAAAGGTCTGACGCTGATTGAGGCGATTTCATCCAAGTTAGACGACACTGTGAAATATGTTTTTCAGTTGACCGATGGCAATCTCATTGAGAGCGTGTTTATGAAGTATAAACAGGGCGCTTCGGTCTGCGTGTCTTCGCAGTCGGGCTGCGCCATGGGCTGCCGCTTTTGCGCGTCGACAGGAGCCGGATTCGGACGCGATCTGACCGGCGGGGAGATGGCCGCCCAAGTCGCGCTGATTGGTCGGGATCGCAAAACCCGAATCGACCACGCCACCGTCATGGGCATAGGTGAGCCATTGGACAACTTTGACAACCTGGTGCGATTTTTGCGCTACGCGAACTCTCCGCAGGGGCTGAACATCAGCATGCGCCGCGTCACGGTCTCAACTTGTGGCCTGGTCCCACAGATCTTACAGTTGGCGAATCTGAAATTGCCGATCACTCTGGCGGTCTCGCTGCACGCGCCCAACGATCAGATCCGCGAATCTTTGATGCCGGTCGCCAAACAGTGGTCGCTCAGAGAGCTGATGGACGCCTGCCGTGTTTATCAACAAATGACCAAGCGTCGGATAACTTAAGAGTACGCGCTGTTTGATCAGATCAATGACCAACCCGCCTGCGCCGAACAATTGGCCAACTTATTAAAAGGACAGCTTTGCCACGTCAATCTGATTCCCGGCAACAACTTGCAAAGTGGCGGCTTGACGCGCAGCAAAGACAAGGCCATCCAAGCATTTCAAACCATCCTTACTTCACACAAGATCGCCTGCACAGTCAGGCGGGAGCTGGGAACTGACATATCCGCCGCCTGTGGTCAATTGAGGAGAAATCGAACGGTATGAACAGCAAAGGACATATTCAATTCGCCGCCCTCACCGACATGGGCCTGACGCGGCGCAACAACGAAGACTCCTACATGGTGCTCAGTGGTGCAGGCGCCACTTATGTCGTGATTTTGGCGGATGGCATGGGTGGACACAAGCGCGGAGAGCTGGCCTCGAGCATCGCGGTCAAATATATTTCCGAACGGTTGTCTCAGGACATGAAAGCCGGCATGTCAATCGACGAGATCATCATCCTGGTGCGCGGCGTCATCGAGAAGGCGAATGTCCGCGTGCATTTAAAGTCATTGGATGACGAAAACAACGAGGGAATGGGCACGACCGTCACCGTTGGAATTTTTCAAAATAATCATCTGGTTGTCGCCCATGTCGGTGACTGCCGCGCCTATCTGATGCATCTGGGCGAACTCATGCACCTGACGCTGGATCACACATTGGTTCAGTCCATGGTGGACCGCGGTGAGTTGACCGTGGACCAGGCGATCAACCACCCCAAGCGCAATGTGGTGACAAGGGCGCTGGGCACACCGGAGTACACATCACCGGATGTCGCGGTTTATGATATTGGAAAGGGTGACCGGATTTTATTTTCCACCGACGGGCTGCACGACTATGTGGAAGAGTCCGAGATTTTTCGCATATTGAAAGAGGCGGACACGCCCAAGGCCGCGGTTACCTCTCTGGTGGATCTGGCGAACCACGCCGGTGGGGCGGACAACATCACGGTTGTCGTTGGATTCGCGTAGAAGCTTAACGGACCGCCCGACCTAGCCGTCGGCAGTGGTCCCGATTAATTATAAATCAATGTTTAAAGATTATTGTTATGAGGTGTTAACGGAAAATGGAAGAAGTGACCAGGTCAACGATCACAACCGGTACGAAACTGGGCAATCATTATCAAATCATTCGTCTAATTGGCACCGGAGGCATGGCGCTCGTCTATCTGGCGGTCGATCAGCGAACCGGTAGAGATGTCGCAGTGAAGATTTTGAAATCCGAGCTCGCGCAGGACGAAGAATTTGTACGCCGATTTGACACCGAGGCAAAGGCCGCGTCCAGTCTGTCGCATCCCAACATTGTTAAGGTCTTGAGTGTCGGTGAGGACAAAGGCGTTCGATATATGATTCAAGAATATGTCGAAGGCACCACGCTCAAAGAGTTGATCGACCATTACGGGCGACTGGACTGGAGGGTGGCGGTTCCTGTCGGCACACAGGTCGCGCTGGCGCTCGAGAACGCGCACGCGGCGGGCATTGTGCACCGGGATATCAAACCCCACAATATCATGGTGACTCCGGATCGCAAGGCCTTGGTGACTGATTTTGGCATCGCCCGCGCCTCCACCTCGAACACAATCACGTTGACCAGCGGAAACGCCATGGGGTCCGTCCATTATTTCTCTCCCGAACAGGCCAGAGGCGGCATGGTGGGACTCAAAGCAGATATCTATTCATTGGGCATTTTAATGTATGAGATGTTGACCGGAGATGTGCCGTTTGACGGTGAGACGCCGGTCGCCGTCGCGATCAAACACCTTCAGGAGCAACCCAAGTCTCCACATGAGTTGTACAGCGACATTCCGATCGGCATTTCCAACATCATTATGAAGTGCATCCGTAAATCACCGGGTGAGCGGTACGCCAGCGCTCGGGAGTTGATCAATGAGCTGGACAGCTTCATGTTGAATCCGGACGGTGAGTATGGTGTCGTGGACGTGACGGACGATTTCGCCGCCACGACCAATCAGGGAAGTCCTCTGATGGAGGAGACAAACTATCAAAAGGTCAAAGAGCTCGAGAAATCCATCGCCCAGCGCCGCTCGAGTCGAAAAAAGGAGACCGGACTGGTGGTCGCCGTGGTGACCGTGCTGGCTCTTTTGATCGTGGCCGGCGTGATTTTAATGGCGCGGTCCATGCGTTCACAACAAGTTGTCGGAGCGGACTATGAAATGCCAAACTTTGTCGGTGTCACTTTGCCCGAAGCGTTGGCTGAACTGCAAAAAAATGGGATCGACACCAGCAAAGTCAGGATATCCCAGACGCCTTCCGACTCCTACCCCGCCAATCAGATCGTCGAACAGTATCCCGAAGAGGGCAAAATGATCAAGCCCACGAGCATCACGGACATTAGCCTTGTTGTCAGTGAAGGAGCCGACAAGCTGCGCCTCAAGGATTACACTTTCGCCGAATTCAACGCGGTCTGGAAAGAACTGTCCTCAAGCGAGTTTAATTACGATGTGAAAGTGGTGCATGAGAACAACTCGGAGGTGCCGGTCAATTACATCATCCGCACCGATCCGGCGGCCGGCACTGTGATGTCGGTCGGAGCCACGATCACTCTATACGTCAGCGATGGAATGGAAGATGTAGAAGTGCCTGACATCAAGGGCAAGCAGAGGGATGTCGCGATCAAAATGTTGACCGAAGCCAATCTAAACTCCGATATCACGGTGGACAGCGCCAATCCGGATCTACCCGCGGCCGACCAGTACGTGATCAACTTCAGTCCGGGGGCGGGAACCAAGGTGCCCGCGGGCACCACGATACGAATTGTCTTCGGCAGCCATAGCGAGGCGTTCCCGACGACCACGACGACGACGGAGACGACGACGACCCGTCCACCGACGACGCTGCCGCCGACAACCACAACCGAGCCGCCGACGACCACAACCACCGCGCCGCCCGCGACCAGTCCGACGACCGAGTCCGCCCCGCCAACGACCACGCCACCTTCAACCGAGCCGCCGGCCATCTCATCCGGCTCCGCCTCCACGGACTCAGGCATCAGCCCCGGTCCCAACAATCAATATCAAAGACCGGCAAACGCCTTTGGCTCTCCGGATGTCGCGGTGAACGATGAGTGAGTCAAACAATTGGGTGAAAGATCCACGTTATCCCGATCTTGAAGGCAAGTCGTTCCCGGGAATGATTCTGAAAGGTGTGGGGGGAATCTACACAATCGAGCTGAGCGATGGCAGGAAAATATTCGCCAAGCCCAGAGGTATCTTTCGCAAACATAATCTGACCCCGACACCCGGTGATGACGTGAAGTGCACGTTGACCGGAGATGACCAAATACCGGCCCGGATTGACCGGATCGAGGAGCGCGGCAATCTGTTGATCCGTCCACCCATCGCGAACATTGACATCTTATATCTGACATTCTCGGTTCAAGACCCCGATCCGGATTTTCTGTTGCTCGACAAGCTGCTGATCGCCTGTGGCGCGTTGCGCATTAAGCCAACCATCTTGATCACCAAAGCGGATTTGGATCGTCCGGGCGCCAAGCGGCTGGCGAGCTGTTATGCAAAAAGCGGATTCGCCACCAACGTGAGTGCGAAGGATCAGTCTGACGAATTGGATCGACAGATCAAAGATCAGTGCGGCAGACACCTTACAATCGCCTTCGCCGGACCGTCCGGAACCGGAAAATCGACAGTCGTCAATCGTCTGATGGGAGAAAAAGTCATGGAAACCGGGTCCCTCAGCGAAAAACTGGGGCGTGGCAGGCACACGACCCGACACGTTGAGCTGATACCCTGCGCGGGAGGATATCTGACCGACACGCCGGGATTCACGTCTTTGGAGCTTGCGGACATGGGGATCGAACCCGAGGAGGTGATACTGGGCTATCCGGAATTCGAGAATCTGGTTGAAGGCTGTCGGTTCAACACCTGCCGGCATCTCGATGAACCGGGTTGCGCGGTGCGGACGTTTGTCGAGCGGCCTGAACTGGAATCGGACTCAAATGGACCCGGAGCCTGTGAGTTCGAACAGCATCTTGCGGACAGACTGGACCGCTACCAATTATTTCGTAAACAATTAGATGATATTCCCATTTACTTAAGAAAAAAACGGAGGTGACTTATGAAATTAAAACCGTACAGCGAGTGCAAGGGTGAAGTGATGATTTGTCCATCCATCCTTTCGGCCGATTTCGCGAATTTGGGTGAGGACGTTCGACTGGTGTCAAACCACGCGGACACCATTCATGTCGATGTGATGGACGGTGTGTTTGTACCGAACATCACGATCGGCATGCCGGTCGTCAAGGCGATCCGACCTTATACCGATCTGCCGATTGATGTGCATTTGATGATCCAGGATCCCGCGCCGTTTATCAATGACTTCGCCAACGCCGGCGCTGATCTGATCACCGTGCACGCCGAAACCTGTCCGCACCTTCATCGCGTGACTCAGCAGATCCGCGACGCGGGCTGTGGAGTCGGCGTGGTCATCAATCCGGCGACCTCGCTTTGCGCCGTCGAGGAGATATTGCCGGAAGTCGACCTGGTCTTGCTGATGAGTGTGAATCCGGGATTTGGCGGACAAAAATATATCAAGGCGACAACCGACAAGATCCGTCGTCTACGCGCCATGATGAATGAGCGCGGCATCGATGCCCATATACAGGTGGACGGTGGCATCACGACAACCACCATCAAAGAAGTGTATGAGGCGGGAGCGAACCTACTCGTCGCCGGTTCCGCCTGCTATGGAACCGACGATCCCTGCGAAGCCATATCCTCGTTGAAGCGATGCGCGCTGTCGTAAGCTTGAGTGGCCGATTTCAACCGCGCCAGATGCTCCGTGTCCGAATCGAGGAGGCGGAGCATCTTATCGCCGCCGACGGCGGTTTGGACCATTTTCACAAGCTGGGCATTCTGCCCGACGAATGGATGGGCGACATGGATTCGGTGAGTGAAGAGGCGCGCGCCTGGCTGTCGCGCCATCAAAACCGGGTCCAAATCCGGCGTTTCGATCCCGACAAGGATTTCACTGACGGAGAGCTGGCCTTGCGCGCGGCGGTTGAAAGCGGAGCCGACGAGATCTTGATCATTGGCGCGTTCAGCGAGGTGCGGCCCGATCATATGCTGGCGAATATTTTGATGGCGGCCAAAACCGCCGCCCAATTTGAGCGAGCGATCGAATTGACCGATGGAGAGACCGGCTGCCATATTCTGGTCGGCCCCTGTAAAATCAGGTTCAATTCGGCGGACGCCGTCGACATGATGATTTCCTTGTTGCCGTTGACCGAGCGGTTGACCGGTGTGTCCTACACCGGCTTGCGCTACACCTTGCGCGATCACACCCTTTCATTTGGGTCCGCCCGGGCGATCAGCAACTCGATCGACCCGCGTTCGTCCGAATTCACAATCGAGATTCAAAGTGGCAGCGGCGCTTTGTTCATCACACCGGACGATGCGCACAGTCCATCTTTGCTATAATTTGTCTGTTCAAATTAATTTGGAAAATAAAAGGAGACCGTGACATGATTATTGACACCAATGCGATTCCCGAAATTGTCAGAGAAAATGCCTATGGCGGGGCCGGACAACTGCTGTCCCGACCGATGCTCAGCGAAGACCAATGGCATGGCGTGATCAAGCTTTGCAACCGTCTGCGCATGAAGCCGGGCAGTGAGATCGGTTACCACACACATACCGGCGACTTTGAGCTCTACTACATATTAAAGGGCACCGGCGTCGTGAACGACAATGGAGTGGAAAAACCGGTCGGTCCGGGCTCATTGGTATACACTCCGGACGGCGACAGCCACAGTTTGCTGAACACCGGAGACGATGAGATGGAATTGCTGGCCATCGTGCTGAAGGTTTGAGCTAAATTAAAATAACGGCGATGGATTGAGCAACAAAGAATTGAGCGTGAAATGATGTGTGAAAAAACGATTCTCCTTGGCGGTCATCCGATCACAAAATCCACAGTCAGTGTTTTTGTGCCGTTGACCGGACGCACGGTGGAAGAGTTGGAGCGGGAAGCGAGCGCGCTGTCCTGTTGTGACGCCGCCGAATGGAGGGTGGATCATTTCCTAACGGGCGCGGCCCGCGCTGATTTGACGACGGCCTACCTGGCTCTGCGCGAGCGGACCGATTTGCCAATCATCTTTACCTATCGCTCACATGGCGAGGGTGGCGCGCACACGGCGGACGAGGACGATTATTTCGCTCTTCTGACCTCAGCCATCGAGCTGAAATTGGGCGACGCGATCGACATCGAACTGTTTCATGACCGGTCGAGAATTGATCAGCTGGTGTTTCTGGCGCGCAAAGCCGGTTTGACCGTGATCTTATCCAATCACGATTTCACACGGACACCGGATGATGATGAGTTGGAACGAAGGGTGCTGGAGATGGTCAGGCGAGGAGCCGACATCCCCAAAATCGCCTGCATGCCTCAGACCAAAGACGATGTGATCCGCATGTTGAATCTATCCTTTCGCATGAGCCGAAAACTCGACGGCCCGCTGGTCGCGATCTCGATGGGCCGGCTCGGCCTGATCACAAGGATCGCAGGTGAGCTGTTTGGCTCAAACATCAGTTTCGGCAGTGGTGTTCAAGCCAGCGCGCCCGGTCAGATCAAGGCGTGCGAGTTGAAAGAGCTGCTGGATCTTTTCTCAATTCAATAAGTAAAAGCGCCTCACCCGCGGCGATTGATTGTGGATCAAAGGCAGGTGGCGCCGGAAAGGACGTGCGTTCGTGAGCATTCGGCAGGAGTTTGATGATCAATTTGACAAAATGGACATAACCGGCACGACCGGATTGTTGGCTTTGCTCGGCTCACCGGTCGCGCATTCTCGTTCACCGCAAATGTATAATCTATGTTTCGCCGCGCGCCGACAAGATTTTGTCTATGTGGCGTTTGACGTGAACAAGGAGCAAATGCCGGGCGCGCTCGACGCGTTTCGTCTGTTCGGGATACGCGGCGGCAATGTGACCATGCCGGGGAAATCCGTGGCTGCCGGTCTGATGGATCACCTCTCGGAAGCCGCGGAACTGTGCGGCGCGGTCAACACCATCGTCAATGTGGATGGCGCGCTTTGGGGACACAATACCGACGGCGTCGGTTTTGTGCAAAACTTAAAGGACCATGGAGAGAGCGTCGAACGGCGCAAGCTCACGCTCGTTGGAGCGGGTGGAGCGGCGACCGCTATTTTGGTTCAATGCGCGCTGGACGGAGCGGCGGAGCTGTCTGTGTTCAGCCGACCCGGCGACAACTATTCTCGGATCGCCAAAGTCATTCAAGATCTAAACACGCGTGTGGACGGCTGTAAAATCAGACAATTCGATCTGTCCGATTCCACTTTGCTGCACAGCGAAATCGCGGACAGCGACTTTCTGGTCAACGCGACATCGCTTGGCATGTCACCCAGGTCCGACACTTCGATCGTCGACGACACCGCTTGCCTACATAAAGAACTGGTTGTCTGCGACATTGTCTACAATCCCACGGTCACCAAACTGATGAAAGACGCCACCGCCGGGGGGGTCCGCGCGATCATCGGCGGCGCCGGCATGCTGCTTTTTCAGGGAGCCGAAGCCTACCGTCTGTTCACCGGAACAGCCATGCCGATCGACTTGGTCAAACGGACGGTATACAAGGATTTATATCCTGGCGTCGATTGATCCTTCGGTGTAAAATGGATGGATCCTATCGAATCCCTCCGTAGATTTCGGAATGAATTAAAAATCAGGAGATTGACAATGTTAAAATCGACTAAATTGACTAAAGATATGAAAATCCATGAAGTGCTGCGCCTGGACACCTCTTTGGCCTTCATTTTGATGGAAATGGGCATGCACTGCGTCGGCTGTCCGGGAGCGCAGTCGGAGACACTCGAGGAAGCCTGCGCGGCCCATGGAGTGGCGGTCGACGGCATCATCGAGCGGATGAACAGGCAGTTGGAAAGATAACGATTGAACTGTCATCGAAAACCAATAAACAGGACCCTAAGGGTCCTGTTTATCAGTTTAACGCCAATACTTGGTTTTATGACGCGAATATTCGTTTTCAAATTAAATCATAATACTTGGCGATCTCACGAAACGCCGTCTCCGACCGGCGGATCGTCTCTTCGTTTACACAATAAGAGATTCGAAAATAACCCGGCGCGCCAAAGTTCGATCCCGGCACGACCAGCAGACGATGAAGGGCGCAGACCTCTGTGAATTTTTGATCATCGCCGCCCGGCGCCTGAGGAAACACATAGAATGTGCCCCGCGGCTTTGTATACGTAAAGCCACAGCGATCCAAGATCTCGCAAATCAAATCGCGGCGGATCCGGTATGGTTCGATGTCCACCGCCACATCACATTCGGTGGCCAGCACGCGCTGCCAGATGGCCGGCGCGTTGACATAGCCCAGCGTGCGGTTGCAGTAGACCAGGGCGTCACGCAGCGACTCGTAGTCGGCGCAATCGGGTGAGCAGGCGATATAGCCGATGCGCTCTCCCGCCAGCGAGAGGCTTTTGCTCCAGGAGTAGGCGACGATCGCGTTCTCAAACAGACTGAACGGTGATTGGGCCTCGCCTTCATATACAAGTTCGACATATGGCTCGTCAAACACCGTGTAAATCGATTGATCCAGCGCCTTCAGCCGGGCGTTCAGCTCAGCCAGGCGTCGCTCCTCGTAAATCTGTCCGGTCGGGTTGTTTGGATTGTTGATCAAAATCGCCTTGGTGCGCGGTGTGACCGCCGCCAATACCGCGTCCACGTCCAGCTGAAAATCAGGACGGGTGGTGGGCACATCGACCAACACTCCACCATTGTCTTGAATATAGGAGCGATATTCACCAAAGTAGGGGGAGATCGTGATCACTTCTTCGCCGGGATTTAAGATCGCCTTGAAAATCACACAAAGCGCGCCCGCGGCGCCGACCGTCATGATCACACCCTCCGGCGCGATCGTCTTTCCCGACTTACGACTTTCACGGGCGGCGATGGCCGTGCGACACTCCAAAAAACCGGCGTTGTTCATATAACCGTGTTCGGCTCCGTCACCCTCGGCCACAATCTGTTCAAGCCGCTCACGCACCCTCTTTGGTGTGGGAAGATCGGGATTGCCAAGACTGAAATCAAACACATTTTCAGCGCCGTGAATCGCCTTCAATCTCGCTCCCTCCTCAAACATTTTGCGGATCGCCGATCCTTTTCTCATATCCATTCTCACTTGTTCCGCTATCATCTATAAACACCTCTTAATAATAAAATTCTTGACATTTTGTATCGAATCGCTAAACTGATCAGAGGAGATCGCATATCGATCCCGGGTGGCTGAAATGACATTCGGCCAATTGCCATTATATAGTTTTTAACAGACATTTGTCATGATCTTGCTTCGATTGAGAAGTGGACGACGACCCCATCCGTTCAGAGAGAAATCGGCGCTGCGATGATTTCCGGATGCGCTGTCCATACCGCCTCATGAGCAACCGGTGAAAGCCGGACGTCTTGTCCTCGTTATGGGCAACAATCAAGTGAAATTTCAAGGTGGAACCGTGTGAAAGCACCCTTGGACAGCGATGTCGGGGTGTTTTTGATGTTCATTCGTTGTCGCCCTCCAAAAGAAAATGGCGAGGAGCGCGCGCGACAAGAGGAGGAAAATATGGAAATTAAATTAAAAGATGGTTCAGTTCGATCCTTTGATCATAACGTCACAGTGCTGGATGTCGCCAAGGACATCAGCCCCGGGCTTGCGCGGGTCGCCTGCGCCGGCGAGATCGATGGTGAGCCCGTCGATTTGCGCACCGAGGTGCCCGCCGGCTCGACCGTGTCGATTTTAACTTTTGATGATGACTTTGGCCGACACGCCTATCGTCACTCCGCCTCGCATTTGATGGCCCAGGCCGTCAAGCGCCTGTATCCGGATATCAAGCTGGCGATCGGTCCCGCGATCGACGATGGATTTTATTACGATATCGATCGACAAGATCCGTTTAGCGAGGACGAGCTGGTTCAGATTGAAAAAGAGATGAAGAAAATCGTCAAGGAAAATCTGCCGATTGAGCGCTTCACCATGCCGCGCGATGAGGCGATCGCATATTTTCGGCAAGAGGATGAGCCGTACAAAGTCGAGCTGATCGAGGATCTTCCTGAGGACTCGGTGATCAGTTTTTACAAACAAGGTGAATTCGCCGATCTGTGCGCCGGACCTCATTTGGACAAGACCGGCCAGATCAAGGCGTTCAAACTGACTTCGGTGGCGGGCGCGTATTGGCGGGGCAGCGAAAAAAATAAAATGCTCAACCGCATTTACGGCACGGCTTTTCCCAAAAAAGCCCAGCTGTCCGAATATCTGGAGCGGATCGAGGAGGCGAAGCGTCGCGATCACCGCAAAATCGGCAAAGAGATGGAACTGTTCGCCTTAATGGAAGAGGGACCGGGCTTTCCTTTCTTCCTGCCCAACGGCATGCGCCTGAAGAACACATTGATTGACTACTGGCGCGAGATCCACACCGAGGAAGACTACAAAGAGATACAGACGCCGATCATCTTGAATAAGGAACTGTGGGAGACATCGGGGCATTGGGATCATTATCGTGACAACATGTACACAACACTGATTGATGAGGAGGACTACGCGGTCAAACCGATGAACTGTCCGGGAGCGATGCTGGTCTACAAGGCCAAACCTCATTCCTACCGCGATCTGCCGCTGCGCATGGGTGAGCTGGGTTTGGTACACCGTCATGAAAAATCAGGCGTGTTGCACGGTCTGATGCGCGTGCGTTGTTTCACTCAGGATGACGCTCATATATTCATGACGCCCGAGCAGATCAAGGACGAGATCAAAAATGTCGTCCGTCTGATCGACGAAGTCTATACCTTGTTCGGTTTCAAGTATCACATCGAATTGTCCACCCGTCCGGAAGACAGCATGGGCACCGATGAGGATTGGAATATGGCGATCGAGAGCTTGAAAGACGCGCTGAGCGAGATTGGATCCGACTTTGTCATAAATGAGGGTGACGGCGCGTTTTACGGCCCCAAAATCGACTTTCACCTGGAAGACTCACTGGGTCGTTCCTGGCAATGTGGCACCATCCAGCTCGATTTTCAGATGCCCGAGCGCTTCGAGCTTGAATACATCGGAGCGGATGGCGAACGGCATCGACCGATCATCATCCACCGTGTCGCGTTTGGCTCAATTGAGCGATTCATCGGTATCCTGATTGAACATTTCGCCGGTAAGTTTCCAACCTGGCTGGCTCCGGTGCAGGTCAAGGTGCTGCCAATCTCCGAAAAATATTTCGAATACGCGGAAAACGTGACCAATTCTCTGAGTCGTCAGGGCATACGTGTCGAAATGGACCGCAGAGATGAAAAGCTGGGCTACAAGATTCGTGCCGCCCAGACCGAGCATGTGCCATACATGCTGATTGTCGGCGCGAAAGAAGAGGAAGAGGGCAGTGTTTCGGTACGCGCGCGCGACGCCGGAGATCAAGGATCGATGAAGATGGATGAATTCATTGACTTGCTTCTGCGGCAGATCCAATCGCGTGCCCTGACCCAACCGGGTGTCGCTGAATCTGAGCAAAATGACGAGCGGGCCTGACACGATAGTCAAAGTTGAGAAGAGCATGGCGCCGGAAACGCTTGCAAACCGACAGGTATGAGTGATATACTCATGCAGTTGTTATTACGGATGGTCCGCTGCCGGTTGCGTGCATGAACATCCTGAACTGAGAGGAGGAACGCAATATGGATTTAGTGCAAGCGGTCGAACAGACCCAAATCCGCGACAAGTATGAGAAAGTCCAGATCGGAGACACCGTGCGTGTGCACCTGCTGATTAAAGAAGGCACCCGCGAGAGAATTCAGATCTTCGAGGGCACGGTCATCGCGCGTAAAGGCAAAGGTCTCAGTGAGACCATCACAGTCCGCCGTCTTTCCTACGGCGTCGGCGTCGAACGTGTGCTGCCGATTCAATCCCCCAAGATCGATCAGATCGAGGTGGTTCGCAAAGGTAAAGTCAGAAGAGCGAAACTTTATTACCTGCGTGATCGCATTGGTAAAGCGACCAAGGTCAAAGAGAAACTCAGCGCCAAGAAATGATCCGGTCCGCCAACTGTCACACATAACCGCTTTGAGCCCGTCTCGAAGCGGTTTTTTTATCCCACGTCGTCCGCCAAAATCAGCTAGCTGATGTCGACAAAGCTCATCAATCATTTGTGTGGGCGGGCGCCTTGCGACCGGTTGTCGGTCAAACTGTCGTATTTTTTAGATATTTATGGAAAAATAGAATCAAAGCCCGCGTTTGAAAGCGGATCATAATAGAGTGGAGGAAGAGTATGCTGGATAACATCAATTGGTACCCGGGGCATATGGCGAAGGCGACTCGCCTGATAAAAGATAACCTGTCGAAGGTGGATCTTGTGGTTGAGCTGTGCGACACCAGGATCCCTGAATCAAGTCGCAATCCGGTGCTGGCGAAAATGAGCAAGCGGATGCCGCATATTCTCTTCATGAACAAAGCCGATCTGGCCGACCCGCAAATCACCAAAATATGGGTGGATCATTACGAGAGTCATGGATTAAACGCGCTGCCCGGCAACGCGTTTGAAAAAAAAGATCGCAACGCGTTGATCGAACTGGCGAACACGCTGCTGGCCGACAAACAGGCCCGCCGTGCCAAGCGCGGCTTGGTCGCGCAGCCGATCAGGCTGATGATGATTGGCATACCGAACAGTGGTAAATCCACACTGATCAACGCTTTGGCGGGACGCAAAGCCGCGCAAACCGAGGATCGGCCGGGCGTCACCCGCGGCGCGCAGTGGATACGCACCGACAGAGGATACGATCTGTTGGACATGCCGGGCGTGCTCTGGCCCCGCCTGGGCAGCAGACACAATCAAATCGCGCTCGCCTGTACCGGAGCGATTCGTGACCAGGTGCTCGACATCGAGGAAGTCGCCTTCGAGGCCTTGCGCCTTGTGACGGAATTGTATCCTTTGGAATTCAGCAAACGATTTAAGATTGAGGATTTGGATCAAGAGCCTTATGAGATATACTTGCAGGCCGCGCTGCGCCGTGGCTGTGTCCGTTCCGGCGGCAAGCCCGACACAGTTCGCTTCGCGGCCTTGTTTTTGGACGAGTTGCGCGGCGGGAAGATTGGCAAAATGACGCTGGATCGCCCGGATTGCGATCTGATCGAGGAAGAAAGATGAAAGAGGACATGATCGCTCGCCGGGTTCGAATGAACAGGCTGGAGGACCAGCTGGCAAGTCAGGGATATCTCCTTGTCGCCGGGGTCGACGAGGCGGGCAGAGGACCCTTGGCCGGACCGGTTGTCGCGGCCGCGGTGATCTTAAATCCCGCGGATCCGATCATCGGGCTGAACGATTCAAAAAAGCTCAGCGCGAAGCGACGGTCCGAATTGTTTGAGCAGATTCTAAACCGATCCACGGCGCATTCAATCGCCTACGCCTCGGTACAGGAAATCGGTGAGTTGAACATTTTGGAAGCGACCCGGGCGGCGATGAGGCGGGCGGTGGACAACCTGAACCCACCACCGGATTATGTGCTGTACGATTATATCCAAATGGAGCCAAACATGGTCAACTGCGAATTCATTAAGAAAGGCGACTCAGTGTCCAACTCGATCGCCGCGGCCTCGATTTTAGCCAAAGTCAGCCGTGATCGTTATATGGAGGAGCTGGCGTTTCGCTATCCGGATTATCGATTTGATAAACACAAAGGATATGGCACAAAAGCGCACTATGATGAGCTGGACAGGCACGGACCTTGCGCCGAGCACCGCGAGCTGTTTTTGCGTAGCTGGAGAGAGAAAAATGGCAGCGTCTGACATCCGCCCCGAAGAGACGGTGGCCAAAGGCCGTCTGGCGGAACGAATGACGGCCGATTTATTTCGCCAAAACGGTTTCAGCGTGTTGGCGCGAAACTATGTCGTCCACCGAACCGGTGAGATCGATCTGATTCTAAATCGCGGCGACATATTATATGTTGTGGAGGTAAAAAGCGTCCACCGCGCTCATGCGAGGTCGGACTATGATCCGCTTGAGAGAATCGGTCGCCTCAAATGTGCCCGCCTTCGCAAAGTGACGGAAATCTATCTATCCAGACATCGCTTGACGCAATTTTATGTTCAACTTCTTGCAGTTTCGATTTCTCTGTCCGCCGAGCGGAAGATACTCGATTGGCGCTGTGTAACGCTTGATAATTGTTGATTACTGATAGTTTTTCTGATTGAACCCATACTCATACTTATTAAAATATGAAATTTGTCAACTTGCAACTTGCAAATAGTGCGTTGTCTCTCTATACTATGATTCGTTTAGGCAATCACAAATCAGTATGGGTTAGGAGAAGTGAAATGGCGGCTGACATGCGATTTTCAACAGACGATGCTAGACAAGAAGAATTGGCAAGATTGACGGCGATCTACGAAGAGTATCAAAGTCAAAAACTGTCTTTAAATATGACCCGTGGGCGTCCGGCGGACGCGCAATTGGACATGGTCCAAGAATATATGGATCAGGCGCTCACCTCTCATTTGTACCGCTCAAAAGATGGTACAGACTGCAGAAACTATGGCGGTTTGGACGGTCTGATCGAATTAAAGGAGATCTTCGCCGAGGCGATCGACACCAAGCCTGAAAATGTGCTGGTGATCGGCAACGCGAGTTTGACCTTGATGTATGACGTGCTGGCCAACGCGCAGCGAATTGGCATGCCGAGCTCGAAGCAACCCTGGTCAAAGCTGGATTCGGTAAAATTTCTTTGTCCGGTACCGGGGTATGATCGACATTTCGCTGTGACCGAGCACCTCGGTTTCGAAATGATCAATGTGCCGATGACCGTCGACGGGCCCGACATGGATATCGTCGAGGAACTGTGCGCAGCGGACGACAGCATCAAAGGCATCTGGTGTGTGCCGAAATACAGCAACCCCGATGGCATTGTGTTCTCTCAGGAAGTCTGTGAGCGTATGGCTTCAATGGAGGCGGCCGATGATTTTCTGATCATGTGGGACAACGCGTATTTCGCCCATCATCTATACGATGAAAAGAAAAAGCAAGCCGAATTGCCCGACATGCTCGCTTTGTGCGCGGCGGCCGGACATCCCGATCGCGTGTTTGAGTTTGTCTCCAGCTCGAAGATCACATATGCCGGAGGTGGCCTCAGCGCCCTTGTCGCGAACCAACAAAATCGCGACTGGTTTTTGGACACATATCAGTACATGAGCATCGGACCGGATAAAATGCAGCAACTATATCACGCTCGCTTTTTTGAAATCACCGGCGGCATCGAGCCGGTCATGAAGCGACATGCCGAGATCATGCGGCCCAAATTCGAAGAAGTGTTGGCTGTGCTGGAAGAGGAGTTGGGTGGGACCGGTCTTGCGACCTGGATCGAACCGCTCGGAGGATATTTCGTCAGTGTCAACCTGCTGCCCGGCATGGCGCGCAAAGTCGTACAGCTATGCAAGGACTGTGGTGTGGTGTTGACCGGAGCCGGCGCGACTTTCCCCTACAAAAAAGATCCGCAAGACTCCAATCTTCGTCTTGCGCCATCTTATCCAACGGTAGAGGAGATCAAGGTCGCGATCCGCGTGTTTTGCCTTTGCGTGAAGATCGCGGCACTGCAAAACTAAGTGATCTTGCCACACAATCATCACAATTAATCTGACACGCATATCCGCGCACGTCTTTCGTCTGTTTCATCGGTCGAGCCGCGACGTTCTAACCTCAGGTCAGGATGTTGCCATGATGACGTCATGACACGGGTCTGCGTGTTTTTCTTTTTTCCTATATTTGGCTTATAATAAATAAAGTAAACTATATCAAACTCAAGGTAGTGGTATGAGAATATGAAGATTGATCGAACCAGCAACATTCCGCTTTATGAGCAGGTAAAACAATCCATACTGAATGCGATCCAAGACGGTGTGTATAAGCCCGGAACGCGGATCCCCGCGGAAGGCGAGCTTTGCAAAATGTTGAATGTCTCCCGTCCCACAGTCCGTCAGGCCGTGGCTGAGTTGGTCGCCGAAGGTGTGGTCAATATTGAGCGCGGGCGGGGGACCTATGTATGTGATCCGGGGGACTCATTTTTGATCGACCCCTTTTCCGCGTTTTCTTTTTCCCTGCTGTCGGTCGACCGCATATTAGACCTTTCGGTCATCAGCGCCGGCCCGGCAGAACACCTGCCACCTTTTTTGCTGTCCGCCTACGGCATCGATCCGGATGATCGGGACGCCCAGAAGGTCGCCTCCGGTTTTTATCGGATCATCTGGCTAAACGGCAAGGACGGTGTGGCCTACGCGGTGACGACCACGTACATCCCGGCCGCCATGTTTCCCGAGCTGCCACAACAAATCATGGGCGGCGAGAGCATGCTGGACATAACCGCGAACAAATACGCTTTTTTGCCGGCACGATCGCTCAGCCGGATGCGCTCGGCAACCGCGGACCTGAACACCGCGATGGAGCTGAACTGCGCGCAAAACGCGCCCATTTTCCTGCTGCGCTCGGTGTTTCGCTCACGCAGCGACGATATATGTGAAATCAGTGAGACGAAATTGCGCAGTGACGTGATTGAGTTGGGTTTTTCCGAAGACGCCCCCACGGGTGGCAGGAGGAAACCATGATCTATCTCGACCACGCGGCCACCACTTTTCCCTATCCGGAGGTGACCGATTATTTTTGTCAGAACATGGGTAGGCATTTCGCCAATCCCGCCTCTCTTTACGACCTGGGCATAGCCGAAGAAAAGCGCATCCGCGGCTCGCTGACGTCCATCGCCGAAGACTTGGGTTGCGACGCTGATGAACTGATCGTGACCTCAGGAGCCACCGAAAGCACCAACAATGTGATCAAAGGCCATCTGTTCGCGCAAAGGAGGCGAGGCAAGCACATGATCACCTCCGCCGGCGAACACAGCGCCACCTATGAAACCTGTAAATACATGAATGAAATCGGCTATACGGTCGATTTTCTGCCGTTGCGCGAAGATGGAAGCAATGATTACTCACAGATTCCTTCGCTTGCCGGCGAGAAGACCACGCTGCTTTCTTTTATCGCGGTAAACAATGAGACCGGCGCGATCAGCCCGATCGATGAGCTGATCCAATTGCGCGACCGGTTCTGTCCACAAGCCGCGATCCATATCGATTATGTGCAGGGTTGGAACCGCCTGCCGATCAATTTGCACGCCACCGGCGTGGATTACGCCTCTTTTTCGGGACATAAGATTCATGGTCCAAAGGGAGTGGGTCTGCTGTACGTGCGCAAAGGCCGGACATTGCCACCCTTGCTGCACGGAGGAGATCAGCAAAGAGGAAGGCGAAGCGGCACCGAGCACTCGGTGGCCGTCGGCGCACTCGCGCTCGCCTCGCGCAAGGGAGCGGCGCTCAGAGCGGACGGATACGCGCACGCCCTCCGGTTGCGCCAAGCCATGATCGAACTGCTTCAACCTGCCAATCCCATCCTGCGTGACCAAGGTGTCAGGGTACCGCATATTTTAAGCCTGTCCTTTCCGGGCATCCAGTCCGAGACGCTGTTGCATATGCTGGAGGCCGAACAAATCTATGTTTCGACCCAATCGGCCTGTTCCTCCAAGCTGCGCACCTACAGCAGGACGCTCGAGGCCATGGGTGTCTCACGAAAGGAAGCGCTTGGTTCTTTGCGACTGAGTTTTGACGCCACAAACACAATGGAAGAAGTGAGAACGGCAGGCGAGGCGATTGTGCGCAATGTCAAGACACTGCGAAAACATACCCAGACCTGACTAAATCATACGGATTATAGGCAAACAACAGATAAACAGATAAAGGAACACAGATTAGAGTGACACGGTTAGAAAGAAAGCATATGGCCAGCGAGCAAAAATTTGACACCATCATCCTCGCCCGAATCGGCGAGATCACACTAAAAGGGAAAAACCGCAAGCAGTTTGAAAAACAATTGACGCGCAACATGGCGCGGCGGTTGAAACGGGTGGGCGACTATGAAGTCAACCGAAGCCAATCGCGCATCTGGGTGCTGCCTCAGGATGAGGAGGCCGAACAAAATCTGGAGCGCGCCATGAAGGTCGTGACGAGCGTGTTTGGCGTGGTGTCCGCCAGCTTGGTACGGCGGTTTGAAAGTGACATGGAAGAGTTGTTCACGCAGGCCTGTGACTACGTCAGGAGCGAAATCATACCGCGTCCGGGAATGACTTTCAAGGTTGAGACAAGGCGTGGCGACAAGCAATTTCCTTTGATCTCACAGGAGATCAGCGCCCGGACAGGCGCGGCTGTCTTGTCCTGCTTTGATGAGCTGTCTGTCGACGTGCATCGGCCGGACTTCATACTTTACTGCGAGGTCCGCGATCAACAAATGTATCTTTACAGCAAAATCGTGCCGGGTGTGCGCGGCCTGCCGACCGGCACCTCCGGCAAAGCCATGCTGTTGTTGTCAGGTGGCATCGACAGCCCGGTCGCGGGCTATCTGATCGCCTCCAGAGGAGTGACCATCGAGTCGATCTATTTTCACACCTTTCCTTACACCAGCGATCGAGCCAAAGAGAAGGTGGTCGAACTGGCGACCCGTGTGGCCGACTACTCCGGGAAGATGAGACTGCATGTCGTCGATTTCACTGAGACGCAGCTGGCCATCAACGCGGCCTGTCCGGCGGAACATCTGACCGTCGTCACACGGCGCATGATGATGCGCGTCAGCGAGAGTTTGGCTCGCAAGACTTACTGTCAGGCGCTGATCACAGGTGAAAGCCTTGGACAGGTGGCGAGCCAGACGTTGGAGGCGCTAAACTGCACCAACGCGGTCACCACCATGCCGGTTTTTCGACCGCTGATCGGCTTGGACAAAGACGACACCATCGAGATCGCCCGCCGG
Organism: uncultured Oscillospiraceae bacterium; assembly: GCA_964487355.1. Classification (GTDB taxonomy): domain Bacteria; phylum Bacillota; class Clostridia; order Saccharofermentanales; family Fastidiosipilaceae; genus JAXGYX01. The sequence goes on from CAZAPS010000007.1 coordinate 38,334, forward strand.
ATCGACACCTTCGAGACATCGATTTTGCCATATGAGGACTGCTGCACCGTCTTTGTGGCCAAGAGCCCCCGCACCCGGCCCACGCTTGAGCAGGTGGAAAAGGCGGAAGAGCAGCTGGATATCGAGCAATTGACGAACGATTGTCTAAATAAGATCGAGACGATCAATATTTTATGGGACTAGAGCTGATTTGCCGCGAAGAGCGGATCAAAAGTCGAGCGAATCCTCCATACAATCGCTGCTGAATCAGCAAGATCATATGATACAATATCACTGTTCAAATACTGTTTTTATGGTCATATTTTTGTAATAGGGTACCAGGAGGTAATTATGGAATATCCCCATTTGAAAAAATCAGATCCCCAGGTGTACGCGGCGATCATCTCGGAGACCGGACGCCAGCGAGACAAGCTCGAGCTGATCGCTTCCGAGAATTTTGTTTCGGAAGCCGTGATGGAAGCGGTTGGTTCCACATTCACCAATAAATACGCCGAAGGTTATCCGTCCAAACG
>CAZAPS010000007.1:38945-48760 GCA_964487355.1 uncultured Oscillospiraceae bacterium
CCGTCTCCGGTTCCCTATGCCGATATCATCACCACGACGACACACAAGACACTGCGTGGCGCGCGTGGCGGTGTCATCATGACAAATGACGAGACAATCGCCAAAAAAATCAATTCCTCCGTCTTTCCGGGCAACCAGGGTGGACCGTTGGTGCATGCGATCGCCGGCAAGGCTGTTACATTTGGCGAGGCGCTGAGACCGGAATTCAAAGCTTATCAAAAACAGGTTGTGAAAAACGCCAAAGCCCTCGCGGCCGGTCTGGTCAAACGAGATCTGCATCTGGTTTCGGGCGGCACCGATAACCATTTGATGCTGTTGGATCTGCGCGGCACCGGTGTGACCGGCAAACAATTACAAAACCTGCTGGACGAGGTCAACATCACCGTCAACAAAAACGGCGTGCCCAACGATCCGGAAAAGCCGTTCATAACCTCCGGCATCAGGATCGGCACCCCGGCGGTCACCACACGCGGACTGCTTGAGGAAGACATGGACGTCATCGCGGATTTGATCCACAAAACGCTGACCGACTACGACAATCAGGCGGATTACATTCGCGAGCAAGTCGCTGCTTTGACCACTAAATATCCGTTGTACCCGGAGGGATGAGAACGAAGAGATGAAATCATTCCAATCAGCCCCTTTGCCCACCGGATCCGAGCATTCATCCGGTGGCGAAGGGCGCGGACAACCACCCCTGGCCTGGAGAATGGCCCCAACGAGCCTGTCCGAATTTGTCGGGCAGGCACATATTTTAGGTGAGGGAAAACTGCTTCGTCGGATGATCGAGGCCGATAAGCTGAGCTCGATCGTTTTGTTCGGTCCGCCGGGCACCGGCAAGACCTCGCTCGCCAAAGTCATCGCCACGACGACGCGGTCGGGCTTTCGCCAGTTGAACGCGGTTACCAGCGGAATCAAGGACATCAAGAACGTCATCGAGGAGACGCAAAACCGCTTAATGAATCCGTCCGGCCGCACTGTTTTGTTCATCGACGAGATTCATCGATTTAACAAGGCTCAACAAGACGCGTTGCTTCCACATGTGGAAGACGGAACCTTGATTTTGATCGGCGCCACCACCGAAAATCCGTTCTTCGAGGTCAACAGCGCGCTGGTTTCCCGCTCCACCGTCTTTCAGCTTTATCCATTGAGCGATCAGGAGATCGGTCAGGTGATCGACAACGCGCTGACCGATGAGACACGTGGCCTGGGCGCCATGAGCGTGCGCCTGGAAGAAGAGGCGAGCGCGTTCATTCGCGATCGTTCGGACGGTGATGCCCGCCGCGCCTTGAACGCGGTCGAGCTTGCGGTCTTGTCGACACCGCCGGATGACTCCGGAACCATTGTGATCACGTTGCAGATCGCCGAGGACTGTATGCAACAGCGCTCGGTATATTTTGACAAAGATGGAGAGAACCATTACGACACGATCAGCGCGTTGATCAAGTCCATGCGCGGCTCGGATCCGGACGCGGCGATCTTTTATTTGGCGCGTGCGCTGAAAGGTGGAGAGGACATCGAGTTTTTAGGGCGGCGTATTGTGATCTGCGCGGCCGAGGATGTGGGGATGGCCAACCCAAGCGCGTTGACGGTCGCGATGGCCGCCTACGAAGGCGCGAAGGTGATCGGCATGCCCGAAGCCAGAATCCTGCTGGCCGAGGCTGTGATCATGGTCGCCTCCAGCCCCAAGTCTAACGCCGCCTACTTGGCGATTGACAAGGCGTTGGCGGATGTGGAAAATAAGCGCACCGGCTCGATTCCACCTCATCTGCGCAACGCGCCTGCCCGCGGCATGAGCGAACTGGGCTATGGAGTGGGCTACAAATATGCCCACGACTATCCCGGAAATATCGTCGATCAGCAGTATCTGCCGGATGAAATGGTGGGTGTTCGCTATTATCAACCGACAGACAACGGCTATGAAAACAAAATAAAAGGTTGGCTGGAACAGATGCGAGAGCAAAAGACAAAATAAACCGGGTCATCGGTCGGCGACCGGTCGCCTCTAATCAAAATGCTGCCGGTCCGCGCTCAATCACAGCGTGAGAATGACCGGTTGGCGTTCGCGAAAGGTCGTGAGATAGGAGACACCGAGCTCTTTTAGCCAGTCAATCGTCTCGTCAAAGTACGCACCGACCGCGCCGACTCGATGAGAATCGGAACTAAGCGTCAGCATCTTGCCTCCCAGTTCCAGATAGCGCCGGACAATGCCCTCATCGGGCAGACCCGGATCCGCCAGTCCTCTTTGAACCTGACTGTGGCGTGTGTTTGTGTTGATCTCCAGACTCTTGCCGTCGGCGATCAGCAGCCGGAAGATCTCGTCAAAGTGGTCCGGAAAATCGGCATAGCGCAGGATCGGATCGTCGTAGGGCGCATATCGAGTGACATAGTCATAATGCGCCAGCACATCGAAATTATGCTGATTTTTGAGCATTTCGATAATAACCTCAAGGTAACGTCCATATGATATCACCTTGTCGTCATCGTAAAACTGGTCATAATGAAAGAGATCTCGATAGTCCACACAGTGAACCGCCGCGATCACGATATCAAACGGGTATTGTTCGACCAGACGATCCAACTCCTCCGCGAGATAGGGCATATAACCGAGTTCGATTCCGGACAGCAATTCAAATTCGGGATGAGATTTGGCCAACTGTCTTTTCTTCTCGTCGAGCAGGTTCATGTAGGCTTCGATGTTGAAGACCCATTCATCAGGTTGCGGCAAAGAATCCACCGGCGAGACACCGACTTGAAAAAATCCGTCGATCACGTCTTTGTCATAGTGCTCGGTCACCGCGATGCCTTTAAGCCCCCGCTGGAGCGCGTCGGCGACCAGCTCATCCAGAGTCTGTTTGCCATCGATGGAGAAATGCATAGTATGGTTATGTGAATCAATCATTGCAGGCGACATGCCATTATTGCTCCTCTATTGGTGTATGATATTCAGTTCGATCCGCTTGGATCAAGTTATTTTCAGCTCGTTGAATTTAATCACGTTTCATTTTATACTATTTTAAATGATTTGGCTTTTTAATGATTTGGCTATAAATAACTCACCTATAATTATAACTTTAATAAACCTATATATAAAGTAACCAACCACCGGCGCCGACGCTGTTTGGTCGGCTGTCACCAGACAATGGAGAAAATATGAATCATTCATCTAATCACATCGATCAGACCGATATGAAGGACACCCCGGTAGAGACACCGGAATCCGGCGCGGCTGAGTTGCAAAGTAAATTGGTATTGAAATTTCCGACATTGTGGGAGGTCGCGTCCGAAGAGGACCTGGACACCGCTTTCGCTTTCGCCGAGGAATACATGCTCTGCCTGAGCTCGGCGAAGACCGAACGGATGTTTGTCTCTCAATCGATTGAAGGGCTGGAGGAAATCGGCTTTGTGCCGCTGCGAGACAAAGAAGAGCTCAAGGCGGGAGACAAAGTCTACACGTCCATCCGCGGCAAAGGTTTGATGGCGGCGGTCATCGGCGGACATCCCGCCGCGGACGGCTTTAATATTTTGGGAGCCCACGTCGACTCGCCCCGCGCCGATCTCAAACCACTGCCTCTTTATGAGGACAGCGAGCTGGCTCTATTTAAAACACATTATTACGGCGGCATCAAGAAATATCAGTGGACGACGGTCCCCATGGCTTTACATGGGCTGGCCGTTCGACAGGATGGAACGACGGTCGAGATCCATTTGGGGGACGGCGAGGACGATCCGGTCTTTACGTTCAACGAGCTGTTGATCCATTTATCACAAGAGCAGATGAAGCGATCCGGAAACAACATCGTCAAGGGCGAGGAGCTCAACCTACTGGTCGGCAGCCGTCCATTTGGCGACAGCGAAATCAAAGATAAAGTCAAGCTGGGCGTGCTGAAAATTCTCTATGACAACTATGGTCTGATCGAAGAAGACCTCGCCACGGCGGAGATTGAAGTGGTTCCGGCCGGCAAGGCGAGACACGTCGGTTTGGACCGCACGTTTATCGGCGGCTACGGTCAGGACGACCGCGTTTGCGCCTATCCGGCGCTGCGCGCGGTGATGGCGGCCGAACGCCCACGTAAGACAGTTGTCTGCATGTTGAGTGACAAGGAAGAGGTCGGCAGCGACGGAAACACCGGCGCTCAATCTCGTATGTACGAGAACTTCCTGGCCGAGGTGCTGGCGAAGCAAAATGGTGGGTATGATGAGATCTTGTTCCGCCGGGCACTCGAAAACACAAACATGTTGTCCGCCGATGTGACCAACGGATTCGACCCGACGTTCGCTTCGGTGTCCGACAAACAAAACCAGGCCTACCTGGGCAAAGGGATCAACCTGAGCAAATATACCGGATCCAGAGGAAAAAGCGGCGCGAGCGACGCCAACGCTGAATTCATGTCCAAGGTGACCGCGCTGTTTCGCGCCAACAACATTCCCTGGCAAACCGGCGAAATGGGAAAAGTCGATATCGGCGGCGGAGGCACCATCGCGAAGTATATGGCGAACACCGGCATGGAGGTCTTGGACTGTGGCGTGCCCGTGTTGTCCATGCACTCGCCTTTCGAGGTCACCCATAAACTGGACGTGTATTACACATACCTGGCTTACAAATGTTTCATCGATTTCATGTAAGGATTGAACGGGCTCGACGCCGTTTAAGGATAAAGAGCGTGATCATGACACAATTTCAGTATCAGTATATGGAGAGTTAAAATGAAAGAAATTGACCGTCAGCATAAAAACACGACGCCGTTAGTTTCTCGGCATACAGACTTTACCGTGCCTCGCTCGCCGGAATCCAGGTCCGCGCGCGCGTTCGCCGGCCGGGGGGCGGGTGATCACGCCCCGGCGGGTAAACGGCCTGAAGATTTAGGCAGCATACGGGCCAGCGCCGATGATGAGGAAGCGGAGTTGCCCGGATTCACAATGCCCAAGCCGCCGCGTAAAACACTTGCGCAGCGATTGAACCGACAGGGGAAGGCGAAAATCTATCGTTTGAAAGGCTACACCTCGGTCGCCCGAGTCAACCGCAAACAACGCAGAGACCGCGAGCACCATCGAGTCGTCACCGTGAGGATCGTGTTGACCCTGATCGCCATCTTGCTGATCGCCATTTTGATTTGGAATCCATTTTCGACATTGCGGGAGTTTTTTCACGCCTTGGGTTTTTGACCGCTCACTCGATCCATTCCAAAGGCGCGTCAAATTGCGCTTGTGGCCGCCCGGCGAATCATGCCCGCTGTTTTTTCACTCGTCATCTTCGCGCGTGGTGGTGGAACGCAGTGACGCGAGCGGATTGCTGTCCACCGCGTCATGCAGACTGTCGCTGTCCACATGGGTATAGATCTCGGTCGTTGAGACACTCTCGTGTCCGAGGATCTGCTGCAACAGCCGAATATCCACCTGCCCGTACTTATGCATCAAAGTGGCGGCGGTATGGCGCAATTTGTGAGTTGAATAGCGCTTGGGATCCAGACCGGATTGATAAAGATATTTCTTGATCATGCGCTGAACGGTGGATGGCGCGATGCGATTGCCCTGACGGCTGATGAACAGCGCGTTTTTATCGGTTAAATTTCGTTTCGGACGGACCGCCAGATAATTATCCAACGCCTGAATACAGGCGCCATTCAAGTAGATGGTCCGTTCCTTGTCACCTTTTCCAACCACGCGCAAGGTTTCACCCTGAATGTCCTGTAGATCAATGCCGCACAGCTCTGAAAGGCGCATGCCGCAGTTTAAAAACAATGTCAAAATACAGTAATCTCGTTCCGAAAACTGGTTTTCCTTGTTGTCCGCCGCGTTCAGCAACGCCCGTGACTCGTCCAGCGTCAGATAGCGCGGCAGTCGTTTGGGCTGACTGGGCGACTCCAGATCCGCGGTGGGATCGTTTTCGATCACATTCACTTTGCTTTTTAGGTAGCGAAAGAAACTGCGCATGGCCGAGACTTTGCGGGCGCGGTTGGCAGCGGACGCCTTGCGTTCCCTGGTCAGGTACCCCAAAAACGCGTAACAATCAGACAGCGTGACGCTTTGCACAAACTCTTCGTTGATCATGTGGATTTCGATTTCATTGATTTTGGTCAGCTTGGGAACGAGGCCGCGGCGCTGACGCAAAAAGCGAAAAAAGAGCGCCAAATCGTAGCGATATTCTTTGACCGTGCTGTCGGCCCGCCCTTTAATCGTCTGCATATAATTCAAGAAATCGTCCAGCAGAGCAAACGTCGTGGGTTCATTCTTTTCTTCAAACATCGTCCGGACACCTTTCTTGTGCAAGTTCTAGTGATTAAGAATGCAGATTTATGATTTAATCTGGCATTTTTTAAGTATAACTAGAATAGCATAATAAAAGTATGATATTTTAACGTAGAAGACTTTCAAAGAAGTCTGCGGAATTATGTATTTTTATTCATTTGTTAAATGATATGGAGGAATGATATGGAAAAAAAGTTGAGAGTGGGTATAATCGGCGCCACCGGCTATGTGGGACAGCGCTTCATCACTTTGTTGGCCGACCACCCCTGGTTTGAGCTGATCAGCCTGGCCGCGTCGTCTCGCTCGGCGGGACGATCTTACGCCGAGGCCGTCGGAGATCGTTGGCGTTTGACCGTCGAAATGCCCGAAATGGTGCGCGACATGGTCGTCCGGGACAGCGCTGAGATTGAAGATTTCTGCGCGGATCTGGACTTTGTGTTCTGCGCCGTCGACATGGAGAAAAAAGAACTGATTGAGTTGGAGGAGCGTGTGGCGCGGACCGAGACTCCGGTCGTGTCAAACAACTCCGCGAATCGCTGGACGGCGGATGTGCCGATGATCATCCCCGAAATCAACAGCGATCACACACAGATCATCGAGGCGCAAAAGAAACGTCTGGGCACCACCCGCGGTTTCATCGTGACCAAGCCGAACTGTTCGATCCAAAGCTATGTGCCCGCATTGACCGCGCTGCTGGATTTTGAGCCACAGCAGATCTTTGTCAGCACCTATCAGGCGATTTCCGGCGCGGGCAAGACCTTTGAGACCTGGCCAGAAATGGTCGGCAATCTGATTCCGTACATTGGCGGAGAAGAAGAGAAGAGTGAGCGTGAGCCACTTAAAATCTGGGGCAAAGCGACAAACGGTCAGATTGAGTTGCCGGACGAGCCGGTCATCTCGGCACAGTGCTACCGTGTGGCGGTCCAGGAAGGACATACCGCCTCGGTATCGGTTAAATTCGCGCGCAAGCCTTCAAAAGAGGAGATTTTGGAGCGTTGGCGTTCTTTTGCCGGTCTGCCTCAGACCGCCAATTTCCCAACTGCGCCGAAACAATTTTTGACCTATCTTGAGGACAATGATCGTCCTCAGGTTCTGCGCGATGTGATGACCGAAAACGGCATGGGCGTCTCGGTCGGGCGATTGCGGGAGGATCCCATTTTCGACTGGAAATTCACCTGTCTGTCGCACAACACACTGCGCGGCGCGGCCGGTGGCGCGGTCCTGATGGCCGAACTGCTGGTCCACCAAGGGCACATCACAGCCAAATAAGAACAGGCGTCAGATTCAAGTGTTTCCCGGTTGAAGGACAAGGTCCGCGGCGAGTAACAAACAATTCAACGCACAATATAGCTACGAGATGGCCCGCGATTACACAGATCGCGGGTCATTTGCTGTATAATAGATTAAATATGTATTTAATTTAAAAATGCGGGAGGAAACAAAATGGAAGTTAGTCTGAACTATGCGAAAACTCAGCTGAATCTTGACATTCCGGATCACAATCTGATGGCTGTTTTAACGCCAAATCAAGTGGAAATCAATTCGACCGGCGTCGACGAGGTTCGTCGTTCTCTGGAGCAGCCGATCGGCGCTCCCAGGCTCAGCGAGATTGTCAAACCCGGTGAGTCCATCTGCATCGTCACCTCAGACATCACCCGCCCGCTTCCCAGCTACAAGGTGCTGCCTCCGGTACTCGACGAGTTAGAGAAAGCCGGAGTGAAGGACGAGGATATCTTTGTGGTTTTCGGACTGGGCGCCCATCGCAACCATACCGAAGAAGAGATGCGCAACCTGGTCGGTGACGACGTGTATGATCGCATCCGCTGCATCGACTCCGATCCGTCGGGCAAAAATTGTAAAAACATGGGCACAACCAAGAACGGGACGGTTCTGGACGTGTTCACACCGGTCTGCGACGCCGATCGGGTGATCACCCTCGGCAATGTGGAGTTTCATTATTTCGCGGGCTACAGCGGTGGCGCCAAGGCGATCATGCCCGGCGTGTCCACCCACGATGCGATCCAGATGAATCACCGTATGATGGTGCGTCCGGACGCCAGAGCCGGCAAGATGGAGGGCAACCCGATCCGCGAGGAGATGGACGACATCGCCAACTACGTGCACATTGATTTCATTGTCAACGTTGTGCTCAATGAGAAAAAAGAGATTGTCTACAGCGCAGCCGGACATCACGTCGAGGCCCATCGTGACGCCTGCGCGTTCCTCGATCGCCTGTACAAGAAAGAACTCGATGAGCCGGCGGACATCGTCATCGTCTCTCCGGGCGGATTCCCCAAAGACATCAATGTCTATCAGGCGCAAAAGGCGCTGGACAACACCAAATACGCGGTGCGCGAAGGTGGCGTGGTGATCTGGGTCGGAGCCTGCACCGAAGGTCTCGGTGAGGAAAAGTTCGAGGAGTGGATGTTGAAATACCAGCCGGACGAGATGGTCGAAAAGATCCAGCAGGAGTTCGTGCTGGGTGGACACAAAGCGGCCGCGATCGCGATGGTCCAGCAAAAGGCGCGCGTCATGCTGGTTTCGGATCTGAGCGAGGAGTTCGTCAAGAGCATCAATTTGGACTATCAACCCGATCTGCAGACCGCGTTTGACACCGCGATCAAGGAAATGGGTGAGGACGCCTCCGTGATCGTCATGCCGTACGGCGGCTCGACATTGCCTTCGGTCAAAGAGTAACTTAGGCGTAGCTTCTAAAATGAGGCAGCGCCGACAGTGGAAGACCGCGGTGAGATAAACCGAACAGATGATGAAAACACCTTCCGACACTCGATGTCCGGAAGGTGTTTTTGAAACAAACCGGTCAGTGGTGGCGCCGACGTTCCATCAGCGTCGCTCTCACTCGTCGAGCTCTTTTGATAGCGAAATCGTGCCCTTGGGCGTGCGATTGGAACCGGCCAGTCCGAATAGGAAATAAATCACGCCGGAGAGAATCAGACCGCCACCGATGATGATGTTGATGAAGCGCGCGCTGTCCGCCGGGAACTTGGAGTTGAACAGCAGCACGACCGAGTCGATAAATAACAAGGTGTTCAGGCCAAGCACCAGGTAGAACAAGATCAAATCCACCTGCCTTACCTGACCCGCCTGCATATAGTTCGCGATGCCTTCGAGCATAAACCACACGGCGATCACATAATAAAAAATCAGCGTCGCGAACGGTGGTTGGATCAAAAACACGACACCCACCGCGATCAAGACAAACGAAACACCCAAATAGGCGAAAAGCCTGAATCCTTTCAGTTCGTTAGAGTTTAGAAATTTGATCAGATTCACCACGCCGCGCATGGCGATCACCGTGCCGAACAAAGCCAACACGCTCTCCGGACGAATGAAGACGATCACACCGATGGCGACCATGATCAGCCCGGTGAGCAAAGCCGGCCAGCCCAGCTTTCGCCTTACTTCGCCACGTCGACCGTGTGTCGACCGGCGCGACTCAAGATCCGGCGCCTGTTTCAACTCACTATTGGGCTGTCGTCGCATATGAATTCCTCCGCGAATCAAATCATCCATGATATTGTGTTGATTATACTCCAAACGACCCG
>CAZAPS010000007.1:48860-57293 GCA_964487355.1 uncultured Oscillospiraceae bacterium
GCGCATGCTTGAATTATTTGACGGCAACCGTAAAATCAAGAGTGTGGGCGTGGACCATCCAGGTCGGCAAGCGCCGGCAAAACGATGTCTTGTAAACTGATCTCATGAGGAGTATTTGTGGATATTTATCAATTACTAAACCAGGTAAAAGAAGGCGCGGTCCCCATCGAAGAGGCGGCGCGCAGCCTGCGCGATCTGCCCTATGAAGATTTGGATTTCGCAAAGATCGATCATCATCGCACCTTGCGCAACGGCTTTGGCGAGGTCATTTTCGGAGCGGGGAAGACAAACGAACAGCTGATGACCATTTTGTCACGTTTCGCGCATACCAAGACCAACGTGCTGGTGACCAAAGTACTTCCAAATCAAGCCGAACAAGTGCTTTCCGATCTGCCGGATTTGATCTGGGATCAGCAGTCCGGAACACTGAGGCTGCAATATGAGACGCACCGCGCGGAGGGACGAATCTGTGTCTGCACCGGCGGAACGTCTGACATTCATATCGCCGAGGAGGCGGCGGTCACCGCAGAGTTTTTTGGCGCTCAGGTGGACCGTGTGTACGATGTGGGCGTGGCCGGCATCCATCGGCTGTTCGATCAGATGGAGGTGATTCACCGGGCGAACGCCGTGATCGCGATCGCGGGCATGGAAGGCGCGCTGGGCACGGTGATCGCCGGCCTGGTGGATAAACCGGTCATCAGTGTACCCACCTCGGTTGGCTATGGAGCCAGTTTTGGCGGTCTGGCCGCCCTGCTGACCATGCTGAACTCATGTGCCGAAGGTCTGGCGGTCGTCAACATCGACAATGGTTTTGGAGCGGGTTATCTGGCCGCTCAAATCAACCGGTTGGCGCTGCGTGGAAGCACCGAGCATGAGCGGCGGCGAGATCCACTCGATTTGTCGGATCAGACATGATAACTAGAAAGAGTCAATTATGAAACACACTTTGTATTTGGAATGCGCCTCGGGCATCAGTGGTGACATGACGGTCGCCGCGCTGTTGGATCTGGGAGCGGACGAACAATATCTGCGCGAGCGGCTGGCTAGCCTGAAGTTGGATGGCTACACGCTTGAGATTCATGAGGTGAAAAAAAATGGCATCCGCGCCAAAAAATTTGATGTGATCCTGGAGCGGGACGAGAAAGTTCCAGAGTCGCACGACCACGGACACACCCACCAACATTCAAATGATCACGGTCATGTCCACGCGCATCAACATAAACATTCACATAAGCATGAGCATGGGCATGGGCATTCGCACGGACATTCACCTGAACATGATCATTCGCATAATCATGGGCATGGGCATGGGCACACACACTCGCACGCGGACGACCACAGAAACCTGGCGGCCGTGACAGAGGTCTTGCGATCCGGATCGCTGACCACCGAGGAAGTGGATCTTGCTTTGCGCATTTTCACCATCATCGCCGAAGCCGAATCACACGCCCACCAACTGCCAATCGATCAAGTGCATTTTCATGAAGTTGGCGCGGTCGACTCCATAGTGGACATCGCCGCGGCGGCGATTTGCCTGACGAACTTGGGTATCAAAGACGTGATTGTCACGGCGCTCAATGAGGGAACCGGATTCGTGCGCTGCCACCACGGCCAACTGCCAGTTCCGGTGCCTGCCGTTTTGTATATATGTGAAACACACGGCATCCCACTGCGCGTGCTTGCGGAGGTGGAGGGGGAGATGATCACCCCAACCGGAGCGGCCATCGTCGCCGCCATTCGCACCGGCAACGAGCTGCCCTCCCCGATGAAAGTCATTAAGAGCGGATCGGGGGCCGGCACAAAAGATTTGCCCATAACCAATATTTTACGTGCGATGCTAATCGACGGATGAGTTCGAAATTGTTCACAATTTTTGTAACAAATTGCCTCTTCCGTTCGCTCCACACCTGACAATATGTTTATATAGTAATAATTGACTGAAGTACAACAGGATGGATGAAACGAGGTGAGGAGATTGAGCGACGTACCCATTGCTTTATATATCGGAATGAGTCGAACACTGAATCGCATCAACCGCGATTCCGAAGAATTATTCAGACGATACAAACTCACCAAAGGACAGTTCGCTGTGCTCGAGGCGTTGTATCACAAAGGTGATCTGAGCATCGGACGCGTTCAGGAATTGATTTTGACGACGGGTGGCAACATCCCCGTGCTGGTGAGAAATCTGACTGAAAAAGGCTTGCTCACTAAATATAGAGATGAGACCGATCATCGACGTTATTTTTTGCATATTACCAAAGCCGGCAAGGACTTGATGAAAGAGGTATATCCGCAAAACGAGGTCTTGCTCAAAGAGTTGCTGTCCGTCTGGACGCAAGAAGAGCAAGATCAGATGATTTCATATTTCAAGAAATTTCGTGACGCGGCGACCTGATTGTCCGCGATTCGATTGTATCCAACGTGTGACAAGCGCGTGGGCATAGAAAGGAAATTATTATGATCAATTTAGTAAACATACAAAAAAGAAGAAGTTACTACGCCATCAACAAAGAGATTTCAGCCGACAAAGATGAAATCATTCAGCTGATCCAACAGCTGACCGAACTGACGCCTGACGCCTTTGATATGAAGAGCGCCAAGGTTGTGATCGCCTTGGGCGAGCAACACGACAAGCTTTGGGACGCGATTTATGACGCGTTTGGCGGCAAAGTCTCGCGCGACAAGCTGGATGGATTCAAAGCCGGTTATGGAACCGTGCTGTTTTTCATCGACAAGGACGTGGTGAAAGGCATGCAGGATAAATTTCCTTCCTACGCCGACAACTTCGACAAGTGGTCCCATCACGCAAACGGCATGCTGCAGTTCAATATCTGGTCCAACCTGCGCGGACTTGATCTGGGCGCTTCCTTGCAACATTATAATCCGGTGATTAACGAAAGCGTCGCCAAACTGTTTGACATACCTGAATCGTGGAATCTGATCGCTCAAATGCCATTTGGCGGAATCGTTCAGGAACCTGACGCCAAAGCCGCGGAAGACATCAGCAAAAGAGTTTGGATCAAAGAGTGAGCGGACATCAATCCGTGTCCTAAACGGACAAATAAATGGACGATATGAACGGCGGCATTGGCGATAAACTAATGCCGCTTTTAAATAGTCGTCACCCAAATTTTGGTGTATATAAAACTGGAATATATAAGCTATAAACTTGTTTCCGATACGCAACCAATTTCTATGAAAACCAGTCAGATTTTGAATTTGCAAAGCATGCTTGACATTATTCGCAAAGTAAACTATTCTATTTATGCAAAGCAAGCTTTGCTACCGGAGGATGTATATGGAAACACGAATAGCATCACTTAGAAAAGAAAGAAAACTCTCTCAAGAAGAACTTGCCCTTGCCGTAGGTGTTACACGACAGACAATTACATCTATCGAGACTGGAAAATATACGGCATCTCTACCTCTGGCATTCAAAATTGCATATTATTTTGGACTCTCTATTGAAGATGTCTTTGATTTTTCTGAGTGTATAAATGAGATGGAGATTGACAATGGATAAATATAGAAAAGTTCTCAAAAGAAGAATGTATTTGCTCACAATTCCGATTTTGGTAGCAGTAGGCCTTAGCATCTATAATGTATTTTTTGCAAGTGAAAGGATTAAGGAAAGTTTCATATTTGAATTTCAGTTCGGAGCTGCTATATCTCTTGGGATAATTTCAATAGCTTTTTTGATCCTTTATCGTAGAGTTCTTACTGATGACAAAAAGCTAAAATTACAATACAACAAAGAAAACGACGAGCGATTAAAAGCAATCCGGGCAAAAGCAGGTGTACCGATGTTGCTGATAACTTCTATTGTCATGATTATTGTAGGGATTATCGCAGGCTATTTTAATCTTACAATATTTATAACGCTTGTTGTGGCCGCAGTATCTCAGATGCTAATTGCAGCTGTTACAAAGCAAATATATTTAAGAAAACTATGAGGTGGTTGGCTATGAGGAAATTGAATTTATTTTGTCGAGTAGCTGGTTTTCTTGCATTTATTGGTGGCGCGACAAGCGTCGTATATGAAGCAGATTGGTTGTTGATTATATCTACAATTTTAATGGCGGTTTGCTTGTTCGTTACCGTTTTTAATTCTACAAAAGGCAAGAAGAATATCAGAAAATAAAATACTTTTATAAAAGTGAGGTAGACGGATTTATTTTATTTGCATTCTAAAATCAAATGTAATATGATATCGATAATATTTAAAGGCTGTGAAGAGAAGTAGTAGGCGATGCTGGATTTTCAGAGAGCTGTCGGATGGTGAGAGACAGTACGAAGGCGAGCTGAACTGGTCTTGGAGCCGGACGCTGAACGGAGACACTCCCACTAGGCGCTCACGACAGGTCCAACGTTATATGGACGAGGATATCGGCGATCTAATCAGCCCGTATCTTCCTGAGCGCGCCCTGTCAGGGCGAATAAGAGTGGTACCGCGAATGTTTGAATCCTTTCGTCTCTGTGTGAGATGGAGGATTTTTTATATTTAAACAGCAAAAAACGAACGAGATAATGAAGGAAAAAAGAAGGGGAAGGGTCGAATGAAACAGATGAATTTTAGAAAATACAAGCCATATCCAACCTTGGACATGCCCGACCGCCAATGGCCAAGCCGTGTGATCACCGAGGCGCCGGAGTGGGTCAGTGTGGATTTACGGGATGGAAATCAGGCGCTGGAGATTCCCATGAACCTGGAACAAAAGATCGATTTCTTTGATTACCTGGTAAAAATCGGGTTCAAAACAATTGAAATCGGTTTTCCGGCCGCGTCGGACACCGAATTTGATTTTTGCCGCCACCTGATCGACAATGATCTGATTCCCGACGATGTCGCCATCCAGGTGCTGACTCAGTCCAGGCAACACATCATCGAGAAAACCTTTGAAGCGGTCAAAGGAGCGCCGAAGGCGGTGATCCACCTTTATAACTCGACGTCCGAAGTGCAGCGCGATGTCGTGTTTTGCATGACCAAAGACGAATGTCTGGAGCTCGCGGTCGAAGGCGCGAAGATGCTCAAGGAATTCGCCGACGCCGATGACAGCGGCACACAGTATCAATTTGAATACTCACCGGAAAGCTATACCGGCACCGAAAATGATTTCGCGGTACATATCTGTGACGCCGTCTGCGATGTCTGGCAGCCGACTCCGGAGAACAAGGCGATCATGAATTTGCCCAGCACGGTGGAGATGTCGACACCCAATGTCTACGCCGATCGCATTGAGTATTTTAGCCGACACACCCGCTATCGCGATTCCATCCTGATCAGTCTGCACACTCACAATGACCGAGGGACCGGGGTCGCCTCCAGTGAACTCGGAATTCTCGCCGGAGCGGACAGAGTGGAGGGCACATTGTTTGGCAACGGTGAACGCACCGGGAACGCCGATATTTTGACACTCGCCTTGAATTTGTTCTCGCAGGGAATCGATCCCAAATTGGATTTTACCGACATCAACGAGACGATTGAGGTCTATGAGCGCAACACGCGCATGGAGGTCTCTCCGCGCCATCCTTACGCCGGCACACTGGTCTACACGGCTTTTTCCGGTTCTCATCAGGATGCGATCAGCAAGGGCATGAATGTGCAGCAGAGCAAGCAGTATTGGGATGTCCCTTATCTGCCGATCGATCCTGCAGACGTGGGTCGCAGCTACGATCCGATCATCCGCATCAACAGCCAATCTGGAAAGGGCGGCATCGGCTATGTGCTGGAGCAAAACTATGGCTTGCAGGTGCCCAAACGAATCATGCAGATTTTCAGCCGCGAGGTGACCAAACTCAGCGACGAGCGTCATGAAGAGTTGACGCCGGATGAGATCCGCGATCTGTTTGACAAACAGTACATCAACGTGTTCCAGCCATTGCGCCTGGCACATTATAAAGAAGAGATGATCGACAATGACCATGTCATGCTGGAAGCGACCATCGAGAAAGATGGAGCGGAAATTGTCAGTAAAGGTGAAGGCAACGGCATTGTGGCGGCCTTTTGTGACATTCTCGAAAAACAATTGAGCGCGACCATTGAGATCGTCTCCTATCATCAGCACGCGTTGAATGAGGGCACGCTGTCAAAAGCGATCTCCTATGTTTTGATCCGCGATGAGAATGGCGCTGAGTTTATCGGTGTCGGGATCTCCGGTAACATTAGTAAATCTTCGTTGCGCGCGGTGGCGAGCGCCGTCAACAATAAAGTCAATTTCGCCGCTGTAAAATGAACATGAAGCGTGAAAAACGCATGGAGGGATGAATATGATCCATATCGCTTTGTTGGGCGTCGGCACCATTGGTGGGGGCGTGGTCAAACTACTCGAACAAAACTACAACGGCATCAAGCGAAAATCCGGCACCGACATCAAACTGAAATATGTGCTGGCGAGAACACCGGAGAAAGCGAAACAGCTCGGTGTGGACGACAGCCAAATCGTGCAGGACTTCTCCGTGATCTTAAACGATCCTGAAGTCGACATCGTCGTCGAGCTGATGGGCGGCATGGGCGACGCCTACACCTATATCCGCCAGAGTCTGGAGCACGGCAAAAACGTTGTAACCGCCAACAAAGATCTAATCTCGTTCAAAGGCAAAGAGCTGTTTGAGATCGCGGCCGATAACAAGGTCGACCTGTACTACGAGGCGAGTGTGGGCGGCACGATTCCGATCATCAATCCAATGCGCCGCACACTGGCCGCGAACCGTGTCGACAAGATGCTCGGCATATTGAACGGCACCACAAACTATATGTTGACCAAGATGACGGTCGACGGACGATCCTACGAGGATGTGCTGGACGAATGCCAAAGACTGGGCTTTGCCGAGGCCGACCCGAGCGCCGATGTCGACGGACTGGACGCCGCGCGCAAGATCGCCATTCTCGCGCAAATCGCTTTTAACGTCGATGTGACGGCCGATGACGTCTATAACGAAGGCATCCGCGAGATCAAACAACACGACATCGCGATCGCCGAAAAGATGGGATACGCGCTTAAATTGCTCGCCGTCGCGAAGGATAAGAACAAACAGGTCCAACTGGGCGTCTATCCTGTTTTTGTGCCAAGAAAACATCCGCTGGCCTCGGTCAACGATTCGTTCAACGCGCTGTTCGTCCACGGTGACGCCTGCGGCGACGTCATGCTCTATGGACAGGGTGCCGGCGCCATGCCGACGGCCAGTTCGGTAATGGGCGACATCATGCAGATCGCGCGCCATATCAAGGCGGGCAGCACCGGGGAAGACAATGACATCACCTATCTGGACAAGAGGATTCTATCGATCAACGATGTGGAGAATATGTTCTACATCCGTCTGTTGGTGAAAGATCAGACCAACGTCCTGTCCGGAGTCGCGAAAGCGTTTGGAGACAATGATGTGAGCATTTCCTCGGTCGTGCAGAACAGCTCAAATGAGGGTGAAGCGGAATTGGTGGTCATCACCCACAGCGCCGCCGAACGAGGTGTGCGTGCCGCCCTGGAGCGAATTCAGGAGAAAGACTATGTGCAGTCGATCGAGGCGGTTATCCGCGTACTCGAATCGTGATGTGACAGGTCCTGAATAAACCAGATTGCTAACAAATATTGGGGATTAAAACTGAATTTCGACAGCGCGGGGCCGGTGTTTCGCGCTGTTTGAAGTTTTTTCGGGGGTGGGGACGAGCGGCTAGTTGTAGTGCCGACAAATTACAGTATTTATCTGATTGATTGAGATGAGTCCGATTTATTGGATAGTGTACTTTATAAAATGATATTAATGCTCTAATTGCTGTGTAAATCTGGAAGGGACAGAAATCTATTAAGAGAATACGACAGCGCGGGACCGATGTTTCGCGCTGTTTGAAGCTGGGGGGTGGGGGTAATGCTCTGATTATGATAACTGCAAACTGTAACTAAAGAATGAGTATATGGTGCTGCAAGTAAAAAAATAAATTTTGAAGTTCGGACAGACTGCCGGATTGATGTGGCAGCTGTATCCCGTATCACTATTACAACGATACCGCCAGCTGCAACAACTATACCACCTAATTGATCCTGCAATTTTTGTATATTAAAACAGATCAGATTACTGATCCTAAAGGGAAACACTTAAGTAGAAGGCCAATGTAACTTGTTAGACATATAGAGTGTATTACAATTCATAATGTAGGGATTGAACGATACTGGGAAAATCAAGGGGGAATTTATGAAGAAACGAATTGCCATTTTACTTGCAGCTTTTGTATTGGTACTTGTAGGATGTGATAGCTCACCCAAAGGGTCTACCGAAACTACAGGTGATAAAACAACAACGGAAGAAACGGAAGAGACTGTTGTCGACACTGAAGTTATCACTGACTTATTCAGTGAGGTCGATGTATCAAATTATACTGAGGAACACAGCATTGGAACAATGAGCTTTAAAACCCCGGAAAACTGGTCAGTTCGG